>DASPHZ010000049.1:0-5258 GCA_035629395.1 Thermoanaerobaculia bacterium
GCCCACCGGCACGCAGAGCTATGCGCTGATCCTCGACGATTACGAGGCGCGCTACGCCGACGGTTTCATCCACTGGGTCGCGTACAACATCCCCGCGACGACGACGCAGCTCGCCGCCAACGCCGGCGCAACGGAGCCGGACCTCGCCGGTGGCGGGAAGAACGCCTGGAACGACTTCCTCCGCCGCCGCTACGACGGCCCGTGTCCGCCGGAAGGCGCGCCGCACCGCTACCGCTTCACGATTTACGCGCTCGATCTCCCCACGATCGACGACGCCGGCACGCCGATGACCTGGCGCAAGCTGCGCGCGATCATCCGCGGCCACGTGCTCGCCCAGGCATCCCTCACCGGACTGCGCGGTCACTCCGCGGGTCGTCAATGACGGAAATTCAATGACTGTAACGCAGGAGGAAAGTACCAATGGATAGCGTGGTTCACTTTGAAATGGCGTATGAAAACCGGGACCGGATGACGAAGTTCTACGAGACTGCGTTCGGATGGGAAACGCACGCGCTCGGACCTGACATGTGGAACTATGTGATCGTGAGGACCACCGAGACGGGGCCGGACCGGATGGCAATCCACCCCGGCGCCATCAACGGCGGCTTTCACGAAAAGCCGTCCGATCCCGTCGCCCAGGCTCCCTCCGTCGTGATCGCGGTGATGGACGTCCGCGAGGCGATGCAGAAGATCACCGCCGCCGGCGGCAGGCTCCTCACCGAGCCGATGGAGATCCCGGGCGTCGGCCAGTACGTCTCCTTCCTCGACACCGAGGGGAACCGCGCCAGCATCCTCCAGCCGCTGGCACCCCTCCCGGGGCAGTAGCCGCGTCACGAAGAGACGGCTCGCCGCAGGGCGAGCCGTCTCCGCTGCTACACTCCGCGCCCGATCAACGGTTCGCCGCAGCAAATGACGAGGGAGCACACGAACATGACGCCCAAAAATACGATCTGCCTCTGGTTCGACAAAGACGCGCTCGATGCCGCGCAGTTCTACGCCGCGACCTTTCCTGATAGTGAAGTGACCGCGGTCCACAAAGCTCCGAGCGATTTCCCGAGCGGGAAGAAGGGCGACGTCCTGACCGTGGAGTTCACGGTCCTCGGCATTCCCTGCCTCGGCCTCAACGGCGGCCCGGCGTTCAAGCACAGTGAAGCCTTCTCGTTCCAGATTGCGACCGACGATCAGGAAGAGACCGATCGCTACTGGAACGCCATCGTCAACAACGGCGGCCAGGAAAGTGCCTGCGGCTGGTGCAAAGATCGCTGGGGCCTCTCCTGGCAGATCACCCCGCGCGCCCTCACCGACGCGCTCGCGGCCGGAGGCGACGAGTCCAGGCGCGCATTCGAAGCGATGATGACGATGCATAAAATCGACGTCGCCGCCATCGAAGCGGCGCGGCGGGGGTGATCCTCGACGCTTTCCTGAAGAAGTCGGGCAGCTTGCTCCGCGTCGCTTGGTAGCGTTACCACTCCGCTTCCGTTCATAGCGGTACGGTTCACCGCCCACAATCGTCGCCACCTGGAAATACTGCGGAGTCAAAGGTGGCCGACGGGTCATAGAACGACGGCTCGATCTCGAGGCGGCGGCGCGCGTTCAGAGAAGCGAGTGGAAGACGGTTGCACGCGCGATCAGAAACAGCCCCACGCCGATCGCCAGCACACCGATCGCTCGTGCGACGCGCTCGCCCGACGGCGCAAGGCGTTCGAGCGTCATTGCGGCGGTGACGGCGGCCATGACGCGCAGATCCATGACGCCGAGGACGAGCAGGATCGCGGTCATGCCGGCGCTGCAACCGACACAGTGGAGACCGAGACGCAGACCGTGACGCCACGCGCTGCGCGTGTCGGCGCGGGATGAACCGTCGCGCGGCCATTCGCGGCAGCACGACAGTTGACGCGTTTTCCACGCGCTGAATTGCAGTGCGCCGGCGATGAGCACCACCACACCAGCGATCATCGGGACGGCGCGCGCCAGCGACGGCCGCTGCATCGCGACCGTCGCCAGCGCCATTCCCAACGGAAAGAGCGCGATTCCGAACAGCATCCACACGAGGAAATACGCGACGCCGATCAGCGCCGTGCGTGCTCCGAGGTGCGACGTGCCTCTGCTGCGGACGGCCTGCCGATCGCGCCACAGTGCGGGCACGAGTGCCGGCAGCATCATGGCCAGCATCATCACCAGCCACATGCCGAGGAACGACGCCGCGGCGGCGGTCCAGCTCTGTCCCGGCATGCGCATCCACGCCATCGACATCGACCAGCCGCCGGGCATCGACATCCCGCCGTGCGCCGACATTGATCCGCACCAGACGATGGTCGTGGCGGCGCTGACGATGAACAGAAATGCCGATGCACCGAGGAACGATCGATCGGAAGCTCGTTCGAAAATCATGACTCTCTCCTGACGATTACGCGGAGGCCGCGCAGCAGTGCGCCTCGACGCTGCCGTATTCATCACGGCGACGCCACCAGACGCCAGTTTCATTGCGACCGAGCGGCGCGCGGTCGAGCCACTGGTACACGCCCCAGAGCGCGTCGAGCCCGCGCGCATACGTCGAATAGGTGTGATGAACGACGCCGTCTTGGAGCACGAACGCGCTCATGCCCGGCCGCTCGCGCGTGTACGCGCCGACGTCCGTCCCGGTCGACGCCGCGAGCTGCGCGACCGGACCTTCGCCGCCGCTCGTCATCGCGTCGCCGCGCAGCGTCCACGCCGCCTCGCGCCGGTAGTTGTACTCGACGCCTTCGCGCTGCTGCTCCTCGGTCAGCGAGACGTTGAAGTCGTAATTGAAATCGCGACCCAGCGAGGAGGCCCACGGAAACGTCCAGCCCATCCGCTGCTTGTACGCCTGCAGCTTTGCGAGCGATGCTCGCGACACGGCAACCAGCGTCACGTCGTGATTCGCGAGATGAACCGTGAAGGCGTTGAAGCCGTCGGCGATCGAGGAGCAGGAAGGACATCCGGCCGTGAAGTCGGGGCCGAACATGAAGTGGTAGACGAGAAGCTGCGAGCGTCCGCGAAAGAGATCGGCCAGCGACGCGCGTCCTTCTTCGGTGTCGAATTCGTACTGCTTCTCGATGCGTACCCACGGCAGCGCCTGACGCCGCCGCGCCAGCTCGTCGCTGCGACGCGTGAGCTCCTTCTCCTCCTGCAGCAGCGCGATGCGCGCCGCCAGCCATTCTTCGCGGGTTCCGGTGATGTGTGTGGTCATCGTGTTCTCCTCTGTCGTCGTTCGTACCGTTGTCGATACGACGTGCGTTAGATTGGAGGCGGCGCGCCGAACGATGAGAGTGACAAGTGTGTCGGGATTTCGATGGACTCTCTGATCACCGCCGCCGCGCGCGCGCTCGCAGCCGGTGATCCCCTCGGCGCATTGAAGCGCGTCGCGTTGCGCGAAGACCCACCCGCGCTCGCACTTCGCGGCATCGCGATGGCGCAGCTCGGCGACTTCGCGCGCGCGAAGATTCTGCTGCGACGCGCGGCGCGCGCATTCGGTCCGAAAGAAGCGGTGGCTCGCGCGCGCTGTGTCGTGGCCGAGGCAGAGATCGCGCTCGTGTCGCGTGACCTGGGTTGGCCTGCGAAGACGCTCGACGCGGCGCGGGAGACGCTGGAGCTTCACGGCGATCGGCTCAACGCGGCGCACGCGCGGCATCTCGATGTGCGGCGCCTTCTTCTCATCGGACGGATCGACGAGGCGGAGCGTGCGCTCGCGCAGCTCGATCCGACGCCGTTCCCGCCCGCGTCGAGAACGGCGCACGAGCTGGTGGTCGCAGGGCTTGCGATGCGGCGCCTGCGCATCGGCGACGCGCGTGCTGCGCTCATTCGCGCGCAACGTGCGGCCGGCGAGGCGCGCATCGCCGCGTTGACGGCGGAAGTCGACAGCGCGTTGCGCCTCCTCGATACGCCGGCCGCGCGGTTGCTCGCGAATGGCGAGGAGCAACTCCTGCGGCTCGAAGAGGTCGAAGTGCTGCTCGCGTCCCAGACGTTCATCGTCGACGCCTGTCGTCGCGTCGTGCGTCACGTCGATACGGTCGTGTCGCTGACGACGCGGCCGGTGTTGTTCGCGCTCGCGCGTGCGCTGGGTGAAGCATGGCCGGACGACGTGTCGCGCGAGGCGCTCGTGGCACGTGCATTCGGAGCGAAACACGCCGATGAATCGCACCGCGCGCGACTGCGCGTCGAGATCGGACGCCTTCGCGCGGCGCTGCGGCCGATCGCGAACGTGACGGCGACGAAGCGCGGCTTCGCGTTCGTGCCCCGTTCCACGAGCGAGGTCGTCGTGCTCGCGTGGCCGCTGGCCGAGGAGCATGGCGAGGAGCAGGCGGCGGTGCTGGCGTTACTGGCGGACGGCGAATCGTGGTCGAGCTCCGCTCTCGCGCTGGCGCTGGACACCAGTCAGCGCACCGTGCAGCGCGCGCTCGAGTCGCTTGCTGCCGCCGGCAAGGTGCAGTCGTTCGGACGCGGGCGGGCGCGCCGCTGGATGTCGACGCCGGTGCCGGGATTCACGACGATCTTGTTACTCCCCGCTCCGATCGCGAGTGACTAGAGTGACGTCATGAAGAGATCAGCGGCGCAGATCATTCGCGAGTACGGACCCTTCCCCGGAATCGAGCAGGTGCATGGCGTCACGTACGACGGCCGGCAGGTGTGGTTCGCCGCCGGAGACACGTTGCAGGCACTCGATCCGGCGAGCGGAGAGACGCTGCGCTCGATCGACATCGCCGCGCACGCCGGCACCGCCTTCGACGGACAGCATTTTTTCCAGCTCGCCGAGAATCGCATCCAGAAGATCGACGCGACGACCGGTCGCCTCCTCGGCACGATCCCGGCGCCGGGCGGTGGCGGCGACTCCGGGCTGACGTGGGCCGAAGGCACGCTCTGGGTCGGCCAGTATCGCGACCGCAAGATCCATCAGATCGATCCCGAGACCGGAGCGATCCTGCGCACGATCGAATCGAACCGCTTCGTCACCGGCGTCACCTGGGTCGACGGCGAGCTGTGGCACGGCACCTGGGAAGGCGACGAGGCCGACGTGCGCCGCATCGATCCGCAAACCGGCGAGGCGCTGGAAATCCTGGCACTGCCGGACGGCATGGGCGTCTCCGGCCTCGAATCCGACGGTGCCGACCGCTTCTTCTGCGGCGGCGGACCGAGCGGCAAGGTGCGCGCGATCAAACGCCCGAAGCGGTGACGCGCGCGGCCCGCCGATGGTCCAGGGACGACGAAGCGGTTCCGGCTACCGTGAGATTCATTGCCTC
>DASPHZ010000050.1:0-59229 GCA_035629395.1 Thermoanaerobaculia bacterium
CTGCCTCGCCACCTGCAAGTGGGTGTTCGATCTGAAAGAAGACGACGTCTACTGGTGCACCGCCGACATCGGCTGGGTCACCGGGCATTCGTACGTCGTCTACGGCCCGCTCGCCGCCGGCGCGACGGTGATGCTGTACGAAGGCGCACCCGATTTTCCGAAGCAGGATCGCTTCTGGGACATCATCGAGCGCCACAAGGTCACGGTGTTCTACACCGCGCCGACGGCCATTCGCGCGTTCATGAAGTGGGGCCGCCAGTTGCCGCAGGCGCACGACATGTCGTCGCTGCGCCTTCTCGGTTCGGTCGGCGAACCGATCAATCCCGAGGCGTGGATCTGGTACCAGGAAAACAGCGGCGGTGGACGCTGTCCCGTCGTCGACACGTGGTGGCAGACCGAGACCGGCGCGATCATGATCACGCCGCTGCCGGGACTCGTGCCTACCAAGCCCGGCTCCGCGACGAGAGAGTTTCCCGGCATCGACGTGAAGATCCTCGACGAGCGCGGCAACGAAGTCGAAGTCGGCGGCGGCTATCTGGCCGTGACTTCCCCGTGGCCGGCGATGCTGCGCGGCATCTGGGGCGATCCCGATCGGTTCGTGAAGCAGTACTGGTCGAAGTGGCCCGGCATCTACTTCACCGGCGACGGCGCGCGCCGCGACGACGACGGCTACTTCTGGCTTCTCGGCCGCGTCGACGACGTCATCAACGTGGCCGGACATCGCATCGGCACGATGGAAGTCGAGTCGGCGCTCGTCGATCACCACTCCGTGGCCGAGGCCGCGGTGGTCGGCATCACGCACGAGATCAAGGGCACCGGCATCGCCGCATTCGTCATCGTGAAGGAGAGCCATCGCGCCGACGCGCAGCAGGACCCCGCGAAATTCGAGCAGGAGTTGAAGGCACACGTGGCGGAGAAGATCGGCGCGATCGCGCGTCCGGAGAAGATCCTCGTCACCGCCGACCTGCCGAAGACGCGCTCGGGCAAGATCATGCGCCGCCTCCTGCGCGACATCGCCGAAGGCCGCGCCCTCGGCGACGTCACCACGCTCGCCGATCCGAGCGTCGTCGCCTCGCTCAAAGACAAGTACGAGGAAGAAAGCTAGTCGCAGGGTCAGAGTGGCCGAGTCTCCGAAGAGATTCGCCGGACTCCGACACTCTGCGCCTCTGAGACCCTGAACCGTGTCCAAGGTCGCACTCATCACCGGCGGCTCGCGCGGCATCGGCCGCGTGACCGCCATGCGCCTGCTGCTCGACGGCTGGACGGTCGCCTTCACGTACAGCCGCTCGAAAGACGCGGCGCTCGCGTTCGAAGCCGAATCGAAAGGCAGCGCCGCGGCATTCGAAGCGGACGTGCGCGACGCGGATGCGAATCGCCGCGTTGCGGACGAAGTCCTGTCGCGCTTCGGCGCGCTCGACGCGCTCGTGAACAACGCCGGCGTACGCAAGGACGCTTTGCTCTACAACATGACCGCGGAACAGTGGAACGAAGTCCTCGACACGAACGTGAACGGCGCGTGGTCGATGACGAAGGCGGTATTGCCCGCGATGATGCAGCAGCGCCGCGGCGCGATCGTGAACGTGGCCTCGCTGTCCGGTTTGCACGGCGTGGTCGGTCAGACGAATTACTCCGCCGCGAAAGGCGCGCTCATCGCCATGACGCGTTCGCTTTCGCGGGAAGTGGCGCGCAGCGGCATCCGCGTGAACTGCGTCGCGCCGGGGCTCGTCGATACGGACATGATCGCGGAGCTCGACGCCGAGGTGAAACGGGAGATGATTCGCCAGATCCCGATGCGGCGCGCCATTCGCGCGGACGAAGTCGCCGCCGCCATCGCCTTCCTCCTTTCCGACGACGCGAGCGGAATTACGGGACAGGTGCTGGCGATTGATGGTGGCGCCTCCGCATGAGCTCGCCCTACTTCTCCATCGTCATTCCGACCTACAACCGTCTCGACATGCTCGTGCGCGTCCTCGATGCTCTGGACGCACAGGTCGAAGCGCCGCCCTTCGAAGTGATCGTCGTCAACGACGGCTCGAAGGACGACACGGACCGAGTGATGGCACAGCGCAAAGGCATCACCTTCCGCACCCAGCCGAATGCGGGACCGGGACGCGCGCGCAATCACGGCGTGTCGCTCGCGAGCGGGCAGTTCGTCATCTTCATCGGCGACGACACCGTGCCCGAGCCGCGCTTTGTCGCCGAGCACGCGCGCGTGCATCGCGAGTCGGACGACGATCCGCTGACCGCCTGCCTCGGCTACACCGGCTGGCCGCGCGGCGAGCGCGTCACCGCGTTCATGGACTACATCAACGACTACGGCCTCCAGTTCGGCTACAAGCTGATCAAGGACGGTGACGTCGTGCCGTTCAACTTTTTCTACACGTCGAACATCTCCATCGCACGCGAGGTGCTGGCGGCGTATCCGTTCGACACGACGTTTCCCTCGGCCGCATGGGAAGACATCGAGCTCGCGTATCGCCTCGACGCGAAGGGTCTGAAGATCCGTTACAACGCAAAAGCGGTGACGCGGCACTACCACCCGATGAACATCGACTCGTTCGCGAAGCGGCAGTACACGGTCGGCAGATCGGGCGCGATCTTTTACGAGAAGCACCCCGAGCTCGGCCACTTCCTCGGCGTGCACGAGCTCGAAACGCGCAAGCTCGCGGACGAGTCGCAGCTCGCGAAACTGCGCCGCAAAGCGCGTCTCGGCGAGCGCTTTCGCCTCCTGGCCCGGCCGGCCGTGTTCGAGACGCTGATGCGCGAGCACTATCTGCGCGGCCTCCGCGACGGCCTGCGCTCCCCGGCACCCTGAGTCGCGCGGACGTCGAAGCGCCTCGGGCTCCGCAAGACATGCCTGTGGCGATGGGCCTCGCATTCTGAGATGCTTCGCTCCGCTCACCATGACGAACGGCGTGTTCATCACTTTCGAAGGCATCGAAGGCTCCGGCAAGACGACGCAGCAGCAGCGCCTCGCGGCGTACCTGCGCGAACGCGGCCGCACCGTCGTCACGACGAAGGAGCCGGGCGGCACGCCGCTCGCCGACCGCATCCGCGCCATCCTGCTCGACAGTGCTTCGGTGATCGATCCGATCGCGGAGGTGTTCCTCTTCGCCGCCTCGCGCCGGCAGCACACGACCGAGATCATCGAGCCCGCGCTCGCGCGTGGCGAGGTCGTGCTGTGCGACCGCTACGCGGATTCGACGCTCGCGTACCAGGGTTTCGGCCGGCTGATCGATCTCGATCGGCTGCGCACGCTGAACGACTGGGCCACCGATGCGCTGAAGCCCGACGTCACACTCCTCTACGACCTTCCCGAAGAAACCGGCGTGCGCCGCGCCGTCTCCCGCAACGCGTCGGCCGAACAGGACGAAGGCCGCTTCGAGGCCGAAGATCCGCGCTTCCATCGCCGCGTGCGCGAGGGTTATCGCGCGCTCGCCGTCGCGGAGCCGGCGCGATTCGCGCTCATCGACGCCGACGCGAACATCGACGACGTCTTCGCCCGCACGCTCGAAACGCTGCGCACACGCGCACCGAAACTCCTCTCATGACCACGACCACGTCCCTGATTCTCGATACCGCGCGCCGCGGCGAGCTGCATCACGCGATCATCCTGCACGGCCCCTCCCCCGCGCTGCTGCGCGACGTGGCGGTGCGCGTCGCGAAGACGCTCAACTGCCTCGAAGGAACGACCGGCGATGTCTGCCTGTCGTGTCAGCGCGTCGATCGCCGCACGCATCCGGACGTGCATTTTGTCGAAGCGGCGGCGGACAAGAAGATGATCGCGGTCGAACAGGTGCGCGCGATCGTCGAGGAGTCGACGCTGCGTCCGTACGAAGGACGCAACAAAGTCTTCATCATCGATCCCGCCGACGCCCTCAGCTCCTCGGGATCGAACTCGCTCCTCAAAACGCTCGAGGAGCCGTCGCGCGACACCACGTTCCTCCTGATCACGCGCTCGCCCGATCTGCTGCTGCCGACGATCAAGTCGCGCTCGCAGCAGGTCTACATCGGCGATACGGCGCGCGCTCTGACGGGGCCGCGCGAACAGATCCGCATCCGCCAGGTCGCATTGCTCGACGACGGCGAAGAGCTGGCCGGGAGCATCATCGACCTGCTGCACCGCTACGCCACGAAAGGCGAGAGCGCGGCGCTGCTCGCGCTGGCGGCACTCGTTGCCGATCACGATGACGTCAAAGACGCCATCGCCCTCCTCGGCGCGATTCTGTGCGACGTCGTCGCGCTCGATCCGAAAGAGTCGCTCGACCCGCGGAAGCTGGCGGAGGTGCGGGAACGGATCCCGCGCGAAAAGCTGCTGGCGGCGGCAGATTCGTCGATGGCGGCCATCCGCTGGCTGTCCGTCAACGCCGACGTGCGGCTCCTGACGGAGAGCATCGTCGCCACCCTGGCCTGACGCGCCCCGCGGGAACGAGGGCAAAAAAAGAACCCCGCCGGGCGGCGGGGTCTTTTTTTTACTTCTACTGGATGGTACGGACGGGACGCTCGGGGGCGAGTTTTGTCGGGTCGGTAAGATTCAAGGAAGAGTCAAAAGGCGGATACAACAGAGGCAGGCTTGTACAGCTAGAAAGCGGCTCCCGCCAGCCCATCCAGTAAACCTTTGTTCATTCGTTGCGCTGCATTCTAACAGACTTTGTGAAACTTTTCTCAATGTAACCGCAATGTGACAAGGCCCTGATTTTCTGAGGGATAACTGTCATTTGCGGGTCGTTCACGAGTCTAAAGCAAAACGGCCGTTCGGTCTACTCCCGGAAAAGGAAACAGACTAGTGAACGACCATTCAGCGGGCGCGCGGATCCACCAGATACGACAGCGGCCCCAGCGATTTCGACAGCGAAACGTGTCCGGCGAGCGTTTCCGCCGGCGTTCCGTTGACCACGAACCGCACGCGCTTGGCGTCGGGGAAGTTCGCCGTCACCGATTGCACGACGGAGTAGACGGCCATCAGTTCCTGATGACTTCCGGTTCCCCATCCATCCGTCAGGGTTTTCCCACCTAAATCCACCACGACCGTTCCTTCCGGCAGGAGGTACGCGCCGCGGACGACGGTGTCGGCAGGAAAGAGGCGCAGCGAGGTCGGCGCTGCAGGACCTTTGACGAGCTCGCGCAGCACGACCGGGATGGCCGCGGCCGCGCTTTCCGGAAGGGCCACATTGCGCGGCTCCGGCGCGAGCAGCATCTGCGCGGTCTCGTAGTACAGGTTCACGCGCCGCACGGCGACTTTGTTCGCGGCGTTGAGGTTCGCCGCCGTCTCGCTCTTCTTCTTGCACGCACCCGCGATGACGAGCATCGCGAGCGCCATCACTGCGACGCGCTTCACTCTAGCGTTCCGTCCTCGTTTGCGGCGTTCCGGGAGCTGGAGGATTCGGCTTCGCGGGCGCGGCTGGAGCGGTGCCGGTCGCGGCCGGAGGCGCGGTCGCGGTCGCCGCCGGAGGCGCGGGCTGGATGATGCCGATGCGCGTCTCGTAATCGGTCTTGTAGCGCTGCACCGCGCGCGAGATCGCCTCGACCATCAGCGACTGAAACTCGTCCGTCTGCAGCTTCGCCTCTTCCTCGGGGTTCGAGATGAAGCCGACCTCGACGAGCGCGGCCGGCATCGTCGCGCCGACCAGCACCTTGAACGGCGCCTGCTTCACGCCGCGGTTCGCGACGGCCGTCGCGGAGTTGAGCTCTTCCTGGATGGCCTGCGCGAAACGGCTCGACTCGCCGAGGTACGACTGCTGCGCCAGGTCCCACAGGATGAGATCGAGGTCCGAGCTCTGATGTCCCGACGCCGCGTTCTCGTTCTCCGCCGCCTTGCGCGCGAGCTCGTCGCTCGCCTCCAGCGACAGAAAATACGTCTCCGAACCTTTCGCGTCCTTCACCACGGCCGCGTTGAGATGGACGGAGAGGAAGAGGTCCGCCTTGTATTGGTTCGCCAGTGCCGTGCGCTGATCGAGCGACACGACGCTGTCGTCTTCGCGCGTGAGGATCACACGCGTACCGAGCTTGCTCGCGAGCGCGTTGGCGAGCTTGCGCGCGATCGTCAGCGTGAGGTCCTTCTCCATCAGACCTCCCGGACCGACAGCGCCGACCTCGCGTCCGCCATGTCCCGGATCGATCACGATCGTGCGGATGCCCGGCAACTCCTGCGGTTTCTGCACGGGCGTCGGCTGCAGCGTGCCCGGCGCCGCCGCGGCGCCTTTGCGGAAGTCGAGCACGATGCGCGGCGGATTCTCGAGCTGATACGCGTCGCCGGCCACTTCCGGTGCGGTGAGATGAATGCGCAGATCGCTCCCCGCGAACGTGATGCGTGCGACGTGCGGATCTTCGTACACCTGCTCGCCGAACGGCGCGCGTACCGGCGTGCGGAAGCGCACGACATACGCCTGCGGCTCCTTCACGATCCCGTACTCCGCGGGCGCGCTGAGCGTGAGGACGATCTTCGAGATCCCCTGCACGTTCGCCAGCGACACCGTCACGCCCACCGCATCGCGCGTCGCCGCACGCACCGTCAGCGTGCGCGTGGCGGCGTCCCAGATCACGTCCTGCGACGCGGCCTTGCTCAGAAATCCCTGGAAGAACTGCCACGGCACGAACGGCTTGCCTTCGATCGCGATCGGTGGCACCGGCATCTCGATGAGGTCTTCGCGCACGACGCCGTAGCGCGAGTCGGGACCGAACGCCGCGGTCGCGTTGCCGATGGTGACTTTGAAACCGTTTGCGTCCGGCGCAATCGTGCCGCCGAGGCCGGAGACGACGTCGCCGGCGGAGACGTAGAGCTGCCCGGACTGCTCGGTGTACGTGAACGGAAACGAGCCGGTGGGCGTGCGGAGCGTTGCCTGACCGGACGTTTGCGCGAGAACGATCGAGGCGAGCGTGAGGAGAGCGAGAGCACCGAGAGAGAGGAGTCGTTTCATGGCAACGGCCGCGCGATTATCGCACGTGATACGCTCTCGCCCCGATGACGCGCCGACTCCTCGGAATTGCGCTTCTCCTCCTCGCGGCGTGCAAGGGTGGCGAGAAGGAAGTGTCCCCGTTCACGATGAGCCGCGAGCCCCTCAGCGTGCGCGGCTGGATCCTCGACGTCAAAGACGCGAAGACCGAACAGCACCCCGACATGGAGATCGCGCGCCGCGCACAGCTCTTCACGTCGACGTCGGTGTGGGTCGAGGGAACCGAGTACGCGTCCGGCGGCATCGCCGAGAACGGCGCGTTCGTCGTCCTCGACGTCCCTCCCGGCAACGCCATCCTCGGCTTCAACGCGCCCGGCGCGGAGTCCGCGAGGATCGTGCTCGAGAACGTCCCCGGCACGGCCGACGTGATCATCCCCGACGTGATCCTCCAGAACGGCGGCGCCACGGTGCGCGATCCGAGCAAGATCATCGTGCGCATCGTCGGCAACAACGCGAAGCCGACGCCGACCGGCCGAACGGCCACGGTCGCGGGCTACACGGTGCCGGTGATCGAGGTGCCGATCACGGCGATGAACGATCGCCGCGACTATCCCGATCCGGGCGGCTTCCGCCCCGTGGCTACCGTCAAGTAGTCACGATCTCGCAGAACTTCTTCAGGTCGACGTTGCCGCCCGACACGACGGCGACGACCGGCCCTTCCGTCTCTTTCAATGCTGCGGCAATGCTCAGCGCACCCGCGCCTTCCGCGATCACGCGCGTCTTCGACGCGGCCAGCTTCATCGCGTTGCGCACTTCGTCGAGCGTGACGACGATCGAGCCATCGACGGTGTCTTTGAGCCGCTCCCACATCCGCGGAAAGATGCTCTTGCCGCCGGCGCCGTCGACGAAGGAGTACTCCCACTTGTCGAACACCTGCGGCGACTTTGCCGCGAACGACGCGGCCCCCGGCGCCGCCGTCTCCGGCTCCGCGCCGAGGACGCGCACGTGCGGGGCGAGCGTCCGCATCGCGCTGCCGATGCCGGCGACGAGTCCACCGCCGCCGATCGCGGCGATGATGGTTTTCACGTTCGGCAGGTCTTCGAGGATCTCCAGCGCGACCGTCGCGTTGCCGGCGACGAAATCGTGGTCGTCGAACGGATGGACGAACGTCCCTTCGACTCCCGGAAATGCGCGCTCGTCCATCGCGCGCCAGCACGCGTCGAACGGCGCCTTCACGAGGTTCGCGCCGAGGGCTCGCATGCGGTCGATCTTCGTCTCGGCGGCGGTCTCGATGACGACGACCGTGCACGGGACGCCCGCTTCGCGCGCGGCGTACGCGACGCCCTGTCCGGCATTGCCCGCGCTGATCGTCCACACGCCCTTGCTCCGCTCTTCGGGTTCGAGGAGCGCCACCGCGTTCGCCGCGCCGCGGATCTTGAACGCGTTGATCGGCTGGAGGTTCTCGAGCTTGAGCCAGATCTCCGGCGCGCCTTCGACGCCATGCAGCAGGCGGACGAGCGGCGTGCGCGTGATGACGCCGCGGATCCGCTCGCGCGCGGCGCGGATCTCGTCGATGGTGACGGGGCGGACGGGAGGGGCGGCGGTCGGCATGCCGCGCATTGTAGTAGGCACACTTCGTGCGCCGTAACGGCTCTGCTATGACAGACGAAGTTTTCAGCGCCTCCGCAAAAAACGTCAGCGATCCTGAACGCTGGATCTCGGTGATTGCCGGCAGCGCTCTCGCCGCGTACGGCCTCAAGATGCGCTCGCTCCCCGGCCTCGTCCTCGGCGCCGTCGGCGGCGCACTCGTGTGGCGCGGCGCCACCGGGCACTGCATGGTCTACGAGTCGATGGGCCTCTCCACCGCCGAAGACGACGGCCGCCAGGTCAGCGTCCCGTACGGCCGCGGCGTGCGCGTCGAAAAATCGGTACGCATCCACGCGGCGCCGGAAGCGATCTACTCGTTCTGGCGGAAGTTCGACAATCTCCCGCGCTTCATGAACAACCTCGAGTCGGTCGAGGTGCGCGACGACAAGCGCTCGCACTGGACCGCGAAAGGTCCGGCCGGCACGACCGTGAACTGGGAAGCGGAGATCATCAACGAGATCCCGAATGAGCTCATCGGCTGGCGCTCGATGGACGGCAGCCAGATCGACAACGCGGGCTCGGTGCACTTCACGCCCGCGGGCGACGGACGCAGCACCGACGTGCGCGTGATCCTGCGCTACGATCCGCCCGCCGGCGTCGTCGGCGCGAAGGTCTCGAAGATCCTCGGCGAAGATCCCGCGAAACAGGTCGAAGAGGATCTGCAGCGGCTGAAGGCTTTGCTCGAAACGGGTTCCTAGCGCCGCGGCTGCTAGAATCCCGCGCCATGCGGCTGATCACTCGCTCCGACTTCGACGGACTCGTCTGCGCTGTGCTTCTGCGGGAGGTCGAACCGATCGACTCCGTGGAGTTCGTCCACCCGAAAGACGTGCAGGACGGCAAGGTTGCCGTCGGACGCAACGACATCCTCACGAACCTGCCGTACGTCTCCAGCGTCGGGCTCTGGTTCGATCACCACTCCAGCGAGATCGTGCGCCACGACGAGACGGTCTCGTATCGCGGCCGCTTCGAGATCGCACCGTCGGCCGCACGCGTGGTCTACAAGCATTACGACTCGGAGAAGCTGCGCAAGTACGTTCGGCTGCTCGAATCCGTCGATCGCTCCGACGCCGCGCAGCTCACGATGGACGAGGTCACGAATCCCACCGGCTGGATCCTGCTGTCGTACGTCATGGATCCGCGGACGGGTCTCGCCTATCACCGCGATTACCGCATCAGCAATCGCGAGCTGATGTCGAAGATGATCGATCTCATCGCGCAGCATCCTGACGATCCCGACGCGGTGCTCGCCGACGCCGACGTGAAGGAGCGCGTCGATCGCTATCACCAGCAGTCCACGGCCTTCGAGCAGTTCACGCGCAAGCACTCGCGCGTCGACGGGAACGCCATCATCACCGATCTCCGCGAAGCCGGCGACCCTCCCGCGGGGAACCGTTTCCTCGTGTACACGATGTTCCCCGCGGCGAACATCCAGGTGCGCATCTTCGACGGGCGCAAGGGGGAGTTCATCGTGTGCGCCGTCGGCCACAGCATCTTCAACCGGACGTCGAAAACGGATGTCGGCAAACTGATGGACCGCTACGGCGGCGGCGGTCACCGCGGCGCAGGCACCTGCCAGTTGCCGCTCGCCTCGGCCGATGCGCAACTGCGCGAGATCATCGAGGCTGTGAAGAAGGACGGATAACTTCCGCCCCACCCGGAGACGACGAGGCCTCCCGGCGGGGGGAGAATCACGCCGCCTTCTTCACCGGCTCGGCGGGGGTCGCCGTGGTCGCGCTCTTCCCCCAACTGGCCGTCTGCACGAGCGCCACGCCTGCGAGGATCACCACCATCGCGAAGATCGACATCGCCGTCAGCGGCTCGCTGAGGATCAGCCAGCCGAGGAACACCGCGACGACCGGATTCACGTACGCGTAGAGCGACGTCACCGTCGTACGCAGGTGCGCGAGGGCGAACACGTACGCGCTGTACGCGATGATCGAGCCGAAGATCGTCAGATAGACGAGTGCGGCGAGCGTGCGCGGCGTGAGGGAAAAACGCTCCGCTTCGCCGATCGCGAAACCGGCGACCGTCACGATCGCCCCGCCGAACAGCATCTGCAATGCGGACGACGCCATCAGCGGCACGTGGCGCAGGTTGTACTTTCCGTGTGCGGAGCCGAGCTGCCAGCAGATCCCGCCGACCTGAATGGCGAGCGCGCCGAGGACAAAGTACAGGCTCCACGCGCCGGAGGTCCCGGGGCTGACGAGCAGCGCCACGCCGATGAAACCGATGGCCATGCCGATCGCGCCGCGGGTGCCGACGCGTTCCCCGCCGCTGCGGAACAACTCGATCATCGCCATCCAGAACGGTGCGGTGGCGACGAGAAGCGCGGCGAGTCCGCTCGGCACCCATTGCTCGGCCCACACCACGGCCAGGTTGCCGACACCCACCATCAGAAACCCGATGAGCGCGAGATGGCCGAGCGTGCGTGCGTCGGTCGGAATCGTCTCGCCGCGCAGCTTCGCGACGGCGAGCATGATCACGCCGGCGACGACGAAGCGCGAGCCGGTGAGCAGCAGCGGCGGAATCGTCTCCAGCGCGATGGCGATCCCGAGGTACGTGGTGCCCCAGACGACGCAGACGATGGCGAAGGCGGCGTAGGCCCAGGCGCGCTCGTGTTTCACTTGTCCCCTCCTCCGCCGAGATCGATGCCGCCGACCTTTTCGCAATGCGTCTGCATGACGATGGTCGTGCGCGTCGACAACCCGAACGGTGCGGCGCTGAGCTGCTGCACGAGCGTGTTGAGCGCGCCGATCGACTCCGCGCGGACCTTCATGAGATAGCAATCGTCGCCGGCGACGGTGTGCACTTCGAGCACCTCGTCGCGCTGCATCAGCTCGCGGAACTTCTTCCACGCGCCGGACGACATGGTGGCGCCGCGGGCGGCGACGAATGCGGTGATGGTGCGGCCGAGGGCAACGGGATCGACGACGGCCGTCGTGCCGCGGATGACGCCGAGGCGCTCGAGCTTGTCGAGGCGATCGGCAACCGCAGGGCGCGAGAGACCGATCTGCTCGGCGATCTGGGCCGCGGGCGTGCGGCCGTCCCTCAGAAGAAGGTCGACGATGCGAAGGTCGAGTTCATCCAGTTCGACAGCCATGACGACAACATGGCGCCGAATCGTCGGAAAATCAAGTCACGAACCTGCGAACCGTCAGAAATGCAGACTCTCGGGAGTGGCCGCCGGGTCGAAGCCCGGGCCGCCCCCTGCCCGGCGCCACTCAGGCGTGGGCGAGCTTCGGGAGCGTCAACGTGATCTTCACCGCCGGATGCACCACCGGCCGCGGGTACCGGAACTCGCAACGCTGCTCCGCCGTGGCCAGCAGGTCCCGCTGCAGGTACTCGATCTTCACCGCCGCCGCCGGATCCTCGGCCAGTTTCCGCAGCGACTTCCGGCTCAGGACGATCGTCCGCAGCTTCAGCCCCTCGGCGCGCACCGCGTAGCGAATCGTGTCCCGCTCGGAAGAGAACTGGCGCGCGACGCCGGCCGGCAGAATGCTCACGATCTGTTCTGCGATGGTCGTCTCATCGGATTTCCTGGTCATTTCACTACCCTCTGTACGCTGTGTTCTCATGCTGTAATAGACGCCGGATCCGGACGAAAGTTTTGTCCGCGGATGCGAAATCCCGGTGAACGCCCCGTCAAAGGTCGTGACATTCACGCCGCTCGGCAAAGAGGCCGCGGCCCGCGACGACGAGACGCTGCTCGACGTCGCCCGCCGTACGTCCGCCCCTCTCGGCAACTCCTGCGGCGGCGTGGGCGTTTGCGCACGCTGCAAAGTGCGCGTCCTCACCGGGGCGGAGAACCTCAGCCCCCCGACCTCGATCGAGCTGCGGTTCGGCCACGCCCGCGGATTTGCGGAGGACGAGCGCATGGCCTGTCAGGCGGTGGTCACGGGCGACTGCACCGTGACCACCACCTACTGGTGAGCCGCGGCAGCGCTACGGAATCGTGACCGGAGCGATGCCGTCGGGCATCGGCGCCGTCTCCACGGCCCGTCCGAACTGCATCTGCTCCAGGTCGAGTTCGACGACGGCATCCGGCTGGTACCGCAGGATGTACGCGCGTTTCGCGTCCACCACGACGCCGCCCACCGGCACGCCTTCCCGCGGCACGGCCCGTCCGATTTCCTTGCGCGTCGCGCGATCGAACACGACCACGCTGCGCGTCGGCATGTCGTACAGCAGCACCTTTTTTCCATCCGGTGTGAACGTGACGCGCGCGCTGTAGAGCTCCGGCGCAATCGTGGCCACGACGGTATCGGTGGTCGTGTCGATGATGGAGATCCCTCCCCCTTTCCGATGCGCCACCCAAAGCTCCCGGTCATCCGGCGAAAGAGCAAGCCCCTCGGGACCCGCGCCCACGGGAATGGTCTTGTACGCCTCCGCCTCGCCCACACGAATGACCGAGACGTCGTTCGTCTTCATGTTCCCCGTATAGACCTTGCGCTCGTTCCCGGAGACCGCAAGCATGTGTCCGAGCTCCCCCTTCGTACTCGCGCGCCAGGTGACAGCACCTTTGTCCGGATCGACACGCGCCACCGCGTTCTCCTTTTCCAGCGTGATGTAGATGCCGCCGCGGCGCCACGTCACGCCGTGCGCGCGCTCGCTCGGCGAGAGGTCGATGCGCTTCACGATCGTCTGCTGCCGCGGATCGACGATCAACAGCTCGTGACTCGGCAACTGGCGTCCGTAGAGCGTAATGGCGGCGCGCTTTCCGTCCGGCGAAGCCGCGGCTTCGTGGGGTCCCAGTCCCGCTTCGATGGTCTTGACGACGTTCATCGACGAGCGATCCACGAACGAGATGCTGCCGCCGCCCTGATTGGCGACGACGAGCAATGCAGCAAAAAGAAATGGAATGTTCATAAAGCCCTCCCTAACCGTCTTTGAAAGAGATCGCGATAGCTGTCGCCAACGCTCAGTCGCTGTCCGCTGCGCAGCGTCACGTACAGACTGCCGTCCGCGTCCGTGTCGAGCTCGCTCACGTATTCGAGACTGACGATCGCGCTGCGATGGATGCGTGCGAATTGCGCCGGATCGAGCTGCTCCTCGAGCCTGCCGATCGCGTCGCGCATCAGGTGCGAACCGGCCGGTGTATGCAGCCGCACGTAATTACGCTCGGCGCCGATCCACTCGATGTCCGCCGCGCGCACGACCACGCGCCGCCCGCGGCTCTTGCGCACGAGGAAGCGATCCGGAAACTCGGCCGCGCTCTGGATGCCCTGCGCAAGCTGGCGGCGCACGCGATCCAGCGCCAACGCCAGACGTTTCGGATCGATCGGCTTGAGGACGTAGTCGAGCGCGGCGGCGTCGAATGCTTCCACCGCGTGACTGTCATACGCCGTGAGGAACACGATCACCGGCCGCGGCTCCGGCAACGACTCCGCGAGCTTCACACCATTGCCGCCCGGCATCTGGATGTCGAGCAGCACGAGATCCGGCCGCTCGTTCGCAATGGCCGTACGCGCGGACGCACCGTCCCCCGCCTCGCCGATGATCTCGACGTCGTCATGACTGGCCAGCAGCATCGTCACGCGCGCGCGAGCCAGTGGCTCGTCGTCCACAATGAGTGTGCGGATCACGGCGCATCCTCGACAGGAATGTCGATCGTGATCACGAACGCGTTGTCCCTGTGTGCGAAATCGATGTGTGCAGCGCCGCGATAGAGCTGTTCGAGCCGTTCGATCGTATTGGTGATTCCGACGCCGAGGCGTGCGGTGGCGGGATCGAACCCCGGCCCGTCGTCTATGACACGCAACAGCAGCCGCTCCGCCTCCCGCGTCGCACGGATCTCCACCTTTCCCCCCGCGGGGCGCTGTGCGATCACATGCCGCAGCGAATTTTCGACGAGCGGCTGCAGGAGCAGCGGCGGCACGGGACAGCCGAGGGCGGCGGTGTCGACTTTACGGCTGACCTTCAATCGATCGTGAAACCGCATCTGCTGGATGCGCACGTAATGGTCGAGCAGTTCCAGCTCGCGATGCAGCGGAATGGTGTGACTGCGGCTGAGATCGAGCGTGGAGCGCAGTAATGCAGCGAGATCCATGAGCATTTCGTCGGCGCGATGCGGACTCGTATGCACGAGCGTGGCAATGCCGTTGATGGTGTTGAACAGAAAGTGCGGCTGCAATTGAAAGCGCAGATGCTCCAGTTGGGCGCGTGCGAGCTGCGCTTCCAGCGTCAGTGCGCGGCGCTCCTTTTCACGCATGGTGCGCACGCTGTCATAGAGGATGCGCATCCCCAGCACGAGCAGGATCAGCGTGACGTTGCTGTGGAAGCTGACGAGGAGGACCTGGCCCCAGTCTTCCCGGACGATTGGCCGCAGGTCCGTCCACGGCAGGATCAGGACACTGAGAATCGTGCGCAGCAGTGAAAATATCAGCGTGATCGCGACGACGCGCACAATGAGGCGCGGGACGCTCGCGGAGCCTTGTCCGAAATAGAGCACGAACGGCGTGAGGAGCATCCAGACGATCACGCTCATCGTGCCGAGGTAGGCGATCTCGTAGAGCGGAGCGTTCCGGCGCAGCATCGTCAGGACGAGGTCCTGCGAGACGAAAAACGCGCCCATGAGGCTCCACCCGCCGACGATCGCGGCGGCAATGACGAGGCTGCGGGTGAGGACGCGGTTCACTGGGCTCGCATCTTCGTCGTGCATGCGCGACGCCGCAAGGGTGCCGGTCCCGCACCACCGGCAGTTCGTCCCACACTGTCGCCGCTCTGCAACAATGCCCCGAGCACGCCGCAACGCCTCCGTAACATCGGCCGCATGAAACGCATCCTTCCCATCCTCCTGCTGTTGTGCTTCTCCGCATCGGCGGACGTCCTCCCGCGCCGTCTCACTGCCGGTGTCGCCGCCCACCCTCTCACGCCCGAATCGCAGCAATCCCTCGGCATCCGGAACGGTCTCGCCGTACAGGCGGTGACGCCGGGGCTCCCCTTCGCGGAAGCGGGCATTCGCGAAGGCGACGTACTCCTCGCGCTCGACGGCGCGCTGCTGACGCACCCGCGGGAGCTCGTAGCCTCACTGCGCCGCCACAAAGCAGGCGAAATCCTCCGCGTCGAATTACTGCGCGGCGGACAGAAGCAGTCCTTCGACGTGAAACTGCGCGAGGCGCCGCGCATCAGCAGCAATGCGTATGACGTCCTGTACGACTCCGTATCTGCCGATGGTGCGCGGTACCGCGTCATCGTGACGAAGCCGCGTCATGTGGCGAAAGCGCCCGCACTGTATCTCGTGCAGGGTCTCGGCTGCTTCAGCGTCGACGATCCGAAGGACGGCTACGACACGCACATCCTCGACGCCGTGACGCGCGCCGGATATGTGACGCTGCGCGTGGACAAACCGGGCACCGGGGACAGTGAAGGCGGGCCGTGCCCCGAGGTCGATTTTCGGACGGAGCTGCGCGCCTATCAGGCCGGCCTGCAATGGCTCGCCGCGCAGTCGTATGTCGACAGTGCACGCATCTCGCTCTTCGGCCACAGCATGGGCGGCATCATGGCGCCGATGATCGCCGAAGCGGCGCCAGTGAAGAAGGCGATCGTCTACGGCAGTGGCTTCAACAGCTGGCTGTATTACATGCTCGAGAACAGCCGCCGCCAGTCCCGCCTCGGCGGCACCGCATTCGACGTCATGGCGGACGAGGAGAAGCAGTTCGAGAAGTTCAATGCGCTGCTGTTCGTGCAGAAAAAGTCGATGGAAGAAGCGCTGCAGGAAGTCCCGCAAATGCGCCAGCATTTTCCCGACGGGCGCTCTTATGCGGCGGGAAAACCGGTGACGTATTTCCAGCAGATCTACGACACGAACCTGGCCAGAGAGTGGAAGGAAGCGAAACTGCCGGTCGTAGCGATCTGGGGCACGTCCGATTTCGTGGCCAGCGAGACCGATGCGGAATGGCTCGCCGCGGCGGTCGACTCATGGTTGCCGGGCTCGGGGAAACTGATCCGCCTCCCCGAGACCGATCACTGGTTCAACAAGGCGGCGACGTTCCGCCAGAGCATGATGCAGGGCCCTGACGGAACGTTCAATGAGGAGGTGCTCAGGATCATTCTGCGGGAATTGCAGTAGGTCATTGGCGTCGGGAGTCGTGCGTCAGGCTTCCGGGAGGTTTCGCCTGGACGGCGTGCCCGGAAGCCTGACACCTCCTCAATCGTCATTGTGCGTAGCGTTCACCGTCGCGGCCGCGCCCCACGTTTCGCCGCCGGACTGCTGAAAGAAAAACGGCTTGCGCGTACGCGGGTGATTGCCGATCTCGTTCATCGTCGCGGCGTCGAAGACGCGTCCATTGACCACGGTGTAGCGGACCGAGTGCGTGTTGCGGATGTTCTCCAGCGGATTGCGATCGAGGACGATGAGGTCGGCGAGCTTGCCCGGTTCGAGCGAGCCGATCTCGCGATCCATGCCGAGGTAACGGGCGCCGTCGATGGTGGCGGCGCGGAGCGCTTCGAGCGGCGTCATTCCGCCCTGCTGGAACATCCATGCTTCCCAATGCGCGGCGAGACCTTCGCGTTGTCCGTGCGCGCCAAGCTGCACGCTCACGCCGGCCTCGTGGAGGCGGTTCGCGACCCGCGCGTTATCGAGATGGCTGTACTCGTCTTCCGGCACCATGACCCGGCGGCGCGAACGCTGATCGAGCACGCGGCGCGGCACGAACGTCTGGAGACGCTCGTCCGCCCAGACATTGGTGTTCTGATACCAGTAGTTCTCGCCCCAGTTGCCGCCGTAGCCGACGACGAGCGTCGGCGTGTACCCCGAGCGTGTCTTGCTCCACAACTGCACGACGTCGTCGTAGATCTTCGACACGGGAATCGAATGTTCGATGCCGGTATGCCCGTCGACGATCATCGACATGTTGTGCTGGAACAGCGATCCGCCCTCGGGGACGATCATCATGTTCGTCTGCCGTCCCGCTTCAATGATCTGCTGGCGCTGATCGCGGCGCGGCTGGTTGTAGCTCTTCACACTGATTGCGCCGACGGCCTTCATCCGGCGCAGGTGCGCGAGTGCGTCGTCGAGTGAATTGACGTCCGCTTTGTACGGCGATTTCGCGCCATAGAGGATCGTGCCGGTGGAGAAAATGCGCGGCGCGACGATCTGTCCCGCTTTCGCCATTTCACTCGACGTGAAAATCTCGGCGGTGTCGTTCGACGGATCGTGAATCGTGGTCACGCCGAATGCGAGCGAGGCGTACGTGTTCCAGTTCTGCTGCGGGATGAGCTGGTCCGCGCCCATCGAGCCGTGCCAGTGCACGTCGACGATGCCGGGCATGATCGTTTTGCCGGCGGCGTCGATCACTTTGGCGCCAGTGGGGACAGCGACGTTCGCGCCGAGGGCGGTAATGCGATTGCCTTCGACGACGACTGTGCCGTTCTCAATGACCTCGTCGCCGCTCATCGTCACGATGCGCGCATTGGTGAACGCCACGCTGCCGCTCGGCACGTCATACGGACGGGAGAAGCCGATGGGAACCGGCTGCGGTTCGGGCGCGGCCTGTTGGGTGCCGTCGCGCAGGAAGGCGAAGGCGTCCCGGAGATCGCGCGAATAGAGCTGCGGTCCGAGGGACCAGTAGAGGCGTGCGCTGTCGCCGGACCAGTGCAGGAATTCGCCGGCGTCCTTCGTCACGGTGGTGACGGGCGTCGACGTCATCTTCGGTCCGATCTCCACGCTCTTGCCGGTGCGCACGAACGGCGTCACGTGCGCATCGAAGTTTTCGGTCCAGGCGAGCCATTTCTCGTCGGGCGAGATCGCGAAATCGGTGGCGAACGCGGAGAGGACGTGCTGGCGCTCGTCGCTGCCATCGAGCTCGACGGAGCGCAACGCGCGTTTGCCTTCCTCTTCGAATGTGACGAAGAAGACGCGATCGTTCGCCGCGCCGAACATCGGCAACGCACCTTTTTTCGTGATCAGCGCCGACTTGCCGCCCGCGGCGGGAACGGAGTAGATGCCGAGGTTTTCGGACCAGAGGCCGGAACGGAGGAAGGCGTCGCTGGTGGTGCGATAGACGATCTTCGTGCCGTCGGGCGAGAAGGCGGGCTCGATGTAATGGCCGGGCTGCGTCGTGACGACGCGGCCTTCGCCACCGGTGGCAGGTGCGACGCGGATCGTGCCGAGGGTGTCGTCGTTCCACGTCACGTACGCGATGGAGCGGCCGTCGCGCGACCAGGTCGGATAGAACTCGAAGTGGTCGTTCTGTTTCGTGAGCCGGCGAGGCGTGCCGTTCGGCAGGTCTTTGACGTAGACGTGGCCGAGGGCGCCGTAGAGGATCTGGTTCCCGCGGGGGGAGACTTCGACCCAGCGCAGCATGCGCACGTCGAAATTGCGCGGCGCGACTTCGACGGGAAAGCGCACCGCCTCCTGCACGCGGCGCGTGCCGCTGACGTGGAACGGGATGTTCGCGACCTGCTTCGTCGCGACGTCGATGCGGTGGATCTTGCCGCCGGCCCAGAAGACGAGCGATTTCGAATCGGGCGTCCACGCCATCGACGGATAGACGCCGTGCACGGCCCACGTCTCCTGCATGTCGCGATCGAGACCGTCGAAGATCGGCGTCTCACGGCCCGACTCGAGGTCGCGCACGAAGAGCGTCGACACGTAGCGGACGCGGCGCACGAAGGCGAGCGACTTGCCGTCGGGCGAGGGCGTCGGACGGATCGAGCCGCCGGGACCGGTGACGTAGCGCTCGACCTCGCCGGACTGGCGGTCGAGGCGCTGGATCACGTAGATCTGGCCGTTGGGATCTTTGTTGTACTCGAAGATCGCGCCGGGCGTGACGTCGTCGCTGAAGTAAACATGTTGACCATCGGGAGAGAAGGCCGGCTCGCCGGTGTCTTTCTGGTCGGTGCGCTTCTTCGTCAGTTGCAGGCCGTCGCCGCCGGTGCGGTGGTAGAGCCACATTTCGCCGGCGCCGAGGGAGCGCTCGGAGGTGAAGTGCTTGCGGGCGACGAGGTACTCGCTGTCGGGCGACCACGCCGGCTGGTTGAGGAGGCGGAACGTTTCCTTCGTGACCTGCTTCGGCTCGGAGCCGTCGCGGTTCATCGTCCAGATGTTGTCGCCGCCGCTGCGGTCGGACGTGAAGGCGATCCATTTGCCGTTCGGCGAGAAGCGCGGCTGCATGTCCCAGGCGACGCCGGTGGTGAGCGCTTTCGCTTCGCCGCCGCCGATGGGGATGACGTAGAGGTCGCCGAGGAGATCGAAAACGATCTCACGGCCATCGGGGGAGACGTCGACGCTCATCCACGTCCCTTCGGTGACGTCGATGGGAACGTCATACGAAGGGCCGGGAGGATTCATCACGTCCCACTTTTTCTCGTCCTTCTTCTCCGGCTCGGTCGCGGGCGCGACGGCTCCCGCCGGCGTGGGCGCGGGCTGCACGGGCGCAGGCGCGTCCTTCGATTGCGCTTCCTGCTTCTGCAACTCCTGCTGCACCGGCCGCGGCTCCTGCTCCGCTTTCTCCGGCTTCTTCGGATCGGCTTTCTTTGGAGGAGCCTGGGCGGCGAGAGTCAGAGTGGCGAGGAGGAGGATGAGGAGGTGTTTCATGGGGTCCTTTCTGCAGGTGAGCTGTCGAGGTGTAGAGCTGTAACGCTGTAGAGCTGTAGAGCTGTAAGGCTGTAAAGCTGTAGAGCTGTAAAGCTGTAGAGGGAGAGGCACGGGGTCGTGGCCGCGGGAGCCCCTCTATCGCTCTATAGCTCTAACGCTTTATAGCTCGATCCGGTCTACGGCTCCTCGCCCGTCACGAACATGCAATCACCATAACTGTAAAAAAAATACTTCTCGCGGATGGCTTCCGCGTACGCGTTGCGGATTTCTTCGACGCCGGCGAAGGCGGAGACGAGCATGAGCAGGGTGGATTCGGGGAGATGGAAGTTCGTGAGGAGGCGGTCGACGGCGCGGAATTCGAAGCCGGGGGTGATGAAGATCGAGGTTTCGCCGTGACCGGCGATGAAGCGTCCTTTGCCGGCGCGGATGGCGCTCTCGAGCGTGCGCACGCTGGTCGTGCCGACGGCGACGATGGGGCGCTTTTCGTCGAGCGCGGCGTTGAGGCGATCGGCGGCGTCGGCGGTGATGTCGTAGCGCTCGGTGTCCATGCGATGGTCTTCGATCCGCTCGACCTTCACGGGCTTGAACGTGCCGATGCCGACGTGGAGCGTGATCCGCACGATGTCGATGCCGCGGGCGGCGACGGCGTCGAGGATCTCGGGCGTGAAATGCAGTCCCGCGGTCGGGGCGGCGATCGCGCCGCGCGCGGCGGCGTAGACGGTCTGGTACGACTCCTTGTCCGACTCGCGCGCTTCCCCGCGGGCGATGTACGGAGGCAGCGGCGGGATGCCGATGCGCTCGATCTCGGACAGGTCGCCGCGGAAACGGATCACTACCGTCCCTTCCTCTTTTTCGACGACTTCGGCGCGCAGGGCATCGGAGAACTCGACGACGTCGCCCGGCTTGACGCGCTTCGCCGGACGGCACCACGTCTCCCACGTCACCGGATCGCGCTCGCGCGTGAGGAGGAACTCGATCGGCTTCTGCATCTGGCCTTTCGGTTTCGCAAAGAGGCGCGCGGGGATGACGCGCGTGTCGTTGATGACGAGGACGTCGCGCGCGCCGAGACGGCTGGCGAAATTCGCGAAGGAGTCGTGCTCGATGCCGTCCGGCGTGACGACCATCATGCGCGACTTTCCGCGCTCGCGCGGCTCCTGCGCGATCCGTTCGGGAGGGAGATCGTAGGAGAAGTCGGTGCGCAACATTAGAATCGCGCGCGAATGATACGCGCACGAGTGATCACCTGTTCCGACGCAGCTTCGCGGGGTGAGCGGGTGGATCGCTCGGGTCCGGCGGTGCGCGACCTGCTCATCGCCAACGGATGCGAGGTCGACGCGATCGTGATCGTCGCGGACACGATCGAGTTCATCGCCACAGCCATCATCGACGCCACGGAAGCGGGCAATCGTCTCGTGGTGACGACGGGCGGGACCGGCATCGCGCCGCGCGACGTCACGCCGGACGCGACGATGCGCGTCTGCGAGAAGCTCATCCCCGGCTTCGGCGAGGTCATGCGCGCGGCGTCCCTTCAGAAAACGCCGATGGCCCCGCTCTCCCGCGCGCAGGCCGCCACCCGCGGAACGGCACTGGTCGTGAATCTGCCGGGTAGCGAGCGCGGTGCGGTCGAGAATCTGGGAGCCGTGCTCGGACTGATCCCGCATGCGTTGGAGCTCTTGGCGGGAGAGACAGAACATGAGAAAGGCTGAATGCAGAATGCAGAATGCAGAATGAGGAATGAAGAAGAGGACCGGCCGCGGACCATGTCCTTCTTCATTCTCCGTTCTGCATTCTGCATTCTGCATTCAGCTCTGAAGGAGCTGACTTGAACGTCTTACCGGGCCTCGAGGTCCTCATCGATGCCGAGCCTTTCCGCATTCAGGGCAAGCGCATCGGGCTGGTTACGAATCAGAGCGCGGTCACGCGCGATCTGCAGCATGGGGTGAAGCTGCTCCTCGCCGGGCGGGGGTGGAAGCTCACCGCGCTCTTCGGTCCCGAGCACGGGATCTGGGGCGAGGCGCAGGACATGGCGCACATCGAACATTCGGTCGACCCGCTGACCGGCCTCCCCGTCTATTCGCTGTACGGGAAGAGCGAGTCGGATCTCGCGCCGCGGCGTGAAGTGCTGCGCAATCTCGACGCGCTGGTCATCGACCTGCAGGACATCGGCTCGCGCTACTACACCTTCATCTACACGATGGCGCTCTGCATGCGCGAGGCAGCCACCCTCGGCCTGCAGGTCATCGTCCTCGATCGCCCCAATCCGATCGACGGCGTGCATCTCGAAGGGAACATCCGCGAGGACAAGTACTCGAGCTTCGTGGGGATGTTTCCGCTGCCGACGCGGCACGGGATGACCGCGGGCGAGCTCGCGCTGTGGTTCAAGCGGTATTACGCCGAGGTGCACAAGCTGGATTGCAACCTGGTGGTGGTGCCGATGAAGGGATGGCGCCGCTCGATGTGGTGGGGCGACACGGGACTGCCATGGGTCATCCCCTCGCCGAACATGCCCACGGTCTACACGGCCACGGTCTATCCGGGCATGTGTCTCATCGAAGGCACGAACCTCAGCGAAGGACGCGGCACGACGCATCCGTTCGAGTTCTTCGGCGCGCCGTGGCTCGATTCGTTCAAGCTCGCCGACAAGCTCAATCAGCTCAACCTCCCCGGCGTGCGCTTCCGCCCGCACTACTTCATGCCGACGTTCCACAAGCACGCGAACCGCGTCTGCGGCGGCGTGGAAATGCACGTGACGAATCGCGCGACGTTCGAGCCGTACCGCACGGGACTCTGGTGCGTGAAGGTCGCACGCGACATGAACCCGGACGAGTTCAAGTGGCGCACGGAAACGTACGAGTTCGTCTCGGACCGCCTGGCGATCGACCTGCTCGCCGGCAGCTCGCAATACCGGGAGATCGTGGAGAGCGGCGGGAACGTGGACGACTGGGTGGCGGAGTGGGAAGACCCGCTGCGCGAGTTCGCCCGCCTGCGCGACGAGTTTCTGCTGTACCGGGAGTAGGCGCTGCCGCTCGGGCTACGTCCGAAGGCTGCCGGCGGTCGATGCCGTCGGCAGCTCGTCGCCCTGGCCGGAACGCACGCTTCTCGCCGGAGCGCCTACCGCGGCGCGTCCTCCCCGCTCCAGCGAACGCCGCGCAGCGTGATCGTGCGATTCGGGTCGAGGCGGTCGCGGGCGATCGTGCCGGTGCCTTCGTCGAACGCGAAATGGCCGACGAGGCCGCGGTCGCCGGCAGGTGCGGCGAGCTCCGCGGGCGTTTTGGCGCGGTCGTAGAAGCGCAGGTCGTCGAGGAGCCCTTTGTAGTCCTCGTATTGCGTGAAGTAGAAATCCCACGCCGTCATCACCTCGGCGCCCCACGCCCATCCGCCCAGCTCCTTCGGGTCGTTCGGGTGCGGCACGGAGTCCCAGAACCTGCGCATGTTCACGCGCTGCGGGATGCTCGTTTTCGCGACGAGTGCTCCGTCGATCCAGAGCTCGAGATCCGCTCCCGACTCGCCGGTCCAGCGGCGCACGCAGGCGATGCGATGCCATTGACCGTCGAGCAGGGACGGCGCGTTCTTCGCGGGCGCGGGCTGCACCGTCCAGACCATCCCCACCGGCACGATGCGATCGTCGTCCGCGAACATCCAGCGCAGACGCCCGCCGCCGAAAAACTGCAGGCTGAAGGTGCCGGCGCGGCTGTCGGTGCCGCCGAAGCCTGCGGGACGCGAATGCCCGTCGAGCAGCCAGTTGCCCTCGTACCACCACCCCGGTGCGCTGTACGGACGGCGATCGGACTCGCTCCAGTTCTTCAGTTGATCGATCGTGCCGCGGTCGGTCGGACCGACGGGGAACGACGCGTCCGGTTTGATCCACAGCTCGAACGTGAACTCGCCCGCGCCGAACGTCGGCGGGAGCACGGCCTGATCCGCAAAGTCGTATTGCCGCGGTTCGTTGCGCTGGAACTGGAGCGACGCCGCGAGCACGAGCACCGCGACCATCCTCATTGCGCGTGCTCCTTGATAAACGCCGACAACGCCTCCGCGAGCTTGTCGTCGTACGCGCTGCCGCTCGGCCCCTGCTCGAGACTCGTCTTCTGATCCGCGGCCGTGCGCAGCCAGTGATCGATCCCTTCGAGCTGCACGAACGTCGCGGTGCCGGGCCGCCACGAATTCACCGCGTCGGCAATCAGGCGATGCTCGTTCGCGTCCGTCAGAAAATCGGACGCGCCGTAGACCGCGAGCAGCGGCGCCTTCGTCTTCTTCCACGCCTCGACGAGCGGCGCCGCGTACATCTGCTGGAAATACTTGCCAGCCTTGCCTCCCGCATACGTGCCGTCGGGGAACGATTCGCGATACTCGGGGTGCTCGGAGAGGATCTTCTCCAGCGGCACCTGCTGCGCGTAAAACAGGGCGCCGAATTTCTCTGCACGACGTTCTTCTTCGGCGATCGATTCGTACGACTCGCCGCGCAGGCGCGCCTGCCGCCGCAGGTTGTCGAGCGTGTACTGCAGCCAGCTCCGGTACGTCGTGCCGTAGACCACGATGCCGCGCAGCGACGGATGCGCGTCGGCGATCAGCGGGGCCATGATCCCGCCCATGCTGTGGCCGAAGAGGAAGACGTTCTTCGTTGCGCCGACCGACGCCAGCGCCGCGCGATACGCACGCACCTCCGTGTGGAAATCCGCGGAGACGCACGGACCTCCTTCACTATCCCCCGCTCCCGGCTTGTCGACGCGCAGCGTGGCGAAGCCGCGGCGCGACAGCGACTCGACGAGCGCGCGGTAGCTGTGTCCCGGCGGCGGATTGTCGACGGTGGCACAGCCGACGCCCTGCACCAGGAACAGCGTCGCGGCGGGCGTGCCGCTCTTCGGTTTCGTCACGATCGTGCGATAGCGGTTGCCGTCCGCCGTCACCTCGCCGTACGTCGCGTCGTACGTCGCGCTCGTTTCGCGCGGCCATTCGGTGATGTGCAGCGTGGCCGTCTTCACCTCGCCGCGGCGCAGGTACTCGAGCTTCACCACGTCGCCCGCTTTCGTCTTGCCGAGGCGGGAGATGATCTGCGCGGCCTGCGTGACGGGCTGGCCGTCGATGCTGCGAATGACGTCTTCTTTTTCCAGTCCCGCCTTCTCCGCCGGGAGTCCGGGAAAGACGTCGCGCACCACGACGCCTGCTTCTTCCTCGGCGAGCGCGAGTCCGCCCATGCCGCGGCGCGGCAGCTCCGCGAACAACGGCAGCGTAAACAACGGCAGCGCAACAGCAGAACCGCGAGCACTCTCATTTTTTCTTCTCCCAGAGCACGTTCACGATCTTCCACTCGTCGCCGAATTTCGCGAGGTGCATGTAGTCGATCCAGCCGTGCATCTCGAGACGCACGGATGCGGCGTTGCGGAAGACGTCGAGGATGCGCACATCGGCCTGGCGCATCTGCTTCGGCGTCCTCGTGCCGTAGCCGCGGCGCGTACCGTCGACGAGCTCGCCCGCGGTCGTGCTGTCGACCTTCCCCTGCTCGACGATGCGCTTGGCGAGATCGGGATGAACCGCACGGTTCATGCGCCCGGCATCGCCGGCGTACCAGCCTTCGGCGTAATCGAGGGCCGCGGCGCGGATCTTCTGAGCGTCATCGGCGAAAACGGGGAGCGAGACGGAGAACAGCAGCAGCGCGATGAGCTTTCTCATGACGCCGCCGAGTACAGCACGCGCGTGCGATTCCGCGGTCGTCGGAGGGACGACCGGTCGAGGCCGCGGGGTCAGCGGGCGCGCCGCGTCATCACTTCCTCGCCCCACTTCAGCGCATCGGGCGTATCGCCCCGCGTGAAGACGAACTGCAGCACTTCGCCGTTGCCGGCAAACACGACGCGCGCGCTTTCGGGCTCGATGTACGCCTCGAGCGTGCCGTTCAGGCGGCCGACGGACGCGACGAGCGTGTTGCCGCGCTGTTCGACCGTCATCGTGCCGACGGCCGGATGGTCGTACTGCCCCGCGTACGCGGACAGCGGATGCTGCAGGCTCCATGGGCGCGCCGCGCGCTTCTGCGCCTCGTCGATCTGGGCCTGCTTGACCTTGTCGAAACGCGCGCGCAGTTGGGCGAGCTTCTCTTCGTACGTTTTGTCGACGTCCGGCACGTCGAGAAGACGGTCGTACGCGTACGCGGAGACCAGCTCGAGCGGCGAGTGCGACAGTCCGGCGTTCGTCAACGCGCCGACGGCGATCTGCCGCCGCGGAAGGAGCGAGTAGACGGAGCGCCAGCCCTCGTAGCCGCCGCCGTGGCAGAGCAGTTCCTCCCCGTGGAGGTCGGCCTGGTACCAGCCGAAGCCGTAGCCGGTGCCGTCGAAGAGGAAACTGTCGCGCGTGGTGGCGATCTCCTGCTTCTGCGTCACGCGCACGGCCGGATCGTGCGCGAGCTGTTTGCGCAGGAACTTCACGAGATCATTCGGCGTGGTGACGATGCCGCCGGCGGCGTGCATCATCGAATCGTCCTTCCAGCCGTACTCGGTGGGCGCCATCGCGCCGGTGCTGGTCATGTCGTACGGCAGGGCCATGCGCTGGCGCCGCGCCTCCGACATGTACGCGGTGGTGCGGGACATGCCGAGGGGATCGAAAAGGCGCTCGTCGAGGACGTCCTGCCACTTCTTTCCGGTGATGCGCTCGAGGACGAGACTGGCCACGACGTAGCCGAGGTTGTCGTAGCGGAAGCCTTCCTTGCCGGGCTTGCTCAGGCCGAGGATGCGGATCAGCTCTGCGGGCGTGTGCTCGCCCGTGAACGCGGTGCGCAGCACGATGGCGTCGTTCGCGATGCCGGACGTGTGCGAGAGAAAACGGCGCAGCGTCGTCTGCGACGGCTCGATCGGCGCGGGGAACTGCAGCTCGGGGAGGTACTTCGACACCGGCACGTCGAGGTCGAGCACGCCTTCCTGCGCGAGCATCGCGCAGAGCAGTGAGGTATACGCCTTCGTGTTCGAGCCGTTGTAGTACCCGGTGTCGGCGTCCGACGCAATGCCGCGTTCGCGATCCGCGTAACCGTAGCCGCGCGTGTACGAGCGCCCGTCGGGGAGCGCGATGGCGAGGCCGATGCTCGGGACCTCGGGCAGCGTGCGGAGCGTCTTCGTCACGAACCCGTCGATGTCGCGCAGTTGCGCGTCCGTGCCGGTCTTGACAGGCGTACTGCACGCGGCGAGGAGCAGCACGGCGGCGAAGACGAGCGCGTGTCGGGTCATGGACCTTTGTACGCCCCCGATCGCGAAACGTTAGTCAGCGGATCAATTGCTCGATCGCATCGCGGAAACGGCGCGCCGAGACGACGCGGGTGCCGTCGTGCAGCAGGATCTCGAACGTGCCGTTGAGGAGCGGTTTCACTTCGCGGATACGGTCGACGCGCACGATGGTCGAGCGGCGGATGCGCACGAACGCGTTCGCGTCGAGGCGCTGTTCGAGGCCCGACACGGTCTCCCGCATCAGATACGTCTTCCCCGCCGCGTGAATCCGCACGTAATTATCCTCGGCGTTGATCCAGTCGATGTCGCCGACGTTGACGAACTGGATCTTGCCGGTCGAGCGCACGACGAGCCGCTCGTTGCGCTGCGGGAGCGCGGACTCCAGCACGCGGCGCAGACGGGCTTCGAGGTCGTCCGGCTTCTGTTTGCGCACGCGGTCGAGCGCGCGGTGAAAGCGGTCGGGATCGACCGGTTTGAGGATGTAGTCCGCGGCGTTCACGTCGAAGGCGTGGATCGCGTACTGGTCGTACGCGGTCACGAAGATGACGGGCGGCATGCGCTCGGGACCGATCGTGGCGACGACGGTGAGGCCGTCCATCTCCGGCATCTGGATGTCGAGAAAGACGAGGCCGGGCTGCAGCCTCTCGATCGCTTCGATCGCGGCCGTGCCGCTGCCTGCCTCGCCGACGATCTCGATGCCCGCTTCGCTTTCGAGCAGACGGCGCAGGCCGCGGCGCGCGAGAGGCTCGTCGTCGACGATGAGGACGCGCATCACACGACCGCCGCGTCACGGAACGGGATGGCGATGCTCACGAGCACCCCGCCATTGCGGGGGGTCGTCAGCTCCATCCGTTGCGCGGGACCATACATTTGCCGTAAGCGTGCTTCCGTGTTCGAGAGGCCGACGCCGCGCTTCGCGTTGCGCGCCAGACCGGGACCGTCGTCGCGCACGTGCAGGCGCAGTTCGCTGCCGTCGCGTTCCGCGCGGATGGCCACCTTCGACGGGCGGTCGACTGCGGCGACGCCGTAGCGGATCGCGTTCTCGACGAGCGGCTGCAGGATGAGATTCGGGACGCGTGCGCGGAGCGTCATCGGATCGACGTCGATGTCGACGGTGAGACGCTCGCCGAAGCGGATGCGCTCGATGTCGAGGTAGCGCTCGAGGAAGGAGAGCTCGTGCTCGAGGCTGACTTCATGCGGCGAGTCGGTGGTGAGGCCGGCGCGCAGCAGCTCGGAGAGACGCAGGAGCATGCGATTGGCCTGCGCGACGTTCTCGAACATCAGCACCGAGATGCTGTTGAGTGTGTTGAAGAGGAAATGCGGATGGAGCTGGCGGCGCAGCACTTCGAGGCGCGCCTCCGCGAGCTCCGCGCGCAGTTGCGAGGCGGCGAGGAGGTGTTCGATGGCCAGGACGGCCCAGTAACGCAGCAGCTCGAACTGCAACTGGCTCGCGAGCAGCGCCTTCATGCCGTCCACGAAGGATCGCGTGCCGAACGGCGGCCCGACCGTGTACGGCGCCACGACGATGAACCAGGTGAAGCCCGCGAACATGAAGGCTACCGACGCGAGCGCGTGCACCGCGATGTGCGGGACGACGTTCGGCGCGGCGATACGGAAGCGTTGCGAGAGACGGAGGATGAGCGGCGTGAACGCGATCCACGCCACCGCACACGTCATGTAGATCGCGATTGCGCGGCCGAACGGCTCGGGGCGCCCGAACGCGGCGCTGGCGAGGGAAATGTGCGCGGCGAAAAAGAACGCCACGAACGTCCAGCACGCGGAAATGATCAGCAGCCTGCGCATGAAGCGTGTTTAACGCACGGCGGGGCGAAATGCTTTCGCCGGGGACGGGTGGGGGAATGGGAGGGGTGAACGGTGGCGGGAGAAGAATGGAAATGAAAAATTGAACACTGAAAAATCGGAGGGCTGGCTCACGTGATCCCCATCCCCGATCTTTCCATTCTCCATTTCAGTCCACCAGCACCAACCCCGCCTCCCGCAACTCCTCGACGAGCCGCGCCAGATCTCCCTCGAGCTGCTCGCGCTCGACTTCGTATTCGCTGAGGAGGGTCTCCACCGTTTCAGGGATGGAGTGGCCGGCGGCGAGGGATTGCCAGACGCGGGCGGCGACGTCCTGCAAGCCGTAATACACGCCGCGCTCGAGGTCGAGAATCACGAACTCGTCGCCGACTTCGCGCACGATCACGCCGGGGGCGGAGCGGATGGTCATACGAGGACCGCCTCGATGATGTCGACGACTTCGTGCAGCGCGGCGAGATCTTCGCGGGCGCGCACCTCGTAGACGGGCACGGTGTCGACGAGGCGGGCGATCTCCGCGAGCTCTTCGGCGCGCGCCGTGGCGTCGAGGAGGTGGGGCACCGAGGTGCGTGCGAGCACGGCCATCACCGCTTCCGCGCCGTGCAACGGGCGCGTGTGTGTGCTCGCGTCGCGCGGTCCGAGGATGGTGATGGCGCGCACGCGGGCCGCTTCGCCGGCGAACGAGGCGCGGGCATCGGCGAAGCGTTTCGCCCACGTCGGTGTGAGCAGCGGCAGCGCGTCCGCGGCGCCGTAGAGCGCGGCCGCGGAGTCGTCCCACAAACGCAGGCGCGGGTAGCCGGTGCGCACGAAAGGGACGCCCTCGCGCCAGTCGATCGCGGCGACGTCGTCGGCGAGCATCGCCGACCCGCGTGCTACGAACGCAGCAGCGGTGGTCGACTTGCCCGCGCCGGCCGCGCCCGCGAACAGCAACGCGCCGTCGCCGACGCGCACGGCGCTCGCGTGCAGGGCCAGAGTGCCGCGCAGTCGCAGCACGAACGCGAGGATCGGCCCGAGGAGATACGTGGCCATGTCTTCGGGTGTCGACTCCCAGGCCGTGACGATGCGCCGTCCGCGCTCTTCGATCCGGAAGCGTGTGCCGTCGCGATAGACGAAGACGAACGTGTCGCCGTCGCGGGTCACGTCTTCGTCGACGGTTTCGGGGAGCGGTTCGACGTCGCCGAGGACGAGCGTGCAATCGGGATCAGCGCTTCCGGCGTCGAAGGCCTGCGATTCCGGGCCAGAGCCCCAGGCGCCGGAAGAGACAGGCTCGAGGCCGGCGATGGCCATCGAGGACTGCAGAGCGAGGCCGTAGACGCGGTAGTGGAAGATCACTACGTCCGGCGGCAGACCGCGTTCGAACCGCCGTCCTTCCTCTGGTTGCATACGGTCTCACGGGTGAGCGCGCGCACCGTCCCGTAGCGCGCCGGGCGCGGCCTCGCGTCACGCCTGCGCGGCGCTGTCATCCATTTCGTTGGCTGAGCCATATCCCGAGTCCAACCGCGAATGTCTGCTGGGAACGTCCGTACTGGTCAGCGTTTTCTGCAATCCGTGTGGAAAGTATAAGCTCGCAGCTCTCTGCACGCGTCTGCTGCACGATCGACGCCCATGTGTCAGCCGATGCTGAAAAAGCAGGCGCGGCGGCTCGTACGCGTCTTCGTCGATGCGCACGCCGCCCACGAAGACGACGAAGAACGCGTGATTCGAGCGGCGCGTCGTCGAAGCGGACCGCGGCGGACCCGCTCATGACTTCGCGCCGATTCTCCGGAACAACCGCGCGATGCCGCGCGCGCCGCGATAGACGTACAGCCACGGCAGCGCGGAGCGGCCGCGCTCGGGAAAGCTCTCGCGCATGAACGTCGCGGGCGGAAACGCGAGCTGGCGCAGCCGCGTCACGCGCGCACGCCACGGCAGCGCGCGCAGGTTGGCGAGCGTCACCGCGCCGTACGTGAGCTCGCGATCGAGGAAGACGCGCGAAGGTTCGTCGCGCGTGATCTCGCCGGCGGACAGAAACTCTTCGACGCCCGGCCCGCTTTCGCCGAACCACTCCGCCGTCAATTCGATGGCCCGCATGCATACGCCGACCATGCGCCGTTCCGCGGCCAGCCGCCAGAAACGGTCATGCTCGCCGCGCGTCATGCGCGCGCGCAGCAGTGCGATGTCGGCGAGCCAGATGACGCGATCGCTGTCGTGGTGATGCGCCACGCGATGCACGCACGCCATGAGCAGCGCTTCCGGATGCGACAGCGCCAGCGCGTGCGGCGCGATCGCATGCACGACCACCGGCTCGATCGATTCGTAACGCAGCACGTCCGCGAACAGCGCGGAGTTGGTGATCGACCAGTGCACGTCGTACGCGTGCTCGAGCCCCGCGCGATCGACGCGCGTGAACGTCGACTGCCGCACGCCATGCTCGTCGCCACTGGTGGAATGCTCGACGAAGCCGCGGGCGAGCAGAACCTCGCGCACCGGTTCGATGGCCGCGACGAGGAGGTCGGTGTCCGCACGCGGGCGATGCTCGGGCGCGGCGTAGAGGTCATACGCCAAGGCCGTGCCTTTGAGGATGAGCGGACGCAGCCCCTGCAGTGCACCCAGCACATCGCGCAGGTCGTTGAGGCGCAGAGGCTCGACCGCGGCGGAGCGCATGGCCTCGTGGCGCAGCTCGGGCGAATGACCGCTCGCATACGCCAGCGGGGCGACGCCGTGATCGATGAGGGCGGTCACGTCGTCGTCGCTGAGCGCCGGCCATTCCGCACGCGCGCCGCGCAGCGCGGCGCGCAGCGGCGCGCGCAACGCGGGAGCGATGTCCGGCATGCGGATGTAGTCCATGCATTCGGGAGTATGCACGACCGGATGCCGGCGGACCGGCCGCCGCGGGACGCCGGCGCTCCGTTACCATCAGCCGTGCTCGAGATCCTGTACGAGGACGACGCCCTCATCTTCCTCAACAAGCCGGCCGGGCTCGTCGTCCAGCAGCGCATGTACGAGCCCGACGAGCCCTTCCTGCACGACCTCGTCCTGCGCCACACCTCCCCTGCCTACCTCATGCAGCGCCTCGACCGCGGCACGAGCGGAGTCATCTTTTTCTCGAAGCAGAGCGAGATCAACGTCCGCCTGACGCGGCAGTTCGAGAAGAAGCGCATCCGCAAACGCTATCTCGCACTCTGCGATGGCGAGCTCGGCGAGCAGCAGACCATCGACGCGCCGATCGCACGCGCGGGAGCGATCCTGTTCGCCGTTCGGGAAGGAGGGAAACACGCCGTGACGCACCTCCGTCCTCGCGCCTTTTCCCCCTCCGGCTCGCTCGTGGACATCCTCCTCGAGACCGGACGGACTCATCAGATCCGTGTGCATCTGTCCGCCATCGGTCACCCCCTGGCAGGCGACTGGCTCTATGGAAGGAAGAACGCGATGCGGCCGATGCTGCACGCGGCAGAGCTGGAAATGACACATCCAATGACAGGTCAACGACTTCGCGTGGCCGCGCCCGTTCCGGACGACTTTCGCGAAGAGGCAGAACGGCGCGGCGTCGCGTCATTCACAGAGGACGAAAGCAGGCCTGAAAGGGACAGGCTAACTCGTTGACAGGACTTAGAATAATCACGTGACCGGGACCGTTGCACCGGACACACTCACAGGAGACCAACATGAAACTCTGGACGCGAATCGCAATCGTCATGCTGTTCGTCCCGATCGTGGCCTCGGCTCAGTTCCGCGACCTCGATGCGGCGATGTCGAACCTCGAGCGTGGTTTCGGTGGCGGCGACGTCGACGCGATCGTGTCGGGGATCAGCTCCGATGCGCAGGTGCAGTTGCAGTTCCCGGGACTCGCCGACAAGGACGGGTTCTTCGGACGCGACCAGGCCGCGTATCTGCTCGACGGACTCTTCAACAAAGTGAAGCCGAGCGGCTTCGAGCGTGTGAGCGCGAAAGGTGCCCGGAGCGAAGGCCAGTACCACATCAAGGGACGCTGGTCGACGGGCGCGGGTGACCGCGACCTCTACATCACGCTGCAGCAGAAGGACGGCCGCTGGGCGGTCGTTTCGGTCCGCTCCGCGGGCTGAGGCACAATCCACACATGAAGTTCATCTGGATCGCCGTCGCACTCGCGACGGCGATTCGTCTTTGTGCCGGCACCCAGCTCTGGAGCGCGATCGTCGTGGCGCTCCTCGGCGTCGCTGCCCTCGTGCTGGCGCGCCGGACGAACCTGCGCATCGCCGCGATGATGCTGATCCTCGTCGCCGCGGTCGATCTCACCTCCCTCTGGCGCGTGCACGAGATGTCGCGCGCGTTCACGCGCAAGCTCGACGAGCATCTCGCGCACGACCTCGCGCACGTGAAGTCGCACATCGCCGCGACCGAGCGGTCGCTCGACAGCACGGCCGCGCGCATCGCGCAGCGCATCGCCGGACGCGAGTCCGACCGCGCGCTCCTCTTCCGCGTCCTCGAAAGCGAAGTGCGCCTCCCGCGCCGCGGCGCGCGCGTCCTCGACGAGAACGGCGAGCCGCTCGCGTGGATGGGGGAGGACTACCGCGCGCCCGCCGGCCGCACGTACCAGTTCGACGTCACGAACCTCTACATCACGCGCTCGCGCAAGACACCGAAAGTCACCGTGCAGGCGTTCGAGCGCGTGGAGAACGTCTCCGGACGCTTGCCGGAGATGCATCCCGACGACGCATGGGTCACGGCGATGTTTTTCCACGGCGGCTTCCCGCAGCAGGAGCCGGGCACGAAACGCTTCCTCGTCGCGAAGCTCGAGGACGCGAACCTGTGGGTGGACGTCACACCCCGCTCCTCGGCCGAAGTGCTGAGCGAGCTCCGCGCGCAGGGAGAGAGCATCGCCGCGCTGCTGCTCGCCACCGGCGCGCTGCTCGTCCTGGTGAAGAAGCGTCCGGCGTTCGTGGCGGTCCTGGCCATCGTCGTCGCACGCGTCTCGCTCCTGGCCGTGCACGCGCCGCGCGATCCCTTGCGAGTCTTCGATTTCGAGCTCTACGGCTCGCGGCTTCTCGGACCATTCTCGAAGTCGCCGTTCGATCTGCTCCTCACCGCCGCGGCGATCGCCGGCGTCGTCGCGCTCCTGCGTCCGCTGCTGCTGCGCGTGCACGTCGTCTTCCGGGTGCTCATCGCGGTGCCCGCGGCGTGGGGCTACGTGCTGCTCATCGACAACTTCGTCGACAACTCCCGCGTGAGCGCGCTGCCGGACCACGTCGCGCCCGCGTCGCTCGTGCAGGGGATGCTCTTCGCGGCGATGGTGCTCTTCGCCTACGCGGTGGTCGCGCTGGTGACGGCGATCTTCGCGCGCTTCGCCATCCCCAACACGCTCGTGCGCGTCGTGGCCACGGGACTGGCCATCGCCGCGCTGGTCTACTTCCCGCTCGATCTCTACGGCCGCGAAAGCGCGCGCCGCTTCGTCGCCGAAACGTATGCGCCGCTCGTCGCCGGCGAGGCGGGCCAGTTGCGCACGATGATCGAGACCACGCTCACCAGCGAGTTCTCGCGCATCGACCTCACGCAGATTATCCCCGACGACTACCGGCGCATGAACATGGAGGATCTCGCATACGCGCTGTGGCTGCGCTCGGACCTCGCACAGTGGCGCGTGCCCGCGGTCATCACGATCCAGGACGAGTTCACGCGCTCGCCGATCAGCCGCTTCGGCGTCGGCCTGCCGCAGTTCGACGAGCAGACGTCGTCGGGCGAGAGCGAGAGTGAGAGCGGCGAGATCCTGCAGGTCGGCAGCATCCGGCGTGTGCTCCTGCATCACGATTTCGACGTGACCGCGCACGGCACGACGATCGGCCTCGGCAGCGTGCACGTCGTCAATCCCGCCGATCCCGGCGCGACCGCGTCGGCCGACGTCTATCGCGACTTCTTCGACGCGACCACCGGCGACACGACCATGCTCTACCGGCAGGGCGAGCCGGCGGTCTACGACAAGGACGGCAACGCGCAGAGCGCCGTCACGTATCCGCTGCCGCTCGGTCCCGCCTGGATGTACGGCACGATGAAGCCCGGCCGCGGCTCGTGGGTGAAGGCGGCGGACAACGAACAGAACGCGCTCTACGTGCGGCGCGGCGAGAACGCGCTGTACGTGTTCCCGCTGCAGGTGCCGAGCGCCGCGCAGCAGATCCGCCGCGCGGGCGGCGTGGCGGTGTGGTCGCTGATCGCCGTCGGCGCCGCGCTCGCCTTTCGCTTCGGCACGGCGGCACTCGGCCGGCCGCAACGCATCCGCACGCGCAGCCTCGACTTCCGCTCCCGCACGTCGATCTACCTCACCGCGGTCGTCATCCTGCCGCTCGTGGCGTTCGTGCTGTTCGTGCGCGCGTATCTCGCCACGCGGCTCGAGACCGAGTACATCGACCGCGGCCAGACCGCGCTCAACGCCGCGCAGCGCGTGATCGAGGACTACATCGGCTCGCAGCAGGCCGAGCCGGAGTCGGTGCTCGACGACGAGATCTTCAGCTGGCTGGCGCGCGTCATCGGGCACGACCTCCATCTCTACCGCGACGAGCGTCTCATGGCCTCGAGCCGCCGCGATCTCTTCGCCGCACACATCGAGTCCGAGCGGCTCCCCGGCGACGTCTACCACGACATCATCCTGCGGCGCGACCAGCTCGTACGCGACGAGCGCGAGGTCGGCACGACGCGCTACATCGAGATCTACAGCCCGATCAACCTCGGCAGCGACCGCAAGTTCACGCTCGCGCTCCCGTTCATCGTGCAGGGGCGGCAGATCGAGGCGCAGGTCAACGACCTCGCCACCACCATCTATCTATTGCTGCTCTTCATCGCCCTCGCGGCGATCGCGGTCGCCTTCCGCATCGCCAGCGGCGTCACGCGTCCCGTGCAGAGCCTCGTCGCCGGCGCGCGCGCGGTGGCACGCGGAGAGTTCGACGTGCAGCTCGAAGTGCCGCCCGATCCCGACATCGGCCTTCTCGTCACCACCTTCCGCGACATGTCGCACTCCATCCGCCGGCAGCAGGAAGACCTGCGGCACGAGCGCGATCGCCTGCAGACGCTGCTCGAAAACATCAACGCCGCGGTCGTGGTGCTCGACGATGCGCGCAACGTCGGCGCGATGAACGCGATGGCGCGCCGTCTCTTCGGCGAAGCCTTCCCCAAGTACGACAGCGTGCGCGAGTTCCTCGCGGAGCATCACACGCGCCGGCTCGATTCGCGTGAAGTCGCCGTGACGATCGACGGCAACGAGCGCACGCTCCGCGTCTCGCTCGTGCCGCTGCCCGAGGGGGACGAGGAGATGCTGATCGCCGAGGATGTGACGGAGATCCTGCGCTCCAACCGCCTCGAAGCGTGGAGCGAGATGGCGCGGCAGATCGCGCACGAGATCAAGAATCCGCTCACGCCGATCCAGCTCACCGCCGAGCATCTGCGCGCGGTCGCCGACCGCAATGATCCGCGTCTCGCCGAAGTCGTGCGCGGTGCGGTGGACAACATCCTCAAGCAGGTCGTCACGCTGCGCGAGACCTCGAAAGAGTTCAGCGATTACGCCTCGCTGCGCAAAGCCGATCGCCAGCCGATCGACCTGCAGCGTCTCCTCGGCGAGCTCGCCAACGCGTACGCGCAGAGCCACGAGTTCTCCGCGGACATCGCCCCGACGACGCCGACCACGTATCGTGGCGATGAGCGTCTGCTGCGCGGCGCGGTGGCGAATTTGATCGAGAACGCCCTGCAGGCCGCACCGAACGGCCGCGTGCACCTCGGCAGTCACGGCGTCGATTCGCACGTCGTCATCGCCGTCGAAGACAGCGGACCGGGCGTCTCGCCGGACCTGCTGCCGAAGATCTTCGATCCGTACTTTTCCACGAAGTCGACCGGTACCGGACTCGGCCTGGCCATCGCGCGCAAAGCCATCGAAGAGCACGGCGGACGCATCCACGCGGAAAATGTGAATCCTGGGTTACGGGTCGTGATCGAGCTGCCGGTTCGGTGAGAATGACGGCGTGCTCTTTCTGCTGGCCAGTCTTCTCGCGGACCCGGTCATCTCGCGCGACGCGTTGCGCGATCACGCGCTGAAGCTCATCAATTCCGATCGCCTCGAGCAGATGCTGCCGCCGCTCGAGCTCGACACGGACGTTTCCGACATCGCGGACAAACGTGCGCTCGACGTGCTCGAAGGCGCGCCGCTCGATGTCCCCATCTACATCTGGTACTCGCAGAACGGCACGAACGACAGCATCAGCGAGAATCTGCACGCGTGGACCGTCTCGTACCCCTTCACCGAGCACGCGCTGCGCGAGCTGATCCGCCGCTCGCAGCTCTCGATCATGTCCGACAAGCCGCCGCATCACGGACGGCGCACGACGATCCTCGACCCGCTGGCAACGCATGCGGCGATCGGCATCGCCTGGAACGGCCACGAGTTCCAGATGGTGCAGTTGATCCTCCGGCGCTACGTGCACTGGGCCGCGCCGCTGCCGCGTTGCGCCACCGGGAACGATCTCGTGCACGTCTCCGGCTGGACGCTGGACGATGTGGTGTTCGACGCGATCGCCGTGCATCACGAGCCGCCGCCGGATGCGAAACGCCGCACGAAGAAGAAGACGGCCACGATGATCGTCGCCAATCACGCGCTGCCGAAGCGGCGCCGCGAATATCTGCCGCGGCTGCGGTCCGGGTACGAATATCGCGCTCGCGGAACGGGTGACGTCCGCACCGGCAAGGCCGACGAGTTCGCACTCGACTTCCCGTTCACCGAAGGGGTGGGCGTCTACACGGTTGTCGTGTGGGTGCGCTTCCCCTCGATGGCCGAGCCGTTCGCGGCCACCATGACGTCCATCCTCGTCGAATGAAACTCGCACTCGTGCTCGCCGTTGCGTTGCCCATCCTCGCCGCGGACGTGCGGACGGAGCTGCGCGAGCACATGCTCGCGCTCGTCAATCGCGATCGCGCGCGGCACAACCTTCCCGCGGTGCAGCTCGACGCGAGCGCCGCGTGGCACGCCGACCGCTTCGCCGAGGAACAGCTCGAGACCGGCGCGGCGGGTCACTTCAACCTGCGCGGCGAAGGGCCGCACGTGCGCTGGTCCGCGGTGCACTTCCGCTCCGACCACGTCAACGAGAACGCGTCGTCATGGTCGACGAATCGGGAGCTCACCGATACCACCATCAAAGACATGATGCGCCGCTCGCAGGAATCGATGATGGCCGAGGAGCCGCCGGCGGACGGACATCGGCGGGCGATCCTCGATCCGTGGGCCACGCATCTCGCGCCGGGAGTCGCGTGGAAAGGCGGCGAGCTGCGCTTCTCGCAGATTTTCCTCCGGCGCTACGTCACGCTCGAGCCGCTGCCGAAGGCTCTGTGGATGAAGGATCGCGTCACGATCAGGGGGTGGATCATCGGCGACGAGACTTTCGATTCGGTCACCGTGCATTCCGAGCCGCTGCCGCGTCCGCTCACCGCAAAGGAGGCGAGCGCGATTTCGAGCTACGCGCTGCCGAAGCGCTACACGCGCTATCTGCCGCGTCTGGACCGCTGGCGCACCTATCTCGACGGCACGCACGGCGACGTCGTCATCGACAAGAAAAAGTTCACGGTGGAGATCGGCTTCAACGACGGGCCCGGCATCTACACGATCGTGGTGTGGATCAAACCGGCGGGGTCGGGGCCGATCGAGGTGACGAATCACGCGATTCGTGTGGAAGAATCACCTGCAGCGGAAACGTTGCAGGTTCGCTGACCACCCTTCCATGAAACGCACTGGCCTGGCCGTGATGATCGTGCTCCTCGCGTCACCGCTCGCGCACAGCGAGATGGAGGCGACGCGCACCACGTTGCGCGAGCACGTGCTCAAGCTCATCAATCGCGACCGTCAGATCTACAACCTCCCCCCCGTCGAGCTCGACCTCGACACCTCGGTCATGGGCGATGCGTATTGCGCGGAGCAGATCCGCACCGGCTCGAGCGGCCACTACGGCACCGACGGTCTCTCGCCGTACATGCGCTACTCCTTCCACGGCGGCAATGACGGCGTGAGCGAGAACGCGGCGGCGTGGTCCGCGTCGTACTCGTTCAGCGAGCGCGCGCTGTACGAGATGTCGCGCCGCTCGCAGGACGCGATGATGGCCGAGATGCCGCCGAAGGATGGGCACAAGAAGACCATCCTCGATCCGCACGCCACGCATGTCGGCATCGGCATGGCGTGGAACGGCGGCGAGTTCCGCCTCGTGCACGAGTTCATCCGCCGTTACGTGCAGTGGACGCGCACGCTGCCGCGTCAGGCGCGCACGACGGACCTGCCGATGATCGCGGGACGCCCGCTGCACGGCACGACGATCGAGGCGATCAGCGTCCACTACGAACGGATGCCCGAGACGATGCCGGCTTCGGTGGCGAGCGCGATCGACAGCTACTCGCTGCCGTCGAAGCGGAAGGAGTACTTCCCGCGCCTCAAGCAGGAGTACAAGCGCTCTCCCGACGGCACGCTCGAGATCACGCGCCGCGAATACGCGAACGGCCACCGCGGCGACTTTTACGTCGGCAAGCAGGGGGAGTTCGCGTTCGCCATTCCGTTCACGGAAGGCGCGGGGCTGTACACGGTCGTGGTGTGGGTGAAGCGTCCCGGTTTCGAAAAGCCGGTCGCCGCGAGCAATGTCTCGGTGCGTGTGGAAGAGTCGTTGCAGACACCAGTTCGCGCGAGCGCCACAGGGCGCTGATCGCACACGGCCCTGTCCGGCGCACGCCGCCCGGGGGCATCCGCATGAACGAACAGGCACCCTACGACGCGGTCATCGTCGGCGGCGGTCCCGCCGGTCTCACGTGCGCGATTTTTCTCGGGCGCTATCGCCGTCGCGTGCTGCTCGTCGACGACGGCAAGCCCCGCAACTACGCCGCGCACGCCGTCCACGGTTTCCTCGGACAGCACGGCATTCCGCCGCACGAGCTGCGCGCGCGCGGCCGCGCCGAGGCGGTTGAGTCGGGCGTCGAGCTCTGCGAGGCGCGCGTGACGAAGATCGTGCGCAACGGCGACATCTTCGACGTCACCACCACCAACGGCGATCTCCGCGCGCGGCGCATCGTGCTCGCGTACGGCGTGCGCGACACGCTGCCCGACATTCCGGAGCTCGAGTCGTACTACGGAACGACCGTCCACCATTGCCCCGACTGCGACGGCTACGAATCACGCGATCAACGCATCGGCGTCATCGGCTGGGGCAAGAGCGTGGTCGGACTCGCACTCAAGCTCCTGCAGTGGTCCGACGACGTCGTCGTCTTCACGCACGGGCAGGAACGCGACTGGGATGAGGAGCAGCGCTCGAAATTGCTCGCGGAACAGATCGACGTGAAGGACGAGCGCATCGTCGCGCTCGAAGGAAGCGACGGAAAGGTCTCGCACGCGGTGCTCGCCACCGGCGAGCGCGTGCCCGTGCAGCGACTCTTCTTCACGATCAAGGTCGAGCGGACGACGACTCTGGCCGAGGAGCTGGGATGCGAGGTGGATCCGGAGAAGCCGGACATCCGAGTGGACGAGCATCGCTGCACGACGGTCGAAGGAGTGTGGGCCATCGGCGATCTCGTCCCCGGCGCACAACTCGCGATCACGTCCGCCGCGGACGGCGCCATCGCCGCGATCGCCATCAACAAATCGCTGCTGCCGCCGTCGCGCGTGGTCTGAGGGGGCCGACCGCTTGCTGGTCTGGCGCGAGCACTGCGCGATCCCGCGACCGCACGTGTGGACGGAAGCGCTGCCGGCCGCGCCGGCCCGTCTATCGCTTGTCCGGAGGCGCTCCCGGCGTGTCCCGTCAGATCACGATCCAAAGCGCCTGGTTGCGCGCGATGGCTTGCTTGGCGCTGAGCAGGAGCTGCACGTACGTCTGCACGTCGAGGTCCGCGTCGAGATCCGTTTCCAGATAGTGCGCGGCGAGTTGCATCAGCTCCACGTCGTCCGTCGGCAGCGACGCCTTCGCGGCGAAGGTGCGCAACTCCTCGATCAGCGCGGGGAGACTCCCCACCTGCAGCGGGTCGGCGAGATTCGCGATCGGCAGATGATCGACGTGATCGCTCGCGGGGGGAACGTACACGGCCTGATACGCGTCGACGCCGGCGATCTGCGGCGCGAGGTCCATCGTACGCAGCACGCGCTGCTGCAGCAGACGCCAGCCGCTCGCGTCGATCGGCTCCGAGTGATACGGCTCGTCGCCATCGGACGCGATCGACGGAAAGTGCCTGCGCAGCACCGCATCGATCGCGCCCGCGAGGTCGCCGGGAAACACATCGGCTGCCGAGCCGACCACGAATGTCAGGGACACGCGGTGATTTTAGCGCTCCCTCATTTCGCGTGCATGTCGATCATGCGGTTGATGGCGCGGGTGCACACGTCGCAGAAACCGACTTCGTTCCGCGTGAACATGATGCAGTCGGCCTCCGGACGATAGAGTCCCTTCGCCTCGTACCCTGCGCCTTCGAATGCGCCGACCTTGTTCGCGTACTGCTCGGACGCCAGCATGCGCGTCTCGATCTCCTGCTCGCGGCGGAAGAGCGCGTCCATCTGCGACTCGGGCACGTTCTGCTCGCGCAGCTTGCGGCGTTCGGCCTGGTACTCGCGCTGCTGCTTCTCGAACGCGTCCTTGTTCCAAGGCGTCGGCAGCGGGGTGCCGGGCGTGACGAGGTCCATCCACTTCGGGCGTGCGCCGTTCGCCGTGATGTTCGGCTCCCACGGCTCCGGATGATCGGTGCCGCCGGTCTCGTACGCGACGTCGGAGGTGTAGTACTCGTCGCCGAGGCCGGCGAAGTGATGCCCGAACTCGTGGACGAAGACGTATTCGGAGAACGCGGAATCGACCGAGGACGTCGCCTGATCGTTGAAGATCCCGCCGCCGCCGTACTGCTTCTCGTTCACGAGGATCTCGATGAAATCGTACGGCGCGGTCGACGCGGCATCGCGCAGCGCGCGGTTGTCGAGCGTGAGGATGTAACGCTCGGAATCAAAGATGTTGTACTGCACGCCGGTGACGGTGCGGCGGTCGTCCTTCGTGCGCGGACGATGGATGCCGCTCTGCGTCGACGGCAACTCCAGCACGCGCACGTTGAAGTCCTTCCTGCGCGACTTGAACGGCTCGGTGGCGAAGAGCTTCCCGGCCAGGCGCTCCACGTCCTTGCGCAGCTTCGGCATCTCCGCTTCCGTGTAACCCTCGCCGATGACGAGGAGATCGACCTTCTGCGACGCCGGACCGTTGTCGAGATACGACCACACGCGCCCCGCGGGCTTGTTCGGCGCGGGATTCACGAAGCGTGAATTCGGATCGACGAGCGTCGACCATACCTGCTGCAGCGCCTGCTCCTTGTCGCGCTTCTTGAGCACGACCTGCACCGGCACCTTCGGCCACGGGAAGCGCAGCGACTCGTGGAACGTGGCCGCGCGCTCTTTCGCTTCGGGCGTCGTCTCGTACTCGCCGAACACCGAGGCGAACCCGCGCGAGAAGATCACCTGATTCGTCTCGCGGTCGATGACCTCGAAGTAGTACTTGCCGAGGTTCGAGGTGTCGACGAGCTGCGTCCGGCTGCCGGGCCACGGCCCGTCGGTGACGACGCGGTCGAGCGCGATGATCTCGTCGCCTTTCGGCGTCGACGTGTGGAAGTAGTCGACGCGCATCGTGCGGTCGGTGAAGAGCTGATCGAACGTCGCCGCCGCGGCGGGAAATGCGAGAAGGCAGGAAAGGAGAAGTGCACGCATGGCGGCGGATTGTATGCTCTCGATGCGATGAAGCGCGTGCTGCGCGAGCTGGGCGCCGTCCTGTTTTTCTGTCTCGTGACGGCGGTGATGACGTGGCCGCTCGTGGCGAACTTCACGACCGCGCTGCCGCATCCGGACGATCCGGCGATCAACACCTGGATCCTCGACTGGGACTTTTACGCGCTGCTGCATCAGCCGGCGCGGCTGTTCGAGGCGAACATCTTCCATCCGCTGCACCATACCCTCGCCTTCAGCGAGAACCTCCTCGGCATCGCCCTCCCGCTGTTGCCGCTGCATCTGGCGGGACTGGGGCCGGTGACGATCTACAACGTGGCGACGTTTCTCGCGTTCGCACTGACGGGCTATGGCGCGTTCGTGCTCGCGCGCCTCGTGACGGGATCGACCGGCGCCGCGGTCTGCAGCGGGATCTGGTTCGCGTTCTTCTCGTTCCGCTTCACCCATCTCACGCATCTGCAGCATCTGTGGGCCATGGGACTGCCGCTCACGCTCGCGGCGCTGCTCTGGTTTGCGCAGAAGCCGAACGCGGCGCGCGCGGCGCTATTCGGATTCGCGTTTCTGATGACCGGGCTCGCGAACCTGCACTGGTTTGCGTTCGGAAGCGTGGCCATCGGGTTGTCGGTGCTGCTGCTCGCGCGGCGCGACCGCAAATATTGGATCGGTGCGATCGGCGCGCTGGTCGTCCCGTGTCTGTTGATGGTGCCGGTGCTGCTGCCGTATCAGCGCGTGCGCGAGCTGTACGGATTTCGCGGCGACGTGAACGAGACCTTGCAGTACTCGGCGCGGGCGAGCGACTGGCTCGTGTCGAGCCTGCACAGCCGCTGGTATGCAAAGCAGCTCGCCGATGTGAGCGTGAACCCGGAGCGATGGCTGTTTCCCGGCGCGCTGGTGTTGCTGTTTGCGTTGCTGGGCATCCGGCGCAAAGCGGCGATCCCGCTGATGTGGGTGATTCTCGGATTCGTCGGATCGCTGGGGCTCAACTCGTGGTTCGGCGAACTGCTGTTCCAGGTCCCGCTCTTCAAAGGCATCCGCGTTCCTGCGCGCTGGTCGTTCATCGCGTACATCGGCCTCGCGCTGCTCGCCGCGATCGGCATCGCGCGCATCCGACACCAGGCGATGCACGCGCTCATCGCGCTGCTCTTCCTCATCGAGTGCTGGGCCGCACCGATCCGCTACTTCCTCACCACGCCCACCCCACCCGTTTACGCGCACGTGCAAGGTCCGCTCATCGAGCTCCCGCTCGACCAGCGCGATCAATACGAGTACCTGTTGCGCGCCACCGCGCATCGCCAGCGCATGGTCAACGGCGTCTCCGGCTTCGTGCCGCCGTCCTTCGAAGCACTGCGCGCCCTCGCCGACACGCCGCAATTCCTGCCGCGGCTCGAACAGCTCGGCGTGACGACGATCGTCGTGCATGGCGACCGCATCTCCGACACCACGCGCCAATGGCTGCGCGCGCAGAACCTCACCTTCCTCGGCCGCTACGACGCGCAACTGCACGGCGACTACCTCTTCTCCACCCGCCGCGGCAAAGGCGCCGCTCCGCACGAGCGCATCCATCTCGAGCGCTTCCTCGCCGGCGAGCCGACGCAGAACGAAGACACGTTCGGCTTTCTCGAATGGCCCGCGCGCGACTCCGTCATCCACGGCAAGCTGCGCGTCTCCGGCTTCGCCCTCTCGCCGTACGGCATCCGCGCCGTGCACCTGCGTTTCGCGAACGGCCGCAGAGTCGTGACCGCGGACCTCGTCGAACGTCCCGACGTCACGCTGCGTTACCCGTGGTATCCGATGACCACGCACGCCGGATTCGTCAAAGAGCTCGACGCACCTCTCGGCGACGACGTCCAGGTCGAGATCGTCGACGGCCGCGGACGGCGCACGCGTTTACAGGACGTTTGGTTCACCTGGGCGCATTGAGTCGTATCCTGCCGGCATGCCACTCCTCGCTCTGCTGTGCGCGATGCTCGTGCAGTACGACGACTCGATCACCGTGAGCCGCTCGCTCGTGTCCGTGCGCGTCACCGACGTCGGACACAAACCGGTCCCCGGCCTGACCACGAGCGATTTCGCAGCGCGGATCGACCGCAAAGAGGCGCAGGTGCTGTCGGTGCGCTGGGTGGCGTCGGAAGAAGAAGAGGTGCACGAAGACACGGGCGGACGTCTGTTCGTGCTCTTCGTGCAAACCGACTTCACCCGCGGGTACCGGCGCACCGCCGGACAGATGGCCTTCCGCCGTTACGCGGAGCAGATGCTCGCGTCGCTGAATCCCGAGGACCGCGTGGCGGTGTTTTCGTTCGACTCTCATCTCAAGCTCCGCCGCGACTTCACGACGCCCGCCGATGCGAGCACGGCCATCGCGGAATCGTTGCGCACCGACGAGCCGCCGGCGCCGCCCGACCAGAGCGGCGTTTCGCTGACGCCGTATCTCGACCGGACGGAGATGAAACGCACGTCCTCCGCGGAGGCGGCCATGCAGGTCGTCGGCGAAGCGCTCGCGAACATCGAGGGGCCGAAGACGATGATCTTCGTCGGCTGGGGACTCGACGCGGAAAACGTCAGGACGGAGCTGCAGCGCTGGCCGAAGGGCATCAGCGCGCTGATGGACGCGCAGGTCACGATTTTCGCGTTCAACTACGGCGGCGGCTCCTCCCTCGGCAACGCAAGACTCGAGGGGAGCACGCGCACGACCGGCGGGTTCCAGGCATTCGTGTCCGACTTTCCGCGGCAGGGCGTGGAGCGCTTCGTCTCCGCGAGCGAAGGACACTACGAGCTCGAGTTGCGCGTGCCGCCGGAGATCCAGCGCGGCGACCACAAACTCGAGGTCACCGTCCCCGGACGCAACGTGCGCGTGCTCGCGCCCGGAAACATCTTCACGAACTGAGACCGCCATGCACGCGCTCTTCCTCGTCCTCGCTCTCGCCGCCCCGCAGCAGCAGTATCAGGAGACGATCACCGTCTCGCGCGTGCTCGTCGACCTGCGCGTCACCGGATACGACGGTGAGCCGGTGACCGGACTGACGCCGGAAGACTTGACGGTGAAGATCGGCGGCAAGCCCGCGACGGTCGAATCGCTCGATTGGATCGACGACACCGACCTGCCGCCGGCCGTCGAAGAGCTGGACGACATGGCGTCGCTCGCCGCGCCGCGCCGGCATCGCGGACGCCTCTTCATCGTCTTCATCCAGACCGATTTCGCGCGCAACAACTTTCGCGTCGTCGGGCAGATGAGCTTCACGCGGTACGCCGAGGAGTTCATCGATTCGCTCGAGCCGGAAGATCGCGTGGCGGTGTTCTCGTTCGACTCGCACCTCAAGTTCCGCCGCGATTTCTCCAACGACAAAGAAGACCTCAAGCAGGTCATCCGCGACGCCATCCGCATCGACGTCCCGCCCCCGCCACCAGTGGTGCCGAGTCCCTCGCTCGCGGCGCGCCTCGATCACGACAAGATGAAAAAAGCCGCGACGTCGGAGACGGGACTCGCGCTCATCGCCAATGCGCTGACCTCCATCGACGGGCCGAAATCACTGCTGCTCCTCGGCTGGGGACTGGGCCGCTACAGCCGCGGCGGTGTGTGGATGATCCCGGAGTGGAAGGCCGCGCGTGCAGCGCTCGACAATGCGCGCGTGTCGATCTTCTCGCTCGATACCGCGTGGGCCGATTTTCACGACCTCGAATTCGGGATGCAGACCGCGTCGAAGGAAACGGGCGGCTTCTACGCGAAGACGTTTCACTTTCCGAAGCAGGCCATCGCCCGCCTGCAACGCACGCTGTCGGGCCATTACGAGATGTCGCTGCGCGTGCCCGCGCAACTCAAGCCGGGCACGTACAAACTCGACGTGCGTGTGAAGCGGCGCGGCATCGAAGTGCTCGCGCCGGCGAACGTGATCGCGGAGTGAACGGCCGGGCTTGCTGCTTGCACAACATCGTGTGCAGGAGGTTTTCTGCATGGCGAGCAAGTACGGGAAGAAGTCGCAGGACAAAGTCGAAGAGGAGATGCACAAATACAAACGCGGCACGCTCAAGAGCGGCTCGGGCAAGAAGGTGACGAGCCGCAAGCAGGCCGTCGCCATCGGTCTTTCGGAAGCGCGCCGCGAAGGCGGGAAGGTGCCGTCGAAGAAGTCGTCTTCGTCGACGTCGAAGAAGAGCGGCGGTTCTTCGAAGAAGTCGTCCGGCGCGAAGAAGTCGTCTTCCTCGTCGAAGAAGGCGTCGACCGCGAAGAAAGCGTCGACCGCGAAGAAGTCGAGCAGCTCGAAAAAATCGACGGCGAAAAAATCCTCTTCGACGAAACGCAGCACCACGAAGAAGAGCGGCTCGAAGAAGTCGTCCTCGAAGAAGAAATGACCCGCGGTTGACGCGCGCGGTCCTCTCCGCTATCTTGAGCGCCCCTCGCCGGAATAGCGTGCGAGGACGGTTCGTTGACAGAGGTCCTGTAGGCGCTTAGCTCAGTCGGTAGAGCATCACCTTCACACGGTGGGGGTCAACGGTTCGAGTCCGTTAGCGCCTACCAACTCTCAGTCCCCTAGCTCAGCTGGTTAGAGCGCTACCTTGACACGGTAGAGGTCAGCGGTTCGAGTCCGCTGGGGACTACCATCCGAAACTCCCGGCGCCGCTCATCACGAGCGGCGTTTTTCGTTTCACCCCGTCGCCTTCAGCCCCACGATCGCCACCATGAGCATGGCCAGGAATCCGAGCCGGGCGGCGGTGGCGGGCTCGCCGAACAGGACGATCCCCAGCACCGCCGCGCCGAACGCGCCGATGCCCACCCACACCGCGTAAGCCGTCCCGATCGGCAGCGTCCGCGCGGACCACGACAACAGGAACATGCTCACCGCGATGGCCACGATCACGAGCAGCGACGGGATCGGGCGGCGGAACCCGTCCGTGTATTTGAGTCCCACGGCCCAGCAGACCTCGAGCACACCGGCGACGACGAGTGCAATCCAGGACATTGACATGGCGCGTGTATAGCACCGGTCACGGCTATTGCAGAACGGAAGGCAGGAGGTTTGTGTATGGCTGCAAAAACAACCACGAAAAAGAAGGCGACTTCGGTCCGCGGCGGTACCGGGGCCGCGGTGCTGCGCAGTGTCGTCGGCGGCGGAGCGGGAGCCGATACGATCCTCGACCTGATCGAGCGTCTCGGTCTGGTCGACATCGTCCTCGGCCGCGTGAAATCGAAGATCGAAGAGACGGACATCGACGACCTGCTCGACGAAGTGCAGGACTATCTGCGCCGCAATCCCGAAGTCCTCGTCGTTTCCCTCGCCGCGGTCACGATCGCCACGGGCCTCCTCGTATGGCTCAACAGCCGCCGCGAGTGGGACGGCAACGAGCGCCGCGGCACCGGCGCGGGCGCGGGCACCACAGGCACCGGTCGCGCGCGCACTTCGTCCGCACCGGGCCGCATCAAGCGCACCACCCCCGCGCCGTTAGACGACGACGAAACCGACGACTAGCGGCAGTTCCGCTCCCGCGGCAGGGAGGACGTACGCCTCGCGCGCTGCAGCGATCTCGATCCCGACATCCTTCCAGCCGGCGCGTACGGCCTGCTGCGGTTCGCTGCCGCGGCCGAAGAGCGCGCCGGCCGCGCGCCACGTGGCGTCGGCGCAATGCTGGAAGCGTGAGCGCGGGCCGAGCTCGGTCGTGAGCGCGCGGTACCAGATCTTCCCTGCCGTCTCCCACGCGTTGCCGCCGAGCGCGATCGCGACGCGGTAGAACGCGTGATTGGGAATCCCCGAGTTGATGTGCACGCCGCGGTCGTCGGCGTGCGTCTTCACGTAGTCGCGCAGGTGCGCGGGCTGCGGATCGCGTCCGAGGATCTTGTCGTCGTAGGCGGTGCCGGGGGCTTTCATCGAGCGGATCGCCTCCCCGTTCACGCGCGACGTGAGGAGATCCGCGCCGATCAGCCAGTCCGCGCGCGACGCATTTTCTTTGCGCGCGTGCTGCTTCACGAGAATGCCGAAAACATCCGCGATGTGCTCGGCCAGCGCGCCGCACTGCCCGCTCGCGCCGAGGCCCGCGGCGTATTGCGTGACGCCGTGCGTGAGCTCGTGCGCGACGCATTCGAGCGAGGCGGTGAAGCGCTGGAAGTACTTTCCGTCGCCGTCGCCGTAGATCATCTGCCGCCCGTTCCAGTGCGCGTTGCTGAAGCGGTCGCCGAAATGCACCGTCGCCTCGAGGCGCATGCCGCGATCGTCGAGCGAACGACGTCCGTGGACTTTGCGGAAGTAGTCGTACGTGAGGCCGGCGTTTTCGTACGCCTCGTTGACGCTCGTGTCGCGCACGCGGGCGCCGCCTTCGACGCGCGCGATGCGGCCGGGGAGGTCGCGCTCATGGTTCGCGTCGAAGATCGTGCGCTGCTTCACGCGCCGCGGCAGGAACAGCGCGCCGGCGACACGAGTCACTTCCTGCCGTTCGCGCCGCGGCGTACGTGACTGCGCGAGCGCGGCGAGCGCGCGTGCGCGGTCTTCGTCATCGCCGTTGGCGGCGATGGCGCGCAGAAGATAGGCGGGAAGAATGCTGCAGTGTGGGATGCCGCCAAGGATAGGTCCGCGCGTGCGGAAATGCACGCGCGGACCTCGATGCGGCTCCGCCGGCCGGAGCCGGCGCTTCGTTTACTCGTTGACCGGGCAGGCCTCGAGCACGCGATGCGCGCTGCCGCTGTTGTTGCCTTCGCAGCCTTCGGCGCTGCGATAGCGCGTGCCTACCAGGAACTCACCCGGCTCGACCGCCTCGATGACGACGTTCGCCGTGCCCTGTCCCGAGACGATGCGCGCCGCCGTGCCTTCGATCGTCCACACGATCTCCAGTCCCGGAATCGGATCGGGAACCGTGGCCGTCATCGTGCCGTTCGGGCAGAGCTCGTACGCCGAGGTGTTCGCGAAGACGTACGGCAGGTACTTCACGTTGGCGAAGAGATAGTTGCTGCCGCCGGTGCGCACGGCATCGGAGAAGCTCGTAAGGTAATACCAGCCGGCGTTCGGAACGAAACGCGTGATCGACGACTCGTTCGTCGTGAACGTCGTGCCGTCGTTCCACGTACCGCTGAACGGCGCCGTGCCGGTGAAATTCACGGTGATCACCGCGCCGCACGATTCGCCCTGGACGTACGACAGGTTGGCCGTCGGGGCGGGCGCCATGATGTGCATCGTGTGCGTGGTCTCGAACGTCTGGCCGCAGTGCGTGCTGCCGTAGATGCGGATGTCCGAGGTGCCGATGCCGTGGGTGCTGACGTAGCGGAGCGTGACGAAGGGGAAGTTCTCGGAGACGACTTCGATCGTGTCGCCGAGCGTGTTCTCGACGTGCCACTCGGCCGTGTTCAGGTCGAGCCACACGCTGATGTACGCCTCGCCGCCGGCGTCGACGCCGTAGAGATCGAACATCGGGTTCGACGCGTACGTGTTGATGCCCACCGACTGCCACGAGGCCTGCGGGCTGCACGTTCCCGGTCCGATCAACTGGACGGTGAGGACCACCGTCGCGTCCGTGGCCTGCACCTGCAGCGTGCCGGTGCCCTGGCCGGAGAGGATCGTGCCGTTGTTGACGTGCCACTCCGCGGTCACGCCGTCGGGGAGCGGCGTCGTGAGCGTCGCGGTGAAGGTGCCGTTCGGGCAGATCCACTGCTCGCTGAGCGTGAACTCCGGCTGCGGCAATCCCGCGAACTCGAACGTGGCCGAGCCGCTGACCGTGCCTTCGCCATTCGCGTCGCTGAACGAGGTGAGCGTGTACGTGCCGCCGTTCTGCGGCCGGAGATACGCGTAGCCTTCGTTGGTGGTGAACGTCTCCCCCGAGCTCCACGTGCCGGTAAACGGCGCGGTGCCGGTGAACTCCGCGTACGCGAGGTAGTCGAGACACGAATTGCCGAGCGGGCGGACGGTGGCCGTCCCCTGCAGCGGCGAGCTGCCGTCGATGGTGAGCGGGATGCTCGCCGTCGCGGACTGGCCGCAGAGGTTCTGCACGTACGCGTTGATCGTGGCGTCGCCGCCGCCGTGGCTGGAGCGATACTCCCAGCGCGTGACGCCCTCGGCAGGCTGGTCGTAGAACGCGATGAGATCGCCCATCGAGCTGGTGATGTCGGAGCCGACGTGCCACTTCGCGGTCATGGTGATGATCGCCGTCCCGCCTGCCGGAATGACCGACGGCTCGACGGTGATCGCGACTTCCGGCTGTCCGTAAGTGACCATCCACGGATCGGTGTACGTCTCCGACACGCAGCCGGCGTCGTTGCGCAGCACCGCGTTGAGGATCAGGTCACCCGGCTCGGTGCCGGCGAACTGCAGGACCGGCGTCCCCTGGCCGCCGACGATCGTGCCGTTCTCGATCGTCCACTCGACCTCGAAGCCGGCCGGAATCGGGGCGTCGAGCGTCGCGGTGCGGACGGTGCCGGGGCAGGTGGTGGTGCTCCAGTACCAGCCGTCGACCATCGGATCGATGGTGAACGACGGAGCCGGCGGAACCACCGCGCCCGGCGCGGTGACGCTGCCCGTGGCCACGCCCTGGCAGAAGCGGTCGGCGAAGAACGTGATCGAGTACGTGCCGGCCGTCGTGACGCGGCGCTCGAGATGATTCGTGCGCGAGAAGAACGACGTGCCGTCGCTCCACGTGCCGCGGAACGGCGCCGTGCCGGTGAAGTCGACGGCGATGATCTGCACGCCGCACGACTCGGCCGCACCCGCGGACACGGTCGCCGTCGGATTGCACGCCGTCACTTCATAAGTGCGCGTGAACGTGCGCGAGCACGAGGCGCTGGTGATGATGATGTCGATCTCGAAGCTGCCGGTGGCCGGCGTGAAGACGAGGAGCGCGGCCTGGTCGGAGTCGGAGTAGATCAGCTCCGCGCCGCGGACAGCCCACGTGATCACTTCGCCCGGTCGCACCGGTACGAAGACGTCGAAGTAGTCGCTCGGCAGCGCGCTGGGGCTCGTGTAGACCTCCGGCTCTTCGATCTCGCACGAGGGATTGCTGACCGTGACGGTGCGCGTGATCTGGATCGTGCAGGAGTTGCCGCGCGAGACGTAGGCGTCGATGGTGACGACGCCCGGCGCGGTCGCGGTGAGCGCAATCGTTTCGCCGTTCAGCGACGAGGTGGTGGTGGCGTTCGTCACTTCCCAGCGCACGCTGTAGCCCGGCAGCAGGTCGATCGACGCGTTGATCGCGCCGCCCGGCGCAACGCTCGTCTGATCGACCGTGACGATCGGCTCGACGATGTTGCATTGCTTGACGTGGTACTTCGCCGCGCGCGTGACGGTGCCGCACGCGGTGCTCGCCGAAAGCTGGACGTGCTTCTCGCCCGGCTTCGTGGCGGTGTAGGTGTAGCTCGTCTGCCCCGGCTGCAGGATGACGGGCTCGGCGAAGTCGTGGCCGGACAGCGTCTGCGCCTGCGGAGCGGCGCTGCCCTGATACGACCACGTGATGGTGACGGTCTGACCGGTCTGGACGTCGGTCGCGTTCAGCGACTGAATGCCAGGACAGTCATTCGCCGCAAACGCCGGTACGCACAGCAGTACCAGCAGCAGCGCAAAGAAAGAGCGCGCGGTTGAGTTCAAAACGTTTCTCCCTATCGTTAAAAGTGGACCTGACGAACACAGGAGAAGACGCGGGAAGCCGCGGGTTATTGGGATCTACCGCGGCGCCTGGGTGGCGGCGCCGAGGGCGACGAAGGGCGCCCAGTAGAACGGATGGCTGTACCGGCTGCTGCGGCGCACGCGCAATTGCGCACGGCGCAGAGCCTCGGCCGTGGAATCGCCCGCGGCGAGACGGCGATGCATCTCGATCATGAGCTGCGACGTCGCACGCGACTCCGCTTTCCACTGACTGGCGACCGTCGTCGGACAGCCCGCGGCGAAGAACGCCCAGGCCATGCCGAGGACGCCCTCCCCTGCGCCGACGCTGCCGCGTGCGGTCTCGCAGGCGGAGAGCACGACCAGGCGCCCGCTGAGCGACAGATCGGCGACCTCACGCGCTTCGAGCAGGCCATCCTCGTCGTCACCCGCGTTCGCGAGCACGATCGCGGAGTACATCGGCGAGCGCGCGTCGACGATCGCATGCGCCGCGAGATGGATGACGTCGTACTGCTGCGCCTCGGCCTTGAAGACCGACTCGCGCGCCGCGCGATTGGTGAACACACGCGGATTGTCGGGATAGAGCTCGGCCAGCTCGCGCACTTCTTCTTCCGCATCGGGCAGCGGTCCGAGCTCGAACGTGCGATAGGAGGATCGCAGTGCCGCGCGCGTGCCGTCGCCGACGTACGGGTTGCCGAACGCGATCAGCCGCGACGGCGCGGTGCCGTGACTCACCGACGCGTTGCGCAGCAGCGCGAGCGAGTGCGCGTAGAACACGGCGTGGCGCTCGACGAGCGGCTTGCCGTCCTTCGCCACGAGCGCCTGGAACGGCACGGACCAGAGCGCGCGATCGGGAATGATGCAGAGCGTGCGCGCGGAGCGCGTCCAGCGCTCGAGCGGCGCGACGAGCAGGCGATGCAGGTCCTTCGCCGACTTTTGCCACAACTGCGAGCGCGCCGAAACGAGCCGTGCGAGCTCGTTGGCAGCGTGTTCGAGCTTCTCGCTCTCGATGGAGATGGTCACCGCATCCACGCGTGCTTTGCCGCTGGCGTCGTTCGCGACGACGAACGCGGTCGTCTGCTGCTCGCCGACGATGTACGAGACGAGGGTGACGCCGGGATCCGGCAACGTGAGCTCGTGGCCGTCGTCCATGCGGCGGCGCTGCACGGCGGGATACTTGATGCGCATCTCCGCGACGAAACCATCGCGCTCGCCGCGTGCGAGCTCGAGCTCCGCGCGCAGGTCCTCGGTGTATTTCTCGCGCAGCTTGCGATTGAGCGCGACGATGCGCTCTTCGATCGCCTCTTCCTTCGCGCGCTCCGCTTTGGTCATCGACACGGAGACGTCGACGCGGCCGCGCTCGATCGCGTCGCGCAGACCGCGCCCTTTCATCTGCTCCGCAATGCGGAACGCCTCTTCGACCTGACCGCGCTCGACGAGGATCTCCGCCAGTCCGACGTACGGCTGGAGGCGCTGCTTGAGGTAATGCACGCGCACCAGCTCGTCGCTCAGATTGCTGCGGCGGCTCTCGAGATGCGCGATCGCGGCGCGGAACTCGTTCATCGCGTCGGCGTCCCGTCCGAGCCGGCGCAAGGCCTGACCCGCGAGCGTGTGCGAGGCGCCGCGCTGATCGCCGGCCGAGCCCTCGTCGCCGGTGATGTGCTTCCGCGCCTCCTGCGCTTCCGCGAGCGCGTCCGCCGGACGCTGCTGCGCGAGCCGCAACCGTGCGCGCAAAAGCCGGTGCTCGGCCTTCGCTTCGACTCCCTGCGGATCGGGTCTGTACGCGTCGACGGGCGTCTCGCTGGCGATCTTGTCCGCGGCGGCGTAGTCCCGCTTCTGGAGGAACGTGCGGAACAGCTCATTGCGGACGATGAGCTCCCAGGTGTCCGTCACGAGCCGCGTGTCGAGCACGCGCCGGAAGTGCTCGATCGCCGCGTCGTAATTGCCGGTCGCGGCCTCGATGGTCCCGAGCGACATCGTCGACGCGCCGATGAACTGAGGATTCCCATTCACGCGTCCGAGCTCCATCGCTTCGCGGAACGCCTCGCGCGACGCTTCGAGATTGCCGAGGAAGTACTGGAGCTCGCCGCGCACGATCGCGGAGACTTCCTCCCCCTCGGGCCACCGGTAGCGGCGCGAGAGCTCGGTGACACGCTCCAGCGCGCGCACCTGCGAGCGGATGTCGCCGAGGAAGCTCGCCGAGTGCCCCTGCATGTGCAGCGCCTTGATGCCGAGGAGCGGCTCTTCGAGCTGCTCGGTGAGCGCGGCCGCTTTCGCGTATGCCGCAGTGGCTTCGCGCTGCTCGCGCGCCATGTAGTGTGCGCCGCCGAGGTGAAAGTGCGCGCCGGCGATGTCGTCGACGGTGCCGCGCTCCAGCGCGTGCGCGAGCGCTTCCCGCGCGAGCTCCACACCGCGCGGGTGGCGGAAGAAATAGCGGTACGCGTGCATGCGTCGCGCGAAGATCTCGGTGCTCGGGTCGCCCATCGCGGCCGCGAGGTCGCACGAGAAGGCGATGTGCTCGTCGCTGTGATCGCAGGCGCGGTCGGCGTACTCGAAAACGATGCGCAGCGGGTCGAGCTCCACGGGCGCGCGATTCAGAAGGCAAAGCGCATCGTCGACGCTCCGCGAGTCGGTCATCGTCCGCGCGAAGAAACGCTCGCCGAATTCGACATGCACGATCTTCCACTCGTCCGCTTTCGGCTGCGCTTCGATGCGCGTGAAGCGCGGCATGCGCACGAGCGGGTTCCATGACGCTTTCGTCGTGGCCGTCACGTCGAGGTCGAGCTGGACGACGAGCCGCGTTTCGTCCATTGACTCGATCGTCCACGCGGCACGATGGACGGTGATGCAGTCGTAGAGGTCGAAGAACTCGCGGATGTTGGCGATCTCGTTTCTGCGGCCGGTCAGCAGCAGCTTCTCGAAGGCCGGACGGTCATCGCGTCGCAGCGCGTCGAGGTACGCGTCCACGAGCTTCTCCGGTGCCGGAGCACCGAAGGCGGATGCGGCGATTGCGAGGGCAACCGCCGCCAATGCGAGTCTCACGACGACATTACGGTCCACGAAGCCAGATTGTCGCGCAGGCGACGGGCAACCGCCACGTCCTGTTCACCAGTGACGCGGCCGAGCTCGGCATGCGCTTCGGCGATCATGCCGGCGCGCGCGTAGAGCAATCCGAGGAGGAGATGATCGCCGGCGTGCTCGCGGCGGGCGGCCTCGAGCTCCTGATGGACGGCGGCTTCGAGCACGTGCACTTCCGCGGGCGGCGCGGGCGGCATCGGATAGACCTCCGACTCCCCTTTGCGCTCGACCTGCAGCTCCCACGTGTACGTCACGCCGCGGCGCAGCGGCCGCTGCGGCGTCCACGCTTTCTGCGTGAGCGTTCCGCTGCGTGCGACTTCGCGCCCTTCGGCGAAGAGCCACACTTCGAACCGTTCGCCGCCCGCGACGTCCCAGGTGAAGCGCGGACGCTGCGACTCGACGACGATGCCGGCCGGCGAGAGGAGGGCACGGGCGGCGGCGGAGCCGCGCAGGACGTCCGCGCCGCGGCGCAGCCGGCGCAGCACCGCGGGCATCGTCGGCGATTCGCCGCCGCGTGCACGCTCGATTAGCGCGGCCCATTCGGGACGCATGCTGCGCGCGGGCTCCGGCTCCGGTGCGGGTAACTCGGGCACCGGGGCCGGCTGCGTGACGTGCGGCTTCGTGACCATCGCCGGAGGCGGGAACGGCGCCACCTCCGGTTCCGGCCGAATGAGCACGCCGCCGACGATGACCGCGGCGATGCCGGCTGCCGTCGCGAAGACGAGCCACGTCGCGTGATGCGGTCTGCGCACGGGCCGCCGCGGCGGGATGCGCAGGTCTGCCACGTCTTCGCGACAGCGCTCGCACTCCGTCAGATGCGCGGTGATCGACGGATCGTGGCGCGCCCCGTCGGCGTACAGGAAGAGGTCGCGCTCGAGGTCGGGATGCCCGCTCCCCGCTTCGACTTCCCCGCGCAGTGCGCGTGCCGCGGCCGCGACGTCGATCCGGCTCCGTGCAGCGGCCCTGCAATCGGAGCAGCCGGTCAGATGCCGCGTCACCGCGAGCACCTCATCACGCGACGCGCCGCCGCGCCGCAACCGGTCCAGAAGCTCGTGAGTCGGATGTTCGTTCATTTCACTGCCTTCATGCGCCGCGCGAGACGCTCGCGCGCGGACCTCCGCAGGTTGATGACCTGCTGCCGCGTGAGCCCGAGCATCGACGCGATCTTCAGGTCGTCCAATGGAAGCTGTCCCCACAACTCCGCGAGACGCTCGAGCGGAATCTCGATCGCCTCGGCCACTTCTTCGATGGTGGTGATGCCGAGCAGGACGAAGAGGGCGACCGCGTTGCCGCCGTCTCCGTCGCGGAGGTTGAGCAGCAGCGCGGCGCGATGCTGCGGGCGCATCGAGCGAATCTCGCGCCACAGCGTCTCGAGGTACTCGCGCGACTCGAGCTCGGCGCCGGGATTCATCTCCACCGGCACGTCCATGCTCACGTCTCTCGCACGGCTGTCCGTCACGTTCCAATGATCTGCCAGAAAGGCGACGATGTCGCTCACGGAAACGGGTCCGCCGGCCGCCTTCAGCAGCGTTTCGAGGGCGTCGCCGACCTGCTCGCGGTCGAGCCTGCCACGGCACGCGCGCACCTGCTGCGGCGGACCGTCGACTTCGTGCACCAGCGCGCACAGCGTCCCGGCCGCGGCGCTCCACATGCGGAAGCGCTCGTCGCGCGTGAGCACGTAGCGGATGCGGTTCTTGAGGCGCGTGCGCTCCGGGAAGCGATGGCGCATGAAGTCGTAGATGGCGTTGAACGAAAGCGTGGCCGCAAAGTCTTCGAGACACTCGACCGCTTCGTCGGCATCGATCGCCGCGGACTGCAGCTTGCGCACGAGGCGCAGCATCACGCTGCCGGTGATGTCCTCCGCTTCGTCGCCGCGCAGGAGCCGGTCGGAGCTGCGGTACCTCGCGATGACGCGCGAGACGATGGGCCGCGCGTGCGCGACCAGCACGAATTCGAGGGCCTGCCGCCGCTCTTCGTCCGTCGCCGCGAGGATCAGCGGCGCGAGCAGCGGATCGTTCGCAGCCAGGAGACGGGCGGTGTCGCGCCCACTCACGACGGGACGCTCCTCGAGCACCGGGACACGCATCTCCCTGCACGGACGCATAAGTTGGGGGGATATTGGGACACGAACGGAGGGCATTGTCCTATATATCCGGAGTTATGTCGCGGCAAGATCGCGAACATAGCCGTCGATGAGGTCCGCGTTTCCGGCCGTGGTGACCGTCCGCCGCCCCCGCGTTTCCGCGATGAGCACGTGCGGCGAGGACGGACCGTCGGGATCCCGCTCGTGGCGTTCGAGCCCGCGCAGCGAGTCCGTATCGCTTTCCCCATACGCGTAGAACCGCACTTCACGTCGATACGAGACGTCCCACACTCAGTCGAGGTTCGGGGGCGACAACCGCAGCACGCCATCTTCTTTCAAGACACGCCGGCACTGCGCGAGGAAACCAGCCGCGTCGTCATACGGCAGGTGCACACATCGCACTGCGCAGAATCGTGAGCCGAATCCCGCGCGGCGTGGTCTCGCCGGCGGATGTGCCAGGGCAGGGGCATGCCTCTGATACGGAAGTCCGCCCCATGCTATACTCCCCCGCTCTTATGGTTCGAACGACGACGACCGGACAGATGCGAACGTGGGGCGAGAGCCTCGCGCCCTGCCGATGATCGTCCGTTGATCTCCCCGACAAGATGATCGAGACAGGGTTTCGGCCCTGTCTTTTGTTTTTTCCGAGGTATTTCTATGAACGTACAACTGCCCGACGGCTCGATTCGAGAAGTTCCCGAGAACGCAACCATTGCGGACGTGGCCGCGTCGATCGGACGACGCTTGGCCAAGGACGCCATCGCCGGAAAGATCGACGGCAAGCTCGTCGACCTTTCCACGAAAGTGCGCGAAGGCGCGAAGGTGGAGATCGTCACTCCCACCACCGAGGCAGGCATCGACACCATCCGCCATTCGACGGCCCACCTCATGGCCATGGCCGTCCAGGAGCTCTTTCCCGGTACGCAGGTCACCATCGGCCCGGTCATCGAGAACGGCTTCTATTACGACTTCGGCACCGACCGCACGTTCGGCGACGAAGACCTCCGCCGCATCGAAGAGAAGATGCAGGAGATCGTCAAACGCGACCTCCCGATCCATCGCGAAGAGTGGACGCGCGACGAGGCGATCGCCACGTTCGAAAAGCTCGGCGAAACGTACAAAGTCGAGATCATCAAAGCGATCCCCGGCGACGAGACGCTGTCCGTCTATCACCAGGGCGAATGGTTCGATCTCTGCCGCGGACCGCACGTCCCGTCGACCGGCAAGCTCGGCGCGTTCCGCCTCACTTCCGTGGCCGGCGCGTACTGGCGCGGCGACGAGCGCAACGCGATGCTGCAGCGCATCTACGGCACCGCCTGGGGCGACAAGGAGCAGCTCGAGTCGTACCTCAAACAGGTCGAGGAAGCGAAAGCCCGCGATCACCGCAAGCTCGGCAAGGAGCTCGGGCTCTTTCACTTCCATCCGTTCGCACCCGGGGCCGCGTTCTGGACCCCGAACGGCACCACGCTCTATCAAACCCTCTCGCAGTTCATGCGCGAGCTGCTGATCGACAACGGTTACGTCGAGATCAAGACCCCGCTCCTCTTCAACAAAGGGCTGTGGGAGATCAGCGGTCACTGGGGCAAGTACAAAGAAAACATGTTCCTCGTCCTCGACAACGAGACGGAGGAGCACGACTTCTCGATGAAGCCGATGAACTGTCCTTCCCATCATCTGTACTTTGCGATGTCGAAGCACAGCTAT
>DASPHZ010000051.1:0-27829 GCA_035629395.1 Thermoanaerobaculia bacterium
GTCCGAGCTCGTTCGCCGTGCGAAAGACCTCTTTCACTTTCGCGAGGTGCTCGCGATTCATGACGTCCACGCGCGAGCTGCCGAAGTGGAGCTTGAGCCCCTTCATCTTCAACTCCGTCGCGCAGCGCCGCACCTCGCGCAAAATTGCGCGGCGGCGCGGGCGTCGCGAACTCACTCGCGATGCGCCATGCGCCGTCTTCTTTGCGCAGGCCGAGGAAGAAGTTCATCTCGCGTGTGTCGACGTGGCCGGAGATCCAGGCCGCGCTCCCGTCGAGCGCGAAGGCCGTCGGCACGAAGCGACCGTCATGTGACGCGACCACGCGCTTGACCGCCTCCCGCCCGCGCACCCACGGCTCCGCTTCGGCGTCGCTGTCGACGATCTGCGGCTCGGCGACATACAACTCGTCAACATCTTTACCGTTCCGGCGCTCGAGCACGCCCGCGAGCTCCGCGGGCAACACGATCGCCGGCAGCCGCGCCGGCGCCGGGATGAGCGCACGCGAGCTGACGATGTGCTGGTGATGATCGACGCGCGGCACGAGCTGACCGCGCTTCGCCGCGCAGGTGGTGAGGAGGAGAAGGGAGAGGAGGGCGAGTCGTTGCATGGCGGGGGGAGATCGCAACGTGGTTGCCATGGGGGTTGTGAGAGGGAGAGGGGATGGGGGGTGTTCGTTTGTGGGATGGGGTGTGTCGGGAATGGACAGGGAGGCCGGCGAAGCAGAGGCTGAATGCAGAATTGTGAATTGAGAAACGGGACCGTGGCCTGTGGCTGGCGCGGAGCGCGCCCTTCTGCATTCTGCATTCTGCATTCTGCATTCAGCCTCTACTACGATATCCCCATGCACCTCCCCTTCCCCCCTCCCCTCGCGCCCATGCTCTCCACCTCCGCTGACGGTCTGCCGAAAGACGAGGGGTGGCTTTTCGAGCCCAAGTGGGATGGATTTCGGACGCTCGTGTTTCGGGATGGCGATGAAGTGATGTTGCAGAGCCGGGACGAGAAGCCGATGAATCGGTATTTTCCAGAGCTCGTGGAACCGCTGGCTGCCGTGTTGCCGGAGCGGTGTGTGCTCGATGGGGAGATCGTGATCGCCACGAACAACGGCCTCGATTTCGAGGCGTTGCTCCTGCGCATTCATCCGGCGGCGTCGCGCGTGAAGTTGCTCGCGGAGCAGACGCCGGCGTCGTTCGTTGCGTGGGATCTGCTCGCCATCGGAGATGAGGATCTGCGCGAAGTACCGCTCGAACAGCGCCGCGCGCGGCTCGAAGAAGTCCTCGGCAATGCACAGAAACCGCTGCACCTCTCCCCTGCCACGCGCGACCGCGCTCTGGCCGAGGATTGGTTCCATCGCTTCGAAGGCGCGGGGCTCGATGGCGTGATGGCCAAGCGGCTCGACTCGCCGTACCGCGCGGGCGAGCGCACGATGATCAAGGTCAAGCACTCGCGTACCGCGGACTGCGTCGTCGCGGGATTCCGGTGGCACAAGAACGGGCCTGGCACGATGGTCGGGTCGCTACTGCTCGGGTTGTACGACGACGAAGGAAAGCTGCATCACGTCGGCGTCACGGCGGCATTCACGACGGCGGTGCGCAAAAAGCTCGTCGAAGAGCTCGCGCCGCTGCGCGAGAACGCGGTCGAGAACCATCCGTGGAAAGACTGGGCCGAGGCGCAGGAGGAGGCCGCGGCGGCGGGACAGCGATTGCCGGGCGCGACCAGCCGCTGGAATCGCGGCAAGGACCTGTCGTGGGTCGCGCTGCGGCCGGAGCGCGTGTGCGAAGTGGCGTTCGACCACATGCAGGGCACGCGTTTCCGCCACGCCGCGCGGTTCGTGCGCTGGCGCCTCGACAAACGCGCCGAGGATTGCCGTTACGACCAGCTCGAAGTCACGCCGGCTTATGAGCTCGAGCGCGTCTTCGGGTCGTAATCGGGATCGGGCGCTTCCTCCTTCGGGCGCTGCTTATCCGGAACGTTGCGCAGATTGACGCGGATGCGCGTCCACGTGCTCGAACGCCCGCGCATCGAGTCGACGAGGATGTCCTCTTCCTTCACGTGCGCGGCCGCTTTCGGATGACGCGCTTTCCAGCGTTCGAGTCCCGCCAGCGCGTCCGCCTTGTGCTCCGCTTTCGCGACGATGAGCAGCGGCGCCTTCCGTTTCGACGGCTGCACGCGCGGCGGCTCGCCGGATTGCTTCGCGTAATTCGGCGGCCACGGCGCGTCGCCTTCCCCCGCCTCTTCCTGCGCTTTCGACAAGCGCAGCAGCGCGTCGAGTGAGCCCGGCGCCTCGTCGATGCCAGCCGAGGCATCGCCGCGTTCGGCGTATCGCTTCGGCGCGGTGGCGAGCGTGAACTCCGCCGGGTCGACGTCCGCCACTTCGTCCCAGTCGAGCGGCATCGAGACGCGTGCGTCCTGCGTTGGACGCACCGACCAGGCCGAGGCCACGGTGCGGTCTTTCGCATTCTGGTTGTAATCGAGGAACACGCCGTGGCGCTCCTCCTTCCACCACTTGCTGGTGGCGATGCCGGGCACGCGGCGCTCGACTTCGCGCGCCACCGCGAGCGCGGCGCGGCGCACCTGATCGAACGTCCATTTGCGTTCGATGCGCACGTTCACGTGAATGCCGCGCGAGCCGGACGTCTTCGGCCAGCCGCGCAGTTCGTGCTCTTCGAGCACTTCACGCACGACCAGCGCGACGCGGCGCACGTCCTCGAAGGCGACGCCCGGACCGGGATCGAGATCGACGCGCAGCTCGTCCGGATGAACGAGATCGTCCGCGCGCACGGGATGCGGGTTGAGATCGATGCAGCCGAGGTTGACGATCCAGAGGAGTTGCGCGGCGTGGTTGACGACGATCTCGCGCGCCGTGCGGCCGGAGGGGAAACTCAGCTCCACGGTGTCGATCCAGTCGGGATGCGTTTCCGGTGCGCGCTTCTGGAAGAACGGCTCCGCGTCGGCGCCGTTGACGTAGCGCTTGAGCACGATCGGACGGTTGGCGATGCCGCGCAATGCGCCCTCCGCGACCGCGGCGTAGTAGTTCACGAGATCGAGCTTCGTATAGCCCGCGCGCGGGAAAAAGATCTTGTCCGGATTCGTCACCACGACCTCGCGGCCGGCGATCTCGATGCTGGTCTGGTTCGCCTTCGATGCCATGGCGCGCAGTGTAGTGGAACGCCGGCGTCTCGCCTGCTGGCGCGGGACGGCACCGGCTCAGAACGATCCGCAGCAGCAACAGCAGAAATCAGTGGGATACGGCGCTGTTCATCCATAACCTGACGGATGAGACGGCGTACCTGTCGCTCGACCAGGAGCGCGGCACGCGGGCGCGTGTCGGCTACCTGACGAACCAGCCGCGCACGATCGGCATGACGACACGGGCGACGTTCTGAAACGGAGCGCTGGCGTCCGCGCCGGCGCTCTTCCATTGACACAACGGCACCCGCCTCCTACACTCGCCGTCGGTTCCTCATCCATATCGGTCGTTCTGGCGGTCCTGCTCATGGAAACGTTCGTCGGCTCCCTGCCCTGGGGCAGGTTCATCGAACTCGCGATGAATCTCCTCAGCTCGCGCACGCTGCAAATGGCAGCGATTGCGGTCGTGTTCATTCCTCTCGAACGCCTGATCCCCTTCCATCCCGGCCAGCGCCTCTTCCGCAAGCACCTCTGGCTCGATCTGCTGCACTACTTCGTGGGCGGGATCTTCATCATCATCTTCGTGCGGCTGACGTACTACGGCATGCCCGCGTTAGGGCTCACCGGGTCTCCGATCACCGTCAAGCATCTCCCCGGCTGGGCGCAGTTCCTCATCTTCGAAGCCTCCTGGACGTTCCTCGGCTACTGGGTCCATCGCTTCGAGCACGTGTGGCGTCCGTTGTGGCGCCTGCACTCGATCCACGAATCGAACGAGGAGCTGGACTGGCTGTCGGCGTTCCGCCTCCATCCACTCGAGCCGGCGCTGTTCCAGGTCGTGACGATCGTGCCGCTGTGGTTCTTCGGCATGTCGCTGCCGGTGGCGATCGCGTACAAGATCTACTCGTACGTCTTTTCGCACATCCAGCACGCGAACGTGGTCTTCCCGCTGCCGCGCTTCCTCAAGTACGTCTTCCCCAGCCCCGAGTTCCACCGCTGGCACCACGCGCGTGTATTCGACGAGAACGGCAACCGCGTGCGCTCGTTCCAGAACTTCAGCGAATACCCGATCTGGGACATCCTCTTCGGCACGTTCCATCTCCCGAAAGAGCGCCCCACCGCCTACGGCAACGCCCAGCACATGCCGATGGATTACTTCGCGCAGCTCGCCTATCCGTTCGGCCTGCACGAGCACGCGCTCTCGATCCAGAAGCGCGTCAAGCGGTGGTTCGGCATCGAAGCCCTGAAGGAAAGAATCGGCCGCGCGCTGTCCCCGACGCACGAGGCCTTCGAGAACCGTATCTCCAAACTCTCCCTGACGAAGGAAGCCCCATGACCGAGACCCTTTTCAAGCGCAAAATCGACGTGGAGACGGCCCCGCTGCAGAATGATTCGATCGTCTTCCACCCCGGCCAGAACCGGTTCTGCATCCTGAACCGCACGTCGTCGTTCATCTGGCAGCGGCTCGAGTCGCCCGCCACCCCCGCGATGATCGCCACAGAGCTTTCCAGTTCGTTTGCCGGCATCACTCCGGCCGACGCTCTCCAGGACGTTCAACAGGCACTTTCCACTCTTCTCTCCCTCGACCTGGTGGTCGAGACCAGCATGTAGCGAAGGAGCTAACGAGAATGCAGAACACGACCCAGACTCCGGAAGCCCTGGCCATCCCGCAGTACGAGACGCCGACGATCAAAGTCCTGTCGGATGAAGAAGTCCTCCGCGCGTTCCAGATGACGGCAGCGCAGATCGGCGCCGCCGCCGTGTGGTGGAGCGCGAGCTGCTCGGCCTGCTAGGGAACCCCTCACCACCGCCCTCTCCCCGCCACCGCGGGGAGAGGGGGACATCCACCGAATGAAACAGATCCTCGGCGTCACCCTCAAAAACGACCCCGCGCGCGACGCGCGATTCACCGTCGTTCAACTCCCCAAAGATCTCCACGAATACCAGCCCGGCACCGAGGAATGGCGCCGCGAGAGCCTGCACCGGCACTACAACACCGAAGTGCAGAGCCTCGAGATTGCAGCGCAGTCGCTGGCGGACTTTCCCGACGCGCCGTGGGAGCTGCGCATGCAGCACGCGCGTCAGTGCTGGGACGAAGCGCGCCACGCGGCCGTCATCCAGCGCCAGCTCGTCGCGCAGGGCAGCTATCCCGGCGAGTTCCCCATCATCAACTACGACTACGGAGTCGCGTGCGCCGTTCCTACCCTCGGCGCGCGCCTGGCAGTCCAGAACCGCACCGTCGAAGCGGGAGAGATGGATCTCCTGCAGCAGCTTCGCGAAGCGTGGAAATCGTCCGGCGATCTCGAGACCGCCGCGGTCATGGACGGCATCCTCGCCGACGAGATCCAGCACGTGCGCTTCGCGAACGAGTGGATCAAGCACGAAGTGAAGCGCAATCCGCGGCTCGTGATGCAGATCGCCGCGGCGATGAACTACATCCGCGTCGTCACCGACGCCTTCACCCCGCCCCCTGACGAGCAGAACGCGGGCGGCGTTCGCATGGCCGACCTCGACCGCGGCTTCGAGCTCAATCACCAGGACCGCCGGCTCGCAGGATTCGGCGACGACGACCTCGCCGCCCTGCAATGACCACCGCACAGGCGACGGCCTACCGTCTTGGCGAAGCTCTGCTCGAAGTCGATTCCGACTATCAGCCGCTGCTCGACGATCTCGAGCACGCCTACGGCGATTGCGCCGTCGATGCCGCCGATGCCGCGATTCACGTTCGCTGCACCGCCCGCGCAAACGGCCGGCTCGTCACGCTCACGTTCGACGCGCCGGCGCCGTTGCCGAATCTCGCGGAAACCGCACACGCGCTCCTGCGCACTCGCGTGGATTTTCAGCACTTCGTCTTGCGCGACGGTGCGATCGTCAACGAACGCGCCGGCACTCCCCTCGTCACGGCCGATCACACGACCGCGATCGTCGACACGCACGACGAGCCGGCGGAGCTGCTGCTCAATTTCGTCGTCGGCGTCGCGCAGGTCGCGCAGCCGTCGATGCTCTTCGTGCACGCGGGTGGCGTGAGCGTCGATGGCCGCGGCACGCTGATCATCGGCCGCAGCGGCCAGGGGAAATCGACGACGACGTCGACGCTCGCCAGCCGCGGTCATGCCCTCCTCGGCGATGAAACCGTCGGCCTGCGCCCCGACACGCGCGAAGTGCATGCGTTTCGCCGCACGATCAAACTGCGTCCCGGTCCGCGAGGAGAAGTCGTCAGCGGTCGTCTGCACGCCGCGCCGCACGTGATGCGACCCGACGCTGCCGGCACGATCTGCGCGTTCGTGCGTCCCACCGCGCTCTTTCCCGACGAAGCCGTTTCGCTGACGACGCCGCTCACCGACGTCTTCTTCCTTCGTTCCTTCAGCGACCGCGCGAGCGTCGAGCGTTTCGTTCCCACGCTCGCGCATCTCGACGAGCTGCAGGCGCTGACGATGAGTCTCTCGTCGGTGATCTCCTGGCCGCCGTCGCCCGCGCATCGCCTCGTGCGCTACGTGCGCATCATCGAGCTCTTCAAACAATGCCGCTGCTGGTTCGTCGACCTCGGCACTCCCGACGAAACGGCCGCGCTGATCGAAAGGACCGTTCGCAATCATGATGACCGTTCGTGAACGTGGCGAGACCGTCGCCACCCTGCGGTGGATTCACGTCCGCCTGATGGAGACCCTCGCGGCGTGGGTTCCGACCACGCCCGAGATGGAAGTGAAGCTCCTCTTCGGAGCGCACATCTGGGACATGGCCCAGCACGCCGACGCCCTCGGCAAGCGCACGCACGAGCTGCGCATGCCGCTGCAGCACAGCATCGAGCCGGAAGAGTCGTACCGCTCGCTGCTCGCCGACACGACCTCGACGGCGAACACCGCCGAGCGCGTGGCCACGTTCTACGACGCGATCCTTCCCGCGATCGCGGCGCGCTGCCGCCACTATCTCGAAGGCACCGATCGCCTCCTCGACGCGCCGACCGTGCGCATCCTCGAGCACATCCTGCGCGAGCAGGAGCGGATGATCGCCGAGAGCCGCGAGCTGCGCGAGCAGCTTCCCGTGCTCGAGCTGCACGACGCGGCGCCGCTGGCGCGCTTCCTCGACGCCGAGGCGGCGATGCCGACGATCGTGCACCATCGCGGCGAGCCGGTCGCGGCCGGAGCGGCGTCGTAATGCAGCTCGATCCGTCCGAGACGCGCGTCGTCCGCGGCGTCACGCTGCGGCGCGATCCCGCGCGCGAGGACTGCTTCGTCATCGGTCATCACGAGACCGAGGTGCAGGCCGCTCGCGATTACGGCTCGGTCGAGGCGGTGCGTTCCATGCTGCACCGCGAGTACAACAACGAGACCCAGAACACCGAGGTCGCGGCGCAGACGCTCGTCGATTTTCCCGACGCCCCGTGGGAGCTGCGCATGCAGCTCGCGCGGCAGTGCTGGGACGAGACGCGCCACGCGCGCATGTTCCTCCGCCGCGTCATCGAGCTCGGCGGACGCAAAGGCGAGTCGCCGATCAAGAACGGCGACTGGAGCATCGTCGGCATGATCGACTCCCTCCCCGGCCGCATGCTCGTGCAGCACCGCCTCTTCGAAGGCGGCGTGCTCGACTCGTTCCGCCAGGTGGCGCGCGGCTTCCGCGAAAGCGGCGACGCGCGTACCGCCGAGATCTTCGAGGTCATCCTCGCCGACGAGATCCAGCACGTGCGCTTCGCCAATCAGTGGCTGCGCCACTTCTGCAAACAGCCGCGCGCGGTCATGCAGATGGCGGCCGCCCTCAACTTCGCCGCCGGCGTCTTCCGCGCGCTGCAGCCGAAGCCGGGCGAGCGCAGCGTCGACGACGTCGACCTCGCCGGCGTCGACCATTCCATCGTCATCAACTCCGACGACCGGCAGCACGCCGGTTTCACCGCGGCGGAAATCGCCGACCTGATGCAGAAAGACTCGCAACTCGAGCAGGAGCTGAACGCATGACTCCCGAATTTTTCGCCGAGAACCCCGCGCGCGATTCGCGCTTCGACGTCAAGGAGCGCTGGATCGAGTGCCCGAACCTCCCCGCCGATCATCCGCAGCATCAGCTCGAGTTCTTCCAGCGGCAGATGAACGAGGAAGTGAACAGCATCGAGGCCTCGGCCCGCTGCATCACCGACTTCCCGAACGTCGACTGGGACCTGCGCATGCAGCTCGCGCGGCAGTGCGCCGACGAGAGCCGCCACGCGGTCATGTACCGCCGCATCCTCGAGAGCCGCGGCGGCTTCGTCGGCCAGTTCCCCGTCCTGAACTTTCAGTACCGCATCATCGTGAAGCGGCCGACCATCATCGAGCGTCTCGCGATCCAGAACCGCAGCTTCGAAGCCGGCGGCATCGACGCAATCACGTTCGGCATCGCCGCCGCGCGCAACGCGGGCGATCACGAGATCGCCGACATGTACGAGGCGCAGCTCGCGGATGAAGTGAATCACGTCCGCTTTGCCAACGACTACATCCACAAGTGCATCCAGCGCGACCGCCGCACGCTCCTCGAGATCGGCAACGCCCTCACCGCCGCCTCGGTCGCTTTCGCCGAAGTCATGGGCACGGAAGGGACCGACGGCGTGGCCTATCCGATCGACGAAGCGGGACGTCTCGACGCGGGCTTCACCCCGGACGAAGTGCGCGCCGCGCTCGAGATCCACGCGAAGATGGCGGAGGCGCATGCCTGATCCGGCGCACGCGCTGGCGGCGCTGCTGCTCGAAGACGCGGCGCGTTTCGATCAGGTGGCGCGCAGCCTGCCGCAGCGCTCGATCGACCTGCCGATCGCCGGCCACAGCATGGAACCGACGATCGCGGACGGGGAAACCGTCCGCGTCGGCCTCGGCAGCGCATGCACGCGCGGTGACGTCGTGGTGTTCCGCCAGGATGCGCGGATCGTCGCGCATCGCGTCGTTCATCGCTCCTCGCGCTTTCTGATCGCGCGCGGCGACGGACGCATCGCGCCCGATCCCCCCGTCGCCTGCGATCGCGTGCTCGGCGTCGTCACTTCCCCACTGCCGCCGATGCGGCGTCACTGGCTGCAGCGCTTCGTGCTCGACGCGCCGTTCACGTTGTTCATGATCGTCGCGCTGCACCTCCGCATCGGCACCGCATGCTCGCGTTTTCTGCGGATGCTCGAACGGCGCGTGCTCTTCTTCGCGCGCGTTGCGCATCGCGTGGGAGCCGCATCCTGATCGCGCGCGAGTTGCGGCGGCTCGCACAGGTGCGGGAATCGGTGCGCCTCACGTGGCGCGCGAGCCCGCGTTGGTTCCTCGCCGCGATGGCGACGGGGCTCCTGCAGAGCATCTTCCCGCCGCTGATGCTCTTTACCCTCAAGCGCATCATCGACGGCGTCACGAAGTCGTCCGACTTTCAGCACGTGCTGTGGCTGATCGGGCTGGCCGCGCTGATCGCACTCGCCGATGCCGCGTCGCGCGCGTGCAACGGACTCGTGACCGAGGGACAGGGACAGGTGGTGACGGACCACGTGCATCGCCTGCTGCTCGCGAAGTCGGTCGCGGTCGGTCTGCCGTACTACGAGAGCGCGCGATACCACGACACTCTGCATCGCGCGCAGCAGGAGGCGCCGCAGCGCACGCTGCATCTCGTCACGTCGCTCAATCAACTGCTGCGCACGACGGCCACACTCCTCGGCATCCTGGCGCTGCTCTCGTTCTTCCACTGGCTGCCGATCGTGCTGCTGTTCGTCTTCACGGTGCCGGTGGTTCTGATCCGTTCGCGCTTCGGCCGCGAGGTGCATCGCTGGCACGAGCGCACGACGCCGCTCGAGCGGCAGGCGTCGTACTTTCGGTCGCTGCTCACCGGCACTGCCGCCGCGAAGGAGATCCGCCTCTTCGACCTCGGCGCGCTCTTCACCGCACGCTTCGAAGCCGTGCGCGCCATCCTCCGCCGCGAGCGCCTCGGATTGGCGAAACGGCGCGTCCTCATTGACGTGACGACGCAGGTGCTGCCGGAGCTGGCGATCTTCGGCTGCCTCGCCTTGCTCGCCTGGCGCGCGATGCACGGCGGCGTGAGCTTCGGCGGGGTCGTCATCTATTTCTGGGCCTTGCAGTGGGGCCGCTCGCTCCTCAACGAAACCCTCGGCGCACTCGTCGCCGTGTACGAGGACAACCTTTTCCTCACCTCGCTGCACGAGTTCCTCGCGTGCGACATTCGCGTCGCCGAGCCGCAGACACCGGTACCGGTGCCGCGGCCGATGCAGTCCGGCATCCGCGTCGACCGTCTGTCGTTCCGCTATCCCGAGACCGAGGCGCTCGCGCTCGAGGACGTGAGCTTCGTCATCCGTCCCGGCGAGAAGATCGCGCTCGTCGGCGAGAACGGCTCCGGCAAGACGACGCTCGTGAAACTGCTCTGCCGTCTTTACGATCCGATCGAAGGCGACGTCCGTCTCGACGGCGTTTCGCTGCGCTCGTTCGCGACCGCGGACCTGCGGCGCGAGATCAGCGTCGTCTTCCAGGACTACATGCGCTACGACCTCACCGTGCGCGAGAACATCGCCATCGGCAACGAATCCGCGGACGTGGAGTCAGCGGCGCGGCGCACCGGCGTGCACGACGCCGTCATGCGTCTGCCGCAGGGCTACGACACGCAACTCGGACGCGCGTTCGAAGGGGGCGCGGAACTGAGCATCGGCGAATGGCAGAAGATCGCGCTCGCCCGCGCATTCACGCGCGACAGCCAGATCCTCATTCTCGACGAGCCGACCAGCGCGCTCGATCCCGAGGCCGAGGCCGCGGTGTTCGAGCGCTTCTACGAGCTCGCGGCGGGCCGTACGGCCATTCTCATCAGCCATCGACTGTCGACGGTGCGCATGGCCGAGCGCATCTTCGTGCTCGACCGCGGACGCATCATCGAAAGCGGCACGCACGACGAGTTGATGCAGCACCGCGCCAAGTACGCACGCCTCTTCACGATTCAGGCGCAACCCTACCGATAGCGGAACGCCGACGCTCCGCGACGAGCGGAAACGCGAGTTGCCCCGCGTAACTCTCCGGCACCGGCTCGTCCGTCCCGAACCCGGCCGGCATCCGCCCCTCGGGCATGAACGCCGTTCCGAACACCACATCCCACAGCGGATACGGCGAAAAGTTCTTGTTCTGCGCGTCCGCGTCCGTCGCGTGATGCCAGTGGTGAAACCACGGCGAGGGGATCACCCATTTGAGCGGTCCGAGCGGCACGCGCACGTTGCTGTGCTCGATGTGTCCTTCGAAAAACCGGTACACGAAAAACGCGAGCACCGCCGGCGTCGACGCTTCGAGCAGCACCATCGGCACGGTCGTCAGCAGCGTGAAGTAGCACGTCTCGAAGACGTGGCCGCGATACGTCGCCAGCCAGTCGAGGCGGCGCGAGGAGTGATGCACCGCGTGGAAACGCCACAGCAGCGGCGACACGTGCAGCAACCGGTGTCCCCAGTAATACACGAACGATCCGAGTGCGACGACGGCGATCGCCTGCACGACGATGGGCGTCCCTTTGAGCGTGTACGGCAACGGCTGCAGCCATGTCGTGTCGACGGCGCGTTGCCACACGCGCAGCAGCACGAGGAAGATCGCGCCGTTCACGAAGTAGCTGAGGAGATCCGCCGTCCACCCCTCGCGCAGGATCGCGTGACGCGTGCGATGCGGCAGGAGCCGCTCGAGCGGAATGAACACCGCCGCGGCCATGAAGAAGCGTGCGGCGCCGAGGGCGTGGAAGACTTTCAGCGCCAGGGCGGTGATCATGCGCGCCTCCCGCAGGCCATGAACAGCAGCGCCAGCGCAAAAGGATCGTGCGCGAGGAACGCTTCGCGCGCGGCGCGCAACGCGTCGTGCTCGGCCCGCGTGAGCTGGCCCTGCGCGAGCAGCGATTGCAGCGGCATCGGATCGAGTTGCGGAAAGACCGCGTCGAGTCCCGATTCGTCGCTGTGCACCGCCACGCATTCGAGCTGCGTCTCCGTGAAGCCGGCGTCGCGCAGCAAGCGCACGAGCGAGCGTCCGATGCGACGGTTCCCGCCGCGCTGCGTCTGCGCGCGGCCGTAGCGGCCGAGGAGGCGTTTGAGGCCGGGAACACGCGGCGCGGTCAGGCCGAAGAGATCGTCGTCCACGTCGATGATGGCCAGCCGTCCGCCCGGTTTGAGCAGACGACGACATTCGCGCAGCACCGGCTCCGGTTGCGGCAGATGCTGGAAGAGCAGGCGCGCGACGATGAAGTCGAACGACGCATCCGGCAGTCCCGTGTCGTGAGCCGGCGCGTGCACGATCGACGCGCGCGTGCCCAGTCTGCGGCGCGCGGCGTCGAGCATGCGCGACTCGGAATCGAGCGCGGTGATCGTCGCCTGCGGCAGCAACTGCGTGAGACGTTCCGTGAAGTGACCCGGACCGCATCCGAGGTCGAGGACGGACATGCCGTCGCGAAGACCGAACCAGGTCAGATTGCGCGACTCCTTCGCCCAGCTTCGCGCGACCTGCTGTCCGAGGTAATCGGGCGGTTGCGGCACGAGCCCGGCGACCTGGAGCGCGCGGCGCAGGATCCCCCGCAGATTCATCGCAGCTCCACGGCGATGCGCTGCGCGATCTCGGCGGAAAACGCAGCGTTGTAGTGATCGGGATCGACGTAGAGCGACTCGGTGCGGCCCGCCTGCATGTCCGCGAGCCAGAGTCCGTCGAATCCGCGCGCGTGCATCAACTCGTAGCCCTGCCGCACGATCTCCACGAGCGGCGCGCCGTCGCCGTGCGACTCGGCCGGACCGTCGTAGCGATAGCAGGGCACGGGCTGCCAGACGAACAGCGGCTGTACACCGAACGGGGTACAGACCCCGCGGATGAGCTTCATGTTCGCGAGATAGCGATCGAGCACCGCCGCGGCATCGGGCAGCCGGAGCACGGGCGGCGCGTCGCGCTTCAGCAACCGTTCGACGCGCGAGCGTCGCCGCGTCGCGTTGACGAACGGACGGAACATCAGCGGCGCGTAGAACGGCGCGATGAACTCGCCGAACCCGTCGAGGAACACGGCCACGCTCGGACGCGCGCCGTCGAGCAGCAACTGCTCGAGGCGGATGCGCTCCTGCTCCGCGTTGTGATTGGGCGTGGCGAAGTTGTAGACGTCGCGGCCGGTGGCGCGCTCGAGCTGCGCGGGGATCGTTTCGGCATCGGCCAGTCCGTAGCCGAAGGCCATCGAGCCGCCGAAGACGAAGATCGCGTCCGGTGGCGGCGGCCACGCTTTCGCGCGGCCGGTCTCGCGGTCGCCTCGCTCGTTCACGTTCACGAACTGCCCGCGCATCGGCGCAACGCGGAACATCGAATACGGCTCGAACACGAGGGCTCGGACGCGCGCGAATTCTTCGGCCGCCGTCATGCCCGTTTCACGCGCTCCGCGATGGTCGCGATGATCTGGTCGAGCGGCGGCATCACGCCGAAGTTGTCCTGCATGTCCGCGACCTCGATCCCCTTCGCCGGCTCCATCACGTGGTAGCCGTTCTCGCGTGCGAGGGCGACGTTGCGCTGCAGCGCGCGGTTGTTCCACATGCGCTCGTTCATGCACGGCACGATGATCACCGGCGCCGGGCTGGCGAGGATCGCGGTGGAGAGGAGATCGTCGGCGATCCCGAGTCCCGCTTTGGCGATGATGTTCGCCGTGGCCGGCATGATCACGAACGCATCCGCTTCGCGCGTGAGCTGGATGTGCGGGACGTGCACGCCTTCGCTGGTGTCGAAGCTGTCGACGTAGACCGGCTCGCCGGTGTAGGCCTGCATGGTCGCGGGGGTGATGAGCTCCGCCGCGGAGCGCGTCATGATCACGCGCACTTTTTCCACGAGCCCGCGGCGCAGGAATGTGATGAACCCGGGGATGGCGGGCGCGGAGATCGAGCCCGTCATGCCGATGAGAAGGCTGCGGCACAGCACCTTCAACGCGAGATCTCCTTCTTCATCCACGACGTGAGGACGGTCTGCCGCCACGTGCGTTTCGCGGCCGACGTCACGATCGCGCGGTCCTGGCGCAGGAAGCCTCCGTAGCGGGTGACGAGGTTCCGCAGCTTCTTCGCCGCGCCACGCAGACCGCCGGCGAAGACGTAGCTCACGAGGCGTTTCGGATCGTGCATCGCGCTCGCCACCTGCGTCGGCGAAACGTCGTGCAGACGCACGCCCGGCCGCTCGAACACCTGCGCGCGTGCGGCGTCGACGACTTTGCTCGACACGCGCTCGGGCATCGCCAGCGCGGGAATCGGTGCGTTGCACGAAGTGCGGACCAGCTCCAGCATCAGCCACGTCGCGCGCGCGGCGCCGGCGGCTTTCGCGCGCTCCTGGATCGCCGTCCAGTCGAGTTGTTTGTAGTGTTCGAGGATGGCCAGGATGTCGAAGATCGGGCGCAGGCCCTTTTCGCCGAACGTGTGCATCACGCCGGCGTGGATGCAGATGTAGAGCAGGAGATCCTCGCCGGAAAACACGCGCGCCGGCTGGCCGTAGAGCGTGACTTCCTCGCTGCGCGCGCGCATGGCGTCGAGATCGAGCTGCACCGCGTCGCTTTCGCTGGTGAGCGTCCAGTGCAGCTCGACGGGAATCGAGCTCCCTTTGCGCATCGGCGAGAGCGCGTGGCCGTGATCGTCCTGCTCGCCGTACCAGCGCGTTTCGTAGCCGATGCTCTCCAGCGCCTGCTTCGCCGCCTCGAGCTGCGATGGCTCGACGAGGAGATCGAGGTCGGCCATCGGGCGGTGCGAGAGCTCGGGATAAACGAGGGTGGCGAGATGCGCGCCTTTGAGCAGCGTCGGCGTGATGCCGCGGTCATGGAGGGCCTGCAGCAGTTCCTTCAGTTCCGCGGGCAGCGTGGCGACCTGCTGCTTCTGTTTCACCATCGCCAGCATCGCGCACTGCATCACCGCGGGCGGCACGATGCCCGTCTTCCCTACTGCGGCCAGCCGCGCAAACAACTGCGGCGCCGCGCTGTGCGCGACCGCCTCCGCGAGCAGCGCATCCCAGTCCGCGGGCGCCTGCGCCTCGCGCGGAGACACGCGCAGCCATGCGAGGAGCTCCTCCGTGACCGTTCGGGTGGACGTCATTGGGCGGGCGGATTATCGCATGCGCTGGAAAGGGAATTGAGACAGGCGATGCTCCGGCACTTCCTGCACCGATCGTGGCGATGTCGCGCGCCGCGGGAATGCCGTGCCGCTACGCGTTGGCCAGCGCGGCCCGGAAATCGCGCACGGCCTGCGTCAGCGTGTCACGGTCGAGCATCGAAGCCAGCAGCTCGAGGTCGAGGTCGGGAAGGAGCCGGCTGCGCTCCGCCGGCACGAGCTTCCCGGCGCTCAGCACGTAAATTTCGATGACGCCCTTGCGCCAGTACCACACCTCTTCGACACCGAGCTTTTCATAGATCGCCAGCTTGTCGATGCCGCCGTGCGTCCATTCCACCTCGATGGCGAGGTGTGGCCGCTCCCGATCTTCCGTGCCGAAGATGTAGCACTCGTCGGGCTCCGCTCCGCGCCGTTTCGCCTCTTTCTTGATCGTCCAACTGCCGACCGCTTCGAGCTCGATTCCGCGATCGGTACACCATGCTTCGAGCAGGCGTCCGATGCGCGACTTGACGACTTCGTGATCGCGGGAAGGACTCATGATCTCGACTTCCCCCTCGAGGTAGCTGATCCGGGGAGCGGAGTGATCGCCGCGCATGGCGAGGAGGCGTTCGTAGTCTTCCCACGACACATCGTGCAGGACGACGATCGAATCTGCGTCCGTCGTGTCGTCGTGCTTGCGTAGCGCCGCGGCCATCGACATGACCGAAAGTATACCGCCGCGCAGGGATTCAATCCCCCCACCGGCGGGCTCGCTCGACTCTCGTCCCTATCCGGCAGCAGGCGCGCCGCGATGCAACGCGCACCGCCGCGCCACGTGCAAAAGCTGCGCGCCGCGATTCCCTGAGGGACATTCCGCCGCGATTGCGCGATCTTCAATGACGGATGGCTGCGTGCTCGCGCAGCCATCCGATCGTCAGGGTCATCACGCGCTTCCATGCGGATTCGGATACCAGGTGCGGTTCGCCCGCGAGCTCGACGTAACGATGCGTGCCGTGCAAGCGCGCGTGCAGCGAACGTGCGCCGTGCGGCGGGACGTTCTCGTCGCATTCGCCGTTGATCGACAGCAGCGCCACGTGCTCCGGATCCGTCGCGAGCAATTCCGGATCGCCGAGGAGTGCGACGGCGGTGCGGATGCGGGGATCGCGGGCCAGGGCGGCGTAGACGACGTAGCCGCCCATGGAGATGCCGGCGATGGCGATGCGCTCCACCCCCAGTGCGTCGATCATCGACGGCACCTCGTCCGCCGTTGCACGAGCGAGTGCGAGCATCGTCGCCTTCGCTGCCTCGCGCGGCGCGGCGATGCGCGCGTCGAGATCCGGCAGACGGCGCTCGCCGTGGCCCGCCGCGTCGATCCCGATGGCGAGAAAGCCCCCCTCCGCGAGCTGTTCGAGCTCGCGGCGATGCGTCTCCTTCTCCACGCCGAAGCCGTGAAACCACAGCACCGGCGGCGCGTTCCGCTCGCCGATGAACAGCGCCGGAACGCCTGCGAGTCGCGTGGACACCTATCCGCTCCTTATTGACTCCGTCTCCGCCGCGCGCGTCTACTCGCAGCGGACCGCCGCGCATGACCTTCGACTTCACGTCGCTTTACGAAGAGCACTTCGACCATCTCGTCGCCATCGCCGTCCTGCAATTCCGCGTCCCTGAAGCGGAGGCCGAGACGCTCGCGCACGAGGTGTTCCTGAGCTTCCTCCTCGCCTCGCGCCGGGTCCGCGATTCCGAGCAGTGGCTCAACGGCGCGATGCGTTGCGCCGCGAGAAACTTCGTCGCGGGCCGCAGCGCCTGAGCCGCGGCGAGTCGGGAAATTCAGACACCTCCTGTCGGCACGCGGATACACGCATCCGCGACACCTCCCGCTAACTCACTGAAACCAAATGGCCGCCTCTCCGGCGCGCGCGGCACGCACGTCGCCCTTGTGTCTGCGCCGAAGGAGATTCCATGATCCGCAGACTCATCCTCCCGCTTCTACTCGTCCTCGCCTTGCCGGCCGCGGCGCAGCGCGTCATTTCCCGCATCGAAGTGCGCGGAAAGGTGCCGGCGTCCATCGTCCTTTCGCAGACCGCCCTCATCGAAGGGCAGAGCTACACCGACGCCGACCTCGACGTCGCCGTCGCGCGCATCCGGCGCCTGCCGTTCGTGTACGAGGCGCACTACACCGTCGAAGGGATGACGCTCGTCCTCCACGTCAACGCCATGACGCCGTTCTATTTCGACGCCGAGGTCGATGCCGCGAAGTCGAGCATCGACGACAGCAGCACGGCGTTCTTCGGCGGCGGCGCGCGGATGTTCGCCGGTTCCGGCGTGGTCGAAGCGCGGATCCGCAAGGCGACCGGCGACTTCGACAGCCGCACCCTCGGATTGCAGTACTCGCATTACGGCATCGGCGGCACGCGCCTGTTCGCCATCGGCAGCATCGACTGGGCCTTCACGAACGACGAAGTCGCCGAGCCCGATCCGTCGTGGTCGGTCACCGTCGGCTATCCGCTCACCATCCGCCAGACACTCACCGCGTCCGTGATGGGCGCCGGCTTCGAGGCGGAGCGCACGATCGAGGGCTTCCCCCGCCCGCTCCGGCGCGCCAACGACGAGCAGTTGCTGCAACTGCGCTGGGAGTACGACACGACCGAGGATCCTTATTTTGCGCGACGGGGTTTGCTGGCGGGCATCGCGGCGACGCGCAGGGAATTCGACTCGACGTTCGAAGCCGGCACCATTGAACGTCCGCCGGCGCAGCCGTCCATCATCACGTTCCACAACGAGGGGACGAACGACGGGATCGCCGTCGACCTGCAGCACTACTGGCCCATTGCGGCGCGCGGCACGATCCTGGCCCGGGCGGATGGATCGTTCGACCAGTCCGACTCCACGCACCAGCAGAACGACCTTCCGAGCACGAACAGCGACGTGGAGACGGAGTTCGTCCGTCTCTCCGCCGGCTACGGCTACAACTTCTTCGACTCGGGTGCGCCGCGCGAGTCGCGGCATCGCGCGGAGCTCATCGGCAGCGTGAGCCGCATGACGTACCGGCAACCGACGCTCTCCGACGGCTTCGACGAAAAATCGCTCGCCGTCGGCTACACCTACCGCAGACGCTGGACGACCATCAGCATGCGGTTCGAATACGCGTTCGACTGAGGCGCTATATGATCCGTGTCCATGCCTTTTTCTTCCTTCGGTCTCCACCCCGATCTCCTGCGCGGTATCAAGGAGCTCGGCTTCACCCGCCCGACGCCGATCCAGACTGACGCCATCCCGCCGGCCATCGCCGGCAAAGACGTGCTCGCGGCGGCGGCCACAGGCAGCGGCAAAACCGCCGCGTTCCTGCTGCCGATCATGCACCGCCTCATGGGCAAAAGTCGCGGGACGACGCGCGCACTGATCCTCACCCCCACACGCGAACTGGCCGCGCAGATCGACGAGCATCTGCGCGACCTCGCCGTGCACACGCCGCTCTCCGGCGCCGCGGTCTACGGCGGCGTGGGGATGGGTCCGCAGGAGCACGCGTTCCGCAGGGGCGTCGACGTGATCGTCGCCACGCCGGGGCGTTTGCTCGATCACTTCACCCGTCCGTACGCGAAGCTCGACGGGCTCGAGATCCTCGTCCTCGACGAAGCGGATCGCATGCTCGACATGGGCTTCCTCCCCGACATTCGCCGCGTGCTCAGACAACTGCCGACGAAACGGCAGACGCTCTTTTTCTCGGCCACGCTGCCGCCGCCGATCGTGCAGCTCTCGCAGGAGATGCTGAAGAACCCCGCCATGATCTCGATCGAGCGCAAGGCCGCGCCGGCGTCGGGCATCACGCAGTCGGTCTTTCCGGTGTCGCAGGACCTCAAGATCGCGCTGCTCGAAACGCTGGTGCAGCGCGGCGAGGTACGCTCGGCGATCGTCTTCACCCGCACGAAGCACCGCGCGAACCGCGTGTACGAGAAGCTCGAGAAGCACGGCGTTTCGGTGGCGCGCATTCACGGCAATCGCAGCCAGGCGCAGCGCACCGACGCACTGGAAGGATTCAAGAACGGGCGCTACCGGATCCTGGTCGCGACGGACATCGCTGCGCGCGGCATCGACGTCGAAGCGCTCTCCCATGTCGTCAATTTCGACGTGCCGCACATGGCCGAGGATTACATCCATCGCGTCGGCCGCACCGCGCGTGCGGAGATGACCGGCGACGCGATCACGTTCGTCGCGCCGGATGAAGAGGACGATCTGCGCTCGATCGAGCGCGCCATCGGCAAGCGCCTTCCGCGCGTGACCGTGCCCGAGTTCGATTACACGAAGAAGAGCGCCGAAAAGCTGGAGATCCCGGTGCAGGAACGTATCGCCGCCATCCGGGCGCGCAAAGCGGAGGAGCGTGCGCGTGCGAAAGCGAAAGCGGAGCGCCGCTCCGCGCCGCCTCCGCCCGCCCGGGGCGGTGCGCCGAAACCTGCCGCAGGCCGAGCGGCTGCACCGCGGCCAGCAGGAGCGCGGACAGCGGGAGCAGGGCCAGCAGGTCCGCGGCCCACGGGGGCACGGCCAACGGGAGCGCGGCCCGCGGCACCGCGCGCAGCAGCACCGCCGCGGCCGGGCGCGCCGGCCGGAGCCGGAGTGCCTGGCGGAGCTCCGTCGCGGCGGCGGCGCCGCCGGCCATAGGGGACGGCGGCGTTCCGAAAACCCGTTTCAGCCGAGGCTGACACGGGTCGTGCATGGGATAATTTTCATATGGCTGCACGCAATGACCTTGGTCTGCATACCGACGAGCTCGCACTACTCATCGATGCGATCGAGGACTACGCCATCTTTCTCCTCGGTCCCGACGGCGAGATCCGCTCGTGGAACAGCGGCGCCGGCCGCACCATGGGCTACGCGGCCGAGGAGGTCATCGGCAAACATTTCTCCATCTTCTACAGCGCCGACGACAAAGCCGCGAAGAAACCGGAGACCGAGCTCTCCATCGCCGAGCACGAAGGGCGCGTCGAGGACGAAGGGTGGCGCGTCCGCAAGGACGGCACGCGTTTCTGGGTGAACACCGTCATCACGCCCTTGCGCGACAACACCACAGGCCGCGTCACCGGCTTCGCCAAGATCACGCGCGACCTCACCCGCCGCCGCGAGGCCGAGCATCGCGTCCGCCAGAGCGAGGAGATCTTCCGTCTCCTCGTCTCGTCCGTGAAGGACTACGCCATCTTCCTCCTCGACCCGGAGGGGCGGATCGTCACGTGGAATCCCGGCGCCGAGCGCATCAAAGGCTACAAACCCGAGGAGATCATCGGCAAACACTTCTCGACGTTTTATCCCGAGGAAGACATCCGCGCCGGCAACCCGGAGCGCGAGCTCGAGCTCGCCAAACGCGACGGCAGCGTCGAAGACGAGGGATGGCGCCTCCGCAAGGACGGCACGCGCTTCTGGACCAACGTCGTCATCACCGCCGTCTACGACGAGCGCCGCGAGCTCCGCGGCTTCGCCAAAGTCACGCGCGATCTCAGCGCCCGCCGCGAGGCCGAAGAGCGCCTGCGCCAGAGCGAGGAGATGTTCCGCCTCCTCGTCGCCTCCGTGAAGGACTACGCGATCTTCCTCCTCGACCCGGGCGGCCACGTCCTGACGTGGAACGCCGGCGCGCAGCGCATCAAGGGCTACAAGCCGGAGGAGATCATCGGCAAGCACTTCTCCAACTTCTATCCCGAGGAGGAGAAGGACCGGAAACCGCCGCTCGAGCTCGAGATCGCCATCCGCGACGGCAGCGTCGAGGACGAAGGATGGCGCGTGCGCAAGGACGGTACGCAGTTCTGGGCGAACGTCGTCATCACCGCGGTCCGTGACGAGCGCGGCCAGTTGCGCGGCTTCGCGAAAGTCACGCGCGACATGACGGACCGCAAGCACGCCGAGGAGATGCAGCAGGCGCTGTTCGAACAACGCGAAGCGCGCTTCCAGGCGGAGGAAGAGCGCCGCCGCGCGGAGGCCTCGTACCGCGTCGCGCAGGAGGCGAATCGCGCGAAGGACGAGTTCCTCATGACGCTCTCCCACGAGCTCCGCACGCCTCTCACCGCGATCCTCGGCTGGTCGCGCCTCCTCAACGGCATGTCGCCCCAGGACGACATGTTCCACGAGGCCATCGGCGCCATCGGCCGCAGTGCGCAGTTGCAGGCGCGCCTCATCGACGACGTCCTCGACGTCTCCCGCATCGTGTCGGGCAAGCTGCGTCTGAACGTCGAAAAGATCGACCTGTTGCGCCTGCTCGCGTCGGCGGTGGACGGCGTCCGCCCGAGCGCCGACGCGAAACTGATCACGCTCTCGACGTCGTTCGCGCCGCAGCTCGACACGATCGTCGCCGATTCGACGCGCCTTTCGCAGATCGTGTGGAACCTCCTCACGAACGCCGTGAAGTTCACGCCGAGGAACGGCTCGGTGACGCTGAGCGCGCGACGCGTGTCATCGCACGTGGAGATCGCCATCACCGACACCGGGGAAGGGATCGAGCCCGCGTTTCTGCCGCACGTGTTCGAACCGTTCCGCCAGGCCGAGGTGCCGGCGACGCGCGTGCATGGCGGACTGGGACTCGGACTGTCCATCGTGCGCTACCTCGTCGAAGCGCACGGCGGCACGGTGGCCGCGGAGAGCGCGGGCCGCGGCAAAGGCGCGACGTTCACGGTGTCCCTCCCGGTCGCGGCGGTCGCCGCGGCGCCGGCGGTCGTGCAGCAGGAGGCCGCGCCGATCGAGAACGTGGCCATTCCGCGACGCCTCGGCGGCTGCAAAATCCTCCTCGTCGACGACGACAACGAAGGACGCCGTCTGCTGCGCACCATCCTGCGGCACGCGGGCGCGGAAGTGACGGACGTCGACTCCGGTACGCATGCCCTCGAAGCCCTCGGTGAGCAGCAATTCGACATCGTTCTCACCGACATCGCCATGCCGCACATGGACGGCTACGCGCTCGCCCGCGAAATGCGCGCGCGCGTGGACAAGCTGAAGATCGTCGCGCTGACGGCGTTCCCCGCCGGACGCATGGGCAAACCCGACGCGATCTTCGACAGCTACATCTCCAAGCCGGTCGAGCCCGCCGGACTGGTGAACGCGGTGGCGGCGGTGCTCGCGTAGAATCGCACGCGATGAAAGCATTCGCCGCCTCACTGGCCATCCTTCTCGCCGCCTGCGCGCAACCGACGAACGACCGCACTGCCGACACGGCTTCGGTCTCCGCTGAAGCTGCCGCACCCGCCGAAGCGCCCGCCCCCGCACCGAAAGGACCGGAAATGGACACGTTCGCCATGCCCGCCAACCTCCAGACGACCGCGTCTGGCCTGCAGTACTCGATCACCCGCGAAGGCACGGGCGCGCAGCCGCAGCCCGGACAGATCGTCAGCGTGCATTACACCGGTTGGCTCACGGACGGCACGATGTTCGACAGCTCGCGCGATGACAACCAGCCGCTCGAGTTCCCTCTCGGCCAGGGGCGCGTGATCCAGGGTTGGGACGAAGGCGTGGCGGCGATGAAGATCGGCGAGAAGCGCACGCTGGTGATCCCGGCGAACCTCGGCTACGGCGCCCGCGGCGCGGGCGGCGGCCTGATCCCGCCGAATGCGACCCTCGTCTTCGCCGTCGAGCTCCTCGGCGCCCGCTAACGCGTCGGTTCGCTCTCGCCGCATGCGGGGAGAGCGAACTATGATCCGCGCGTGCCGCATGAACTGAACCTCATCACGACCATTGCCGCCGGCTTCGGCCTGGCGATGATCTTCGGTTTCCTCGCGGCACGCCTCAACCTCCCTCCCCTCGTCGGCTATCTCCTCGCCGGCGTCATCATCGGCCCGCACACGCGCGGCTTCGTCGCCGACGTCGCGCTCGCGGGACAGCTCGCCGAGATCGGCGTGATGCTGCTGATGTTCGGCGTCGGCCTGCATTTCTCACTCGCCGATCTCGCGTCGGTGCGCGCGATCGCGTTGCCGGGTGCGATCGTCCAGATCACCGTCGCCACGATCCTCGGCGCGCTCACCGCGATGACGTGGGGGTGGAACGTCGGCGGGAGCATCGTCTTCGGACTCGCCCTCTCCGTCGCGAGCACCGTCGTGCTGCTGCGCGCACTCGAAGCGCGCAACGTGCTCGAGACCTTCAACGGCCGCATCGCCGTGGGGTGGCTGATCGTCGAGGATCTGGTCATGGTTCTCGTGCTCGTCCTCCTGCCGCCGCTCGCGACGGTCCTCGGCGGCGACGCCGGCGCGGCCGCGCCGGACCGATCGATCGGGGTGACGCTCGCCATCACGTTCGCGAAGATCACCGCGTTCGTCGTGCTGATGCTCGTCGTCGGACGGCGCGTGTTCCCGCGCACGCTCTGGCTCGTGGCGAAAACCGGCTCGCGCGAGCTGTTCACGCTCTGCGTCATCGCCGCGGCGGTCGGCGTCGCATACGGCGCCGCGAAGATCTTCGGCGTCTCGTTCGCCCTCGGCGCGTTCTTCGCCGGGATGATGATGCGCGAGTCCGACTTCGCACACCGCGCCGCCGACGAATCGCTGCCGCTACGCGACGCCTTCGCGGTGCTCTTCTTCGTCTCCGTCGGCATGCTCTTCGATCCGGCGATCGTGATCCAGCGCCCCTTCGCGGTGCTTGCGGTCACGGCGGTGATCCTCTTCGGCAAGACCATCGCCGCGATCGTGCTCGTGCTGCTCTTCCGCTATCCGTTGAATACGGCGTTGACGGTCGGAGTGAGCCTCGCCCAGATCGGCGAGTTCTCCTTCATCCTCGCCGGCCTCGGCGTGCAGTACAAGCTCTACCCCGTCGAAGGACAGAGCCTCATCCTCGCGGGCGCGATGATCTCCATCGCGCTCAATCCCGCGCTCTTCGCGGCGCTCGAGCCGGTGCAGCGCTGGATCCGCAGTCGCTCCGAGCTCGCGCGCTTCCTCGAACAACGCGCCGATCCGCTGGCGGTGCTGCCGGACAGCGTCGACGCGAGCACGCTCACGGGACACGTGGCCATCGTCGGCTATGGCCGCGTCGGACGCCGGATCGCCGAGGCGCTGCGGGAGCAGAACATCCCGTACACGGTCGCGGAGCAGAACCGCGACGTCGTCGAGCGACTGCGCGAGCAGGACGTACGCGCCGTGTCGGGCGACGCGTCCGATCCGGCGGTGCTGATCCAGGCACACGTCGCCCGCGCGGGCATGCTCGTCATTGCCACGCCCGACACCCTCAACGTGCGCAAGATGATCGACATCGCACGCCGCCTCAATCCGAAGATCGAGATCGTCCTGCGCACGCACAGCGACGAAGAGGCGGAGATGTTCCGCCGCGAAAACGCCGGCATCGTCTTCATGGGCGAGCACGAGCTGGCCAAGGCGATGACGCGGCACGTGGTCGAGAGAATGACCGAGTGACCGCGGCCGCGGACGCCGGCGTCCCCTACTGCAGCTTCTTCATGATGTCGTCCGCCATCTGATGATGCTGATGCAGCACGGGCACGGTCTTCGCCGCCCACGCCTTCAGATCCGCATCCGCGAGCTGCTGCGACGCCGCCTCGAACTCCTGTGACGCGGTGGCGTGGTCCTTCACCATCGCCTCCATGTACCGCTTGTCGAGCGCGGCGCCGGTGAGCTTGGCCAGCTCCTCGTCGAGCGCCTTGTGCTCCGGATCGAGATCGGCGGGAGGATCGATCCCCTTCTGCGACGCGAGCGCGGTCAGCTCCTGATTCGAGCGGTTGTGATCCTCGAGCATCTTCTGCGCGAACGCGCGTACATCCGGCGACGCGGCCCGGTTCGAGACGTTCGTCGCGAGCTGCACCTCCGCCATCCCCATCCGCGCCGCCTTCTCGGCGAACTCGCGATCGCCGGGCGTGAGGTTCGCGGGCGGCGGAGGCGAAGCCTCACCCGCGGGCGAGGTGACGGTGGTGGCCGTCGTCTCCGTGACGGCCTCTTCGTTTTTCGTGCAGGCCACGAGGGCAAAGACGAGGACGCCTGCTGCAATGCTGATGCGATGCGTATTCATGTCTTTGCGCTCAGCGCAAATCGCGCCAGCGCGGCGGACGGTCCGTTCGTAACATCCCGGTGCCACTCGTGACATGACGGAAAGTTGCAACCATCGAGGGCAGGTTTCCTGCTACTGATGACCGTTTCATTTTTGACTCGCCTCACCATCATGGCCGCGGCCGTGCTTGCGCTCGCCGGCTGCGGGAAAGACGACTCCTCCGCGAACGCGCAGGAAAAATCGCGCGGCGACGCTCCGAAAACCGTCCGCACCGAGCGCGTCGAAGCGCGCGCCCTCGGCACCTCCGTCCTCGTCAACGGCACGCTCGACGCCTACGACCGCGCCACCGTGAGCACGAAAGTCGCCGGACGCCTGCAGTCGATGGCCGTCGATCTCGGCAGTCGCGTCAGCCGCGGCCAGCTCATCGCCCGCATCGACCCGACCGATTACAACATCCGCCTCCAGCAGGCCGAAGCCGGTCTCGCCCAGGCTCGCGTCCGCCTCGGCTTATCGACCGAGGGTGGCAGTGACGCGGTCGATCCGACGGACACTCCGCCCGTGCGCGAAGCCCGCGCCGTGCTCGAAGAAGCGCGCGCCAGCCGCGAGCGCTACAGTGCGCTCCTGCGCGACGGCGTGATCTCGAAAGCCGATTTCGATCAGGTACAGGCGCAGTCGCGCGTCGCCGAAAGCCGCTATCAGGATTCGCTCGAAGAAATCCGCAACCGCCAGGCCGTGGCCACGCAGCGCCGCGCCGAGGTTGCCCTCGCGCGCCAGCAGCTCGCCGACACCGCCGTGTACGCCGCGTTCGACGGCGTGGTGCAGCAGCGCATCGCCTCCATCGGCGAGTTCCTCTCCGCCGGTGCTCCCGTCGCCGAGATCGTGAAGATCGACCCGCTGCGCTTCCGCGCCGACGTGCCGGAGCGCGACGCGGCGAACATCCGCATCGGGCAGAGCGTGCAGCTCGCGGTCGACGGTGCGACCGGCACGTACACCGGCCGCGTCACGCGTCTCAGCCCCACGATCACCGAGCGCACGCGCGTCCTGCAGATCGAAGCGGACATCCCCAACGACGGCGGACTGCGCGCCGGCTCGTTCGCCCGCGCGACCATCGTCACCGATTCGAACGCGACCGCGCTCGCCGTCCCGAAAGAGGCCCTGGTCACGTTCGCCGGCATCGAGAAAATCGTCGTCGTCGAACAAGGCAAAGCGAAAGAGAAGCCGATCACGACCGGACGCCGCATCGGCGGCTGGATCGAAGTACTGAGTGGCGTGAAGGCGGGCGACGAGGTCGTCCTGAATCCCGTCAACCTGCGCTCGGGACAGGCAGTGGTGGTGCGCTGATGCAAAGACTCGCTGAGATCTGTATCAAGCGCCCCGTCTTCGCCTCGATGATCGTGCTCGCGCTCGTCGTGGTCGGTGCGGCCGGCTACGCGCAGCTCGGCGTCGACCGCTACCCCTCGGTCGACCTCCCCACCGTCAGCGTGCGCACGTCGCTCCCCGGCGCCGCGCCGGAAGAAGTCGAATCGCTGATCACGCAGCGCGTCGAAGAAGTCGTCAACACCGTCGACGGCATCGACGAGCTGCGCTCCGTTTCCGGTCCGGGCAACTCGGTCGTGATCGCCACGTTCAAGCTCGACCGCGATCTCGAGACCGCGGCTCAGGACGTGCGCGACCGCGTGGCCACCGTCGTGCGGCAGCTCCCCGAGGATGCGACGCCGCCGGTAGTCTCGAAATTCGACAACGACAGCTCGCCGGTCATCACCATCGCCTTGTCGGGCGAACGCTCGCTCCGCGAGCTCACCGAGCTCGCCGACAAGACCGTGCGCGTGCAGCTCGAGCGCACCGGCGGCGTCGGTGAAGTGAACGTCGTCGGAGGCCTCGAGCGCGCCATCAACGTGTGGGTCGACGCCGATCGCCTCTCCGCGTACCAGCTCCCCATCACCGCCGTGCGCACCGCGCTCGACCGCCAGAACGCCGACCTCCCCGGCGGCAACGTCACGACCGAGCGCCAGGAGCTCACGCTCCGCACCCTCGGCCGCTACGCAGAGCCGAGCGCCTTCGAAAACCTCGTCATCGCCACGCGCACCCCGTCCGCGGGCGGCACGTCCCTCGACAGCCCGCAACCGGCGAACGGCGACACTTCCGCCGGCATCCCCGTGCGCATCCGCGACGTCGGCCGCGTCGAAGACGGCACGAAGGAACAGCGCAGCCTCTCGCGCCTCAACGGCGTGCCGACCGTCACTCTCGACATCCGCCGCCAGTCCGGCGCGAACACCATCGCCGTCATCAACGGCATCAAGGCCGCGCTGCCGAGCGTGCAGGCGCAGCTCCCGCCGGACGTCAAGCTCGAAGTCATCCGCGACCAGTCGCGCTACATCGAGGCGGCCATGCACGAGATCAAGCTCCACCTCGTGCTCGGCTCGCTCCTGGCCTGCATCGTCGTCCTGATCTTCATGCGCTCGGCGCGCTCGACGATCATCGCCGGCATCGCCATCCCCGCCTCCGTCATCGCCACGTTCGGCATGATGTGGGCGCTCGACTTCACGCTCAACAGCGTGACGATGCTCGCGCTCGTGCTGATGGTCGGTATCGTGATCGACGACGCGATCGTCGTGCTGGAGAACGTCTTCCGATTCGTGGAAGAAAAGGGCATGAGCTCGTTCGAGGCGGCGCGACAAGGCACTGCTGAAATTGCACTGGCGGTGCTCGCGACGACGCTGAGCCTC
>DASPHZ010000052.1:0-18025 GCA_035629395.1 Thermoanaerobaculia bacterium
GGTCTGGGAGCAGCCAGGAAGGCCGGCGATTTCTGCTGCGGATACTTCGGCAAAGAGCGCGGTATTTCGCTGAACATCCTCTCGTAGATCCAGCTCAGATCCTTGGAGAAGATGTCAGTCTCAATGACATCGCTGCAGACATCGTTAAACGCGGTACGGCTGGAGCCGCGGATGCGCCGGTCTATCGTGGAGTGGCTGCGCTTGCCGCCGTTTGTGTCGGTGACATCGGCGACGTGTTAAGCATCTATGACAATATTTTGCGCCATGATAGACGCGAGACATATCCGATAGCGGCCGAGATCCAGTCTCAATGTTATCAAGAATTTGCGGCGCGACGCCTCCTTGATCTCGCACGCAGACGAAGCGCGCTGGTGGACTTCGCGCGCAACTTCGCGCAGACGGCGCACCGGTTGTTACTCGTCAGTTCCAAAAAGGAGGTGAGGCTCCGTCAGTACGCGCGCGTTTCACTCACGGTGAACTCGGGAGACGAGGAGTTTCAGTACGTTAGGCTTCGGGAGCTAGTTGACGCCGGCATCTTCATACTTGGCTCTATCGAATCACCCCGGCTCAAGAGTAGACGCGGCACACCTCAGCACCAGTTTTCGCTCACGTTCCGGAAGCTCCTCGGACTGCCGATGCTGATCGGCCTTTCAGAACGTGACCGTTTCGAGCTCAGTGGTACCGACCTCGAGAGGTGGCTCAGAGATCCGGCCGCCACGGACGACGTTCTTACGCGGAACCTCGCCGCCGCCGCAGAGGACGAATTGGTCGATGCTCCGACTGCAACGTCGTCGCACGCCGCGTCCGAGGCGGACGACCAGCGAGGTGCACAGTTAGCTTTGGACTTGCGGCTGTCTGCAGGCCGTGAGACGGCGGCTACTTTGCCTTTCCGCTATGCTCAGGCGCAGGAATGCCCGATTAACCACGAGGTGCTTCGTGCATGCCGGGCGGCCGTTGTTGCCGCGGGCTTCGAGGAACGCGCGTCCTTATCTCTCGGCCGGTGGTTACCACTCGTGCCTGATTGCGAAGTCACATTGATCGAATACGACGGCAGATACGAAACCGAGCACAGTTTCTCTATTCGAGATCAGCTGAAATCCAGAAGAAAGCGAGTTATCCAATATTCAGACACCACCGATGTCGACGTGAGCGGGCCGGCACTAATAGACACCACAGGAATGGCAAAACCGGCAATCTTCCGAGCCGTAAGGTCTGCTCTGAAGGTGGCGGGGGTCGTGTACGTTCTACACACGCGTGCTGGCGAATATTATCCGAAGGACGAAGATATTGAGGCACTTCTGCAGGCCGATACGGAGCACGATCAATCAAGAACGTTGGAGTTAATGGCGGCCGTCTATTCTGGTGAGGCTGGTCCGTACAAGCTCGTGCCGCTCCTCCATAGTGATGAAGACGAAACGCGTCGGCGCGCTGTGTACGCGTACGCATCAGCCAAACATGAACGGCTCCTTCATCTGCTCGATCATCGCGAGTTTGACGCGGTGGACATTGTGGCAGGCAACACAACCTCGGCGAGGTCGCGCCTTTCGCGTTTGGTCGCGGAGATCGGCTCAAGCTCGTACAGCAACGCGACTGTCGGGCACATTGGCACAAATGACTTGAGATCACTTCTGCCGCACCTCAACGAGAGATACCGTGACCTGTACGTCCGTAGTGGTCTTAACTTCGAAGTCGGCCTCACGGGTTCCAAGCTGCAAGCGGTAGCGTGTGCTGCCGCCAGCGTAGCTGTAAAGGTGGCGCAGGCGTGGTACGTCAAGCCGAACCAACTCAACTCGGAGCAGTTCACGTCGGGCGTAGGGAGCTCGACCTTGTACCGGGTCGAGATCGGAAGTAGATGAGTGCGCAGCACGCGCTCGCTGATGGCCGAAAGGTTGTTAGATCATGCGGCTCGCGCATCGCGCGCTTCGGGTATTACGCCCAAGCGCTCTACAAGCAGTAGACTTTCAGGCTGGAGGGTGCGGTGGGGCTATCGGAGATTTCTCTTCGTATCCTTGAACTTCTGAAGGACTACCCCGAAGGACTTACGTCAGGCGAGATCCGCGAAAAACTTGGGCTAGGCGCGGGCGAGCACGCGCAACTCGACCGAAGAAAGCGCGATCTCTACAAGTTCTACGTCATCGAGAAAGCGGGAGAGGCGAATAGCGTCCGGTATATCTACCGAGGCGAACGCGCGGAGCCTCTCACGAGCGGCGGGATCAACGCGCGTGTCCGCGCTGCGGTCATGCACCGTGCTCGCGGCCGCTGCGGCATGTGCGGGCAGACGATCGATACGCACGGCGTCACGCTGGTGGTGGATCACAAGATTCCGCAGGCGTGGGGCGGAACTGGCGACGTGTCAAACCTGTGGGCGATCTGCGAAGAGTGCAATGCAGGCAAGAAGGACTATTTTGAATCGTTCGATCCACAGGTCATGCGCCAGGTAATGGCGCATCGCAGCCCGCATATGCGGATCGGCGAGTTGCTCAAGCTCTATTTGAACCGCCCTGTGCCGGGCTGGCTCATCGAATTCGTGGCGTTCGATCAAGACGACTGGCCGAAGCGCACGCGCGAGCTCCGGTATCTGGGCTGGGAAGTTGAGACGACGCGGAAGAAGAACACAAGCACCGGCCGCGTTGAGGCGTTTTACACGCTCAGGAAGTTCACGGACTGGCCGCCCGACCCGAGCAAGTGGATCCGCGAGCACGAAGCAACCCGAGCCCGAAGGAACCGCGAGGCGGATGCCGACGGCGAGTAGGCACGCTGAGCGCGGACAGCGGGACCGCACCCGCGGCGCCCCTCCTACCTAACGTGGAGGGGCACCGCTCCCGTCTCTGCGCCCCGATGAAACTCCTTGGCGCTGTGCCGAACGTCGTGCACAATCCTGCGCATGACACTGACGTCTCTCGAGATCTGCGCCGGTGGTGGCGGCCAGGCGCTCGGGCTGGAAATGGCGGGTTTCGAACACGTAGCTCTGGTCGAGCTCGACAGGCATGCGTGTGCGACGCTCAGATACAACCGGCCCTCTTGGAATGTGATCCAAGCGGACCTCCGCGACTTCGACGGCCGACCGTACCGCGGCATCGACCTTCTCGCGGGAGGCGTGCCGTGTCCCCCCTTCTCCAAGGCGGGGAAGCAACTCGGACATAACGACGAGCGGAACCTCTTTCCCGAAGCGATCCGGCTCGTCCGTGAAACACAGCCGCGTGCGGTGATGCTCGAGAACGTTCGCGGCCTACTTGACGAGGTTTTCGCCGATTACCGTAACGAGATTCGCGATCAGGTGAAGGCGCTCGGGTACCACGCGGACTGGCATCTGTTCAACGCGTCGGATTTCGGCGTATCGCAGCTACGTCCGCGCGTTGTGTTCGTTGCCGTTCGGGAGGACCTTTGGGACAGCTTCGAATGGCCGGTTCCGACGGGAGTAAAGCCTCCGACCGTGGGGCAGTTACTTTTCGAAGAGATCAAGGCCCGTGGCTGGCGAGGTGCGGTGCGCTGGCGGAATGCGGCCGACGACATCGCGCCGACGGTCGTCGGCGGTTCTCACAAACATGGCGGACCGGATCTCGGGCCGACGCGGGCGAAACGTGCATGGCAGGCCCTCGGCGTCGACGGGCACGGGCTGGCGGATGCGCCACCCGACCCGGAATTCGTTGGAATGCCGCGACTTACGGTTCAGATGGTCGCGAGAATTCAAGGGTTCCCGAAGACGTGGCAGTTCGTGGGTGGGAAGACGGCAGCCTACCGGCAGGTAGGCAATGCTTTCCCGCCGCCGGTTGCGGCCGCGGTCGCGAGTAAGATTAGCGAATGCCTGAAGGCGTCGCAGGTGAGGGTGGCAGCGGGCTGATCACGCGCGTGCGGCACGCGTTCCACGCCGCGCTGCTTTTAGAAGTGCTCTCCTCCGGTGCCGCCTCAGCACCTACGAACGCTGACAGTTCAAATCGGCTCAGCGTTTTGATCGCGCAGGGGATCGCAGCGAAGCTCCGCGGGGAGATGACGGCTCGAGACCGGCTGGCCGGCCAAAGCTCCGGGCATCAATTCGAGGAGCTCTGTCTCGCTTTCCTCCGTGACACATTCCTGGAACTCGCTACCGTACGCCCGGGACGTTGGGAGATCAAAAGAGCGGTCGGCGTTACCGCTTTCCAGCAGTATGCGCACCTCGTTGACCTGCAGGAGCTGGTCGAGCACGACGCACGGTTCGCAGCAGCGCTGCAGCGGGATTATCTGATAGCTCCTGACATTGTGGTTGCCCGCTATCCCGAGCGCGATGAGCGCTTGAACGCAGACCAGCTGCTCGTTGATGGCCAGTCCGCACGTCTCACGAGTCTCCGGGCTGCGAACCATGAGCGTCCGCTTCTGCACGCCAGCATCTCATGTAAATGGACAATTCGTAGCGATCGCGTGCAGAACTCCAGAACGGAAGCGCTGAATCTGGTCCGCAACCGCAAGGGTCCGCTCCCTCACGTCGTGGTCGTAACAGGCGAGCCACTGCCAAGCCGTCTTGCAGCTATCGCTATGGGGACCGGTGACATCGACTGTGTCTACCACTTCGCGCTGTACGAACTCATGGACACCGTCGCCGAGTTGAACCACGAAGAAGCATTGTGGACGATGAAAGCGATGGTCGATGGAAAGCGGCTGAAGGACATCTCTGACCTGCCGTTGGATCTCGCAACCTGATGGACAAGCTTTCCCGGGCAGAGCGAAGCGAGAACATGCGGCGTATCCGTAGCCGCAATATGAAACCCGAGTTGATCGTGCGCAGCTTGGCGCATCGGCTCGGCTACCGTTTCCGCCTTCACCGTAAGGACCTTCCCGGAAAGCCGGATCTCGTCTTCGCATCGCGTAGAAAAGTGATCTTCGTGCACGGCTGCTTCTGGCACCAGCATGGGAGCTGCGTCGACTCGCGGTTGCCGAAGACGAACGCTGATTACTGGCACCCGAAACTGATGCGGAACGTCGCGCGCGACGCCGCCGCGATAAAAGCATTGCGTAGTGCGAAGTGGCGTACGCTGGTGATCTGGGAGTGCGAGACAAAAGACCAGACGCGCGTCGCGAAGAGAATCGAGCGATTTCTTGATCGAGCCTAGCGGGGGGAATGGCGATGGATGGAGTTGTCTTCGATGTGAATGCCTATAGAGTGATCGTGCACGGGCTTAGTCATCAGCACGTTGATGCCGCAGCGGCTGAGTTACGGCGCGCGGAAGAAGCCTCCGGGGTGACTGTCTTCGCGGCGGTGAGCGTAGTCAAGGAACTTCTCGTGCACGTGGCCAATCCGGCCGACCCAGCGTCACACGATTGCGCAATGTCGCTATTTCTGATCGGCCTGCATTGCTCAGACCCCTTGGGTGCTTTACGGATGGTACCGGAGGCCGGCGCCCTCGTTTCACACATGCTTACCGGTGACGACCCGTTCAAGCAAGAGGCGCAACAAATCGGTGCGATTTGCCAGCGGATCACGCAAGCGCGCGGTGTTGTTGACGCGGAGAGTGAGCGGGTGGCTCAGCACGTGTTGAATGCCATGGAACGCCGCGAAGTGCCGTTTCTCGACGATTATCACGCGATAGTGACGGCTCCTTTAGACAAGAATTCCCGGCGGAAGGCGATCTCCTTCGTCGAGGAGCATGCGGAAGCACAAAGTGCTCGAGCGCTAGCGTTTACTGCACTAGCCGCGAACCGTGACATGCCTGCCACCGATGATGTCGACGGTGCAGCTAAAACGCTCTTACAACACTTCGCACCTGCATTCGCGCTGCATCGCCGCCTTCTTCGCAAGCGAATCGATCATGAGGAGTTCTTCACAAATGAGAGCAAGCGTAATGAACGGTCGAACTTTCTCTGGGATCTGCATCTGTCGTTCTTAGTGGGCGCGCCGGTGGCAAACGGACGGCTTTCCTTCGTCACTGGCGACAAGCAATTGCATGAAAGCGCGAAGGAGAGTGGTCAGGAGCAGTTCGTGCTTTCACTTAGCGACTACCTCGAGAAACTCGGCGCGACGATCACGCCTTCCTAAAGGACAGCTTGACCGCCCGTCCTGCGATGCCAGGCGCGGGGTGCATGGTCCACCAACAACGGGAGGTGCTCGTCACAGCCGCCTCGGATGCGAGCTCAGATCGATGGGTCCACCGTGCCTAGTCGCGCCCGGAGAAGCTGATCTTCCTGGAGATGGAGGGCGGCCTCGCTTCATCGCAGTACGGTCTCGAATCACTGGCCAAGCTGATTCAGTGCAGCATCGATCAGGCGTAGGCGTCTTGTTCCGCCAAAGGGCTCATAAGGGACGGGCAGAGCTGAGGGTGCGAGTCGGAGACAAGCTCACTTTCAGACAATGGTGCGTCCGCACACAACGGTGCGTCCGCGAAGAAGTGAGGGTGGTGGCCCGCGCACCCGTACCGCTTCCGCTTCGTGATCGGCTGCGGCGTGGTTGACCGGCCTTCGAGCCCTCGCTACCCTCCATCAATGCCCCTCGAACTCGGAATCTGGCGCATCGATGGCGATACGCGCGCGATCGTTCCGGCACGGATGGATCGCGAGGAGCGCCTCGAAGCGATCGTGCACAGGGATGTATCGATCCTCGGCCTGGACGTGATGATCATCGGGCGGCAGGTGCCGACCGATTATGGGAAGCGGATCGATCTGCTGGCGGTCGACGGCGACGGTGCGCTGGTGGTGGTTGAGCTGAAGCGGGACCGCACGCCGCGCGATGTCGTCGCGCAGCTCCTCGACTACGGATCGTGGGTGAAGGGGCTGGACCGCGACGACATTGCCCGCATCTGGTCTGAACAGTCCGACGTCCCGTTTGAAGAAGGGTTCCGGGGACGCTTTGGTGCACTGCCAGAGACGCTGAACGGGAGTCACAGGCTGGTCATCGTTGCGTCGGAGCTGGACCCGAGCACGGAGCGGATCGTTTCGTATCTCTCCGAGTCCGGCATTCCGATCAATGCGGTGTTCTTCCGCTGCTTTCACGACGAGGGGCGCGAGTACCTGACACGGAGCTGGTTCGTCGAGCCGAATGAAGCGGAGGCGCGAGCGGAGAAGGCCGTGACGCGGCGCAGTGAGCCGTGGAATGGGCAGGACTTCTACGTCGCCATCGGAGACGGTGAGCACAGGACATGGGAGGACTGCGTTCGGTATGGCTTCGTCTCAGGCGGTCAGGGACGTTGGTACAACCGGCCGCTGGAGAAGCTCTTCGTCGGAGCGCGAGTCTTCGCATGTGTCCCGGGTCAAGGGTATGTCGGTTATGGCGAAGTGGTTGCGCCTGCGGTGCGGGTTCGGGACTTCACCGTCGAAATCGATGGAGCGGCGCGATCGGTCCTCGAGATGCCCCTCCGTGCAACGCACATGGCCGAAAATGCGGATGACGCCGAGAAATCCGAATACCTCGTGCGTGTCCGTTGGGACGAGCATGTGCCCATCGAGCAAGCGTATTGGGAGAAAGGCATGTTCGCTAACCAGTTGACGGCATGCAAGCTGCGGCACAAATTCACCCTCGAAAGGCTGGCGGCGCGCTTCGGTCTGGAGTCATGACCGGCCGCACGCGATCACATCGAACCCGATGAAGATTTCAGTCACCTGGAATGCGCCCATCCCGCTGCGCGGCGACGCGCGCGACCTCTGCGATTCGTTCGATTTCAACTTGCTGCCCGACGAGGCTGGTGTCTACCTCTTCGCTCGCCGCTTCGGTCAGAAGATCAGCGTGCTGTATGTCGGCAAGGCGGGCCTGCTCCGGGTGCGGATACGGCAGCAGCTGAACAACAATCGCCTGATGCGCGCACTCGACGACGCCCCGATCGGTGAGCGCGTTCTCATCTGCGGCACGTTCGATGGGAAGCGTGGAGCGCGACTCGCAAAGTGGCTCAACACAGTGGAAGAAGCGCTGATCGCCCACTTCACGGAGCAGAAGCACGAGCTGATCAACAAAGTGGGCACGCGGCTGGAGTTCGACGAGATCGAGTTCGAGGGCAGCCGCATCGTCACGCGCGTCACCGAGCGAACTCTTCGCGTGCCGAAGCGCCGCCGCGGACTGCTCGGCTGACCGGCTGCATACGGGCGTGATGCGCGAATCGTCTGATGGCCTGCAGGTCCGTCCCGAACTGGCTCATCGCCTCGGCTACTACGTCTATCTCTACATCGACCCCCGCAACGAACAGCCGTTCTATGTTGGGAAAGGTCAGGGTGGCCGGGCGCTGTCGCATCTCAGCGAGGAAGCGGAGTCGCGCAAGTGCACCCGCATCGCGGAGCTGAGGGCGGAAGGCAAAGAGCCGCGGATCGACATCCTCGCGCACGGGCTGCGCGACGAGGAGACGGCCTTCCGCATCGAGGCGGCGGTGATCGATCTCTTCGGGTTGGACACGCTGACGAATGACGTGCGCGGCTGGCGCAGTCTGCAACTCGGAAGGCTTCCCCTTTCAGAGTTGACGATGTACTACGCGGCGAAACCGGTGGCTGTCGACGTCCCGGCGCTGCTGATCCGCATCAATCGTCTGTATCGCCACAACATGACGCCGCAGGAACTGTACGAGGCGACGCGCGGCGTCTGGAAACTCGGCGCGCGTTGCACGAAGGCGCAGTACGCGTTTGCCGTCTTCGAAGGTGTCGTGCGGGAGGTGTACGCGATCGAGTCGTGGCATCCGGCGGGGACGACGCCGTACATGACGCGCGATGCGTCGCAGCTAAAGACGGCCGGTCGGCGCGAGTTCCTCGGGCGCGTCGCGGATGCGGCGGTCCGGGATGCGTACGCTGGACGGAGCGTGGCGAGTCAGTTCCCGCAGGGACTGCAGAGTCCTGTCGTATACGTGAACTGCTGACGTGCGGCTGCAGCCGACGCGCCTGCGCGCGGCTGAGCCGCCGCACCCGAGGCCCCATTCATTTCGCTCTACCGAACGATGGGCAGCGAAGGATGCTGTCCGCTCGCGGTTGCGCTGCGGAGGATCGGAGCTGATGCCAGCGGTCGCGACGCTCAACAGCGCTCGAATGCCGTTGACCGAAGTCGGCGGACGCACTTCGGCACAAGGCCGCTGCCCCATCTACCGCTCGTCGTCAGCCGAGCCTGATCCCTGCCGCCTGACCGCTCCGAGCAGCTCGTCGATCTCGAGATCCGCGAAGATCTCCTGCCTCTCCTTCGTGTAGTCGCCGTGGCCGGGGTCGTACTGCATCATGAATCGCATCGCTCCGGCCGGCCCGAGGCGGTCGGTGAGCGCTTCCAGCCTTCCAGGCGGATCTCGTACGGCGACATGGACGCCGACTTGCTCATTTCCCGTCCTCCTCGGCATCGGCCGGGAGCTGATCCGGCCGCACCACCTCGACCTGCATCCGGCTGCGGTGCTCCAGCGCCTTTCGAAGCAGCCGGTCGTCCGTTGTGACGAACCAGCGCGCCTGCGCGTGCTCGGCGAACTCGAGATGCAGCGCATCGCGCGGACCGAAGCCGAGACCGGTCAGCAAGCGGGCGCGTTCGTCGACGGCCGAGGTCAGCTCGACGGCACGCTCTGCCTTCTGCAGCCAGAGAGCGGTGGCGAGCCGCCGGTCTTCACGAGGGTTCCTGTCGTTTTCGAACTGATGCGCCGGCGAGACCACGAGTTGAATCCTTCCGTTCCCCGCCTCTTCGAAGATTCGAGCCACCGCTTCGGCCTCACGACGGATTCTCTCGCTCCTCGCGTCGTCGAATGGACGCTTCAGGGCGCAGATGTCGAGGTAGACGAGGGTACCGCTCACCGCATCATCGTAATACGCACGCGTGGTCTAAGCGGGATGCTTTGGATTCGCCAACGGATCGGGGACGACGAGAGGCCTCCGGCGGTGTATGACCGGGGACATTCCTGACACTCGTGTACAGGGACATATTTGACAGTCGTGACCGCCCATGGCGAGAGGCGGAGAAGTGACCAAGATCGCGGAGCGTCGGCCCTTTCCGCCGTCGCAGACTCGCGCATCAGACGAGCCGTTTCTCTGCGCTGGATAAGCGTCCAATCACGAACGAGCCGTAGTGGACGCGCCAGTTCGAGCAGTCGATCCGCTCGAAACCAACCCGTTCCCCCGCGAACGCGTCCGAGAAGTGGAATCGCTCGCCCAGCCAGTGAATGTCGCCCTTGCGGCCGATGATCCGGGTCTCAAAGTGAGGCTCGTACTCGACGACCGGCTCTCGCTCCGGGAACACTCTGGGCGAGGGGCGATGCCTCGACGCCGGACGATCCTGACCGAGACCCTCATGCGGACGTTCCTCATTGAACATACGGCGGAACTCGTCGAACAACGCCTGTTGTCCAGCGTTGGTATACGCGGGGTCGATGACCGTGCTCTCGAGCAGGGTTCTGTTCAGGCGCTCGTGCCGTCCGTTGTCGCCCGGATGTCCGGGACGGCTGTAGACCGGCTGCACGCCGTACTTCATCAGCCGCACGCTGATGGTCGAGAACCGCCCGTTACCCGAGGTGCCGAAGGGCGTGCCGTTGTCGGTGTGCAGCAGGTTCGGCAGCCCGTGCGCGCGGAACACACGGACGAACGTGCTCCAAGTCTGTTCGAGCGAGATGCCGGTGTAAGCATCACAGGCCAGCAGGTACCGGCTCACCGGATCGGCTACCAGCAGCGGATAGCAGTACGCGCCGTTGCGCAGCCGGAACTGTCCCTTGTAGTCGGCCGTCATCATTTCCCCGGCCGAGCAGTCCTCGTACGTGCGCCGCGCCGCTGCTGGCGCGAACCGCCTGCGCACGCTCCTGCGGCCTCGGACCAGGTCTGCACGCTTGAAGATCGCGTCGATGGTCGACCGCGGCGGCCAAGCCACGTCCGGGTGCTCGTCCTGCAGCCGCCGCAGGATCTTCTTCGAGCCGAACCCCCAGCGCTTTCGCTCGGCGATGACGCGCTCCTCGATGGCCGCGGCCGTTCGCCTCGGCGAGGTGTGCGGCCTGCGCGAGCGATCGTTCAGTCCCGCCTCAGGATCGGCTCGATACTGCTCGAGCCAGTTGTAGACCGCCTGCCGGCTCACGCCACTTCGCTCGGCCACTTCGCTCATCGCGACGCCCGCCGCCACCAACTGCACCGCTGCAACTCTCTGATCCACGATCGTCCTCGTCCGTAACGTCATGCATCGACGTATCCGTTACGTCGAGGACCAGTTGTCAACTATGTCCCTGGAACTCAGTGTCAACTATGTCTCCGGGTTGAACCCCCTTCGACTCCCGAGCCTCGACCCCGCCCCTCTACCGCTCTACCGCTCTACCGCTTTACAGCTCAACGGCTCAACAGCTCAACGGCTCGACAGCTCGACAGCTCCCGCCCGCGCGCATCACCGAGCACGCATGCCCACCGAAAACCCGAACCCACTGTCGAATCAACGACTTCGTTGCAGCGGACGCAAGATGGTCCGCGTTTTGCCCTCCACGGCCCAACGTGAGACGACGCAACGCTAAAGACTTTCGCATCATCTGCGACTGCCAGCGTCATGGGCAGCGCGGGAAGGTGTGGCGTCGTGTGTGGTCGTATGCCTCACGCGGCGCCGCGGTCCTGCTCAGCATCCCGCTGGCCTTCGCGGCTTTCGACCCCAGCTCGGCGATGAGCATCGACGTCGTGACGAACGGCGCGCAGATTTTGCGCCCCACGCAAACGCCGAAACCGGCAGGCTCCACGCTCCCGATCTTCACCACCCCGAAAGCGCGCGAGCAGTTCCTCTCCACCGAAAAGGCCGAGCCTCGCTCGCTCACCATCGATATGTTCAAGGAAGCGTATTTCCGCGAGCACGTCCCGTATGGCGCGATCATCTTCCGCGAAGCGCGCAGACACGACCTGCCGCCGGAGCTCGTCGCGGCCATGGTGCACACCGAATCCGATTTCCGCGCGGGACTCGTGTCGCACAAGAGCGCACAAGGACTGATGCAGATCGTGCCGAGCACCGCCAAGCTCCTCGGCATCCGCGACCCGTTCAATCCCGAGGAGAACATCGCCGCGGGAACGAAGTACTTTCGCTACCTTCTCAATCGTTTCGACAATGAGACCGTCGCCCTCGCGGCCTATAACGCCGGCGAAGGAAACGTCGAGCGTTTCGGCGGCATCCCGCCGTTTCCCGAGACGCGCGATTACATCGCCAAGGTGAATCGCCGCACGCATCGCTACCGCCAGCGCGTGCACAATACCTACATCGCCACAATCCGTGTGCGCCGCACTGCATTGCAGTAGACCCAAACGCGCGTAAAATCGTGCTCAATGCAGCAAGTCAGCGGGGAAGAGCGGCGCGAGTTTCAGCGGCTGCGGCTCAATGCTCCGATTCCGGGCACCTTCGGCACTACCGCGGTGTCGATCGTGGAAGTCGGCATTCTCGGCGCACGCATTCAGCACGCCGCCGCGCTGGACGTACCGCGCGCCGATCTCCGCTTCTCGTATCGCGGCGCCGAGATTTCCATGCGCTGCGAAGTCGTGCGCACCTTCGACGCCGACCATGCACGCTATCCCGACTCCGGCATGATGTCCGGCCTGCGCTTCCTCGCCGCGCTCGGTGATTCCGGCGATCACCTGCGCATGATGCTCGCGCAACTGGTCGCCGAAGCACTCGAATATCGTCACGATTCCTCGGCCACGCGCCTGCGCATCCGCGTCATCGACGGCGATCGCACGGTGCGCACGAACGACGCGCAGTTCCTCTCGTTCCGCCTCGAGCAAGGACAGTGGAAACGCCGCCACGTGTTCCTGCCCGAGCAACCCGCGCTCGGATTCACGGTCGCGCGCGGCGAAGATACCGACGAGATGCATCACCTCTGCACCGCCTATGAAGCCTCCGACGACGAAGGACGCCGCCTGATCCGCATGTTCGCGGAGCTGAGCGTCAGCGAGGCGTTGCAGATTCCGCCGCGGTCGTGACCTCCGCGAGCGGCAGCGTGAAGTAGAAACGCGTCCCCTGCCCCGGATCGCTCTCCGCCCAGATCTTCCCGCCGTGGGCCTCGACGATGCCTCGCGCGATCGGCAATCCGAGGCCGGCGCCCATGCGCTCGGTGCGCTTGGCCTGCCAGTAGGGACTGAAGATGTCGCTGAGGTTTTCCTTCGGGATGCCGGGACCGGTGTCGATCACGCTGAACAGCACCATCCCGTCGCGCGGCTTCGCGCCGAACTCGATGCGGCCGCCGGGAGGCGTGAACTTCATCGCGTTGCCGATGAGGTTCGACAGCACCTGCATGACGCGATGACGGTCCGCGTGCACGCACGGCAGCGACGGATCCGCGTGTGCGACGAGCGACACCTGCGCCACGCCGGCCTGCGCGCGGAACAGCTCCTGCGCCTCGTCGACCAGCTCGCGCACCGTCACCGTCGCGAGGTCGATCGGCAGACGCTTGCCGCCTTCGAGACGCGTGACGTCGAGCAGATCCGCGATGAGACGCGCCATGCGTTTTGCCGAGACTTCGATCGTGTCGATCTGTTCGCGATCGTCCGCGGACAGCGTCTCCGACATCTGCAGCAGTGAGGCGCCGAGGGTGACGGCGTTGAGCGGATTGCGGAGATCGTGCGAGACGATCGCCAGTACTTCCTCCCGCGCACGGACGGCCTGCTGCGATTCGAGATAGAGACGCGCGTTGTCGACCGCGAGCGACGCGCGTCGTGCAAGCTCGGTGAAGAGCGGCAGGTCATCTCTCGTGAACGGCTTCGCGTCCGTCGACGTCGCGGCCGCGACGCCGATGGTCTGTCCGCGGCTCACGAGCGGGAGGACGATGATCGTGCGCGCCCCGCCGTCCGCGCGTCCGGTCACGTATTCGTAGATGCCCGACGATGCGCCGACCAGCGTCGGCTCCGACGCCTGCATGATCCGCACGAGCACCTCGGGCACCTGCTGCCGCAGGGTGCCGACGTCACTCGCGAACAGCGCCTCATCCTCGGGATTGCGATGCGCGACGGCAACGCGTCGCAACGCTCCATCCACTTCGGCGCTGTCGATCACGCACATCTCGGCGAGGTTCGGCACGACCAGCCGCGCGAGCGCCGCGATGGTCTGCTCGTAATCGAGTGAGGCGGCGAGCTCCTGTCCCGCCGCCGCGAGAAACGCCGCGCGCCGCTCTTCGCGCTCAGCCGCTTCGCGCGCGCGTTGCGCTTCCTTCGTCTCACGCTCCGCTTCACGCCGCCGGTCCATGGCCTCGTGCGCGAGGAGCCGCATCTGCCGTCCGAGTCCGGCCACGAGCAGCGCGGATGTGAGGGCGAGCAGCGTGAGGACGATGGTCACGCCGCGATTGACGCGCTCCGTGTCCTGAATGCTCTCCAGGCGCGACTTGATCGAATCCTGCAACTGGCTCTCGAGCTCGGACGCGGCGTGGATCGACTTCTCGTACACCGCATGGCTTTCGAACATGCGCGCGAGGAAGACCTCGTTCGGCAGTTGCCGCGCTACGAGCTCGCCGCGCTGGACGGCGTCATGCCAGAGCGTGGTCTGCGCGAACAGTGCGGTGAGATCGTCCTGCAACTCGTCGTCGAGCCGCGGCAGCAGAAGCTCCAGCACGCGCCGGTTCCTCTCCTCGGCCTGGATCAGCGCGAGGTATTCGCGCCGGTACTGCTGCTGCCCCGTCACCTGCCAGGCGATGAGTTTGTCCACCTCGGCCGAGAGCTGGACCTGGATCTCGTTCGCGGCGCGCCGCGCGGGCTCGGCGATGTTCGAGATCTCCGCGCGCGTCCTCGCGGTCTTGCGCGCGACGATGGCCGGCAGGATCACCAGCGAGAGCAGAGACACGATGATGAACACGACCGGCATGACGGTCGTCCACCGGCTCTCCGGCCCGACGCGCCAGATACTGCGCCGCTCGATGAGTCTCAGACGATTCAAAGTTCTTCCCGCGTAACGCCAGCAATTCTTACACCTCTCACCGCCTCGCGGGGGGAGGGGCAACACCCTGCTATATTTCCCGCCCGATGCAACAGCGCGACGACCGCCGCGAGTTTCAGCGCCTGAAGCTCAGCAAGCCGATTCTCGCCACGATGGACGGCGCCAACGCTCTGGTCCTGGACGTGGGAATCGCCGGCGCGTTCCTCGAACACTATGGCATCCAGGAGCCCGGCAACCGTTTTCGGCTGCAGTTCCGCTGGCAGGGCGCCGACATCGAGTTCGTCTGTGAAGTCGTGCGCACCGCGATCGTGCGCAATCCGGGTGGCGACGGACAGAGCTCCGTGTCGCACACGGGTGTGCGGTTCGCCGAAGCGATCGGCGATTCGCCGGATCGCTTGCAGGACCTGATCACGACGTTCGTCGGACGCATTCTCACCGCGCAGAAAGCCAACGCCTCGGGCGAGAACGGCGAGTCCGCGGGCGCGACGATCCTGGCCAGGCTCGGCGAAGCACGGCGCATGCGCTCGCGCGGCTACGTCGCGTACCACCTCAAAGGCGATACGTGGTGGCGCGTGCCGACGGAATCGCCGAAACAGCCGCCCGACGGATTCACGGTCGGCTCGCACGAAGACGACGAGGAGATCGAGGAGCTTTGCCGCACGTATCAGGGCGCGGACGAAGAAGCGCGCAACCTCATCCGGCTCGTCGCGGAGCTGAGCGCGCGGAAAGAGCGTTGACGTCAACGTCGCGCATGCTCTCGAGCACGACGTCCGCGGCGCTGAGATCCTGACGCTGCTGCGCGCGCGGATTGCGCACGGCGATGCAGACCATGCCCGCGCGCTTCGCGGCGATCACTCCCACGTTGGAGTCCTCGAAGACGACGCACTCCCCCGGCTGCACGTTCAGTTTGCGCGCGGTGAGCAGATACGCCTCGGGATCGGGTTTGCCGTGCACCACTTCGCTGCCGTCGACGATGAGCGTGAAGGCGTCGCGCACGCCGAGGCGGATCAGGATCTCTTCGATGGACGACTTCACGGCCGAGGAGGTGATGGCCATGGGGACGTTCGTCCGCTGCAGTGCGCGGATCGTTTCGACGACGCCGTCCATCGGCTGCAGGTCCGCTTCGCGGCAGGCTTTGTCGAAATGAATCAGCCGGCGCGCGAGCAGCTCTTCTTCCGATTCTTTCCAGTCAAAGTACGCACGCATCTCGCGGATGTCGTCGATGATGCGGCGGCCGGAGCCGGTACGGAAACTCTCCGGCATGTTCGCGTAGTCGCTGCCCATCTCGCGGCAGAGCGCGACGTACGCGGCGGTGTGCTGCGGCTCGAGATCGATGATGGTCTCGTCGAAGTCGAAGATGAACGCGCGCGTGCTACTGTCGCGCGTCGATGGATCGGGAGTTTCTCCAGCCACTGTTGTTCGTCCTCATCGGCGGCGGCATCGTCTGCGCCGTCGGCGCGATTGCACTCGTGTTCGTCTTTCGCGCTTTCGGCGGGCCGAAGCCGGGGAGCGCCTCGCACCTCGGACTCATCGCCGCTCTCGTCGGTTTCGTGTTCGTCTGCTGCCTCGGCCTGTTCGCCCTGTCGTACGCGAATCGGTGAGCTCGCGTTTCAGCACGTCCGTGTGCTCGCCCAGAGTCGGCGGTGCGCTGCGGATGGGCAGGCGCTCGCCGTCGAACCGCACGGGATGGCGCACGGTCTCGTACGTCCCGGCAATCGGATGCGTGACCGTCGCGAGGAGCGGTCTTCCGGCGTCGCCGCGCAACGCCTCGAGCACCCCCTGCACGAGCGACGCGGGGATGTTCGCCGCGCGGCAACGCGCGACCCAGAGCTCCGCGGGCCCGGTGCGAAAGTGGGCGTCGAGCAGCGGCACGAGCGTCTCCCGATTCGTGACGCGCGCGTCGTTCTTCGCAAAGCGCTCGTCGGTCGCGAGCTCCGGACGCTCGATGACGCGCTCGCACAACATGCGGAAATGACGATCGGTGCCGCCGCCGACTGCGAACGGGCGATCGCTGCCGTGGAAGAGCTGATACGGCACGATCGACGGATGTGCGTTGCCGTAGCGCTGCGCTTCCCTGCCGGTGGCGAGCGCGCCCTGCGCGACGTTGACCAGCGACGCGACCGTCGCACCGAACAGCGATACCTCGATGCGCGCGCCGTTGCCGCTCCGCTCGCGCGCGTAGAGCGCGGCGAGGATCGCGCCGTGGGCGTAGTGCGCGGTGAGGACGTCCGCGAGGGCGACGCCGGTTTTCGCCGGCTCGTCCGTGCCGGTGATCGACATCAGCCCCGCACCGGCCTGGGCGAGGAGGTCGTAGCCGGGCGTGTTCGCTTCCGGCGTGTCCGCGTCGAAGCCGGAGATCGAGCAGTGGATCGCGTGCGCGGGAACCTCACTCAGCAGCGTTGCGCGCTGCGCGGGGAGGAAGTTGTCGATGACGACGTCCGCGCGCGCGATCAGCTCTTTCGCGAAGCGCTGCCCTTCCTCGCCGCGCAGGTCGAGGGCGAGCGATTCCTTGTTGCGATTCACCGAGAGAAAGTACGTGCTCACGCCGTTCAGGAACGGCGGTCCCCAGTTCCGCGTCTCGTCGCCGCGTTGCGGCTCTTCGACTTTGATCACGCGCGCGCCTTCGTCGGCGAGCATCTGCGTGCAGAGCGGGCCGGCGAGGACGCGGGTAAAGTCCGCGACGAGGATGCCGTGGAGAGGGAGCGCGCTCACCGGTACGTCGACTTGAGCGCGTCGAGATCGGCGAGCGTGCGGCGGAGGATCGCGACCACCTTGTGGATCTCGTTGCCGTACGTGCGCAGCTCCGCGTCGCAGTCCGTCATCGAGTAGACCGCTTCATCGCGCTCGAGACGATCGCGCTCGAAACGGAGACGCTCCTGCAGCTCGTCGATCTCCGTGACGATGACGAAGTGGAGGTCCTTCTCACCGAGGTAGCGCTTGCATTGGGGGCAGTGGATGGACTGCTCGTTCGCCGCCTCGACGAGCTCGACGACGAACTGGCGCTTGCACTGCGGACACTCGAACACTTCGGGCAACATGGCAGTCTCGACTCCGAAGATTGTGCCACGTTGCGCAACCACACAAGGTTGGAATGCAAATCTTGACCGTGGCGTTAGCCGCCGTGTAGCATCCACCACCCTGCCGTTACTGGGAGATCGTTCAATGGTAGGACAAGCGGCTCTGGACCGCTGAATCGGGGTTCGAGTCCCTGTCTCCCAGCCAATTCCTCTGCGCCGCGCGAAGATCCTGCCC
>DASPHZ010000053.1:0-70384 GCA_035629395.1 Thermoanaerobaculia bacterium
CGCCACGTGATGTATGCCGCGGGACGTGTAGTAGGCGTCGATGTCAACAATGACGGAGACGGACGCTACGAGCGTCGGATGCGGGGATCTGCTGCCGACGATCTCCTACGAGGTCGTCCTCCGAAGTTCCTGCTTCCGCCAAGAATGTTAAAGTTCGCCGGAGTCCGGGTGATGCATCGTGCACGCCGCCTTCTGGCTTTCCTTGATGGCCGCCGCTGGCTGGACATGCACACACGCTCGTCAGCAGCGCGATGAACACGAGCGGCCTCGATCACGGGCCGTAGAGCAGCTCGATCGCGATCAGCGGTATGACTCCGCGGTTCTGATGCTTCCCGGAAGGTGTACTTGGCGACTCAGTCCACCTTCCGCCGCACGCTCATCTCCGACGTGTTTCCCACGGTGTCGATGGCGATCGCGGAGAACGCGCGGTCGGCGGGGTCGGCGCCGGGGAGCACCTGACGCGCCCAGACGTTCGTCTCTTCCTGCGGTGCGTTCGGCGCGGAGGGCAGCGGCATCAGTGACGGGAGCGGGAAGCGCGCCTCGAAGGAGCCGTCGGCGTTGGTGCTCGCGTTGCCGAGGAAATTGAACTCGCCGATCGAGGGAAGGGTGATCTCGCGCTGCTGCGAGGTCATCGACTCGCGCATCGTCTCCTCTTTGCGCACGTGCGGCATCTCGGCCTGTTGTTCCTCGCGCACGCCGGAGGTGACGTACGACTGATAGAGCTCGACGACCTGACCGGGACACGCTTTGCCGCGGATCAGCACACGCAGCGCGCCGTTCTCGTCGGACACACGCACCTCGTCAATGCGCGGCGGGGCGATGCCGCCGTTGGCAGCGGATGCAACGGGACCGCATTCCTCCGGCGCACGCGCGAGCTCGTTCGGATCGTCGACGGCGTGCGTGAGGATGATCGGACGCAGTCCGTTCTCGTCGAATCGATTCGCGCTGAAGCGATTCTCGCGCGGCGCGTTTGCGGCGCTGTCGAACGGCGCGGCGGTGATGCCGCCGAGGCGGTTCCACATCAGATCGTTGCGGGCGATGACATTGCGCTTCGCACCGGGACCAAGGATGACACCGGCCTGATTGCCGCTGATCGTCGAGCTGTCGATCGTGTTGCCGCTCGCGGGTGCGCTGCCGTCGAGCGAGCCGATGACGATGCCGGCGCCCTGATTCGCGGCGATCGTCGACGAGCGGATCTCCGACCCGTCGGACAGCAGCACGATGCCGCCGCCGGTCGTGGGCGCACCGCAACGGCTGATCTCGAGATGATCGCCTTCCAGACGTGCGCCGTTGCGCACGAGCACACCGGCGGCGCTCTGCGAGGTGACGAGGAGATGGTGCGCCGCGACGACACCACGCTCCGCCTGCAATCCGACACTCCCGGGCAACGCGGCCTCGCCGTCCGGTGCGGCGCCGATGAGCACGTGCTCGACGCGCGCATCGGCGCGCGTGACGAGCGCGGTCGGTGCGCCGTGCATCGCCAGCGCGCGAATGCCGCAGCGCGCTTCGCACACGATCCCGATCGCGCCGGTGAGCGTCAGCTCGAGCTCCGGTTTCTGCAGCCGCGAGGTCTTGCGGTCTTCGTCCGGCCGGAGCGTCGCCGACTCGCCGAAGCGGCCGGGATGCACGTTCGCGACCGAGGCAGGGGAGAGAAAGTTGTACGCGGTGCCGTCGATGACGGTGTCCGCGTCGCGCAGTTCCGGCAGCGCGGCGTCGAGGGTGATGACCCACCAGCGCGGCGACACGCCGAACGAGATCTGACGCTGTTCGCGCGGACGCTTGAGCGGCACGAAGCGCATGCGGTTCGGACCGGCAACCGCGTTCGCGTTGGCGAGGAACTGGCGGAGCGAGCCCTGGATGCGATCGCCGTCGGCCGTGGAGGTAACGGCTTCGTAGCTGAATGCGAAGTCGACGCGCGTCGCCGATTCACGCACGTTCACGAGCGCGACATGTTCGGCCGTGCCGAGCGAGGAGGCGTCGTCGGAGCGCGCCGTGCGTCCGCCGAAGCAGGGGCCTTCGAAGTACGTCGTGTTCGTGCCGCCGCCGGGATTCGTGCAGAGGGCGCCCGCGGGTCCGAACGTCTGCTCGGGCCACGCGCCTGCGGTGGGAAAGGTGCGCGAGTCGACGGAGACCCAGTACGTGCCGGGTGTGACGTTGAACGAGTAGAAGCCGTCGCGATTGGTCTTCTCCGTGGCGATCGCGACGTCGTTCGCGGCGGCGATGCCGTCGCCGTCGTCGCGATGGAGCTTCACGCTGACCCCTTCGGCGGGCAGGAACGCCGTGCGGCCCGCGAGCGCCGCCCGATCTTCATACACACCACCCGCGACGACGAGCGCGCTCTGCGCATGCACATTCATCGCCGCCATTGCCGCACACACGACCACCACCCGTTTCACGATTGGAAGCATTCCGGACCTCGGAGGCAATTATGAGCTAAACGAGTCCGCGGTCGCGCAGCTCGCGTTTGAGAAAGGCGTAGATGATCGGCGCCATGACCACGCCGCCGACGCCGAATGCGGCTTCGCCGACGATGATGGCGAGCAGGATCTCCCATGCCTGCGAGTCCGTCTCGCCGCCGACGATGCGCGAATTGATCAGGTACTCGAGTTTATGGATCACGACGAGAAACGACAGCGACGCGACTGCCGTCCCGATCGAGATGCCCATCGACAGGATCGTGATGACGGTGTTCGAGATGAGGTTGCCGAGCACCGGAATCAGGCCGCAGAGGAAGGTGATGATGACGAGCGTCGTGCCGAATGGAATGCGGATGCCGAACAGCGGCAGGATCACGAGCAGGTAGAGGCCGGTCAGCGTGGTGTTGACCGCGGAGATCTTGATCTGCGCGGTGGCGATGCGACCGAACGCATGCGCGAGGCGATCGACTTTTTCCGCGAGGTGATGTGCGAGCGGACCACGCGGATCGTCGTGATGCGTGACGTGGCGGAAGAAGACGAGGATCGCCAGCAGTCCGCCCATGATCATGTGCACCAGGCCGATGCCGAGCCAGAGGCTGCCGGCGCGCAGCGTCTGCGCATGCGTCTTGAGCCACGCCGCCGCCGCGATACGGAACTCTTCGGCGTCGGTCATGACTTCGGGGATGAACTGCCGTCCGAGGCCACCGAGCCAGACGCGGACCGAGCCGAGGATGTCGGCCATCTGCTCCATCATCGCGGGCACGTTTCCGGCGCCGCGGCGGAGCATCATCATCGTGGCGAAGATCGCGGCGGTGAGGAGCGCGCCCGTGGCGGTCGTGACGACGAGGAGTGCGAGCGGACGCACGACGCCGCGCGACATGCGTCCCTGGAACCATTCGGAGACGCGGTCGAGGACGAGGTAGAGCGTGAGGCCGACGATCAGCGCCGACACGAGGTGCTGCATGAGCACGAACAGAAGACCGGCCACGACGATCGCGTAGGCGGCGATCTCCTCCCACGACATGCGCGGGCGCGGCGCGAGTGCCTCAGTCGCTGCCGGTTCGAGCGGCAGCGGCACGATCGGATTCGTGCTCATCGGTACGATGTAAGGCGGCACCGCGCGTGCGAATTTCGTCAGGGACAGTCGCCCTTCCGCGCCGCACGGGATTAATGGAAATCGTGACTGTTGACGCCCGGCAGCCCGACGAGCGGCCGGAACTTCTGTGCGCGCACGGACGCCTGTCCTTCCTGGTTCTGCACGATGCCTTCGACGATGAGGCCGGAGTTGCCGAGGATCGTCGCGCGCTCGTCCGCGAAGAGTTGCGGGTTGACGATCGCCTGCGAGAGGCCGGTCTCGTCTTCGAGGGTGAGGAAGACGAAGCCTTTCGCGGTGCCGGGACGCTGGCGCACGATGACCGCGCCGGCCGTCGCGACGTAGCTGCCGTTCGGGACTTCCTTGAGTTGCTTCGCCGTGAGCACGCCTTGCTTGCGCAGGTCATTGCGGTAGTGCTCGAGGAGGTGCCTGCCGGTCGTGAGCTCCATCGAGCTGTAATCGGCCAGCGTGTCTTCGGACGCCGACATCTCGGGCAGCGGATTTTCTTTCTTGCGCTGCGGCTCGCGCTCGAACAACTCGCCCGCGTCTTTTGCGGCATAAGCGGCCTGCCACAGCGCGGCGCGCCGGGTCATGCCGAATGAGGACATCGCGCCGGCGTACGCGAGCTTCGTCAGTTGATCGTCACGCAGGCGGGCGCGGCGTGCGAGGTCGTCCGCGGATGCAAAAGGCTGGGCGGCTTCGACGCGGAATCCGGATTCCGCACGCAGTCCTTTGACGAAGCGCAGGCCCATCCGCACCGCGCCGTTTTCCCAGCGGCACTTCCAGCCCGACTTGTTGACGTCGACCGGCAGCACTTTGACGCCGCGGCGTTGTGCGTCCTTGATGAGCGTGGCGGGGTGATAGAAGCCCATCGGCCACGCGTTCAGCAGGGCGATGTAGAACGACACCGGGTGACGCGCCTTGATGTACGCGCTCGCATACGCGATGAGCGCGAAGCTGGCCGCGTGCGATTCGGGGAATCCGTAGAGCGCGAAGGAGGTGATCGATTTGACGATCTGCTCCTGCGCTTCGGGACCGATGCCGTTCTTCGTCATGCCGTCGCGCAGGCGCGTCTCGATTTCCTGCATGCGCTCCATCGAGCGTTTGAAGCCCATCGCGCGGCGCAGCTCTTCGGCTTCGCCGCCCGTGAAGTTCGCCGCGACCATGGCGATGCGCAGGAGCTGCTCCTGGAAGAGCGGTACGCCGAGGGTGCGCTTGAGGATCGGCTCGAGACACGGGTGCGGGTATTCGACCGGGAGCTTCCCCTGCCGGCGGTCGAAGAACGGACGGATCATGCCGCCGACGATCGGGCCGGGGCGGATGATCGCGACCTGCACGACGATGTCGTAGAAGGACTTCGGCGCGTTGCGCGGCAGGGACGCCATCTGCGCGCGACTCTCGACCTGGAACAGGCCGATGGTGTCCGCCTCGTTGAGCATTTTGTAGACCGCCGGGTCGTCCTGCGGCAGATGGGCGAGGTCGACTTCTTTCCCTTCGCAGGTGCGGATCAGCGGGATGACCTCTTCGAGCGCGGCGAGCATGCCCAGTCCGAGGAGGTCGACTTTGATGAGACCGAGATCGGCGCAGTCTTCCTTGTCCCACTGGATGACGACGCGGCCGGGCATCGAGGCCGGTTCGAGCGGCACGACTTCGTCGAGGCGGCCTTTGGCGAGCACCATGCCGCCGGAGTGCTGGCCGAGGTGGCGCGGCAGACTCTGGATCTGCAGGTAGAGGCGCATGAAGTGCTGCACGCGGAGGTCTTCCGCGTCGAAGCCGCTCTGCGCGAGCTGGTCGGGAAGGTTCTCGACGCGCTCGCGGATTTCGCCGAAGTTCCAGGTGCTGACGGTTTTGGAGAGCTTGTCCGCCTGTTCGAGCGAGAAGCCGAGGGCCTTACCGACTTCGCGCGCGGCGGAGCGGTCGCGGTAGGTGATGACGTTCGCGGTCATGGCCGCGCCGTGCTTGCCGTACTTTGTGTAAACGTGCTGGATGACTTTCTCGCGCTGCTCGCCCGAGGGGAGGTCGAGGTCGATGTCCGGCCACTCACCGCGCTCTTCGGAGAGGAAGCGCTCGAAGAGGAGGTCCATCTTCACGGGATCGACGGCGGTGATGCCGAGGGCGTAGCAGACGGCGGAATTGGCGGCGGAGCCGCGGCCCTGCACGAGGATCTTTTCGCGCTGGCAGAACTGGACGATGTCCCAGACGATGATGAAGTAGCCGGCGAGGTCGAGCTTCTGGATCATGTTCAGCTCTTTCTCGATCTGCGCCTGTGCTTTCGCGGTCAAGGGGCGGAAGCGGGCGGTGGCGGCGTTCCAGGTGATCTTGCGGAGGAACGAGTCGTTCGTTTCGCCGGGCGGGAGCGGGTAGTCGGGGAACTGGTAGCCGAGGTCGGCGAGGGTGAAGTCGAGCGTGTTCGCCAGCTCCCACGCGTTGCTGACCGCTTCGGGAAGATCGGCGAAGAGGGCGGACATCTCACTCGCGCCTTTGATGTGGCGCTCGCGGTTGACGCCGAGGAGGCGGCCGGCACTGTCCACATGTTGACTTTCGCGGATGCAGGTGAGGATGTCGTGGAGGTCCTTGTCCTGCGGGCGCGCGTAGCGGACGCCGTTGGTGGCGACGAGCGGAAGACGGAGGCGCCGCGCGAGGTCGACCAGCGCGATGTTGCGATGCTCTTCGTCACGGCGGAAATGGCGTTGCAGCTCGACGTGCGTGCGTCCTTTGAAGATGCCACTGATCTTGTGCAGTGCTTCTTCGGCGGATTTGACGTCGGCGAGCGGGCCTTCGTCGCCGCCGGTGAGGCAGCGCAGTCCTTCGTTGTACTGCTCGATGAGCTCCCACGTGTAGCGCGCTTCGCCCTTCGGATGCGCGAGCGCGCCGGCGGTGAGGAGGCGGCAGAGGTTCTTGTAGCCCTGGCGATTTTCGACGAGGAGGGTGAGGCGGGAGTCGCGCGGCTGCGTGGCCACGCGCAATCCCTTCGTGGTCGGGTCGAGCTTCACCTCGGCGCCGACGAGCGGTTTCACGCCTGCCTTTTTCGCGGCCGTGTAGAAACGGGGCGCGCCGTAGACGCCGTTCGTGTCGATGAGCGCCATCGCCGCCACGTTCTGCTCGGCCGCGTGATGCACCAGATCCTCGGGGAGGGAAGCGCCGTCGAGGAAGGAGAAGGCGCTGGCAGCCCGGAGCTCGGCGTAAGGACGGGCCGACGGCTTGACGACACGAGTCTTCCGCTCCGCGGGTTTCTCGCTGAGGACCTCTTCGACATAGGAGAGGTGGTCGTATTCGCCGGAGGAGGGGAGCATTTGGAGCGGATAGGTGTCTTTGTTGGGTGGGGATTGCGTGGGACGTAAAAGTGTCTTAATGGGGCGTTGGAAAGCGAATGCAGAATGCAGAATGCAGAATGAGGAATTAAGAAGAGGGGGGTGGGAGAGGCGGAGGAGACGGTTTGCGGGTGGTGGCGTTCTTGATGATTGACGTCAGGATGGCTACGAGCTCATTCGCTTCCTCTACGAGGGGGTGAATACGGTTGGGCGGGAGCATTTCGGTTGCTTCGATGATGCGGAGCCAGTAGTGCGATTCGCGGCTTTCTTTGAGGGAGATGCGCGTCTTGGAGATGAAGTCGGCGCGGCTCTGTGCGCCTTCAGCTTCCTGCAAATTCGATCCGACGCTCGTTCCGGCGCGGAGAAGCTGATTCGCGATCGTGCGATCGGCGCCGCGTTTTCTCTCCATCACCCGATGCAGGCGCACGACGCGACAGGCAAACGTGAACGCTCGCTCCTGAATGTCTTTCACTCTCCCGTTCGTCCTCCTTTCTCCATTCCCAATTCTGCATCCTGCATTCTGCATTCGGTCTTTTCTCTACCCCCCGCTCAGTCGTACCCCGCCTCCACGAACCACCGCTCCCCGTCGCGATACATCCTGTAGCTTTTGCCTCGCATGAGTTCCGCATCCCAGTAGGCGCGGTCGGCGGGGGTGGCGTTCCACCAGCCTTGTTCGACGTGCCATGGACCGGAGGACGTGCGGACGGTGCCGGCGAGGTCGCCCTCCCCTTCGATCGATTCGATCTGGATCTCGCCCGGCTCGTGTTCGCGCGAGGGGCGGGTGGTGACCTCGACCGGGATGGGGGGACGAAAGACGCGGGCGGCGAGGAGGCCGGCGCTGTTGCGGGGGCCGCGGCGCATCTCGGGCGGCGGGGGTGGGGTGAAGTCGCCGATGGCGTAGCGGTCGGGCAGGTGATTGTCGACGGTCATCGGCATGCCCACCCGATCTTCGCCGAGCATCGACACGAGTTTTGCGATCGTGGTCGCGAGTTTCTCCGGGGACAGTGCGGCGGGGCCGAACAGAGACAACTGCGCGCGGCGCGGGCGGTCGGGATGGGCGACGAGGGAGAAGCCGACCACCGGCGCGCCGGGTGGGGTTTTCTCGAGGTCGAGGCGCAGGAGCGTGAGCATCGTCTTCACGTCGCGCGTGGGTGCAGGGAGATCGATCGCGCGCGAGTGGAAGCCGTCCGGCTCGAGCATCATCGTCAGCTCGAGGCGCTTGCACGCGAAGCCCTGCAACTCCATCCGTTTTGACAGGCGATCGAGTCCGGAGCTGGCGATGAAGAGAAACGGCTCGAGCGCGACGAGCGGCCACTCCAGCTCCATCCCTTCGCGGAACTCCTGCGGTACGGGACGCGGGATCAGCGGACGCGGATCGACGCCGCGTGCGGCGTAATGCAACTCGCGTCCGATCGCGCCGAGGCGCGCCGCGACTTCCGATTCCGGCAGGCGGGCGAGATCGCCGATCGAGGAGAGGCCCCAGCGATGCAGCGTGGTCGCGGCGTCGAGTGCGGGGGTGAGCCGTGCGAGCGGCAGCGGCGCGAGGAACTCCGCTTCCTTGCCTGCCTCGACGACCGTCGGTGAGTTCGGCACCTCCGCGGCGACACGCGCGGCGAGCTTGCTCGCGGCAATGCCGCAGCGCGCGGGCAAGCCGACGTCGTCCGCCGCACGGACCACCGCTTTGCCGAGGTCGAGCTCGGACGGGAAGTGGCGTTCGAGTCCGCTGACGTCGATGAACACGAGTCCTTCGCCCGCATCCTCGACGCGCGGCGAGAACGTCTCCGCCACTTCGACGAGCGCCTCCTGGGCCGTGCGCTCGCATTCGGTGTCGCGCATGCGCGCGATCAGCTTCGGCACGATCGAGCGCGCCTGCGCGAGTGACAAGCCCGGCTTGATCGCCTTCGACCGCGCACGCCGCGTCGCCGCGACGATGTGCGCACCCGCGCCGTTGCCTTCGACGATGGCCACGGCTTCGTTCAGCAACTCCGGTTCACTCCGCAGGCGCGCGGCGAGCGGGAACATCGGCACGAAGATGCACGCGATGCGTGTGGTCACGGCAGCATCTCCGGCGAGAGCGTCGCGCGCGTGCCTGCCTTCTGATGGCGATGTTTTTCGAGCCGCAGCTCGCTGGTCGTGCCCGCGAGGATGCGCGGCGATTTGCCCTTCCCCAACCATCGAGCCCGCGACTGTGAAGCACTCACCACCGCCTCGGATGCCGTGCCCGTCAGCGGATACGGCGTCGAGATCAGCATCGCCGCGCCGTGCGCTTCGGCGGAGCGGGCGAGGCGTACCCACGCGGCATCCGGCACGCGGCGTCCGCGGACCGGATGGAGTCCCGCATCGAGCACGACGAGCTGGAATCCCGTCGCGGCGATCATCTCCGCGCTCATCACCGCCTGCTTGAGCGTCTTCGGACGGATCCAGAGCAGCCGGCGCAGATCGACGCCATTCGCCTCCGCGAGTTGCGGGTCGAGGTGATCGCCCAGGTCAATGAGGACGGCGGCTTCGCCCATGCTGGTGGCGGCGGCGAGGGAGGAGAGGACGATCGAGAAACGTCCCGCACCCGCGCGTCCGGTGAGCTCGACCATCTTGCCGCGGGGGAGACCGCCGCCGAGGAGCTGGTCGAAGGGGGCGAGGGTGGTAGGGATGGTCTCGTCGCGGCGGGACTTTTCGATCGCGCGGAGGAGCTCCGTCGCGTTCATGAGTTTCGCGGCGGCGGTGCCCTGCAGCGAAGCGCGCAGACGCTGGACTTCGTCGCGGACCGGCGATTCGGCCGGCGACTCTACGGGATGTAGATCGGGGACGGCGGCGGGCTGCGGCTGGCTCCAGGCGAGAGGGAACTGCAGTTCGAGAGAGCGCGCGGGTGCCGCCACGCAAGTAACTTAAGGCGGTGAAGAGGCGTAAGTCAACGTGGGGATTTCGTGCACCTTCCGGACAGGCAGCCGAATGGGCAGGATGCGCTCGCGAAAGTGGGTCAGTGGGTCAACCGGGTGGGTCAACTTTCCGTGAACGGCTCAGCGGCTGACCCGGGCGCGGAAAGGTGTCTCTAATGGAATCAATAAGTTACGCGCAGGAAACCCGTGGCACCGCGGCTGCTCTATGGCGAGCGTCGCACTGACGCGGCGCTTCAGCCAATTCGACAGGAGAAAAAAGCGAATGCATCGTAGCCTCATCGTTGCCTTGTCCCTCGTGCTGTCCCTCGGAGCTTTTGCCCAGGATATGGATTTCGGCGGTACTGCCCGTATGCGGGCGATGAACCCGCGCGCCTGCGCGACGCCGGATATGTCCGAAGACGAAGTGAATGCGATCGACGCGTACACGCGCAGCATGGTGGATCAGCTCCGCAGCGGCGGCCGTTTCGAAGCTGAAGCGAATGCGGTCACCACGGTCAACGTCTACTTTCACGTCATCACCAGCACCAGCGGCGCGGGCAATGTCTCCGACACCGCGATCGCGAACCAGATCAAGGTGCTGAACGAGGCGTACGCCGGCCTGACGGGCGGCGTGAACATGAACATGCAGTTCGTGCTCGCGGGCGTGACGCGCACCGCGAACAACACCTACTTCGCCGCGGCGTACGGCTCGACGGCCGAGACCTCGATGAAGACGGCGCTCCGCCAGGGCACCGCCGACGACCTGAACTTCTACACGAACCAGCCGAGCTCGGGTGAGCTGGGATGGGCCACGTTCCCGTCCAGCTACACCAGCGCCCCGAAGAAAGACGGCGTCGTCTGCGACTGGCGCACGCTCCCGGGCGGCTCGATGGACCCGTACAACGAAGGTGACACGGGCACGCACGAAGTCGGCCACTGGGTCGGCCTGTACCACACGTTCCAGGGCGGCTGCAACCGCACCAACGACGGCGTCTCCGACACGCCGGCCGAGCGCTCGGCCGCGTGGGGCTGCCCGAACGGTCGTGACTCGTGCACGGGCAAGAACTACCCGGGCGTCGATCCGATCGAGAACTTCATGGACTACACCGACGACTTCTGCATGTACAAGTTCACGGCGGGTCAGGCTTCGCGCGCTGCCTCGTACTGGTCTTCGTACCGCGCCGGCAAGTAATCCACGATCTTTTGCGTTAGAGAGGGCCGGGCGTCATGCCCGGCCCAATTTTTTTATGTTCCTGATCTCATTCATCCTCGCCGCCACCATCACCACGAAGGCCGATGTGCCGCGCCTCTCCATTGCGGAGCTGCGCGCGCTCATGGACAAAGGGGAAGCCGTCGCGCTCGACGTCCGCGGCAGCGTCCCGTACGAGCTCGGCCACATCGAAGGCGCCGTCTGGATGCCGCTCGGCCGTATCGAGCAGCGCGCCAGCGAGCTCCCGCAGGACAAGACGATCGTCGCTTACTGCACGTGCAAAGCGGAGGAACTGAGTCTCGAAGCAGCGATGCTGCTCGCGCAGAAGCTCGGGTTCGAGCGCGTGGCCGTGCTCCAGGGCGGCTATCCCGCCTGGAAGGATGCCGGGTTGCCGATCAAAGTCGTTCAGCAGGCGGAGGTGCATTTCGATCCCCCGCCGCCAGCCGAGGCATCGCGCGGCGGGGGGCGTCTCGCTCCACCGGACGCCGTCAAATGCGACCGCAATCAGCTCACTTCCTACGCCGGCCGCGCCAAAACGTACCGCCGGGAGAAAGGGAAGACCACCATCGTCATCGACACGAGCGCCGACACGGTCGAGACCGTGACGCTGCGCCACGCCGGCGGCGATGATCCGTCGCGCTCGTACCTGATCGACGGGCAGCCGTTCACCAAGGACGACTGGAAGCGCATCGAGGCGAAGAAGGGCGTTCTGCGGAAGGACGTCAGCCTGGTCGCCTGGGTGTGCACGAACGGCGACGTGGTCGTCGATTGGAAGCCCGGCGTGACGTTCACCGGCGCCGAGTGAGCAGGTGTCGCGGTGCGTCCCGAAAGCGCCCCGCGAGCACCGATTGCGATCGCGGCTCCCGCCGTCGGGTTCACCTGCTATAATCCGCGCCGTTTCAGGTAACTTTTTCCATGGACGCGAAATACGACCCGGCCACATCATCGACGGGAGTCGAGATCTTCGGTCAGACGTACAACGTTCGCGGAAACGGTGACCCGGACTACTTAGCGGAGCTTGCGCGGTTTGTCGATACCAGGATGCGGGAGGTGGCGGCGCAGGTCGCGACCGTCGACCCGATGAAAATCGCAATCCTGGCGGCTTTGAACATAGCCGACGAGTTCTCACGATACAGACGCCAGCGGGAGGATGCCGCGGGAATCTTCATCGAGAGAACGGAGGAAATATCAGAACGGCTCAGTGAGGTAATAGGCTGAGCAACTGATTGACGTTGCTGTAGTTTTCGGAGTTCCCTGCAGAGTTCGTGATGCACGATCTAGCACTTGAACCGTACTTCTTATCCCGGGTAGCTCGCGTCTCGGGTCGCGTGCACACCTTCGTTCCGCCTGGTGCGGAACCTCAGAAGGTAGCCAAAACGGCACGAGTAGGGCGCCCACCTGTCTTGTACAGGTTCAGGTAAGACTCACCACACGGCTCAGGCGGGGCAACTCCGAAGTTTTCCTCCTCCTACCTCGCAACCTCCCACGCGGAGGTGCTGATTGAACATCATCCAAGTTCTGATTGCAGTCGGCGTAGGGCTCGTCCTCGCCGTCGTCCTGGCCCTGATGTGGGCCGCCATTTATCGCAAGCGCGCCGAGACGCAGCTCGAGGAGTCGCGCCGCACGGCGGAGCGCCTGCTCGAGGACGCCAACAAACAGGCAGCGGCGCGCGTCAAGGAAGCCGATCTGGAGGCGAAGGAAAAACTCCTCCAGATGCGCTCGGAGTTCGACAAACAGGCGCAGCAGCGTCGCGACGAGATCAAATCCGTCGAGCGCCGGCTCCAGCAGAAGGAAGAATCGCTCGATAAGAAGACGACGCAGGTCGAGAGCCGCATCGCCGAGGTGGAGAAGCGCGACCGCGGTCTCAACGACCGTGAGAAGCGCGTCGAGGCGAAGGAAACGGAGCTCGATGAGCTCATCGAAGCGCAGCGTCACCGCCTCGAGCAGGTCGCCGGTCTCACGATGGACGAGGCCAAGCGCGAGCTGATCCGCGGCATCGAGAACGAAGCGAAACTCGATGCGGCGAACATCATCAAACGCATCGAGAGCGAAGCGACCGAGCTCGGCAACCAGAAGGCGAAGAAGATCCTCGGCATGGCCATCCAGCGCATGGCCTCGGACTACGTTGCCGAGAACACCGTCTCCGTCGTCGACCTCCCGAGCGAGGACATGAAGGGCCGCATCATCGGACGCGAGGGCCGCAACATCCGCGCGCTCGAGCTGGCGACCGGCGTCGACCTCATCGTCGACGACACCCCGGAAGCAGTCATCCTCTCCGGTTTCGATCCGATCCGCCGCGAAGTCGCGCGCATCTCGCTCGAGCGCCTCATGCAGGACGGCCGCATTCACCCGGCCCGCATCGAGGAGCTGGTCGAGAAGGTCCGTCAGGAGCTCGACCAGAAGCTGTTCGAGGAAGGGGAGGCCGCGGCGTTCTCGCTCGGCATCACCGACATCCACCCCGAGGTCCTCAAGCTCCTCGGCCGGTTGCGCTACCGCACTTCGTACGGGCAGAACGTGCTCATGCACTCGCTCGAAGTCGCACAGCTCGCGGCACTCATGGCCGTGGAGCTCGGCGTGAGCGACACGATCGCCAAGCGCGGCGGCCTGCTGCACGACATCGGTAAAGCGATCGATCGCGAGATGGAAGGCACGCATCTCGAGCTCGGCCGCCAGGTGCTGGAAAAGTACGGCGAGAAGCGCGACGTCATTCACGCGATGGAGTGCCACCACGGCGACTACGACCCGACGACCGTCGAGGCCGTGCTCGTCAATGCGGCGGACGCCCTTTCGGCTGCACGTCCCGGCGCGCGCCGCGAGATCCTCGAGAACTACGTGCATCGTCTCGAGCGCCTCGAAGCGATCGCGAATCAGATGGACGGCGTCTCGAAGAGTTTCGCCATCCAGGCAGGGCGCGAGCTTCGCATCATCGTCAATTCCGAGAAGATCACCGACGAGCAGTCGATCTGGCTCTCGAAGGACGTGGCCCGCAAGATCGAAAGCGAGCTGCAGTATCCGGGTCAGATCAAGGTGACGGTGATCCGCGAGATGCGAGCGACGGAGTACGCGAAGTAAGGAACTGTTGAGCGACTGAGCCGTGCGCTGTCGAGCCATACTCGGCAGCCAGCCCCTCAACCGCTCAATAGCTCAATAGCTTAATAGCTCAATAAGCCATGATCAGAGTCCTCTACATCGGCGACGTCGTGGGGCAGCCCGGGCGTCGCGCACTGCACCAGAAGCTCGAGACCGTGATCGGTCGCGACTCGGTCGATTTCACGATCGTGAACATCGAGAACGCAGCGGCCGGTTTCGGCGTGACGGAGGCGATCATCGAGGAGCTCTCCGAGCTCCCGATCAACGTCTACACCTCCGGCAATCACATCTGGGACAAAAAGGACTTCGTCGAAAACTACGAGCATTACCCGCACGTGATCCGGCCGGCGAACTACCCGGCCGGCAATCCGGGCAAGGGTCGCGTGGTGCGGCAGACGGCGGGCGGTGTGAACGTCGCGGTCCTGCAGTTCATGGGCAACGTGTTCATGCCGCCGATCGACAACCCGTTCTACGCCGCGGACCGCGAGCTCGCGGAGCTCGGCGACGCGGCGAAAGTGATCATCGTCGACATCCACGGCGAAGCCAGCTCGGAGAAGCAGGCCTTCGGCCGCTATCTCGACGGCCGCGTCTCCGCGGTGCTCGGCACGCACACGCACGTGCCGACCGCGGACGATCGCATTCTCCCGGCCGGTACGGCGTATCAGACCGACGTCGGCATGACCGGCGCGTACGACTCCGTCATCGGCTTCCGTCCGGACGAGGCGCTGCACCGCTTCCTCATGAACACGCCGAAGAAGCTCGAAGTGGCGAAGCGCGACATCCGTCTCTCCGGTGCGCTCGTCGACGTCGATGAGACGACCGGCCGCGCGCTGCGGATCGTGCGCGTGCGCGAAGACATTCCCGACTAGATGCGCCTCTCGATCATCACCCTCGGCCATGTGCACACCGAGGATCTCGAGCCGCTGACGAAAATCTTCGAGCACCTCGAACAGCTCGTGCTCGACATCCCGCCACGTGACGAACTGGCGAAGCATCGCGCGGAGTTCAATCGTGCGGTCGACGCGGCCGGGACGGACTGGATCCTCGTCGTGCGCGAGCGCGAGACGATCGACGAAGCGTTAGCGAAAGAGATCCTGCAGGTGATCGCCGACGCGAAAGCGCGCGGTTTTCGCATTCGCTCGATTCCGTACTACTGCGGCAAACCTTTGAACGTGACGCGCGATCGCGGCGGTGAGGTGCGCCTCTTCCATCGCCGCAACTACATGCGCTTTGCGAACAAAGGGGAGTGGGAAGAGATCACGGTGCAGGGGAGCGTGGTGCGTCTCGCGAACGCGTTCCGTTCCATGACGTTTGCGACGGTGGACGAGCATCGCGCGCATCTCGTCTCGCGCGCGGCACCGCATTCCGCGCTGCGCCGCGCGCTGCTCTTCGTGTCGTATGCGATTGCGACGAGAGCGCGCGACGCGAATACGCTGCGCTATCTGTGGACCGAGGCCGGCTTCGACGTGCCGCTGTGATGGCGCCAGCCGAGGTTCTCGAGCCCGATCACGACGAACCAGACACCGCACGCGGCGGAGAGGAGCAACGCGAACTGCAGCATGCGGTCGAACATCGACGCGGAGACGAGCCACTGATCCGCGACGAAGTAGCCGAGGACGGCCAGCGCGCTGAACGCGTAGAGACCGCCGACGACAGTCAGCATGAGATTTCCACTGCGCGAACGCAGAAGGACCCGCTTCATCACACTACCTCCCTTGATTGATCCGTTAGGCCGCGGATCTTACCGCAGCTTTCTTTGCGTGAGATGTAAAGAAGGGAGTCAGTCTGAACGGATCTCCTCACGTATTCCTGCCGAGTCCGCCAATGCCGACGACGTGAAGGAACACGAAGCCATATCATCCGCAGCGTGAGGAAGACGATCACCGAGGCGGGGGAGCTACTCGAGGCATTGGCCACAGCGTTTCCGGATGCGAGCCGCACGACGCTGCGGCAGATGCTGCAGACGGCGCGCGTGCGCGTGAACGGCGAGGTCGAGAAGAACGCGAAACGCGAGCTCGAGCCGGACGACGTCATCGACATCGCGGAGAAGCAGGTGCATCGCAACCTCCCCGAGGGATTGGCGATCCTGCACGAAGACAGCGACGTGATCGTCGTCTTCAAGGCGCATGGACTCCTGACCGTGCCCACCGAGCGCGAACGCGACACGACCGCGCAGATGTACCTGAACGTCTATCTCGGCGAGAAGCGCGGCGCGGAGCGCATCCAGGTCGTGCATCGGCTCGATCGCGAGACCTCGGGTGTGCTCGTCTTCGCGAAAAACGCGTACGCGCGCGAGCAGCTCAAGGAACAGTTCGCGGCGCACAGCGTCGACCGCATGTACATCGCGCTGATCGAGGGGGAGGTCAAGCCGCCGCGCGGCACGTTCAGCTCGTATTTGCGGGAGATGAAAGACCTGAAGATGGTCAGCGTACCGGAGCATCCCGAGGCCAAATTCGCGGTGACGCACTACCGCACGATCGAGACGAACGGGAAGTATTCGATGCTCGAGGTGACGCTGGAGACGGGGCGCAAGAACCAGATCCGCGCGCATCTTTCGGAGGCGGGCCATCCGATCCTCGGAGACCGGATGTATGGGAGCACCGTCAATCCGATCGGGCGTCTCGGGTTACACGCGAAGCTTCTCGGCTTCGATCACCCGGTGACGCGAAAACATCTCGTTTTCACGTCACCGGTGCCGAGGAAATTCAAGGAGTTGCTGAAGAAGTGACGTCGTCGAACCGGCAGCCGTGCGCTACGTGAAGCTGACCGCGAGCTTCGACCCTTCCTCGCGATAGATCGTATCGACGAAGCGGATCACGCCGCTCTTGAGCGACATGAACAGTGAGGACACGCGGATGCCGCCGCCGAAGAAGCGCACGCCGCGCAGGAGGTCGCCGTCGGTGACGCCGCTCGCGCAGAAGATGATGTCGTTGCCGGACGCGAGCTCGGCGGTGTCGTAGACCTTGCTGTCGTCCTGGAAGCCCATCGAGCGGAGGCGGTCTTCCTGCCACTTCTCCAGAGGCTTGAGCTTGCCCTGCATGCGGCCGCCGAGGCAGCGCATGGCGGCGGCGGTGAGCACGCCTTCCGGCGCGCCGCCGATGCCCATCGCTGCGTGCACGCCCGTGCCGCGGATGGCGGCGGAGATGCCGCCGGAGAGGTCGCCGTCGGTAATCAGTTTGATGCGCGCGCCGGCCTCGCGGATCTGCGCGATGAGGTCGTGATGGCGCTCGCGGTCGAGAACGATGATGGTCAACTCGTTGACGTCCCGCTGGAACGCCTCGGCCATGCCGTTGAGGTTCTCTTCGACGGACGCGTTGAGGCTGACGTAGTCGGCGGCGGTGGGGCCGACGACGATCTTGTCCATGTAGATGTCGGGCGCATTCAGCAGCCCCCCTTTTTCGGAGGCGGCGATGGTCGCGATCGAGTTCGCGGAGCCGGTGGCGCAGAGATTCGTGCCTTCGAGCGGATCGACGGCAATGTCGACTTCCGGATAGATCTCGCCCTCGGTCCAGCCGCGGCCGAGCGGCTCGCCGACGTAGAGCATGGGCGCCTTGTCGCGTTCGCCCTCGCCGATGACGATGCTGCCGCGCATCTTGAGCTTGTTCAGCTCCTCGCGCATGCCTTCGACGGCGACCTGGTCGGAGTATTTCCGCTTGCCGTATCCCATCGTGCGCGCCGCGGCGATGGCCGCCTTCTCAGCCGCACGTAGAAACCCGATTTCGAGACTCGATTCCATGACGCTCCGTTCTCTCCGGAATTTGCGCCGCACACTCTAGCAGAAGGTTACGAATGCGGAACGCCGGCGTCTCGCCGCCGCGCTAAAAGGTGTCCGCCACGCGTTTCACGATCGCGGCCACGCGCCCTTCGGGATCGCAACTCGGGTCGTACGACGCGACGACCAGTCCCGCCACCGTGAAGCGCGCGCGTGCGAGCTCGATGGTCTCGAGGATCTGCTCCGGCGTCAGGCCGCCCTCGCATGCGTACTGGTTTGCGCGGCCGAACTGCGGGTCGAGCACGTCGACGTCGAGATGCACGAGGATGCGTTTCGCCTCGATGCCGTTCAGCTCGAAGGCGACGTTGCCGAGGGTGTTCGGCTCGATGAGGGCGACACCGTCGTCGAGGAGCGCATCGCGCTCGCCAGGACTGTAGTCGCGCGCGCCGACGTGCATCGTGCGTTGCGCGGGCAGCGGCGTGAAGCCGGGGATCGTCAGCGCGAGCGATTTCCAGCAGCGTCCCGTGAGGATGGCCATGGCCATGCCGTCGAGGTAGCCGGTGTCGGTAGTGTCGGGCGTGTTGTAGTCGCCATGCGCGTCGAACCAGAGCGCGGCGAGGTCGTTGATGCCGACGCCGGCGGCCACTCCAACGGCAGCACCGCAGTTGCCGGAGAAGACGATCGGCAACTCGTCGCTGGCCGCAACGCGCTTCGCGAGCTCGCGATAGAGCGCGAACGTCGTTCCGATCTCCGCGCGCCACGTTCCGGGCGGATCGACGCGCTCCGCTTCGACGCCGAGGGTGTGCGCGAGACGCAAAGGTCCCGCGCCCATGCGGACGTTCTCGTGACCGGAATCGTAGGGAACGACGAAGTAGCGCGGCATGGACGCGAATGATAGCGGGACGCGGCGTTCGCTAAGCAGAACGCATTCGCTCCGCCAACGAAAGGGACGACCGGAGGCCCTTCGTCGTTCCCGTTCGTTGGTCGGGTCAAAGCATGCTGCTCAGAGTCCGGCGGCGATGCGATCCGCAAGCTGCGCGAGCGCCTGATTCATCGCCGCCACGACGGCCGGTGGATCGAGTGACGCAGCGGTGACGGTGATGCGCTCGCGTGTCGACCGATCGCCCGGCATCAGCGCCCACGTCGCGTCGAGCACGAACACGCGATCCTGGCCCGGCGCGAGATCGGCGAACGTCACGTAGATCGAGCGCATCTCCGCCGGCTTCGCCTGGCCCGGCAGCACGACCATGCCCTGCGGCAAGCGGTTCGCGAGGTCGAAGGCCAGCGTGTGGATGACCATGTCTTCGAGCGACGACGCCCACTGATGCTGGCCGCGTTCGTCGAGCTTGTGGTTCTCGCCGCGGATGACGACGCCGCGGCGGTCGAGTCCCGGCGGGAGCTCCACGCCGTCGATGCCGACCGGTGTGCCGCCGACGTTCACCATCGTGCCCGGCACCGGCTGCAGCGAATAGAACTGGTTCGGCGTGCGCTTGAAGAAGCCGCATCCCGCGACCAGCAACGTCATCCACATCACGGCGCTCACTCGCCGCATCGTCATTCGCGCCTCCCCTTGATCACCGCATCGGGGTTCTCGGTCAGATACGTCGCGAGCGCGCGCACGGCCTCGGCCGCCCGCGTCAGCTCGCGGATGAGCTCCGCGATGTCGTAGTTCTGCTTCTGCGAAGTGCCCATGAGCTGCTCGGCTCTCTTGGCGGCCTGCTCCGCCGAGGCGGCGGCATTGGTCAGACTTTCCACGATCGGTCCGATGCTCTGGCCGACGTTGCCCGCCGTCGCTTCGACACTCTGCGCCGTCCGGTTCGCCGATTCGGACGCGCTGCGCAGATTGCTCACGATCGGTCCCGCGTTCTGTCCCGCCACACCGGCGATGCGCTCGACTTCCGCCATCGAGCGATCGAGTCTCTGCAGACTCCGCTCGAGCGCCGGATCGTTGACGAGCGCGTTCATGCGCTGCGTCGTGCTGCGGATGTCGGATGCGATCTCGCGCAGCGGCAGGTTCCGGATCGTGTTCGCCACATCGGTGATCGCGCTCATCGCGCCGGCGATGCCGTCCGCGTTCTGCGCCACCGGAATGGTGGGCGGCTCGCTCGTGGTGTTGAGGCGTGCGGCGCCCGCGCCCGCGACGTTCTCGAGCGCCACCGCGCTCGCACCCGGCAGGATGAGACTCGTCGCCAGCGTCGCGCGCATGCCTTTCTGCACGAGGCCGTCGACGACGTCGTTGATCTCGGCGCGCAGCACGTCGCGCGTGATGGCGTTCGTGACGGGGATCTCCATCTGCCGCGGATCGATCTCGATGATGACCGGCGTCTGCAGCGAACGGCTTTCCGGCAGATAGCGCAGACGCACTTCGCGTACGCGTCCGATCTGCACGCCTTTCATCGTCACCGGGGTGCCCGGTCTGAGGCCGGCGATCGAGCCGGTGAAGTAGGTGAGATAGGTGAGATGCGGTCCGTCCGCCGAAGCGATGGCCGCGCCCTCGGAATCATGCAACTGGAAGCGGGTGCGCGGTGCGACCTCAGGGCCGGCCAGCACATCGGGCGTGTAGAACGAAACGGGCGCGCTGAGCAGCGACGCGATTCCGCCGCCGCCTCCCATCGACACGCCGCCGCCGGAAAGGGAGAAGTTGAAGCCGCCCCCTTTCCACCAGCGCGTGCTCTGGCGGACGTGATGCGCGAAGCGCTGCGCGACGAACGCGTGCACGGACGTGACGCCGCGGGCCGTGTCGTATTCGGCGCCGAGGATCCGGCCAACGCGGATGCCGTTGAAGGTGACGGGAGAGCCGGCCGCGAGTCCCGCCACGCCCGCCCCTTCGAGAATGAAAATCTTTCCCGCCTCGGGGGGCGAGAGCACGGGCGCCTGTTCCACGCCGGTGAACTCGCGCGTTTCCTCTCCTTCGCCCGGCTCGATGCCGACGTACGTGCCGGAGAGGATGCTGCCGATGCCGCCCCCTTCGAGGCCAGGCTCGACGATCCAGAAGCGCGAGCCTTTGCGCAGCGCGTGATTCATCGAGGCATCCATCGAGATGCGCACGACGACGCCTTTGAGGTCTTCGTCGACGGTGATTTTCTGCACCGTGCCGACCTTCGCGCCGCGATACCGCACGGGGCTGTAGCGATCGAGTCCCCGCGCCTCGGCGAAGCGCACGGTGATGTCGCCGCCGCCGAAGAATCCGTAGCGGACGATCAGATAGCCGACGAAGAAGATCGCGAGGACGGGGATGATCCACACCCACGGACCCCACTTCGAGGTGTGCACGGTGGCTTCGGCGTGCGCGGGTTTCCGCCGCTCGGGGAGATCGTCGTACTCGCTCATCGGTTCTCTCCGGCGGTCTTCCACATCAGTCTGGGCTCGAACATACGAACGGCGAACATGAGCAGTGCGATGAGCATGAAAAGAGGAGTGGCGCCGGGGCCGGCGACGATGTCGTCGATACCGCGGAAGTCGACGATCGGCGCGGCCAGCGCGGCGATGAACGGAATGATCATCGGCCAGCGTACGAGCCGATGCAGCAGACGGTAGACGCGCGTGCGGCGCACGAGGCCTTCCTTTTCCGGGAAGCGCACGCGTGCGAGCAGCCAGATCAGGCCGAGGAGCACGACGATGGGAATGGCGATTCCGGCGACGAGGACGACCACCGCGAGCTGCCAGTAGCCGTGATCGGCGAGGAGCTGGATCGTGCCGACGACGGTGTGCTCGAGAACCGCGGTGAGCTGGTCGTTGATCATCACACTGGCGGCATACGCGGGAAGGCACAGCGGAACCGCGGCGGCGACGGCGGCGGCCGCGGGGATCAGGCGCGGATACATCTTGCGATTGAGCCGGCTGCCGCAGCGCGGGCAGTTGTCGCCGGTGCGGCGTTCGGCGGAGATGCGCTCGCACACGTCACACGACGGCATGTGCCGCGTCGGGAGCTCGACCTGGTCGGGGAGGATCGCGTTCCACACCGCGCGCCGGTCCATCGTGCGGTCGCCGATGAAGGCGAGGATGGCCACGGCGAGATAGCACCACGCGCCGATGCGGACCTCGACGTCCGCGGGCACGGAGGCGCGGTAGTACGCGACGATGCCGGCGATGACGACGACGTCCGTCATGCTCCAGATGCGCAGCTCTTCACTCCAGCGGAAGATCCGGCCACGCTGCCAGAGCTTCCACCCCCACAGGATCGAGGACAGGACGATGAACTGGAAGAGCGCGCGGAACGCGGGGAAGAGGAAGGCGAAGAAGAGGAAACCGAACGCGAACGGGAACCAGACTTCCTGGTAGATGACGCCGACGCTGGAGACGAGGCGGCTTTCCTCGAAGACGAGGTTGCGGATCGTCGAGTCCATCAGCGGCAGGAAGACCGCGGGTGGGAGCAGGACGAAGCGCGCGGCCGCGCAGGCGAGGGGCAGTTCGACGCCGGGCGCGATCGGACGGCGGCCGAGCATGCGGTCGCAGCGATGGCACTCCACGGTCGCGTGCGGTGGAAGCGACGACGGGATGATCTGAGTCGCGCCGCAGTCGGCACATGTGATCGTCATGCGTCAGCGTCGGCGCACTGCAAGACAGATTCCTGCACGGCAGAGGCAGGTTTGATGCAACACTTCCGGACATGTGCCGGAACATCAAAACCTTGTTCAATTTCGATCCGCCGGCGACCGACGAGGAGATCCTGGCCGCGGCGCTCCAGTTCGTGCGGAAGCTCTCCGGGTTCACGAAACCGTCGAAGGCGAATGAAGAGGCGTTCGAGCGCGCGGTAGCCGAGGTGACGGAGGTCGCGACGAGGCTGCTCGACTCGCTGGTGACGACCGCGGACCCGCGCGATCGGGAGATCGAGGCGGAACGCGCACGGCGGCGAAACGCCGCACGGTTCGGGTGACGCTGTCCCCTCTCCCCGCCGACGCGGGGAGAGGGAGACGAGGGGATTACTTGCGCGCTGCCTCGGCGGCCGCGCTGAGCTCCTGTTCCTGCTTGTTCGACATCGGCGGGTTGTACGCCGCGATCCCCGTCACCGCGTGACCGATGATCAGGTTGTGGATGTCGTGCGTGCCCTCGTACGTCTTCACCGACTCGAGGTTCATCATGTGGCGGATGACCGGGTACTCGTCGGAGACGCCGTTCGCGCCCAGCATGTCGCGGGCGATACGCGCGCACTCGAGGGCGATGTTGACGTTGTTCATCTTCAGCATCGAGACGTGCTGCGGCTTGAGCGCACCGCGATCCTTCATGCGTCCGGCCTGCACGGCCAGGAGCTGGCCTTTGGTGATCTCGGTGATCATCCAGGCGAGCTTGTTCTGCACGAGCTGGTGCGAGGCGATCGGCTGGCCGCCGAACTGGATGCGCGACTTCGTGTAGTCGAGGGCGGTCTGGTAGACGCCCATCGCGGCGCCGAGGGCGCCCCAGCCGATGCCGTAGCGGGCCTGGGTGAGACAGCCGAGGGGATACTTCAGGCCGTTCGTCTCGGGGAGCACGTTCTCGAGCGGGATGCGGCAATCCTCGAAGAAGAGCTGCGACGTCACCGACGCGCGCAGCGAGAACTTGCCCATGTGATAGGCGGTGGAGAAGCCGGGCGTGTCTTTCTCGACGAGAAAGCCGCGGATCGTCCCTTCGGCTTTCGCCCAGACCACGGCCACGTCCGCAATGCTGCCGTTCGTGATCCACGCCTTGGCGCCGTTGAGGACCCACGAGTTTCCGTCCTTCCGGGCGTGCGTCCGCATGCCGCCGGGATTGGAACCGAAGTCGGGCTCGGTGAGGCCGAAGCAGCCGATCTTTTCACCGGCCGCGAGCTTCGGGATCCAGTAGTCGCGCTGTTCCTTCGATCCGTATGTGTTGATCGGGTACATGACCAGACCCGACTGCACGGAGGCGAAGGAGCGGAGGCCGGAGTCGCCGCGCTCGAGCTCCTGCATGATCAATCCGTACGCGACGTGGTTGAGGCCAGGGAGGTCGTACTCCTTGATCGTTGCGCCGAAGAGGCCCATTTCGGCCATCTTCGGGATGAGGTGCATGGGGAACGTTTCGTCGCGATTCGCTTCTTCGATGATGGGGAGGACTTCCTCGTCCACGAAATCGCGGACGGTCTGCCTTACCATCAGCTCCTCGTCGGAGAGAAGCGAATCGATCTCCAGATAGTCGACACCGGGAAAACTGGCCACAGAGGACTCCTTCGGGTTAAGTCCCGGTAGCTTATCGCATGCGTACTGCCGTTTTCATCTTCGCGCTGCTCGTGCGCGTTGCCGCAATCGAGCTCACCGGCGCGGAGCGGATCGCGTTCGGGGACGGACCGGACTACGTGCAGTTCGCGACCGCGCTCTGCGAGCAGCACGTGTATCCGGAGCGCGGGAACCTGCCGTTCTTCCGCGCGCCGGGGCTGCCGTTCTTCATCGCCGGCGTGACGGCGTGTCATCCCGCGCAGACGCGGATCGTCAAATACGCGCTGGCGGTCTGCGACGCGCTCTCCGTGCTGCTGATCTTCCTCCTCGCGCTGCGCGTGCATGGGACGCGAACGCATGCGCTGATCGCCGCCGCATTGGCTACGTTCCATCCGTTCTTCATCGGTGGCGTGACGGACATCCGCACGGAGCCGCTGTTCATGATGCTGCTCATCGCGGCGATGTGGCTGACGGAGCGCCGGCTTCCGGCCGGCCGCGCCGCCGACGTCTCGTCATCGGCGGCGGGAGCGCTCCTCGGCCTCGCCGCATTGACGCGCCCGACGGCGCTGCTGTGCATTCCGCTGCTTGCCGCGTACGCGTTCTTTCGCCGGCCGGAGACCGGCGGAGCGGCGGGACGGAGGCCGGCGCTCCGGAGCGCGACGCTCCTGCTCGCTGCTGCCGTGCTCACGCTCTCGCCGTGGGTCGCACGCAACATGATCCGTTTCGGCGAGCCGATCCTCGTCAACGACGCGGGCGGCTTCAATCTCTGGCGCGGGACGCATCCGGAGCTCATGCAGGTCGTCGAGACCCACGATCGCGATCTCTTCGCGCAGCGCTCGTGGCACTTCGAGGCCGTCACGGTCAGCGAGACGGCGAAGGGCATCACCGGTGCGACGCCGAAAGCGCGCGACCGGCAGTGGCGCAACCTGGCCATCGAGAACATCCGCGACGATCCCGCGTTCGCGGCAAAGTCGGCGCTGAAGAAAGCCGCGCTGTACTGGCGCCCTTGGCTGCATCCGGGCGAGCACGGTCGGAAATCGATCGCGCTCAGCGTGGTGATCATTCTCGGGTTGTACATCCTCGGCGGCGCCGGCCTGTACCTGCATCCGGACAAACGCCTCGTGATGGCGGTGCTGCTCTTTTTCGCCGCGCTTTGGCTCGCCCACGTGGCGTACTTTCCGTCGATCCGTTTGCGCACGCCGCTCACGGATCCGCTGCTGATTGTGTTTGCATCTGCACCCTTGATGATGTTGAGACGATACCTTCCTCTGGCGCTGGTGGTCGCCCCGATCCTCGCCGTCGCCTTCGTCGCCACGCGCCTCTCGGAGTTTCCGGCGGCGCGCGCGTTCGTCACGACGATGCAGGGGGCGGCGGGGGAGTGGTGGGCGATGCCGTTGTTCGTCGTCGCGTACCTCGTCTGTGCCATCTTCCTCCTGCCGGTGGGGCTGCTCTCCGCGACGGCCGCGTTGATGTGGGGGTGGCAGATGGGAGGAACGCTGGAGCTGGTCACGTCGACGCTGGCCGCGCTGGTGCCGTTCTTTCTCGCGCGCAAAGGACTGGCGCGGTGGGTGGAGAAGCGCGTGCGTTCCGAAGACGCGCCGGCGCTGCACTCGCCGTTCGTGCTCTTCCTGCTGCGCATCGTGCCGCTCGTGCCGTACGTGGCCCTGAACTACATCGCCGGCGCGACGCGCATTCGCACGCGCGACTACATCGTGACGACGCTGGTCGGCTCGGTGCCGAGCGTGTTCCTCTTCGCCTACTTCGTCGACACGATGGCCGCGGGAGCGATGGGCGCGGCGACGCAGGCGAAGATCTTTGCGGTCTGCGGCGCCGTCGCCGTGGTGGCCATCATCCTGCGCGTCATTGCGGATCGATTTGTTCGATCGCGACGAGCATGACCGAGAGCGTGCGCGGATCGCGATTGTTCGAGCCGGGCAGCTTCGCCGGCACGAACGTTTTCTCCGGCACGATGGTGATGCGGTTCGACGTCAGCGGCACGAGCGCTTCCTTCGTCTCGTTACGGCGCAGGGTGACGGTCGTCCCTTCGATCGTGACGCGGTTCTCGTCGAGCGGATACTCGGGCGGCGTGCGCAGCACGACTCGGACGCTCTTCGCGCCGAGGTTCGGCAATTCGAGGACCCCTTTCGCGCCGAGCCAGCGCCACGTGAGTCCTTCGCGCGTGCGCTCCGGCGCGTGCACGCCTTCGATGACGCGGAAGCGCTCGACGCTCCGCATCGGAATCACGCTCACCGCGCCGTAATGCTGGCGCGTGAGCTTGCGATACGCGTCCGTGTCGGGCCAGCGGAACGTCTGACCCGGTGCGTTCCCACGCTCGCCGTCCGCGAGGAGCACGATCGGCACGGAGAGCTCGGCGCCGTAACGCAGCAGACCGGCATCGACGCGCATCACCTTCCACCCGCGCAGGAGATACTCCGCGTGCGGCCGCAGCGGCATGTCGTACAACACGACGGCGTGCTTCGGCACATTCGCGCGAATCCATTGCGCGGCCGCGGTGGGCGGGGCGACGAGATCGTTGCGCGTGCGGATCACCGGCACCGAGTAGAGATACGCACCCATCACGTACGCCGCAGCGCCCGCGATCACCACCGCTTCGAACGGAATCGACGCCAGTGCAATGGCCGCGAGAATGGCGATGAGAGGCAGTCCCGGAATCGCGTAACGCACGGCATCGCCGGGATCCATGGTGGCGAGCGCAAACGCGAAATAGACCAGCGCCCCCGCCGCGATCGGCAGCAGCTTGCGATTCTTCCGAATGCCCGCCAGCGCCACCGCGAGCAGTGGCAGCGACAGCCACTTCGGTCCCCACGGATGCGCGAGGAAGCGCAACGCGATCTGCGACGGCGAGTAGCCGCTGCGCGAGAGATCCGCGTCGTGCCGCGCGTAGTACGCGGCCTGACCGGACATCATCTTCCAGAAGCCCTCGAGGCCTTCCGTCGCGACGAGCAACGGCACGAGCCACAGCAGACATCCGCCCGCGAACGTGGCCAGGGCGTTGACGCGATCGCGCCACGTCTTCAGCAGCAGCACCGCCACGAGAAACATCGGCACGACGGCGATCGAGAACTGCACGCGCCAGCCCACGGCCGCTGCGCACGCGAGGGCCATGGCGATCGGATTTCCGCGCGCGCACGCCCAGATGGCGATTCCGAAGAGCGCCAGCGCACCCGCGTCCGACTGCGGCAGCGTCCCCGAAACGAGCACGGCCGGGGAGGCATACAGCAGCGTCGTGGCCAGCACGCCCGTCGTCAGCGAGCCGGAGATCTCCCTGAACGCGAACGTGAACGCAACCAGCCCCGCCGCCACGGCGATGATGCTCGTCACGAGCAGCGCCCGGAACGGATCACCCGTGAAGAGCGCCACCAGCTTTCCGAAGCCCATGTAGAGCGGATAGCCGGGCGGGGGAGGGTGGTGCAGCATCGGCTGGTAGTGCTCGATGCCCATGGCGAAGAAGGGCTCGTCGAACTCCCAGATGGCGAGCGGCGTGGAGCGATAGTGCAGGGCTGCGACGACGACCAGCGCGAGCAGCGAGAGCAGTTTCCAATGTCGCAAACGCCTCTATAATCCGCCCGATGTCAATAGGATACGTCCAGGCGCTGCGGCTCCTGCACCGCGCGTTTGGCCACTACCCCGCTGCGCACCGCCTCCACATCCTGATCCGGTTCTTCACCTGCCCGTTCCTGCGGACGATCGACGACGTCCCCGCCGGCTCACGCGTGCTGGAGATCGGCTCGGGCCATGGTCTCTACGCCGAGCTCATCACGCACGAACGCGTGCGCGAAGTCGTCGCCGTCGATCCCGATGTCCGCAAGAGCGTGTTGCCCTCGCCGTCGCCGAAGATCCGCAAGATCGCCGGCTACGACGAATGCATCCGCGGCCAGTTCGACGCCGTCGTGATCTACGACGCCACGTACCGCATGCCGCTCGACGTCCGCCGCGCCGTGTTCGAGCGAGCGTTCACCCGGCTGCGGCCGGGCGGCACGTTCGTGCTCAAGGACATGGATCCCGCGCATCGCTGGAAGATGAAGTGGGCGCGTTTTCAGGAGTGGCTCAGCGACACGATGCTGCACATCAGCATCGGCAGCGGCTTCATCTACCAGACGCGGGAAGAGCTCGGACAGATGCTCGGCGAGATCGGCTTCACCGACTTTCGCGGACGCGCCATCGACCGCGGCTATCTCCATCCGCACATGATCTACACTGCCCGGAAGCCGTGAAACCAACGCCCCCGAAGCCTTCCGTTTCCCTCGTCATCCCAATGTACAACGAGGAGCTGAACATCGAGCACGCCGTCGCGGCGTCGATCGAGTCGCTCGACAAGTACTCGCGGGAGTGGGAGATCATCATCGTCAACGACGCGTCGACCGATTCGTCGCCGCGCATCGTCGACCGCCTCTCGAAGGAAGACCCGCGCATCCGCATCGTCACGCACGAGCGCAACCGCAAGCTCGGTGCGACGCTGCGCAGCGGCTTCGCCGCCGCGACGAAAGAGCTGGTCTTCTACATGGACGCCGACATCCCTTTCGATCCCGACGTTCTCGGCCGCGCCGTCCGCGCCATGAACATGACCGGCGCGCACATGATCGCCGCATACCGCCACGACCGGACGATGGAAGGGCTCAAGCGCGGCGTCTACACGCTGGTCTACAACTGGCTCATCGGCATCCTGTTCGGCTGGCCGCATCGCGACATCAATTTTTCCTTCAAGCTGATGAAGCGGGAGATCCTCGAAGCCGTCGAACTGCGCTCGGAAGGATCGCTGATCGACGCGGAGCTGGTGGTGAAGGCGAAGAACCGCGGCTTCATCATCCAGCAGATCGGGATCGACTACTTTCCCCGTACGCGAGGGGAGTCGCACCTCGGCTCGATCAACGTGGTGCTGAAGATCCTCAAAGAGCTGGTGCGTCTCTATCCGGAGATGCGCCGCCGTCACGCCGCACCCGCGCAGGAACCGGCCGGCGACCGCTCGGTCGCGGTCTAGGAGCCGCATGCGCCGACTGATCGTCACGGCGGACGACGTCGGGCTGCATCGAGGCATGACCGCGGGCGCGATTCGCGCGCATCGCGAAGGCATCGTCACCGCGTGCAGCGTCGTCGCGAATGGCGTGGCGTTCGAGGACGCCGTGGCGCGATTGCGCGACGTGCCGTCGCTCGAAGTGGGCGTGCATCTCGCCCTCGTCGAGGAGCGTTCGCTCACGGGACTGCGCATGCCGCGCAAGTACACGACCTTCGCGCCGCTGTACGTGCTGCGTGCGATCCCGATCGCCGCGATCGAGCAAGAGCTGCGTGCGCAGCTCGAGCGCGTGCTCGCGTCCGGACTGCGCGTGACGCATCTCAACGGGCATCAGCATCTGCATCTGCTGCCGCGCATCTTCCGGGTGGTCGCTTCCCTCGCGAAGGAGTACGGCATTCCGTACGTGCGCATCGTCGACGAGCGCTCGTTCGGCGCGCGTGCCGTGTCGATGCGCGTGCTCTCGGCCCTCGGACGCCGCGCGCGTGCGCCGTTCACGAACGAGCACACGATCGGGGTCGGCATCGCCGGGCATCTGCACGACGTCGTTCCGCTGCTCGATGGCGTGGAGGGCGTGACGGAGCTCGTCACGCACCCAGGCATCGACGTCGACGGTTACGCGTGGGGCTACGACTGGAATCGCGAGACGGACGCGCTCTGCGCTCCGCACCTGCGTGCGGAGCTCACCAAACGCGGCATCGCGTTGATTGCCCCGTCAATGCACCTGCACCGCGCGGCCGAACTCTGACGTCGTCGTGTACATGCCGTAGCCGGTGTCGCCGAGGGGGCGCGGGGTGCGCAGCCAGCCGTAATAGTCGACGCGCGTGCTCGTGCCGGAGATCCACTTGCCGCGCAGATCGCCCGGATGCAGCAGGCGGAAATGCTCGCGGTCGAGCGGCTGCGTCATGCCGAGGAACTGCTGCCCTTCGCCGTGACCGTGCGGATCGGCCTCGTCGCTCGCGTACAACTGCACGCGCGGCGTGAGCGTCCCGCCGACCTTGCCAAGAATCCCCTCGATCACCGTGAAGCCATCCTCGAAATACACCGCCGTGATCACCGGCGCCGGCACCGGCACCTCGGGCGAAACGCCGTCGATGCCCCAGTCGATCGCCAGCCCGCCGTTCGCGTAAATCGAGTTGCCGTTGACCGCGACGTTCTGCGCATCGCCGGCGATGGCGATCCCCGCGTGGCCGTTGCGCGTGATCTCGTTCTCGTCGATGTCCGTGCCGGTCGCGAGTGCGGCGATGAACACACCGCTCGCGCCGTTGTCGCGAATGACGTTCTGCAGCAAGCGATTGACGCCGCTCTCGACGCGCACACCCGCACGCGCATTGCCCGCGACGAGATTGCCGCTGACCAGCCAGCGCGTGCCGTCCACGTGCAGCCCGACCGTGTTCCCGGTCAGCTCGTTCTGCTCGACGAAACGGAACGGCTGGTAGTAAGGGCTCGGGCAGGTCGCCTCCGTCCCCACGGCAATGGCCGCGGTGCGGAAGCCCTTCAGCGCAAATCCGCGAATGGCGCTGAAACAGGCGGACGGCATCACGATGCCGAGACCATCGGCGAGCTCGTGGCCCTGCAGCTCGATCTCCGGTCCGTCGATCTCGCCGTAATAGCCGGCCTGTGTGGTCGCGTCGAGGGTCACGTAAGACGCGGTGATGGCCGGCAGCGGCTCGCGCAGTACCCACGTGATCCGGCGAGGCGCTTCCACCGGGATGCGGAAGGCGATGAGGCACGGACGCTGGTCGACACACGACGCGTTCGCCGCATGGATGGCGTTCGCCAGGGAGCTCTCCGTGTCGGTGACGTAGAACGTGCGGTACGTCTGCGGCCGCGCCACGGAGTGATCGTTCGACGGTCCGGCATCGCCTTCGGCGACCTCGCCGTCGACCGCCACTTCGAACTCGAGCTCACTCGCGTCCGGCGCGTAGATCTCGATCGGGAAGTGCTTCCACTGCGGGATCTCGTCCGCTGTCACCGGGCCGACGTCGCAGCGCGCACGATTGCCTTCGACGGTGCAGAACTCCGGCACGTTGCCGAATCGCGTCGGCACCGTGATGGTCAGGATGGCGCGTTCGGTGGGAACGCGGGCGATGTTCGCGTAATGCACCGTGGCCGTGAACGGCAGTCCCGGCTTCACAGGACCCGGCCCGATGATCTGCGGCACGAGATCCGGCGGCGTGATGAGGTCCGCGTAACGCGACGCGCTGTTGTTGTACGACGCGAAGTCGCCCGTCGTCTCCGACCACGCCGACACGCCCGAATAGACGATGTAGTACGCATACTCGCCCACGGGCAGCTCGGCGCTGCATTCGAAAACGCGCCGCTCGCCCGCTTCGATCGTGCCGAGGTTGACCTGGTCGTAGCAGACGTGGTCGCGGATCTCCAGCCGGAACTGCACGTCTTCGGCAGCCGCGGGACCCGCGTTGAACAGCGTCGCGGTGACGCGGTACGTTTCGCCGGGACGCGCGGCCGGCGGTGCGTCGAGCTCGACCTGCAGGTCCGCGGATCCGAGGCCGAACGCGGAGAACGCGACGAGGAGAGCGAGGAGGATGACGATTTTCCGCGACATGGCCCTTGTGATACGGCGCATATAATCCGGCCGCCTATGAAGAAGATAGCAGTCGTGCCCGGCGACGGGATCGGCCCCGAAGTGATCGACGCCGGCATGCGCGTCCTCGAGCACGTCAACGCCTCGCGCAATCTCGGCCTGCAGTTCACGCATTTCGGGTGGAATGCCGACGAGTATCTGAAGACCGGCGTGTCCATGCCCGAGGGGGCGATGGACGACATCCGCGTCAATTACGACGCCGTCTATCTCGGCGCGTTCGGCGATCCCCGCGTCCCCGACATGAAGCACGCCGCCGACATCCTCCTCGGCATGCGCTTCCAGCTCGACCTGTACGTCAACTACCGTCCGGTGAAACTGCTGGACGAGCGTCTGTCGCCGCTGAAAAGTAAAGGCGTCGACGACATCGACTTCGTGATCTTCCGCGAGAACACCGAAGGCGCTTACGTCGGCATGGGCGGCACGTTCAAGAAGGGGACGATGGACGAGATCGCGGTGCAGGAGGACGTCTCCACGCGCCGCGGCGTCGAGCGCATCATCCGCCACGCCTTCGAGTACGCGCAGAAGACGGGACGCAAGTCCGTGTGCATGTCGGACAAGAACAACGTCATGCGCTTCGGCGGCGACCTGTGGGTCCGCACGTTCGAGGAAGTGGGGAGGGACTATCCCGCCATCGAGCACTTCCACATGTTCGTTGACGCGCTGACGATGCAGATGGTGCGCGCGCCGGAGATGTTCGACGTGATCGTGACGAACAACATGTTCGGCGACATCGTCACGGACCTCGGCGCCGCATTGCAGGGCGGCCTCGGCGTCGCGGCCTCGGGCAACATTCATCCCGGACGCGTGTCGCTGTTCGAGCCGATCCACGGCAGCGCGCCGAAATACGCCGGACACGACGTCGCCAATCCGATCGGCGCCATCCTCACCGCCGCGATGATGCTCGAGTACCTCGGCTACGGCGAAGAGGCGCATCTCATCGAGCACGCGGTGACGGAAGCGATCCGCGCGAACGAGACGACGAAAGACCTCGGCGGCACGCTCGGCACGAAAAAAGCCGGCGAAGCAGTGCTCCGCCGGCTCTAGGTCCCCTCTCCCCGCATCGCGGAGAGAGGGCAGGGTGAAGGGCTCTACCAGTTCACGCTCACGAACGCGAGTGCGCGGCGGGCGAGGATGTCGCCGCCGAACGCCTCGTAGTGCTCGCTGTCGAGCACGTTGCTGATGTCGACGCCGATCCCGAACATGTCGGTGAGGCGCACGTTCGCGGCGGCGTTGACCACGTCGTACTGCGGGACGGTGCCGACGAACACGCCCGCCGCCCAGTCGTACTCGTCGACCCAGCGGTACGTCAGCTTCGCGTCGAAGCGCGGGCTGCGCCAGCCGAGGCCGAGGTTGTACTTCTGCTCGGGAGCGTTGGGGAGGAGACGGTCGCCGGCGCGCGCCGATTTCACTTCGAAATCGAAGTGCGAGTAGTTCGCGTCGATGACCCAGTTGTTCGTCAGGTAGTAATTGAGCGCGATCTCACCGCCGCGCGTCTCCACTTCGCCGGAGTTCGTGTACGACAGCACCAGGGCCGGGCGTCCGTCGACCGTCGTGAGGCCGGCGTAGTTGCCCGCCAGTGCCTGCCCGAGGAAGCCGTTGATGCCGGCCTGCACGCTCGCGGGAAGCGTGGACGGCGCGAGGTACTGCGCGAAGTCGGTGTTGACGCCGGGCAGGAGATCCGTGACGAAGTTGCTCAGGTCACTCTTGTAGATGTCGACGGTGAGGAAGGCCTTGCCGCCGAAGATACCGGCGTAGCCGAGCTCGTGGCTCTCGACTTCTTCGACTTCGAGGTTCGGGTTGCCGCGCGCGAGGATCGGCAGCGGACCGAAGCCGAGCTGCGTGAGGATCGGCGCGAGCGGCGCGGCCTGCGGAATCGTCGCGGCGATGGCGGCGAGGTTCACCGGCGCGCCCGCGGGAGCGGCGAGGAAGAGCTCGGAGTAGTTCGGACGCTGGAACGCGCGGTTGTAGCCGTAGCGCACCGTGTGGTTCGGCGTGGCGGAGAAGACGAGGGCCGCTTTCGGCGAGAACTGCGCCTCGTGCAGCGTCGAGTCGTCCCAGCGCGCGGCGCCGACGAGCTTCAGGCGGTTGGTCACGTCGAAGTCGACCTGTGCGAAGAGCGCGTTCTGGCGCTCCGATTTCGCTTCGAGCATCAGCGTCTGCGCGCCGGTCGGGCCGGCGGTGTCGACGTCCTGATCGTGATACGCCGCGCCACCGACGAACCGCACGCGGCTGTTGAAGAAGTCCCAGTTCGTCTGGATCTCGCCGTGGAGGTTGTGCGAGTCTTCGTAGAGACCGGCGCCCGAGGAGAGGGCGATCTGGTTTTCGGCCTGACGCGAGTCGTAATACGCGCCGAAGTTCCAGTGCGGCATGTTGTAGTTCGTGCGGATCCACGGACGCTCGACGTCGGTCACCTGCACGCGGCCGATGCCGGTCTGGAACACGGGACCTTCGAGCGTGGCGTAACCGCCTTCGATCGTGAAGACGTTGCCGCTCGTGAAATGCTTGTCGAGGCGCAGGCCGCCGAAGCGGATGTTGACCTCTTCGAGCGCGAGAGGCGTGCGCTCGCGCGGGAGGCAGTTGACCTGCCCGGTCGCGGCGCAGAGCGTGGTGTACTCGGCGTTGAGGTTGCGCGAGCGCGCGAAGTCGTCGCTCTGCTGGTAGCCGCCGACGAGGCGGTAATACCACTCGCCGCCGAAGCCGCCGGCGTGACGGAGGTCGGCGCGGCGCGTGTTGAGATCGCCGCCGCTGACCATGAGGCGTCCGCCCTGGGAGAGGCGCGGCTGCTTGGTCGTCATGTTGAGCACGCCGGAGAAGGCGTTCGCGCCGTAGAGCGCGGAGCCGGGTCCGCGGATCAGCTCGACGCTGGCCATCTCGTCGATCGGCATCGAGAGCGCGGCCCATTCCTGCGCGCCGAGGAAGGCGATCGCGGGATCGCGGCCGTCGATGAGCGTGAGGATGCGGCGGTTGAGCGAGCTGTTGAAGCCGCGCGCGTTGAAGTTCGTGTCGTACAGACCGCTCTGCGTGAAATCGACGCCGGGAGCGTTCTCGACGATGCGCGGCGCCTGTCCCGAAGGAGCGACCGACGCGATGTCCTCGGCCGACATGACCGTGACCGCGGCCGGCGCCTCGACGACACGCTCGGTGCGGCGCGACGCGGAGTAGACGGTGATCGTTTCGGCGAGAGTCAGGTTCCAGTCGACTTTCTTTTCGAGACTGGTGGTGGCGCCGTCGGTGACGACGACGTTGTTTTCGACCGCGACCTGATCGCCGGCGACGAATTCGACGGTGTACGTGCCGGGGGGAACGGAGAAGCGGAAGTTGCCCTCGGGATCGGAGGCCTCGACTCTCCGCAGCTCGCGCACCTGCACGATGACGCCGCCGATGCCGGTGCCGTCATTGCGCGTGATGCGGCCGTTGATGGTGCCGTTCGCGGCGAGCAGCGAGGTGGCCAGGAGAGTGAGACAGAACCCGAGAAACAGGGAACGGACGGAGCGGGGGACAGCCATGCTGCAAATCCTCCTCAGACGTTGACGGGCGGAACCGATTGTTGGGTGGAGGGAAGGTAGCGCGGCAGGGTAGCGGCGTCAACGCGATTTACCAGCACGAACGTTCGTATTGGGCGGGAGAGATGGGGGAGCTGTTGAGCCGTTGAGCTGTTGAGCTGGGAGGGCTGCGAGCTGTAGAGCTGTAGAGTGGTAGAGCTGTAAAGCTGTAGAGGGGCAGAGGCGGCGCTGCGACGGTTCTGTGCCTCTTTTGACTCTGCCTTCGGGCTCTGCTTCTCTGCCCCCCGTTCGCGCGTCTGCTCCTCCCTTCGGGCGTTGCCCCTCTGCTTCTCTGCGTCTCTGCCGCTCTGCCCCTCTACCGCTTTACAGCTCTACCGCTCTACAGCCCTCCCAGCTCAACAGCTCAACAGCTCAACGGCTGACCACCCGCCGCACCGCTCCCCGCTCTGCCGCTCTGCCCCCTCTACCGCTTTACCGCTTTACCGCTCTACAGCCCTCCCAGCTCAACAGCTCAACAGCTCAACGGCTGACCACCCGCCCACCCCCACGCTCGCCCGCTCATGTATCCTTCCCCCGTCCATGGAAATCGGTACGGAGTGGATCGTCGAGGCGGGGGGGTGTTCCGACAGCGCGTTGCGTGATCCGATGCTGCTCGATCGCCTTTTCGCGCGCATCATCGAGGAGCTGGAGCTCCGGCCGTTGCATCCGCCCGCGTGGCATGTGTTCGGGGGGCCGGGTGGCATCACCGGGTTCGTGATGCTCACCGAGTCGCATCTCGCGTGTCACACGTATCCCGAGCACGGCGTCGCCACGTTCAATCTGTACTGCTGCCGGCCGCGTCCCGACTGGCCGTGGCGCGAGCGTCTCGCCGAGCTCCTCGGCGCCACGGACGTCCGCATCCGCACGGTCGAGCGTTCGCTCGCGTACGAGACTGCACGGTGAGCGCCGCCAACTGTCCCTCCTGCGGCGCCCCGATCGAGTTCGCGATCGGCTCGTCCGCGGTGGTCGTGTGCCGCTACTGCCGCTCCGTCGTCGCGCGCACCGATCGCGGCGTCGCGTCGCACGGCCAGGTCGCGGCACTCGTCGACACCAGTTCGCCGCTGCAGATCGGCATGCCCGGAAACTACCGCGGCAAAGGCTTCCGCATCACCGGAAGGACGCAGCTCCGCCATCAGGCCGGAGGCGTGTGGGACGAGTGGTACGCCGCGTTCGACGACGGACGCTGGGGCTGGCTCGCCGAAGCGCAGGGCCGCTTCTACGTCACGTTCAAGGTCGCCGCGGACGCGCCGTCGCTCGAACAACTGCAACTCGGCGGACAGGTGCCGTCGATCGAAAACCTCACCGTCGCCGAGATCGGCGAAGCAGAGCTCGCGTCCGCCGAAGGCGAACTGCCGTGGACGCCGATCCCCGGCAGCCATTACGCGTACGCCGATCTCTCCGGCCCCTCGCGCAAGTTCGCGACGATCGACTACAGCGAAGAAACGCCGGTCGTCTTCAAAGGCAACGAGACCGACCTCGACGAGCTCGGCATCCGCGGCGCGGAACCGCGCAAACGCACGCGGATCGCGGTCACGGCACTCAACTGCTCGCAATGCGGCGGCGCGCTCGAGCTGCGTGCGCCCGACGAGACCGAGCGCATCTGGTGTCCCTACTGCGGCTCCGGTCACGACGTCGTCGAAGGGAAGCTCCAGTTCTTCCGGAAGCTCAAGCGGCAGAAAGTCGAACCCGTCATTCCCCTCGGCACGAAGGGCACGGTCGACGGCGAGGAATACGTCGTCGCCGGCTTCATGCAGCGCGCCGTCAAGTTCGACATCACCTATTACTGGACGGAGTACCTCCTCTACCACCAGGCGAAAGGCTTCCGCTGGCTCGTGCACAGCGACGATCACTGGAGCTTCGTCACGCCGCTGCGTCCCGGCGAAGTCACCGACGGTCCCGCCGATTTCGTGGCGAAGAACGTCCACTACGAGGGCAAGCAGTACCGCCTCTTCCAGGATGCGACGGCGCACGTCACGTTCGTGGTGGGCGAGTTCTACTGGAAAGTGACGGTAGGGGAGACCGTCGACACCGCGGACTACATCGCGCCGCCGTACGGCATCTCGAAGGAAGTCACGCGCACGGGCGCGAAGGAAGTCAGCTACTCGCACGCGCGCTACATGACGCGGAAGGAAGTCGAGACCGCGTTCGGCGTGAGCGAGCTGCCGCGCCCGCGCCTCGTCGGACCGCTGCAGCCGTACCCCGGTCCGAAGCTGGTCATGCCGTGGCTGCTCTTTCTCCTGCTGCTGATCGCCGCCGCCGCGATCGTCGGCATGCGCGCGCCGAATCGCGTCATCGCGAACCACGTCTATGCCATCGAGAGTTCGACGCCGTCCAACGGCGCGCCGCCGAATGGACGCTTGTTCTTCGTCGAGCCCTTCCACGTTTCGGGCGAGCACAACATCGTCATCGACGCGGCGTCGAGCCTCGACAACCAGTGGCTCTTCGTCGGAGGGGACTTTGCCAACGAAGCGACGGGCCGCGTCGAATCCTTCGAGCTGCCGCTCGAGTACTGGCACGGCGTGGAGAGCGGCGAGCGCTGGAGTGAAGGCAATCGCGAGAAGCGCGTCTACATCGCGCGTCCGCCGAAGGGCCGCTACACGATGCGCGTCGAGCTGCAGTGGGAAGCGAACAAGCCGCTGCCGCCGCCGGTGCACATCACGGTGCGCGAGGGCGTGTTCCGCCTCCCGCATTTCATTCTCGCGTTCCTGGCCATCAGCCTCTTTCCCGCGCTCGCCTTGATTCATCAACTGAGCTTCGAGTCGCAGCGCTGGAAGGAGAGCTCGCACAATCCGTTCGAGATCGACACGGGTGAGTACGACGATGAGGAGTAACGCATGTTGAAGACGCTGTATGTGCTGCTGGGATTCGTGATCGTCGGCGGGTACGTGTACGCCGCGGTCTCGGGCATGGAGTTCCCGCGCACGCGGAAGTCGTACGTGACGGGAGGCATCCGCGGCCAGCACGGCAGCGGCAACACCTACTGGTATGGCGGATATCGAGGAGGCAAGTGATGGACATGGTTCCGGCACTCCGGGTTTTTCTCAGCACGCTGGTGTACACGATCTTCGGCGTGATCGTTTTCGCGCTCGCATTCTGGGCGATGGTGAAGATCTCACCGTTCTCGATTCGCAAAGAGCTCGAGGAGGACCACAACACCGCGATGGCCATCCTCATGGGCTCGGTGATCCTCGGTCTGGCGATCATCATCGCCGCGGCATTGCACGGATGAGAGGAAGGGCCGAGGGCTGAGGGCCGAGGGCCGAGGGAGAACCCCGCGCTCTCGGCCGCCTCTGACTCTCTCCCTCGGCCCTCGGCCCTCAGCCCTCAAAAAATGCGTACCCCGATCCTCTTCCTCAACGTCCTCGTCATCGCCGCGTGCGGTCTCGTTTACGAGCTGCTCGCCGGCACGGTGGCGAGCTACGTTCTCGGTGACTCGGTCACGCAGTTCTCGCTGATCATCGGCCTCTACCTCTCCGCCCTCGGCGTCGGCGCGTGGCTCTCGCGATTCCTCGAGCGCGATCTCGCCGCGCGATTCGTCGACGTCGAGCTCGCGGTCGCGCTCATCGGCGGACTCTCCGCGCCGCTCCTCTTTCTCGGATTCTCGCGGCTCGAGTGGTTCCGCCTTTTTCTCTACCTCGTCGTCTTCGTCATCGGCGTACTGGTCGGCCTCGAGCTGCCGATCCTGATGCGCATCCTCAAAGAGCACCTCGATTTCAAAGAGCTCGTGTCGCGCGTCCTCAGCTTCGACTACATCGGCTCCCTCGTGGCCGCGGTGCTGTTCCCGATGTTCCTCATGCCGCGCCTCGGACTGATTCGCACGTCCATCGCATTCGGCCTGCTCAACGCGGCCGTCGGGTTGTACGGCACGTGGTTGTTGCGACCTCTGCTGCGCGGCGTCGGCGTGTTGCGCGTGCGGGCGGCGATCGTGACGCTGATCCTCGTCGTGGCCATGATCCGCGCGGACAAGCTGACGACGCTCGCCGAGGATCAGTTGTACGCGGACGACATCGTCTATTCGAGCAGCTCGCCGTACCAGCGCATCCTCGTCACGAACAACGCCGCGGGGTTCCAGCTCTTCCTCAACGGCAATCTGCAATTCAGCTCGTCGGACGAATACCGCTATCACGAGGCGCTCGTGCATCCCGCGCTCGCGCTGCTGCAGGTGCCGCGACGCGTGCTGATCCTCGGCGGCGGCGACGGGCTGGCGTTGCGCGAAGTGCTCAAGTACCGCGAAGTCGAGCACGTGACGCTGGTCGATCTCGATCCGAAGATGACGGCGCTCTCCGAGGCCTTTCGTCCGCTCGGGGCGCTCAATGAACATGCGTTTCGCGACAAACGCGTGCGCGTGGTGAACGAGGACGCGTTCATCTGGATCGAGCGCGAGCGCAATCGGTTCGACGCGGCCATCATCGATTTCCCCGACCCGAGCTCGTTCGCCCTCGGCAAGCTGTACACGACGCGCTTCTATCGTTTGCTGCGCACGCGGTTGACTCCCGATGCCGCGATTTCCGTACAGGCCACTTCGCCGCTGTTCGCGCGGCAGTCGTACTGGTGCATCGTGCGCACGATGGAGGCGGCGGGGCTGCACGTGCGGCCGTACCAGACCACCGTGCCGTCGTTCGGCGTCTGGGGTTTCGCGCTTGCGCGACAGACGGCGTTCGACGCGCCGTTGCACGTGCGTGTGCCGACGAAGTTCCTCGACGATTCCACACTCGCGGCGATGTTCGTCTTTCCGCGCGACATGACGCCGGTGGAGGTGGAGATCAACCGCCTCGACAACCAGATGCTCGTGCGCTACTACGAGGAGGAGTGGCGCAAGTGGAGCTAGCGCAGCCGGCGGGACGCCGGCGTTCCGCGTGATCGCGCTGACGCGGCGCGAGATCCTCGCCGCGTTCCTCGGAGCTCCCGTCGCCGCGCTCGCATGCCGTTCGCGCGCGCCGCTCGCGCTTCCTCCCGGCGAGATCGTCGGCGCGTCGCACGAAGTCGGCCATCGCCTGCGCGGAGGTCCGCCTCCCGCGCCGTCGCGCTGGGAAACGCACGACGTCGTGATCGTCGGCAGCGGCATCGCCGGACTCGCCGCCGCATGGCGGCTCGCACGAGGCGGCGTTCGCGACGTGGTCGTGTTCGAGCTCGAGCCGGCAGCGGGCGGCACGTCGCGGAGCAGCGCGTCGTATCCGTGGGGCGCGCATTACGTCGTCGCCCCGTCACCCGCGAACACGGTGCTCACGCGCCTGCTCGAGGAAATGGGTGTCATCGAGAACGGCGTCATCGGCGAGCAGTTCCTCGTGCGCGACCCGGAGGAGCGGCTGTTCTATCGCGGACGCTGGTACGAGGGGCTGTATCTGTACGCCGGGGCGACGGCCGAGGATCTGCGGCAGTTGCAGGCGTTCGAGGCGGAGATGCGGCGCTGGTCCGCATGGCGCGATGGGAAGGGGAGGCGCGCGTTCGAGATTCCGATGGCCCTCGGATCCGACGACGCCGAGGTGACGGCGCTCGATCGTCTGTCCATGCGCGCCTGGCTCGATCAGCACGGCTTCACCTCGCCGCGGTTGCGCTGGCTCGTCGATTACTCGTGCCGCGACGACTACGGCACGAACCTCGACGGCACGTCCGCGTGGGCCGGCATCTTCTATTTCGCTTCACGCGATGAGCGGCCGTCGATCACCTGGCCCGAGGGGAATGGGCGCATCGTGGCGCACCTCTCGCGTGGCGTTGCGGTGCGCACGGGGTGGCTCGTGGCCAGTATCGCGATGAACGGCGACGTCATCGCCATGCGCGGCGAGGAAGTGATCGGCATTCACGCGCGCCGTGTGATCTTCGCCGGTCCGCAGTTCGCGGCGAAACGCGTCATTCCGTCGCGCGCAATGGGCGCCGAGTTCACGTACGGCTCGTGGATGGTGGCCAATCTCACCCTGCGCGATCGTCCGCAATCACACGGTTTTCCGCTGGCGTGGGACAACGTCCTCTACGACAGTCCCTCCCTCGGCTATGTCGTCGCCACGCACCAGCGCGGGATCGAGCATGGTCCGACCGTGCTGACGTACTACTACGCTCTCACCGACGCGAACGCGCGCGAACGCCTCCTCAGCGTCGGCCGCGACGAATGGACGGACATCGTCCTCACCGATTTATCGCGCCCGCATCACGACATCCGCGCGCTCGCCGAACGTGTCGACATCATGCGCTGGGGCCACGCCATGATCCGGCCGGCGCCTGGTTTCGTCTTCAGCCCCTCGCGGTTGCGCGCTGCCGAGCCGCACGGCGTCATCCATTTCGCGAACACCGATCTGAGCGCGGTGGCGTTATGCGAGGAAGCGCTCCATCACGGCGTACGCGCGGCGGAAGAAGTCCTGGCCTTTTCCTGACGTTTGGTGATCTCGCGGCGCATCCACACGATCGCTTTGCGGATGAGATGGTGCTTGTCGCCTGCGAGCAGCGGGATGATGCGCAGCGTCTCCTCGAACTCGCCGCGGCGGATGTAGTGCAGCGTCGCCACGATGGCGATCCTCCGTTCCCACACCGACGTTGATTTCGCCAGCTTGCGCAGCGGCGCGCGGCTCCGCTCCCGCAGATGCGCGCCGACGATGTGCTCGGCCGAGCAGTCGACCAGGTCCCAGTTGTTGACGCGATCCGTCTTCGCCAGATACAGCGCGTAAATCGCATCGCGCTCGTCCGCCCGTTTCGCGTAACGACGTCCCAGCGAAAGCAGCGCGAGCGTCCGCTCCTCGTGCCAGTCGGAATCGAGGAGGGTGGACAGCTCCTCGAGCGTCAGCGCATCACAGTCGCGTACGACCGCGCGGATGCCCGGCACGCGCACGCCGAGGAACTGGTCACCCTCCGCCAGATCCTTGAAATAGCGCAGCGCCGCTTCCGCATGTCCCGGCGTCGCCTGCGCGCGCAGGCGTTCGCGGATCGTTGCGAGCTGATTTCGGGACGAAGCCATACACTCTCCTCCACGCGGTAGGGAAAATTCGCAGTCAGTCACTCCTAAAGCGAGGGAGATTCTGCATGGGAAATGAGGCGGCGGGCATGCCCGATCCCGGTGTATTTCTGAAGTGGCTCGGCCGGCTGAAGGAGCGCGATCCGCGGCTCTACGAAGAGCTCGACGCGAAACTGACGCAGAGGCAGCAGAACGAGAGTGTCTCGTTCGAGAGCGCGTCTCCCGAGGCGGTCACGCGGTTCGTCGTCGAGACGATCGTGCGCAGCGGCCGTCCCGCGTTGTACGTCAAAGACAATCGCATCGATCACACCTCCGAGGAGCTCGACCAGACGGCGAAGGCGATGGTGGACCGGCTGCGCGGCGCGGCGCCCGTCCTCGAGCCGCTGATCCCACTGGTCGGACGCATCGACGTCGCCAATCATCAGGGCGGCATCACGTACGTCGGCACCGGCTGGTACCTGGCAGAGAACATCGTGGTGACGAACCGCCACGTGGCGGAGCTCATCGCGCAATGGGATGGCCGCCAGTTCGTCTTCAAGCCCGGTACGTTCGGCGAAGAGCTGAAAGTGTCGGTCGATTTCCGTCACGAGCATGGCATCGCCGCCAGCGACTCGGTGCCCGTACAGAGCGTGATCTACATCGAGCGCGACGGCTCGAAAGCCGACTTTGCGTTGCTGCGCGTGGACCGCAAAGTCGACGGTGTGCAGCCGAAGTGCATCCCGGTTGCGAAATCCGACGCGAAACTGAACACGAACATCGCCGTGGTCGGTTATCCCGCGCGCGCGCCGGACTGGATCATTGCCGATCAGGCGTGGATGGACCGCATCTACGGCAAGACGTACGACGTCAAGCGCATCGCGCCGGGCCTCATGACGGGGCCGAGCCGCGGCTGGGCCACGCACGACGCCACGACCCTCGGCGGCAACTCCGGTTCGGTCGTGCTCGACATGGACACCGGCGAAGCCGTCGGTCTGCACTTCGCCGGCGCGTACATGATCGAGAACTACTGCGTCCCGGCGAGCGTGATCAGCGATTACGCGAAATTCGGCACGAGCCCGCTGCCGATTCCGGCTCCGCAGCCGACGCCGAAACCGAAACCGGCGGACGAAGACCCGCAACCGCAGGCTCCGTCGGCGACCACCTCCGCGACGATCTCCACCGGCGAGATCACGATCACGATTCCGGTCACGATCAAAGTCTCCCTCGGCACGCCCGTCGTCGGCAGCGGCGCGGCGCAGACGCAGCCGCAGGTCACGCCGCCGGCGAAGGAATCGTCCGGCGTCCTCGAAGCGGCGCGTGCGCTCCATCGCGAGATTCGCGGCAACGGTGTGCTGGCCGTGCGTCACGGCTACCTCATCGAAGGCAATCGTCTCAGCAATACCGCATGCCTCGTCGTGGCCGCCGATCCGTCGCAACTCGAGGACGTTCGCACGCGCGTGCCGCGCTCCTACGGCGGATTTCCGATCGACGTGCGCTCGGCGCCGCTGCGCGATCAGGATGTCGAGGTGGCGGAGGAGTTGTTCGCCGAGGCGGGGATGACCATCGCCTACGACGACGATGTCCGCAAAGGCGAAGGCTTCAGTTTCGAGTGGGTCGAAGAGAAGATGGACGTCCTCCTGCACGTCGGGCCGGAGCGGAGCTGGTCGGTGCTCTCCGATTTCCTCGCCGGCACGAAACGGCAGCTCGTCTCGGCCATCTACGAGTTCCACGCGAAGCACATCGCCGACGCGCTCGAGGGCGAGCTCGCCGAGGGAACGACGCTCAAGCTGGTGATGGCGCCGCAGAGCCACGATCCGAAGAGCGGCCACATCGCACAGGGCGAGTTCGATCGCAGCGAGCGTTTCGCGAAATGGGAGCAGAAATTCGGCGACGAGCGGTTCCTGCGCGTGTTCGTCCCGATCGGCAACGGCGGCCTCGTGGCCAAGTCGTACCACATCAAAGTCACCGTGCGCGACGACGACACGTTCTGGCTGTCGAGCGGCAACTGGAAGAAGACCAGCCAGCCCGCCATCCCGGCAGCAAACCTCGACAATCCGCGCGAGACGTCGAAAGCCGGCAATCGCGAGTGGCACGTCGTGATCAAGAACCGCACGCTCGCGCAGCGCTTCCAGAACCACATCCTCGCCGACTACGAGCGCAGCCTCGACCTCGGCGGCACGCCTGAATCGGTGATCGAGGAGAAGTTCGTCGACGTGCCGGTGCGTGCCCTCGAGTCGATCGCGTTCGAAGCCGCGCCGCAGAAGGTGTTCGAGTCGCTGCGCGTCAACCGCATGGTGCGCGTCAAGCCGCTGCTCACCCCCGATCGCAAAGGAGAGGTCTACTCGTCCGCGGTGCTCAAGCACATCCGTTCGGCGAAAACGCAGCTCCTCTTCCAGAACCAGTACATCCTCGTCGACGCCGAATCGAAAGGCTTGTTCGGCCAGCTCGTCGACGCGCTCGTCGAGAAATCGAATGAGATCGAAGACGTGCGCGTCCTCCTTCGCAGCACCGACACGTTCTGGGACAACGTGGCGGAGCTCAAACGCCGCGGCATGGACGTGAACCGCTGCGTGCGGCGCATGAACGCCACGCACACGAAGGGGATCATCGTCGACGGCAAACGCGTCCTCGTCGGCAGCCACAACTGGAGCTCCCTCGGGGTGACGCTCAATCGCGACGCGAGCCTGATCTTCGACGACGAAGAGGTGGCGCAGTATTACGCCGCGGTCTTCGACGAGGATTGGAATCGCACGAAGGAGATCGCGGAGTCGGTAACGGCGCTGGCGGAGGAGATGCCGCGCATGGCCAGGGGCGATGCGCCGCCGCGCGGCTTCGTGCGCATCCCGTTGGCGGAGTATCTGGAAGGATAGGCATGAGCGACGAAGCGAAGCTCCCTCCTCAATCCATCCGCGCGCTTGCCGCACGCGCGCAGAAGCTGTTTGCAGAATCGGCAGCGCGCGATCCGCTGCAGTCGCGCGGGTTGCGCCGCGCGGTGCGGGCGGAGGTCGCGGTCGCGGAGTCAGTGTCCTTCGGCGGCACGAACGAGAGCGTGCAGCTCGAGGTGATGCCGGTGCGGCCGTCGGCGACCGTCATGGCCGCGACGGCGGCGGTGATGGACGACGCTTCGAGCGCGTTGGCGAAGGTGAGCTCCGGCAACGCGTCGAACGTCACCGACCGCGAGTTCCTCGCGCTCGAGGCGATCGTGCTGCTGAAAGGGCGTCCGGCGATGCGATACACCAACGGGCGCGTGCAGATGCCGTCCGGCGACGACAACGAGCGCTGGATGACGTTCGTCGCCACCGCGCGCTCGATGATCAACGCGGCTTCGGCGAAAGTGGGGCAGGTGGGGATCGCGCGGCCGGGCGGCAACCCGGCGATCCACGTCGGCACGGCGTGGCGGCTCGGCGAAGATCTCGTCGTCACGAACCGTCACGTCGTCGCGGAGCTCGTCGCCGATCGCACGCGTCCCGTCGAGCAGTGGACGCTGGGCGAGGACAAGCCGGGCGTCGTGAACTTCTCCGTGACCGACAATGCGAGTGACGTGAAACGTTTTCCGATCGCCGGTCTCGCGTACTGCGCGCCCGAGGAGAGCGTGGATTTTGCGGTGCTCCGTCTCGAGCGCGGCAACGAAGCGCTGCCCGCCGCGCTGCCGCTCGACTGGAGCGAACAGAGCGCCTTTGCGGGCGAAGAGATCTACATCGTCGGGCATCCGTACCGCGCCTACGCCTCGGAAGAAGTGGTGACGGTCTTTCAGCGCGCGGACGGCTTCAAGCGTTGCTCGCCCGGACTCGTGACGACGCTCTCGCAATTCGAGCGCGCGTTCGAGCACGACTGCTCGACGCTCGGCGGAAACTCCGGTTCGTGCGTGCTCACGGTACGCGAGCACAAGGTCGTCGGCCTGCACTACGGCGGCAGGGACGTGAACGAAGTGACGGCGATGGGCGAAGCGAATCTCGCGCTCGGACTTGCGCTCCTCGGCGATCACCGCGCCGCGCAGATCCTCAAGGACGGCCGGGTGGCATGAGCGCGGGAGCGGCGGTGCTCGATGGCCATGCGCCGCCGCTCTTCACGGCCGAACAGCGCGAGGACTTTGCGATCCTCTTCGCGCGGCAGATGCCTCGCGGGAACATGGTGTGGCTCGCGACGCAGATGAACGTGCCGCTCGCGCAGGCGGCGAACGAGACGGACGATTCCGCCTTCGCCCGCGCGGTCGTCGAGGCGCTCGTCGACGCGGGCAAACTCAGCGACGCGCTGGCGCTGCTGCGCCAGGACAAGAAGGCGAGCTACCTCACCCTCGGCATCAGCCTCATCCTCTCCGGACGCCGCCTCAGCTCCGACGCGCAGTACCAGGCGTTCATCAACAGCTACCAGCCGTTCATCTCCACCGCCGCATTCATGGACACGTTTCCGCGCGTGACGCGGACGGTGTGCGCGATCGGCATCGGCCTTCCCATCGGCGGCCGCGTTCCCGGCATCGTCGGGACCGGCTTTCTCGTGGGCCCCGATCTCGTGCTGACGAACGCACACGTCCTCACGCCGCTGCTGAACCTGGAGGACGATCCGCCGACGGAGAACGCGAACGGCGACGACCTCGTGTGCTTCTTCGACTACATCACCGATCCGGCGCCGCGGGTGCCGCATGCAGACGATCCGCGATCCGTGTTCACCGCCGTGCAGGCATTGCCGCATGGATGGCTGCGCGCGGCGCGCGCGCCGCTGCCGTTCGACGGCACGCCGCAGTGCCCCGCGGACGCGCGGCAGCTCTACGACTACGCGCTGATCCAACTGCGGCAGAAGGTGGGGATGCTGCCGTCGCGGCGCAGCGGTGGCGCACCGCGCGGCTGGCTGCCTCTCCCGAAGACGATCGAGGTGGACGACGTCACGAGACGGATCATGGTGCAGCAGCACCCGGGCGCGGCACCGCTGCAGTTCGACATCGGCGATTACGCGGGTCTCGATCCCACCGGTACGCGCGTGCGCTACACGGTGAGCGCGGCCAAAGGCTCGTCGGGTGGAGCCGCGGTGGAGATCGAGGGCGGACAGCTCTTCGCGTTGCACAACGCGGAGGTGCGGGACAGCACGCCCGTGCAGAACCAGGGCGTGCGCATCGACAAGATCTCCGAGGACCTCGAGGCGCGGCTGCCGAACTGGAACGCGTTTCCGCCGCCGGACGAGCAGCCGTTCTGGTCGTTGTCGGAGGATCGTGCCGATCCGCGGCCGATCATCGGGCGCGACGAGTTCCGCCAGAACGTCCTCGCCATGCGCGCGGACGGTGCGCCGCGCGTGATGGTGGTGTGGGGGCCGGCGGGGTGCGGTTTGAAGTACTCGGTGAAGCTGTTGCGGCGCACGCTCGAATCCGCGGCGTCCGCGCGCGTCGTCGAATACTCCGCCGACAATCTGATGACCTTCACGCCGGAGCGGTTCGCGCAGAAGCTGATGAGCGGCATCAATCTCACGGGCTTCGCCGACGATCCGATGCCGCAGCCGAATGCGACGGAGAACCTCCCGCGCTTTCTGCGCATCGATCTCCCGGCCTGGATCGCGCGGCGGCTCGCGCAGTTCGCCCAACAGAATGCCGCGGCGGTGCCGGTGTGGCTCGTGCTGAACACGGCCGTCGAGGATTTCATCTGGGCCCACCACCTCAGCGACTTCGTCGCGTCGCTGAGCGGCGTGCACGATCCGGGACAGGTGTCGATCGAGCAGCCGCATCTCCGTCTGCTCTTTCTCGCGTCGACGTCACCGGCGCTTCTCCCGGTCGGTGGCGTGCCGCGGTTCGAGGACGATCTCACCACGTACACGGCGCACGCGAGCGATTTCGACCAGTGCGTCCGCCGCGCCTATGCCGCGCTGGACAAGACGATGGACCTCGGCACGGGCACGGTCTACCGCGATCTCGCGGATGTCATGGTGCAGGGAGTGGCTCCCATGGCGCGGCGAAAGGTGCTCAGTGAGCTCGTGCGCAATCTGATCCTGACGAGGCTGGGGCAGAAATGAGCGACCGTCTGCAGAATCTGCCGGACTGGGCGCGCGCGCTCGTCGAGAGCACGCGCGCGGCGGCGCCTGCCGCCCCTGCCGTCCGGCGCGAGAGCGACGCCTGGCGCCTGCTCCTCGACGCCGCCACCATGTCCACGTTCCTGCCGCGCGAGCTCGATCCGTCGGCATCCCTCGAAGGCTCGCAGCGCCGCAGCGCGGAAGAGTCGGTGCTGCAGCTCTCCGAGCTCGCGGGTGCGCGCTGGTCGCTGACGCGCGACTCGCGCCGGCGGATCCTCGCCCAATGCGAGCCGGAGGAGCTGCGTGCCGCGATCGACCGCAAGCCGCCCGACGCACGCGATCCACTGACGAACGCCCTCCGCGAATACCTCGGCAACAGCGAGACGGACCTGCAATCGCTCTCGATCGAAGAGCTCGAAGCACGCCGCGTCGCGGCGAGCTGGCTGCGCGGCATCGACCGCATTCCGTTGCCGCCGCTCGACGAGCTCGATCGCCAGATCGAGTTGCGACGCCTGCTCGCGCCGCTCGAGCGCATGATCGGACGCAAACCGGGACGGCCGGATCGCTTCTTCGGCCGCAGCGACGAGATCGAAGAACTGCGCGAATACGTCCGCGTCATCAAAGCCGACAGCGTGACGCAGGCCGTCACCCGAGGCGTGATCGGACTCGCGCGTTACTTCCGAGGACGGAAACCGAAAACCGTCTGGGGCACCGGCGGCGTCGGCAAGACGACGCTCATCGCCTACTTCATGCTCGAGCATGCGCACGCGGCCAAGGGACGGTTTCCGTTCGCCTATCTCGACTTCGACCGCTCCACGATCAGCGCGCGCAATCGCGCCTCATTGCTGAGCGAGATCGCGCGCCAGGTCGGCGCGCAGTTCCCGCAACTGACGGAGACGATGACCGCCCTTCGCCGCGATCTCGAAGAGGTCGCCCGCAAGATCGAGCGGAGTCCCGAGTCCGACTCGGTCGCGCTCCTGCAGCCGTATGCGCTGCGCTTCCGCGTCGCCGTGAACGAGCATTTCGACGACGAGCCGTTCCTCCTCGTCTTCGATACCTTCGAGGTCGTCCAGTACTCGGCCGATCAGGTGCGTGCGCTCGAAGAGCTGGTGCGCGCGTTCACGACGACCGACGACGGCTGGGGCGCGTCGGACGAGAGCACACCCATCTGGGGACGCCTGCGCCTGATCATCTCCGGCCGCCGGCGCGTCGCAGAGTTTCTCGGCGGCGCCGAAGAGCTGGAGCTGGGCCCACTCGATCCGGAGGGATCGGCTCAGATGCTCGAGGCTTTGGCGGCCGACGCGGGAAAGAAGATCTCGCTCGCCGACGCGCGCAAACTGGTCGAGGCAATCCGCAAGGACTCCGGCGACCGCTCCGGCAAGGGCGTGCGTCCGCTGCGGCTGCGCCTCGTCGGCGAGCTGTTTCGCGAGGAAGCGGAGGATGGACCGGCGATCGTGCAGTCGCTGCTGGGGGAGCTGTCGAATCCGAACGCGGAGCAGAAGAAGCTCGGCGCGCTCTTCATCGACGGCATCCTCGTCCGCCGCATCCTCGGTCACGTGCGCGATGCGCGCGTGCGCGAGCTCGCCGATCCGGGACTCGTCGTGCGGCGGATCACGAAAGACGTGATCCGGGAAGTGATGACTCGCGGCACGCGCGACTCGTGGATCGTGAACGACGAGGAGGCGCAGGAGATCTTCGAGGCCTTCCAGCGCGAGGTCAGTCTCGTCGAGAACGACGGCGACGCGCTGCGCCATCGTCAGGACGTGCGTGCGGAGATGCTGCCGCTGATTCACAAACGCCGGCCGGAAGCGTTCCTGCGCATCCATTCGCTCGCATACGAGTTCTTCCGCGTGAAAGACGATCCCGCGTCGGCAGAAGAGGCGATTTATCACGGCCTGTGGCTGCGCCGCCCGCTCGAGGAGCTCGACGCGCTGTATCGGCGACGCCGTCCGGTGCTGCGCATCGATCCGGACGAATTCGCGCACGATTCGCCGGCGAATCTCTATCTCCGCGCCCGCAACGACGACCCGCTGCTCGCGGCGGGCGAGGTCGCGCAACTGCCGCACCCCGTGCGCGCCGATTGGCTGAGCCGCCGCGCGCACGCATGGCTGGAGGAGAAGCGGCTGAACGAACAGACGCTCACCATTCGCGTGGTCGCGGGGTCGGACTCCGCGGTGCTCGACGAACGAAAAGACGTCGCCGCACCGGTGGCACGGCTGCTGTTCCGCGCGGGGGAGTGGGCGGATGCCGCGCGGCTGCTGCAGCGGCATGTCGGGCGCGAGTTCGCGTCGGATCCCGATTCGCAGTCGTTGCTGCGGACGTGGGCGACGCTGGTGGCGAAGTCGGGAATCGACGCGCGCGAGCATTTGCCGTGGATCACGCTCGCGGCCTCGGAGTGCACCGACCTCGTCGTGCGGACGGAGGTGCTCGCGCACGCGGCCCTCGCGTCGGGTGAGAGCGTTTCGACGGCCGAGTCGATCACGGCCGTGACGCCGCTCGGAACGCAGATGACGAGAGCCGCGTCGAATGTGCGTTCGAGTGTCTGGCCGCGCGAGCTGCGCACGCTTCGTCTCGCCATCGCCGCCCATCCGCCGTATGGCGTGGAGGGACTGCTCACCGACTTCGTGCGCGCGTGCGAGGAGTTGCCACACGATCGCTCGGTGGCGGAGCTCGTCGGCAGCATGCTCGGGCAGCCCGTCTCACTCAGGGAGCTCGACATGGTCTGGCGGCGCGAGAAGCTCCTGCTGCTTTCGCTCGCGATGGGCGATCCGCAGAAGCTCGCGCAACTGCGCCGCATCGCCACCTCCGATTACGGCGATTGGTTCCTGCCGTTCGGCAACGCGCTCGCGCGCGCGCTGGGGAGTGAGAACGCCGTCAGGCAAATGCGCGCATTGCTGCCGAAGGGCTGGCCGCCCGAGGCGCAGCGCGCGTTCGAGCGCCGCGACGGACTGACGGCCGTGCAGATCCTCACGGCCGAAGGGCTGCTCCTCGAGTTCGCCGAGCGGCTGGCCTCATCGTCATCGGGCGAGCCGGCGCACTTTCCGAGCACGGCGCCGGAGATCGCCGCCGCGCTCGTGCGCTGGCGGCGTCTCACCTCATGACTCGCCGAAGAGGAGGATGAACGTCAGCACGAGGATCAGCACCGCGAGCACGGTCAGCGTCACCTTGATCACCGACCACGGCGCGGTCCCGTTGCACTTGCCCGTCACGCCGTTCACGAGGAAGCGGTACGGTTTGCCGTGATAGTCGTACGCCGCGACCCAGATCGGCAGGAGCGCGTTCTTGTACGCGACCGCGGAGTACGTCGTCTGGACCTGCAGATTGCGTTGCGTGTCGCCCGGAACTTCGCGCGAGCACGCGGATCGAATGTCCCCGTCCATGCGCACCTTCGCCGTCTCCAGCGCCTCGGGGAGATCGATCGCATTTTCCTCGGCGAGAAATCCCGACAGATACGAGGGGTCGTACGGCGTCAGCTCGGCCGTGGGGAAGGGCTCGATCGCGCCGGCCAGCGACGCGTCGATCCCGCGTGACGCCGGCACCGGGACGTCGTCGAAGAAGAGCTGCAGTTGTCCTGACGCGTCTTCCCAGCGCGTGCGGCGCTCGCGCACGGTCTGGTTTCCACGCTGGACGGTGACGTAGTAGTAGTAACCCGCTTCCGCCGTCCAGTACGAATCCGTCGCCGCGTCGAACGTCCAGAAGGGGATGTACGCGCCCTGCAGCGCGCTGACGCGCGACGCCTTCTTCAGATCGTTCGGCCGCAGCCACAGCGAATGCAGCCACTTCCGGAACGACTGCAGGGCGGAATCGCGCGTGATCCGGAAGGGCAGCAGTCCCTCCGGACGGGCGACGTTCGCATTCGGCGGCGCCTCGACCACCGCGCTCGTGCCGCAGAACGCGCACGCCGTCGCCGCGACGTGCGGATCGATCGTCGTATGCGCGCCGCAGCGCTTGCACGCGATGACCTTGCGCTCCGCACCCCAGCCGAGGTCGCGCGGTGCGCGCAACGCGGCGTCGACGCGCTTCTCCCGCACGCGATCCGGCGACGCGGCGATGGTTTTCTCGAACCCGCAGTACTCGCACTTGAGAGCCGTGATGCCGGGCTCCCATCGGAGATCGGCACCACAGCTCTCGCATGGAAACTTGCGGACTTTGGCGGAGATCGTTGCTTCTGCCGTCATCGAAAGGCTACTTCACCGGCGGCGGAGGAGGTGGCGGCATCGCGCCGCCGCTGCCGAGGCCGAGCTCGGCGTACGTCTCGAGCGGAGCCCAGCCGGCCGCGCCGGGACGCCACGCCTGTGTCGACGTCTGCACCTGTCCACCCTGGACCATCGCCTTGAGGGCGTCGTCCGTGTACGGACCGTACGTCTTGCCGTCGATCGCCAGCGACCAGCGCGGCACGTTCGCCTGCGGTCCCGGAGGGGGAGGCGGTGCCGAAGCACCCGGCTGCGGCGGAGGCGCGTTGAACGCGCCCGCCATCTGCTGGCCGATGGCCATGCCCGCGCCGATGCCCGCGCCCGCGCCGGCGAGACCGCCCGGATTCGCGGCCGCGATTTTGATCGACTCGGCGGCGTTCATCTGCGCGTACTGATTCAGCTTGTCGCCGAAGACGCCCATCTTCGTGCGCTGATCGATCGCCGCCTCGACTTCCTCGGGCAGCGAGATGTTGTCGATGTTGAAGCGGGAGAGCTCGAGCCCGTACGTGGCGAACTGCGGTCCGAGCTCCTTCTGCGCCAGCGCCGAAAGCTCGCGATAGCTCGACGCGAGGTCGAGCGCCGCGATCTTCGACTCGGCGATGATGTCCGAGAAGTGGCTGATGATCGTCGAGCGGAGCTGGCCGAGGATCTCGTCCGTGGTCGTCAGCCCCTGCGTGCCGACGATCGTGCGGAACAGCTCTTTCGCGTCGGAGACGCGGATCGCGTACGTGCCGAACGCGCGCATGCGGATCATGCCAAATTCCGCGTCGCGCATCATGACCGGGTTCTGCGTGCCCCACTTGAGGTCGGTGAAGAGGCGCGTGTTGAAAAAGTAGACCTCTGCCTTGAACGGCGAGTCGAAGCCGTACTTCCAGCTCCGCAGCGTCGTCATGATGGGCATGTTCTGCGTGGAGAGCTCGTAGCGGCCCGGCTTGAACACGTCCGCGACCTCGCCCTCGTTGACGAAGATCGCCACCTGATTCTCGCGCACCGTGAGCTGCGCCCCCATCTTGATCTCCTGATCGTGGACGGGGAAGCGGTAAACCAGAGTATTGCTGCTGTCATCGAGCCACTCGATGACCTGGATGAATTCGTTTCTGAGCGCGTCGAACAGACCCATAGCCCGTGTCCTCCGTGTGAACGATGAATAGTACGTGGAATTTGGGTTTCAGTTATCAGTTGTCGGTGCCCGTGAAAAGAGTCTTCGCCCTGTTTCTCGTGCTCGCCGCCACCGCCGCGTCCGCCGATGAGGGGATGTGGATGCCTCAGCAGATGCCGTCGCTGCGCAACAGCGGCATCCAGCTCGACCTCGGTCGCTTCGCCGACCTCACCGGCGACCCCCTCGGCGCCGTCATCTCTCTCGGCAACTGCACCGCCTCCTTCGTCTCGCCGGACGGCCTCGTGGTGACGAACCACCACTGCGCCTTCGGCTCGATCCAGCACAACTCGCGTGCGGATCGCGATCTCATCACGAACGGCTTCCTCGCGAAGACGCGGGAAGAAGAACTGCCCGCCGCGCCGGGGACGAAGGTGTGGGTCACGACCAACATCGAAGACGTGACCGCACGCGTGCAGGCGGGGCTGAAAGCGAACGTCGCCGATGCCGATCGCGCGAAGCACATCGACCGCCGCGAGAAAGAGCTCGTCGCCGAGTGCGAGAAAGCGGGCGGCGTGCGCTGCCGCGTCTCCTCGTTCTTCGAGGGCTCGCAGTACCTGCGCCTGACGCAGGCCGAGATCAACGACGTGCGTCTCGTCTACGCACCGTCGAACAAGGTCGGCGAATTCGGCGGCGAGATCGACAACTTCGAATGGCCGCGCCACACCGGCGACTTTGCGTTCTACCGCGCGTACGTGAACGGCAAGCCCTACCAGCCGAAGCACTGGCTGAAGCTCGCCAAGAACGGCGTCAACGAAGGCGACACCGTGATCGTCGCCGGCTATCCCGGCCGCACCTTCCGCTACAAGACCGCGGACGAAGTCCGCAATTACAAGGAGTTCGTCTATCCGGCGAACATCCGCTACTTCACCGACGTCATTCGCCTGCTCGAAGAAGCAGGGAAGGGCAATCGCGACGTGCAGATCAAAAACGCGTCGCGCATCAAGAGCCTGGCGAACTCGCTCAAGAACTACACGAGCGTGAGCGAGGGCTTCACGAAGGACCGCATCGTCGAAGCGCGCGTCGCGCGTGAAGAGAAGATGCGCGCCGTTTCCGCCGACGTGCTCACGGAGATCGAGCGCCTGAACGCGCAGAAGTTCCGCACGCGCGAGCGTGACCTCGTGCTCGACTGGGTGATCGGCCGCGGCTCGCCGATGCTCGCGCAGGCGTTCACGATCGCGCGCCTCGCCACCGAGCGTCCGAAGAAGGACATCGACCGCGCGTCGCGTTTTCAGGAGCGCGAGTGGGCGAATCTCACCGCCGCCTCGAACCGTGCGCAGCGCACGATGGACGTCGCCTCCGATCGCGCGGTGCTCGCGTACTTTGCGGGTGAAGCGGAAAAGTACGGGCTCGAAGAACTGACCGGACGCTCCCTCGACGAGCTCTACACGAGCTCGAAGATCGCCAGTCAGGACGAGCGCGCGAAGATGCTGACCGAGTCCGTGGCGCAACTGAAGGCGCGCAAGGATCCGATGCTCGATCTCGCCTTCGCGCTCCTGCCGCTGTTCGAGGCGCGCGAGCAGAGCGAGCTCGCATACACGGGCGCGATGGCGCGCCTGCGTCCGCGTTACTTCGAGGTGCTGCGGCAGGTGAGCGGCGGCACGCTCTATCCCGACGCGAACTCGACGCTGCGCATCACGTTCGGCCGCGTCGAAGGCTACTCGCCGAAGGACGCGACGCACTACGCGCCGCAGACGACGCTGCGCGGGCTCCTGCAGAAGGAGACGGGGAAGGAGCCCTTCGCGAATCCGAAGGCGCTGCTCACCGCTGCCGCCGATCCGGCGAAGACGCAGGCGTACGTCGATCCGGAGATCAAGGACGTGCCGGTGAACTTCCTCTCCACCTGCGACACGACCGGCGGCAACTCCGGCTCACCGACGCTGAACGCAAAAGGGGAGTTGGTGGGACTGCTCTTCGACGGCAACTACGAATCGATCGACGCCGACTTTCTCTTCAATCCCGCCGTGACTCGCTCGATCCACGTCGACGCGCAGTACATGCTCTGGGTCATGGACGCGGTCGACGGCGCCGACACGCTGATCCGCGAGCTCGGCGCGACGCCGAAGGTGAACTAAGGAACGGCGTCCAGGACCTCCACCATCCCCGCGCGCACGCGGATCCTCACGGTGCGGTCGTAAGCGTCGCGCACCCAGATCCGCGAGCGCGGGTCGGTGGAGTCGATCGTGTCGACGCTCGACATCAGTTCGTCGGGCGACTGCACGACCTGGCATTCGCCGTCGTCGGTGATGATGCGGAGCGGGAATTCGGGCGACATCGTCTGATAAACTACACGTCCCTCGCTGAACAGCTCAACAGCTCAGCACAGCTCAACTGCCATCGAAGGAGTCTCTCCCATGTCCGGCCATAGTAAATGGAGCACGATCAAGCACAAGAAGGGTGCGGCTGACGCGAAGCGCGGCAAGATCTTCACCCGCATCCTCAAGGAAATGACCGTCGCCGCCCGCCTCGGCGGTGGCGATCCCGCCGGCAATCCGCGTCTGCGCGCGGCCGTGGCCGAGGCCAAGGCCAACAACATGCCGAAGGACAACATCGAGCGCGCCATCAAGCGCGGTACCGGTGAGATCGAAGGCGCGACGTACGAGGAGATCACGTACGAGGGGTACGGTCCGGGCGGCGTGGCGATCATCGTCGACGCGCTCACGGACAACACGAACCGCACCACTCCCGAAATCCGCCACGCGTTCGAAAAGCACGGCGGCAACCTCGGTACGCCCGGCTCGGTGCGCTTCCAGTTCGAGAAGAAGGGCTACTTTGCCGTCGAGAAGAGCACCGTCGGCGAGGACAAGCTGATGGAAGTGGCGCTCGAAGCCGGCGCCGACGACCTGCAGACCGAGGACGCGGAGATCTTCGAGATCTACACCGCGCCGGAGAGCTTCGAAGCGGTGCGTCAGGCGCTCGAGGCCGCGAAGATCGCCACGGTCGAATCGAAGCTGGACATGATCCCATCGACGTATGTCTCGGTCGACGAGGCAAAGTCGAAGCAGATCATGCGTCTCCTCGAAGTGCTCGACGACCACGACGACGTGCAGAACGTCTATTCGAACTTCGACATCCCCGCCGAGATGATGGAAACGGCTTAGCCGTTTTCCACCCGCCCGGGGGCCCACCAGAGGCCTCCCGGCGGGAGCCTCTCGTGAGTCTCCCGGACGGCGGAACGCGAATCAGTTCCCTGACGGCGGCTTCACCGCCTGAGGCTCGATGTTGCGCGCGCTGCTCGACGGGTCGATGTTCCGGCCGGAGCTCGACGGATCGATGCGTCCGGCGCTGCTCGGCGGCGGCGCGACCGTGATCGAGCTCGTCGGTGCGATCGTGCGCGCCGAGGCTTGCGGATCGATGTTCCGCGCCGACGTGTACGGCGTGCCGTCGCCCATGGCCGGGGCCGGAGCCGGAACCGTCGTCGGAGACGGCCTCGACGTCGACTGGGGTGCGGGAGCGGGCGTCGTGCTCGGCGGCACCACCGGGAGCGGCTTCGCTTCCCCCGACGCGACCGCCATGCGGCCGCCGCCGCTGCGCGCGAGCGTGTCATTCGTGATCACGCGCGACTTCGGCGCTTTACGGTTCGTACGTTTCGCGGCCGCGACGAGAGGCGAATCCTCAGCCGAGGCGACCGTCGTGACGAGCAAAAGTCCCAGCACGATTTTGCGCATAGTCAAATCTTACTCCCTGTCATTTGGCCGCATAACGTTTCACGGCCTTCACTAAATTCGAGTCCCGCAGAAACTCCTCTTTCGCGTAGTGCCCCTTCTCGAAGCGGTAAACGGTCACGCCCGTCGGCTCCTCGATGTAGAAGCGCGTGGCGACGGCGGTCGCTTTCAGCGTGACCGTCCGCCCGCCGTCATTCGTGATCGTGCGCAGGAACAATGCGACCTGATGCGGCACCGCATCCGGTGCGAGCGGTTCCGGCTTCGGCTGCGCGCGCTTCTTCGCGGGCGCGGCGGAGAGCGTCAGGACGGCGAGGAGGAGGGCGAGCGCCACGGTACGCATCCACAAATTGTATGGCGCCGACTATGCACTCTCATCCGTTCATGCCACGCGACACGAAAGAACCTCAGAGTTACGGCAGCCAGGAAGACTGGGTCACCGGGAAAACGGGCGAGCAGGTCAACGACCCAAAGTCCGAGCCGGCACCGGAGCACCGCGAGTTCTACGACGACCGCCGCGAGTCCGAGACCACCGACGACCACCAGGGCGGAATGACCTCGCCGGTGCAGCTCGCCGAGAACGCGGAGCCGATGGGACGTTCTCGCGGCGAAGAAGCGCCGATCAAGAAAGTCACCACACAGGCCGGCGGCGCGAAGCGCGATTCCTACTTTCGCAAGCGCGATTACGAATAGGAAACGGCCGCGCCCGTTGTGACGCGGAGCACACCGAGCCGTACGGGACACGGTACCATCGCTGCCGACGTCCCGGACCGTGCCCGACCTGAACTCCTTCTTCGCCGCGTCGTACTCCGCGAGCGCTCTGTCGTTCGCGACCGCGCTCGCCTCTCTGGCCATCGTGCTCCTCGGCGCCGGTGTGCTCTGGCGCGCCCGTAAGCTCGCCGCCGGACGCCGCTTCTTCCTCATGACCGCGGCCGCCGCCGGCTGGCTCGGCGCGTTCGCGATGATGTACGCCTCGCAGGATGCGCGCACCGCACTCGTGTGGGCGCGCCTCGGCTACTTCTGCGGCGCCCTCGTGCCCGTGGCGCTCTTCGACTTTGCGACCACGCTCGTCGTGCAGCGCAAACGCTTCCGCATCGCCATCGCCTGCGCGTGGATCTTTTCCGGCGCGGTCGCGTTGACGGGCCTCTTCACGACTCTGCTCATCCCGGCGGTGCAGCGGTACTCATGGGGCTATTACGCCGTCGGACGCCCGCAGGGCGGCATCATCGTCCTCGGCTTCTCCGGCATCCTCATCGCCGCGATCCACGTTTTCTGGCGCACCTACCGCGAAACCGAAGGCGAAGCGCACGAGCGCGCCGGCGCACTGCTCCTCGCGTTCGTCCTCGGCTCGCTGGGCATGCTCGACTACCTTCCGTCGGTGGGCGTCGACCTGCAGCCGATCGGTTACTTCGCCGCGCTCGCCTTCGTCGTCGTCGCCACGACCGCCGTATGGCGGTTCGAGCTCACCGACATCACGCCCGCGTATGCCGCGGGGCAGATCCTCGAGACGATGAAGAGCGCCGTGCTCGTGAGCGACATGCAGGGCCGCATCCGCGTCGTCAATCGCGGCGCCGAGCGTCTCCTCGGCTACAAAGCCGAAGAGCTCAACGACGCGCATCTGCGCAAAGTGCTCGACCGCGACGACAACCTCACCACCGGCCAGCTCATCAACAGCATGGGCGTGCTCGAACATCCGATGGTGTGGCGCTCCGCCGACGGCGCGCGCGTCGACGTCCTCGCGGCGTCCTCGTTCCTGCGTGACGACGAAGGGAAGCCGGTCGGCGTCGTCTACGTCGCCAGCGATTTCACCGAGCGCAAACGCGCCGAAGAGGCCTTGCGCGCGAGTGAGAACCGCTATCGCATGCTCTTCGAGATGAACCCGCTGCCGATGTGGGTCTACGATCTCGAATCGCTTGCATTCACCGCCGTCAACGACGCGGCCGTGCGCCATTACGGCTTCACGCGCGACGAGTTCCTGCGGATGACCATCCGCGACATCCGTCCCGCCTCGGAGATCCCGGCCATGCTCGACGCGCTCGCGCGCATGAGCGAGCGCAGCGGGCCGACGCAGTTCCGGCACCAGAAAAAGGACGGCACCGTCATCGACGTCGACGTCACGTCGTTCGAGTTCCTGACCGGCCGCCGCCGCTCGCGCCTCGTCATCTCGCAGGACATCACCGAGCGCAAACGCGCCGAGGAAGAGCTGCGGCGCAGCGAAGAGCGGTATCGCGAGCTGTTCGAGAACGCGAACGACATCGTCTACACGCACGATCTCGAAGGCCGCATCACCTCGATGAACATCGCCGGCGAGCGCGCCAGCGGCTACGCCCGCCACGAGCTCCTCGGCCGCGTCATTCACGCCGTCCTCGTGCCCGACCACGTCGAGCGCGCCCGCGAGGCGATGCAGAAGAAGATGGCCGGCGAAGCGTCATCGACGTTCTACGAGCTCGAGATGCTCTCCAAGGACGGGCGCCGCATTCCGCTCGAGCTGAGCACGCGCCTCATCTACCACGACGGCAAGCCGGCCGGCGTGCAGGGCATCGCGCGCGACGTCACCGAGCGGAAGGCGAACGAAGCGCGTTACCGCCTTCTGTTCGAGCGCAACCTGGCCGGTGTCTATCGCACCGGTGCCGACGGCCGCATCATCGAGTGCAACGACGCGTGTGCACGCATCTTCGGCTACGAATCGCGCGCCGAGTTCGTCGCCGCAAACGCGAACAGCTTCTACTTCGACGACGCCGAGCGCCAGCGCGTCGTGCAACTGCTGCGCGACCAGCGGCAGCTCAGCAACGTCGAGCTGCGCCTGCGCCGCCGCGACGGCTCGACGGTGTGGGTGCTCGAGAACGTCACGCTCCTCGACGGCGACATCCTCGAAGGCACGATCATCGACATCACCGATCGCAAGCACGCGCAGGAGCAGATGGAGTATCAGGCGTACCACGACTCCCTCACGCAGCTCCCGAACCGACTGCTGTTTCGCGACCGCATCACCGTCGCCCTCGCACACGCGCGGCGCAATCACCGCGTCAGCGCGGTCATGTTTCTCGACCTCGACCAGTTCAAGCTCGTCAACGACACGCTCGGCCACTCGATCGGCGATCGCCTGCTGCAGGTGATCGGGCAGCGGCTCGTCACGTGCGTGCGTGCCGAGGACACGGTGGCGCGCATGGGGGGCGACGAGTTCACGATCCTGCTCGCGGATCTCGCCGATCGACGCGGTGCGGCTGCCGTCGCGCAGAAAGTGCTCGAGGCCGTACGCCATCCCGTCGTCGTCGACGAGCACGAGCTGTACGTCACGACGTCCGTCGGCATCGCCATCTTTCCCGAGGATGGGGAGGATGCGGAGTCGCTGCTCAAGAACGCCGACCGCGCGATGTACCGCGCGAAGGAAGTCGGCCGCGACAACTATCAGTACGCACACGGCGCGCGCAGCGAAGCAGCGGACAGCCGTCTCGTGCTCGAGCGCCGTCTGCGCCAGGCGCTCGACCGCGGCGAGTTCGCCGTCCACTACCAGCCGATGGTCGAGATTGCGACTGGACGCGTCGTCGGCGCCGAGGCCCTGCTGCGCTGGACGTCGCCCGAGCTGGGGCCGATTCCGCCCGAGGAGTTCATCCCGATCGCGGAGGAGACGCAGCTCATCGTGCCCCTCGGAGCGTGGGTGCTGCGCACCGCGTGCACGCAGATGAAGGCGTGGCACAACGCGGGACACGCATGGCTGCGCGTCGCGGTGAACCTCTCGCCGCGCCAGTTCCAGGATCGCGATCTCCTCGCCACCGTCGAGCGCATCCTCCACGACACCGGTTTCCCGGCGCCGTTCCTCGACCTCGAGATCACCGAGGGGACGGCGATGCAGAACGCCGAGCTGTCGCTGTCGATCCTGAACCGGTTGAAGGAGATGGGCATCCGCATCTCCATCGACGATTTCGGCACCGGCTACTCGTCGCTCAGCTACCTCAAGCGCTTTCCGATCGACACCGTCAAGATCGATCAGGACTTTGTCCGCGATCTCACCTCCGACGATGCCGCGATCATCTCCGCCGTCATCTCCATGGCCCGTGCGCTCAACCTGCGCGTGATCGCCGAAGGGGTGGAGACCGAGGAGCAGCTCGCGTTTCTGCGGCGCGAGAACTGCGCGGAGATGCAGGGCTTCCTCTACAGCGAGCCGCTGGCGCCCGCGGACTTCGAGCTGGCGTTGCGCGGCGGTCTGCGCGGTCCCGTGTCAGCCTCACCGGCCAGCCGGTTGAGGTTGACAATGGAGTGAGCACACTGCAGTATCGCGCGCTAGTCTCGCAGGCGACTTAATGATGACGGAGCAACATCGACGCGTCCTCGTGGTGGATGACGAAGCATCCGTACGGGACGTACTGGTCACCGCGCTACGTAGGAAATCGCTGATCATCGATCAGGCCTCCGACGGCTCCGAAGCCATCGACCTGCTGCAGCAGCACACCTATTCGGTCGTGCTGCTCGACATGATGATGCCCGGCATCGACGGCTACGGCGTGCTGGACGCGATCGATCACACGCTCGCCAACGCGCCCATCGTGCTCGTCGTCAGCGGGGCGGCACGCGCGGTGCTGCAGGACCTCGACTCGCGCAAGATCCACGGCATCATCCGCAAGCCGTTCGACCCGCACGAGATCGCGACCGTCGTGCACTCCTGCGCGGAACTGCGCGGCCGCAGTGCCCTCGAGACGATGGCCCTCGCCACGATGATGACGGGCGCGCCGCTCATCGCGCTGCTGAAGCTGTAACGCGCGGCGGCTCATGTACGTCCGCGCATCCCACCAGCCGCGCAGCGTCGCCGACGTGATCCAGGTCATGAAGGACCACATGTTCGCGACGATGATCACGCCGTCGGCCGACGGTCTCATCGCCTCGCATCTGCCGTTCCTCGTCGACGAAACCCTCGGCCAGCACGGAACGCTCTACGCGCACATGGCACGCAACAACCCGCAGAGCGCCGTCATCGGCTCGGACGTCGAGGCGCTCGTCGTTTTCCAGGGGCCGCACGCGTACATCTCTCCCTCGTGGTACGCGGATCGTGCGACGGCACCGACGTGGGACTACGTCGCCGTGCACTGCTACGGAAAGACGCGACGGCATTCGGATGACGAGGCGCTGCAGAACATCGAGCGCCTGCTCCGCGTCGTCGAAAAGCCGTCGGCACGGCCGTGGTCGACGGACGAACTGACGCCGGACAACGTGCGGGCCCTGATTCGCAACGTCGTATCGTTCGAGATTCCGATCGACCGCGTCGAAGGGAAGTTCAAGCTCAATCAGGGCGAGAAGCCGGAACGGACGTCAGCCGCAATCGCGAAGCTCGAGGAACAGGGCGCCGAGGCGCTGGCGAGCGCCATGCGGCGCTACAACGATCTGTGAGAGGCGTATTCTTTCGGTCACTCCGGTATCCCGTGGAGCGCGCGTTGAAAAGCGACCAGCTCGCGCGGCCGATCAAGGTGAGGTTCATTCTGATGGAGCGCATCGGCCCCACGCGCACGCAGGTGGCCGGACAAACGGAAGAGCTCGCGTTCACCGACCGCTGAAACGCACTACAACTTCAGCGCCCGTCCGACTTCCGCCAGCAGCAGGATCATTCCGCTCGACAGCAGCGGCCCGCGCATGAACAACGGCCCCGTGTCATCCGCGCACTGGCGCACCGCGGCGAAGAGCGTGTCCACCTCGAACGGCTTGGCGATGATCCCGCAGACCTCGTACTTTTTCACCCGGTCGAGCTGACGCGGGGAGAGCGACGCCGTGACGACGATCGTCTTGCGCAGCAGCTCGGGGTTCGTCTCGCCGAGAAAATCGAGCACCCCGTAACCGTCGACGATCGGCATGAGCAGGTCGAGCAGGATGGTCGCGTACCGGCGGCTCTTCAGTCGCGCGATCGCTTCCTGACCGTCGTGCACCACCTCGACGGCAAAATCGGTCTGCAGCAGCGCCGTGATGAGCGTGCAAGTAGCCTCGTTGTCGTCAACGACGAGAACGGACGGTTTTTCCACGTATGGGCTCCCTCGAGGCGTGAGCGTTTGGACGACGGGCGCGATTGTAACCTATGCTTCCGCTTCGATGGCCGATCCGAAAAAACGCGTCGGCAGACTGCGCCGCTCCTTTCGCAAGGACAAGGGCAACGCGCGGTCGCCACGAGTCACCGAAGACAACTGGGAGTCGCTCCTCGATCAGCACGGACACGCGCGCAAGCGGCCGTCGCTCGAGGAGTTGCTCGAGCATCTCGAACAGCCGAACGTCGCGGCGCCCGCCTCCGAGGCGGACCTCGAGGGGAGCGGCATCGTGATCAGCGTCGCGAGCGGGCGATGCCGCGTGTTCCGCGACGGCGAGGAGCTCGACTGCATGGTCCCGCCGGAGCTGGCGGTGCGGCAGAAGAGCGCACTCGCGGTCGGCGACCGCGTGCAGATCACCGACGAGGCGGGCGTCTGGAAACTCGTCGCCGTGCTGCCGCGGCGCACCGTGCTCGCGCGTCCCGATCCGCTGCACAAGCACATGCAGCGGCTGATCGCGACCAACGTCGACGTCGTCATTCACGTCGTGACGCTCAAGGCGCCGTCGCTGCGTCCGCGCCTCATCGACCGCTACCTGATCGCCATCCAGCGCGGCGGCGCGCAGCCGGTGATCTGCGTGAACAAGATCGATCTGCTCACGCCCGAGGAGCGCGAACGCGAGCTCGAGAAGCTCGTGCCGTACCTCGGCCTCGGCGTGCCGGTGATCGGCTGCTCGACGAAAACAGGCGAGGGGCTGGACGGGGTGCGCCGCGAAGTCGAAGGAAAGATGGCCGCTCTCGTCGGCCACAGCGGCGTCGGCAAGTCGTCGATCCTCAACGCGCTCGACGACTCGCTGCAGCTCGCGACGAACACACTGCATCGCAAGCGCGCAACCGGACGGCACACGACGACCGCCTCGACGCTCTACGACTTCGGCGACGGCACGTATCTCATCGACACGCCCGGCATCCGCGAGTTCGGCCTGTGGGATCTCGACCGCGAATCGCTGCGCGATTACTTCCCCGAATTCGAAGAACCGGCGGAGCTCTGCCGCTTCACCAACTGCACCCACGTGCACGAGCCGGACTGCGAGGTGAAGGATCGCGTCGAAAGCGGCGACGTGAGCGAGGCGCGCTACGAGACATACGTGCGGCTGTGGGAAGACCTCGCCTGATGACCCCGAGGAGTTTCTCCGGCGGCACCGGATGCGCGCGCGGAAAATCCCTCGGGATCAAGCATTCCTCGAGAAAGCACGCGACGCTCACAACAAGCTCGTGCCGTTGCTGAACGCGCGCAACGAGACGTTCGACGCTGACGTACGGAGCTGCAACAAGCGCGAGCGGGTGTGTGTGTTCGGGCGTGCGAAGCGTCATCAGTGAGTCGCGCGTCACGGTTGACGCACGGACGCGTTCAACGATTCGGAGCCGCCGAATGAATGCATTGCCCACGCACCTGCGATCGCGTAGAGGCGATTGAAGCGATCCCGCAACGGGACCGGCGTCGCGATGCATACCGCCTCTGCTCCGCGCTTGGGGAAAAGCGGCAAAGATGGAAGAGAGGACAGCGTTTCGCGAAATTTGCGAGGGTGGCGGTTGACTCTGTCCCGGCACGGGGCGATAGTCGGCGCAGGTCCGAATCCACAAACGAATGAGGCGACGCATGAGAATCCCATTCCTGCGCAGCATACTCGCCGTGTTTCTGCTCTCCGTATGCGTCTGGAACGCCGGCGCGGCGCGCGTGCGCAGTGGCGATACCGCCCCGACGGTCGTTCTGGAGAGCACGCAGGTGCTCGCGAACGGCGTGACGCCGGCGAGTCCGGTCATCCTGTATGGCATCGTGCGCAACACTGCTCCCGGAGCGGTGATGATGCGCCGCCTCACGATCGTGAATGACGCGGACGCGTCGGGCGCTGTTCGGTTCACGCTCCCGTACGCATCCACGGAAACCACGATCTTCGCCGTCGTCGATTACGCGACCGGCCGCTACACGATCGTGACGCCGGAGGTCTTTCCTCTGGAGATTCGTGAGCTGACGCCTTCGATGCTGCGACGAAAGGGCGGCGACTACGACGCGCTCGACGTCGACGCGCGGTGGCTCCAGGCGCTGCTGGTTCGCCCCGGCTCCGGCGCGTGGCAGATCTTCGCGACCGACGGTTCGGCGCTTGACCGCGATAAGCAGTCCGACGGCCGCACGATGCTCGACGGTCTGGCGATGACGAAGATCGCCGGCTCCGGCGTGGCGGAGCGAATCCGCCACAAGGACGTGCTCATCGTGATCGAGCCGGAGACGATGCGTGTGCTCGCCACCGAGGTGCCGAAATGAACCGCGTCGTATGGGCGGCGTCGCTCTCCATCCTTCTGGCTCTTTCAGCAATGGCCCAGCAGCAGGCGACTCTCGAAAAGGGCTTCGCTGCCGGAAAGGCTTATGCGTCAGGTGACCTCGACGATATCAACCTCTTCAACGGCAACCTGAATCTGACCATCCCTCTGGGCCAGTCGTATCGCGTGGGCGGGAGGCTCTCGTATGGCTTCTCATTGAGTTATGCCGGGAACAACTGGGATGCTGTTTACGACAGCGGTACGCTCATCACGGGGCAGGGCACACCGCAGCAGACGCAAACGAATGCCGACCGGAACTGGACCGAACCGTATAAGTACTCGAACGCGGGCATTGGCTGGCTCTGGTCGTTCGGACGCCTGCTCAAGGCCGAGGTCGCGCCGGCCACTTACCGCATCTATGAATCGCCCGATGGTGCACAGCACGTGTTCTACGGCGGCCTGCACAGCGACGATAACGAAGTGGACGCGGCACAGTCCGCGCCCGGTGCCGTGACGTTCACGCGCGACGGCACCTACATCCGCCGCACGGTTCTCGCGGACGGAACGAAGCTGGAGTTCCCCGACGGAACGATCAAGGAGTTCGGGCCCGACGGACTGATTCGGTCGCAATACGACCGGTTCGGAAATCGCATCGAGCTCGCGCGCATTCCGTCTGCATTGCTGCCGGCTGGTCATGAGATGGACGCGACGACCTGTACCTCCTCGTACATGGCGTGGGAAATCACCGAAAAACAGCACGGCACCGCCACCGGACGCACGCACTATGTCTATTTTGCGACGCGCGCACTTGATGCAGGCCGCGAGAAGCTCGAGCCGTATACCGAACGGTTGTGTGCCATGCGTTTGGCGGCGTTCCAGAACACGTGGGCGACCTATCGGTTTACGTACAGCACCCGTGTCATTTCGCGGCAAGGCATTACCACGGTCGTCGCGGAGGACCCTGTTACCGTCAGCCCGGTCGTAACGGTCCCGTTGCTCACGAGAATCCATCTGCCCGATGGCCGGACCTATGAAATGGTGTACGACATCGGTGAGGACGCGTCGGGTGCCTTGACGAGCAACGGTGCAGCCGACCCGACGAAGACGAGTTTCATCGGCGGCACGTACACAGGGCACATCAGGGAGCTCACACTGCCGACGCATGGCGGGTATCGGTGGCGCTATCGCAGCTATTGGTTCCCGCTGAGCCGGTACATGCCGAACAATCCGGGAGCGGATCCCGGTGAATCGGAGGCCGACAAACCGTATCGCGACCGCTCCGCGGGTGTCTGGCAACGGGATGTGTTCGACCGGGACGGACGCACCGAGGGAATGTGGACGTATACCTCGACGCCGGTGGCGACGGACCCGCAGGCGAAGACGTCGAAAACGACGATCACAAAAGCAGGACAGGCCACGAGTGAGCACTATTTCAATACATGCCGCCTGTGTGGCGACTGGGCGGCCGTCGCGTATGGTCTGCCATTCACTACGTCCGAGGAGGAGAAGGTCGATGGCCACTACCTCTCCTCGGTGACAGAAGTGCCCGGCGGCGGTAAACGGAAAACATACGTCAAGTACGAGTGGGATTCCGGCACGACGTTTCCGGGGCATATCACTTCCGTGAATCGGCGCCCGGTATCGTCTCTGACCGTGTTCGAGGACGACACGAAGCAGCAAACGACGTCGACCGGCTTCGACGGCGTCTCGCGATACAAAACGGAAACCGCGACCTGGAAGACGGCGGCCGGAACCGTCGAACGTTCGCGAAGCGTCACCACCGCATATACGCCGCCGGAGAACGTGCTGTCGGATCCGTGGGTGCTCGACCGCTTCACTTCTGTGGAGGTGACCGAAGGGCAGAACAGCCGCAAGACGGATCATTGCTTCAGTACGAGCGGATTCCTCCATCGCACGCGCATTCGGCGCGCTGGCGACGGACGGAGTGACGTCCTCGCGGTATTCACGCAGACGGCCACGGGTGAAGTCGCGACGGAGGCGTATTACGGCGGTGATCTCGATGAGACCCCCGGCAATCCCGATCTCACGCGGCTTCCGCTGAACTTCGAGACTTGTAACGGCACATTACCGACCGTTGCGGACTACAGACTCACCCATACGTACAGTCACGGCGTGCGCAGCCAGACGAGCTACGACGGCACGTTCGACGTGCTCGATCTGACCATCGACGCCTCCACCGGCCTTCCGTCGGAAAGCCGTGATACGGCCGGTGTCGTGACGTCTTATGTGTACGACGTACTGGGCCGGTTGACGCAGCAGCGACCGGCCGGCGACGCGTGGACGGAGTACACGTATGATCCCGTCAATACTGCTGTGACGGCGGTCCAGCGAGGTAGCGCGGGTACGGTGCAGATGGAGTTGCGCTATCACTACGATGGCCTTGGACGTCTCGTGCAGGAGAGCCGCCGGATGCCGGGTGCGAAATGGGCGACCATCTGGAGCCGGTATGACGAGTTCGGCCGCAAGGTGGCCGTTACGACTGCTCGCGAAACGCCGGACGGCACGGCCGCGCCGTATCCCGATCCGGCGGGTTACCAGACGCTGTGGTCGTATGACACTCTCGGCCGCGTCACCACTGTGACGGCACCGGACGCAAAGGAGACGAAATTCTCCTATCCCGATCCGCGGACCACGGTCAGGACGACGAAAGTGGGAACCGCTGTCGCGGTTGGCGGGACGGTGACAACGTCCGACGTTGCCGTGACCGAAAAGACCGACGGTGCCGGCAGGCTGGTCGAGGTGATCGAGAACGGCGATTCGACCACCTATGGCTACGATCTCGATGACCGGCTGACGAAAGTGATCATGGGCGATCAGGAACGCTCGTTCGAATACGACGGTGCCGGCTTCCTGAAGAAGGAGACGCACCCGGAAAACGGCACGACGGAATTTCAGTACGACGCGCGCGGTCACCTGATCCGGCGCAACCCGGCTCTGCCGGATCCGCAGGGAACGCTTCGCTATGTCTATGACAGTGCGGAGCGGCTCGGGACGGTCTTCAATGGCACCGGCGCGCCGGTGAAGAAATTCGAGTATTACGCCGAGGAGGTCGATGGTCAGAACGCACTCGGAAAGCTGCGCGCCGGGACGCGTTACAACCGGCACCGGCTCCTCGGCACGGACGCCGTGGAGGTTCGCGAGGAGTATACGTATGCGGGACGCGGTGGTCGGTTGTCACGCAAAAAGACGCTCATCGGCCCCAGCTCCCAGCCGCGGCAGACGTTCACCGATGAATATCAATACGACGACCTCGGTGGGTTGTCCAATCTCACGTATCCCGCTTGTGAAGGGTGCAAAGGCCTCATCACCCCGGAGCGGAAGGTCGGCTTCGTCCGCGATTCAGGTCTGCTGACGCAGGTCGAAGGGTACACGACGGGTACGGGCATCACGTACCACCGCAGCGGTATGGTCAAATCCATCCGACACCGCAATAGTGACGGGAATCCGGGGCCGCTCTACACCGTAACAGAGGACGCGGAGATGGGGCGTCCCGCATCGCTGCAGGTGAGCAATTACTGCTCGGCAGCCGGAACGTTGAACGTCACGACCAGCCCGGCGAGCACCGCGAACCTTCCCCTCCATGCGAACGTGACGATCTCGGTACAGGCGAGTGGCACCGTGACGAGCTGGCAGTGGTATGAGCGTACGGCGACCGGAGACGTGCTTCTCGCCGATACCGACCAGCAACTGAGTGTGACGGTCCATGACGTGGTCGCTCGGTCATATTTCGTCCGCGCGTTTGCGGATACCTGCAGGCTCGATAGCGCGATCGTCACCGTCAGCTCGTGTGCTTCCAGTGAGATCGCCGTGGCGAACGAGGTGACGGCCAATGTCGTGACGACCGCATCGCTTCCGCCGATCGAAGGCACGACATATGCCTGGACGATCACGAACGGCGTCATTACAGGCAGTGCCACCACCCCGTCCATTACGTTCGTCCCTGGTTGTAACGGTCACACCACGTTGTCCGTGACGACGACGAACCAGTGCGGCACGACCACCCGTACGAAAGCGTCGTCGATCCTGCCGCCGACTGCTGAATTGAGTGGATCGGCTCTCGTCGCCACCGGAACGACCGTGCCGCTGCGCGTCGAGCTTTTCGGCGCCGCACCATGGACGGTGCGCTGGTCCGATGATCCGTTGACGGATTACGTGATTCCGTCATCGCCCCACACGAGGCCCGTGACGGCGGGCGCCTCCCAGTCGTATGCGCTGACGAGCGTGAAGGACGCCACCGGTTGTCCCGGGACGACGAGCGGTTCGGCGGAAGTGGTGGGAACGGTGGGATGTTCGATGCCCGCGAATCTGGAGATCGACGTTCAGAATTCCCCCATCTATTCTTCCCAGGCGTCGTTGAGCGCCAAGGCCACCTATGTCGAAGGTGCGACGTATTCATGGACGATCACGAACGGCACTGGAGTCTCCTCGGGACACACATTTTCGTTCCAGGCCGGCTGCAGCGGGAAACTGACGCTCACCGTGACGATTTCGACTTCTTGCGCAAGCAGCGTGGTGGTCCACGAGGTCATGATCCAGCGTGCGCGCGTGGTCTCGATCGCCCCCGCGACTGCACAATACATTCAAGGCGGTGCGCCTGTTCAGCTGACGGCGACGGTCAGGGCGAACAAAGGCTCCGTCACCTGGTCGGACGGGATCCAGCAAGCCATTGAGTCGCGAGGTGAGAGCCAGGTCACGCGCAGCGTCACGCCGTCGAACAATACGACCTACGCCATTGTCGACATACGCGATCAATACGGGTGCGCCGGGCAGACCGGGGGATCGGCGACCGTGACTGTGTGCAAACAGCCTGACGTGACGATTACGACTCCCGCGAGTATTGCAGCAGGTGGAACCGCTACGGCATCGGTGCCGTCGACCGGTGCGGGAACGTCGTACGCATGGACGATCGAGAACGGTGTCATTGAGAGTGCCGTGAACCTTCCGGTCGTTACGTTCCGCGCAAGCTGTTCCGGTACCGTGAAGCTGACGGCGAAAGTGACGAGCTCCTGTTCCGCGGTGAACCAGAGTACGGTCATGATTCCCGTGACTGCCGTCTCAGCGACCGCCACGGGATCGACAACGATCGCA
>DASPHZ010000054.1:0-88309 GCA_035629395.1 Thermoanaerobaculia bacterium
AAAAACGGCTCGTCTGATGCGCGGGTCTGCGACGGCGGAAAGGGCTGACGCTCCGCGATCTTGGTCACTTCTCCGCCTCTCGCCATGGGCGGTCACGACTGTCAAATATGTCCCTGTACACGAGTGTCAGGAATGTCCCCGGTCATACAAGGCCCTCTACAGCTTTACAGCTCTACAGCCCTACAGCTCAACAGCTCAACGGCTCAACAGCTTAACGGCTCAACAGCTCAACGGCTCAACAGCTCAACAGCTCTACCGCTCCCCCGTCGTCGTCGATGGTTCGGTCGTCTCCGTCGGTTGTGTCGTCTCTGTCGTTGCCGCGGTGTCGGTGGTATCGGTGGTTTGGGTTTCGGGGGGTGCGAGATCGGTATCGGTGGCTGGTGCGGGGGTTGGTGCTGTCGCGGGCGTGGTCGCGGGTGCGGGCTTTTTCTCCGTCAGCACTTCTTTTTCGAACGCGTAGCCCCAGCGGCGCATGCGCGAGAGGATCATGCGCTGGCGCGCGCGTAATCGTTTGTTCGGTTTGCCGGGGTTCATTACGCGCGGATTGGGGAGGCAGCCGGCGAGCAGTGCGGCTTCGCGCGTGGTCAATGACGCTGCGGATTTTTTGAAATAGTGGCGCGACGCGGCTTCCGCGCCGTACACGCGCTCGCCCATCTCCACGACGTTCAAATAGATCTCGAGGATGCGCTTCTTGGGGAGGTTCTTTTCCAGGGAGCGCGCGATGAAATATTCGCGCACTTTGCGCAGTGGATTGCGCGACGGCGAGAGATACAGGTTCTTCGCCAGTTGCTGGGTGATGGTCGAGCCGCCGTGTGTGATCTTCCCGCGTTTCCAGTTGCGCTCGAACGCTTCCTTCATCGCCTCGGTGTCCACACCTTCGTGGTCGTAGAACGCGTTGTCCTCGGCCACGAGCACCGCGCGGCGCAGAGACGGCGAGATCTTTCCGTACGGCACCCACTTCCATTGCAGGTCGTCGCTCTTCCCCTGGGCGCGCAATTGTTTTTTGCGCAACTCCATGAAAGCAGTGGTTTTCGGCGGCGCGGCCTTCAGCTCGGCGACGTCGGGAAAGGTGACGAGCTCCCACGCCAGCCACAGCACGACGACGGAAAAGACGATGAGGACGACTCGGCGCAGCACCGCCGATAAGGATAGACTACGCGCCATGAAACGCCTGCTCGTCGCCATCTGCCTGCTTCTGCTGCCGGCGGCCGCACATGCGTTCGACACGGAACGCGGCGCGGCGCGCGTCGGACTTCTTCGCGGCGTCGACGACACCCAGCAGTACGTCGTCAATACGCTGCGCAACGAGCTCCGCGGACGCGGTTTCGACGCCTTCGACGCGGAGATGGACTACGACGACGCCGTCGCCGAAGACCATTCGCACCTCGCCGACTACTTCGTGGAAGTCATCGGTGGTCAGGGGGAGGTCTCCGATTACGGCGGCGTCGGCATCGAAGGACGCCACGGCGGCGTCTCCCTCGGCATCCTCGTCTCGCGCGTTGCCGGCGAAGTGCGCGTCTACGCCGCGAAGACGATGGAACTGGTCTCGTCGCACGAACTGCGCACGAAGAACACCGCGGTCGTGCCGACCAGCGTCGGCGTCGGCGGAGGCGCGCTGTACGCGATCATCGCGCTGCCGTTCATCGAGCGCGCGCAGTACCGCAGCGCCGCACGCGCGGCCGCTCGCGATGCCGCGTCGCACGTGACGGCCACGATTCGCGCAGCCAGCGCACCCGCTCCCGCGGAATGACGCCGGTCCTCGTCCTGACGACGGTCGGCGCGTCGTTCGACGCGCGTGCGCTCGCGCGTACGCTGGTCGAAGCGCAACTCGCCGCCTGCGTGAACGTCGTCGGCGGCGTGCAGTCGATCTATCGCTGGCAGGGGAACGTCGAAGAGGACGCGGAACAGCTCCTCGTCATCAAGACCGCGGACGCGCGCGTCGACGCCTTGCGCGAAGAGCTGTTCCGTCTGCACCCGTACGAGGTGCCGGAGTTCGTGGTGCTGCCGGTCGCGTCGCTCTCCGACGCTTACGGCGCGTGGCTGCTGAGCAGCGTCACTGCGTGAACGCCGCGGTGTCAGCGGTTCAGGCCGAAACTCCCAGCCGCTCGACATCCGAGGCCGCTCTCCGGCGCCGCCACACGAAGAACCCGATCAACCCGGCCACCGTGAGCGCCGAAATGTTCCGTCCGCGCGTGAACGACTCCGGCACATAGACCACTTTCACTTCGTGCCTGCCCTGCGGGACGAAGACGCCGAGGAACGCGTGATTGGCGTAGTGGACCTGCACGCGTTTGCCGTCGACGTACGCGCGCCACCCTTTCCACGCGGTCTCGGAGATCACCACCCACCCTTCGCGTTCCATCACGGCGTCGATGGCGAAGCCGGTGCCGTTGCGGCGCGTGGTCAATGTGCCGGGGCCGTTGGCGATGTCGTGCGGCGCATACGCGCGTGTCTCGATCCACGCGCGTTCCGAAAACTCCGTCGCCTGCGACATGCGGTGCACGACCACGCTCGGGTCCTGCTCGTAGCGGATCCACGGCGGGACGAACGCGCGCGGCATGACGCGCGTGTTTTCGAGCAGGCGGCTCTGCCGGTCTTCGAGCACGAGCTTCCACTGTTCGTCCGACTGCGCGTCGAGCGAGCCGATGACGTACTTGACGTTGAGGAAGTTGAGGAACGGCTTCGTCTTGTCGGGGATGTTGTTCGACGCCGCGACGCCGTGCACAGACCACAAAAAGTACGTCTCGAACAGACGGCGGAACGTCATGGCCTCGTAGCCCCGCGCGTCTTCGAGTCCGTAGAGCGCGGCGGCGTCGGGGAGAAACGCAAAGTGCAGTCCGGCCATGCGGAAGATCTCTTTGTCTTCCTGCATGCGCCGCACGATGGGGATGCGCGGGTAGAACTCGCACGTGGATTCGACGGGATAGATGCCGCCGTCCTGAATCGTGCGCTGGAGCAGCAGCAGGCCGAAGAGCACCGGCAGTGCGATTTTCAGCTTCGTGCGCGTCGCCAGGAAGAACGCGAGCACGGCGATCGGAACGAGGTCCGCGAGTGCGCCGAGCGTGGCGACCGTGGGCCGCACGCCGACTTCGATCTGCCGTTCGCGCAGGAGCAGCGTGCCGATGCCGAGTGCGACGGCGATCGTGGCGACGACACCCGCGACGACGAGCGCGCGATTGCGCTCGCGCGGCCACGCGTCGACGGCGATCGCCGCGAGCATCGCCAGGCAGAACGCGCCGCCGAAGGCGAGGCGGTCGTTGATGGTGATGTCGAAGCCGGGCAGCGCGTGCAGCAGATGCGCGACCGGCCAGGCGTTGAAGCCAGACCAGGCGCAGAAGAGTGCCAGTCCGGCGAAGAACCACGTGTCGCGCCGCGGTGCGAGCAGCAATGCCGAGATCGCGAGCGCGATCACCAGTCCGCCCACGCGCAGATGGGTGGGCTCCCAATCATTGGTGTGGTTGTCGCGCTCCGGCTGGCCGCCATACCACGGGAAGAACGTCAGCCCCGCGCGCCGCGCGATCATGCCCGCAGGTGTCTTGAACGGTTCCTGCGCGAGGAACTCCTGGCGTGCCCAGTACTCGCCGGTCTGCGGTGCGGCCTCGAAGAACGGCATCAGCAGGATGGCCGTGAGCGCCAACGCAATGGCACCGCAGAGCACCGCCAGGCCGATGGCCTTGTGAAAGCGGCGGTCACGGCGCGTCGTCGCGAGCTCGTACACGCCGTAGACCATGCCGAGGATCGTCACGTGGAGGACCGATTCGGGATGGCCTGCGACGATGAGCAGGACGAAGGACGTCGTCAGCAGCACCGCCGAGCGCACCGACGTTTCGCGCACGACGAAACGCACGCCGAGGAGGAGCAGCGGGAAGATGGCCCAGGCACGGCCGAGAGGCCAGGCCATGAAGAAGGCGAGCAGCTCGCAGAACATGAACCCGGCGGCGCCGAAGAGCGACGCGAGCTCGTTCAGGCCGAGCGTGCGCGCGAAGCAGAACGCGAAGAAGCCGGCCAGGAAGAGCGTCATCGCGGCGTTGAACGTCAGCGCCTGCGGATGCGCCAGGACGAGCGACAGCAGATGCAGCGGGTCGTAGACCGTGGACTGCATGTTCGCCGCGAGCACCGAGCCGCAGAGCATGTACGGATTCCACAGCGGCCACTCGCCTTTGAGCAGCGACTGCCGCACCGCGCTCTGCCACGGAATCATCTGCAGGTAGAGATCGGACAACGTGCCGTTGTGGACTTTGCCTTCGCCGTAGTCGGTAGCGATGCCGTAATCCGCTTTGTAGTCCTTGAGCGGCTCGGACATGAACGGAAGGTCGATCGGCGCGTGCACGCGGCCGGTGAGCAGCGCGCGGCCGGTGAAGCAGAGCGGCAGCAGGACGAGCACGATCGCGGTGGCGAGCGTGATGGGCTGGACGTAACGGCGCCAGAGCGCGATCAGTCCCGCGGTCGTGGCGAGGTAGAGGAGGATCGCAGGCATGCGCGCGCGCTATGAAACCCGAAGATGGCCACGAGCGCCAGTGCGAAGAGGGAGATGTTGCGGCCGAGAGTGAAGGATTCGGGGAGATAGTCGAGCTGCACGCGGTGTTTGCCGCGCGGCACGAAGACGCCGATGAAGGCGTGGTTGGCGAAGCGCGTGGTCACGCGTTTGCCGTCGACGTACGCGCGCCACCCTTTCCAGTGCGTGGCGGAGACGACGAGCCAGCCGTCGCTGGCCATCGAGACGTCGAGGTCGTACGCCAGTCCGCCGCGGCGCGGCATCACGCTGCCGGGACCGTTCGCGATTTCGTGCGGCTCGTATTCGGGTGCTTCGATCCAGGCGACTTCGGCAAAGTCGCTCACTTCCTTCATCGCCTCGACGTCCGCGCTCTTCGTGTAGCGCACGTGCCGGGGGACGAACGCGCGCGGCAGCTCGCGGGTGTTTTCGAAGACGCGCGTGCCGCGATCCTCGGCAATCACCCGCCACCCCTCGGGCGGATCTCCTTCGGCGACGGCGTAACGCACGTTGAGGAAGGAGAGGAAGGGCCGCGTGAGGTCGTCGACGCGGTTGTAGTACGCGCGCTGGTATTCGCTCCAGAGCGGATAGGTCTCGTAGAGGCGGCGGTTGGTCATGGCCTGATAGCCGCGCACGTCCTCGAGTCCGTACATGGTGGGATTGTTGGCCGTGAACGCGAAATGCTGCGCGGTCATGCGCGCGTCGCGAGGGATGGCGGCGATGAGGGGGATGCGTGGATAGAACGCATCCTTGTCGAGCGCGGGGTAGACGCGGCCGTCTTCGTACACGCGCTCCGCGAGCAGGAGCGCAAACACGGCCAGCGCTCCTTTGCGCGGCATGGCGTCGACGGCGAACGCCGCGAGGATGGACATCGCGAAAGCGGCAGCGAACGCGAGCCGCTCGTTGATGGCAATCTCGAACAACGGCAACGCGTGCAGCGCGTGCGCGACGGGCCACGTACCGAACGTCGCCAGCAGACAGACGATCGCCAGGCCGGCGAAGAAGAGATTGCGCCTGCGAATGCCGGCGATGGCCAGCAGCACGATGACGATGCCGGCGCGCGCGGAGAGCGGATCGGGTCCGCGATGGCCGGGGACGAACGTCTTTTTGACGCGCTCGAGCTGCACGTCGCGCGGCGCGAGCACGTCGTACGTCTGCGTCGCGTACATCTCCGTGCGGATGAAGTTCTCGAGCGTCTGCGGGACGGCTTCGAAGAAGGGAAGGAGGTAGACGGCGGTGAGGGCGAGGGCGAACGCGCCTGCTGCGAAGGCTTTGGCGACGACGAGCAATTGGCTTCGTCCGATGCCGATCGTGGTCACGCCGTAAACCGCGCCGACCGCGACGACGTGCAACACGCTCTCGGGATGCCCGCTCACGATCGTCAGCACGAACGCGATCGTCAGCAGCGCGAACCTTCGCTCGCGCACCGCGAAGAGCACGAGCGGCAGATACGACCACGAGCGTCCCAGCGGCCAGCCGACGAAGAAGGCGAGCATGCCGCAGAACATGAAGCCCGCGGCCGCGGTGAACGCGGCGATCTCCTTCAGTCCGAGCGATCGCGCAAAGGCGAAGGTGAAAAAGCCGGCCAGAAAGAACGTCATTGCCGCGCCGAACGTGAACGCATCCGGCAGCGGGATCAGCATGCCGATCCATTGCAGCGGGTCGTACACCGCCGGTTGCGCGGCCGCGGCGAGGATGTCGCCGGCGAGGATGAACGGGTTCCACAGCGGCCACTCGCCGTTCGCCAGCGAGTAGCGCACCGCGCGCTGCCACGGCAGGATCTGGCAGTGCAGATCCGAGAGCAGAATGTTGTGCGGCGTCTCCACGCCGTAGTCGCGCGCGTAATCGTGGAGCGGCTCGGCCATGAAGGAGATGTCCGCGGGCGCGTAGACGCGATTCGTGAAGAGCGCGCGCCCGGTGAAGAGCAGCGGCAGCGCGACGAGCACGATCGCCGCCGCGACCGACGTGCGCTGCACGAAGCGGCTCCAGACGAAAAGCAGAACGATCGTGGTGGCGAGGTAAAGCGCGAGCGACATCGGCGCCGCTACACTACCAGCCGATGGCCATCGATCGCCGGACGTTCCTCGCTGCGGCCGCGCTCGCGCCGGCGGCGACACTCCTCGCCGCGCCGGAGCGGCACATGCTGCAGATGGGTGGCTATCCGCTCAACGCCGAGACGCCGCTCGAGCTGCTGACCGACTACCTCACCCCGAACGAGCTCTTCTTCGTGCGCTCGCACTGGATCCCGCGCATGCCCGACGCGAAAACGTGGCGCCTGCATGCCGGCAGCAAGTCGTTCTCGCTCGCAGACCTGCGCGGACTGCCTCGCGCCGAGGCGACTTGTGTGCTGATGTGTGCGGGAAACGGGCGGGCGTTGCACGAGCCGGCGCTGCCGGGCGTGCAGTGGCGGTATGGCGCGGTCGGCAACGCGAGATGGACGGGCGTACGCGTGCGGGACGTGCTCGAACGCGCCGGCATCCCGAAAGGTGCGAAGCATCTGCACCTCTTCGGCAGCGACGATCCTCCCGGCAAAGTCCCGCCGTTCCATCGGAGCATCGAACTGAGCAAAGCGCTCGACGACTGCCTCCTCGCGTTCGAGATGAACGGTGCGCCGCTCCCGCCGCAGCACGGCGCGCCTCTACGCCTGGTAGTGCCGGGCTGGGCGGGCGATCACTGGATGAAGTGGGTCGTGCGCATGGAGATGCACGCCGAGCCGCTGCGAGGCTTCTACATGGACACAGCCTATCGCTGGCCGAATCAGCCCGGCGCGCCGGGCGTCAGCTTCAAGCCCGAGGAGATGCATCCCGTGACCGGGCTCCCGGTGAAATCGAACATCACCACCGCGCCGAAGAAAGCGCGCGTGAAGCAGACGTACGACGTCCGCGGCTTCGCCTTCTCCGGCGCCCCGGACATCGCCAAAGTCGAGGTCAGCGCCGACGACGGAGCGACGTGGAAAGCGGCCACGCTCGATCCGCGCCACGCGCCGTACGCATGGCGTCTCTGGTCCTTCCGCTGGACGCCGTCGCGCGCCGGCAGGACCTCGCTGCTCGCCCGCGCCACCGACTCGCGCGGCGTCGTCCAGCCGCGTCAGGCCGTCTGGAACCAGAGCGGCTATCTCTACAACGCGTGGCATTCCGTCGACGTGGAGGTGACGGCATGAAGCTCCTTTTCGCGACTCTGCTCCTCGCCGCGCTCCCCATGCCCGGCACGAAATTCAAGGAGCTTCCCCCGGGCCAAGGCAAAGCCGAAGTCGAAGCCGCCTGCTACGCCTGCCACGCCAGCGACCTCCTCGCCCAGCAGCGTCTCACCGAAAAGCAATGGACCGCCTCGGTGGAGAAGATGGTGCGGTGGGGAGCGAATGTGCCGGACAAAGAGGTCGTCGTGCGCTATCTGGCGAGGAACTTCGGGCCGCGGAGCAGGTTTGTGGCGACGAGGGTGGGGACGGTTAAGTAGCGGCGGAGCTGTTGAGTTAGAAAGCTGTAAAGCTGTAACGGGGATGAAGCGAACGAGCTCATCGGCGCTAGCCCCTCTACAGCTGTACAGCTTTACCGCTCTACAACTCTACCCTCCGCTCAACCGCTCAACCGCTCAACAGCTCAACAGCTCTACCCCCCGTATCCCGGGAACACGCGCCGCTCCCCCGGAGTTAGATTACGTCCACACTCATGGACTCCATCGTCATTCGCGGTGCGCGCGAGCACAATCTCAAAAACATCGACGTCGTCGTTCCCCGCAACAAGTTTGTCGTGATCACCGGCGTGTCCGGGTCCGGCAAATCGTCGCTGGCCTTCGACACCATCTTCGCCGAGGGGCAGCGACGCTACGTCGAGTCGCTGTCGGCGTATGCCCGCCAGTTCCTCGAGCAGATGGAGAAGCCGGACGTCGACTCCATCGAAGGGCTCTCGCCCGCGATCTCCATCGAGCAGCGCACGACCTCGCGCAACCCGCGCTCGACGGTCGGCACCGTCACCGAGATCTACGACTACCTGCGACTCCTTTACGCGTCGATCGGCACGCCGCACTGCACCAACTGCGGCAAGGAGATCCGGCCGCAGACCATCCAGCAAATGGTCGACCGCCTCCTCTCCCTGCCGGCCGGCACGAAGTTCACGATCCTCGCGCCGTACGTCCGCGGCAAGAAGGGCGAGTACCGCAAACAGATGCTGCAGATGGTGAAGGAAGGCTTCACCCACGCCATCGTGAACGGTCAGGAAGTCGAGCTCTCCGATCCGCCGACGCTCGACAAGCAGAAAAAGCACACCATCGACATCCGCATCGACCGCGTCGTCATCAAGGAAGGCGTGGCCCAGCGCCTCGCCGACTCGCTCGAGACGGCCACGCGCGTCACCAAAGGCCTCGTGAAGATCCTCTACCAGGAGGACAAGCGCGAGGAGCTGATGTCGCAGAACTACGCGTGCCCCGACTGCGGCGTCTCCATCGGCGAGATCACGCCGCGTCTCTTCTCCTTCAACTCGCCGTACGGCGCGTGCCCGCGCTGCTCCGGCCTCGGCATGCTCCTCGAGATCGACGAGCGCAAGATCATCCCCGATCCGAAACGCTCCATCGACGAAGGGGCGATCGCGCTCTGGAAGGAAGGGTCGGAGAACTGGCGCTTCAAGCAGATCCTCACCGTCGCCCAGCATTACAAATTCAAGCTGACGACGGCGTGGGAGAAGCTCCCGGAGAAGGCGCGCAACTGCATCCTCTACGGCTCGGAAGACAAGATCCGCTTCGAGTTCCAGGGGAGCGACAGCGCGTACGCGTACAACGGCACGTACGAGGGCATCGTCCCGATGCTGCAGCGGCGCTACAAGGAGTCGGAGTCGGAGGACATGCGCGAGGAGATCGAGCGCTTCATGACTCCGACGAAGTGCCCCGACTGCCACGGCAAGCGCCTCAAGCCGGAAGCGCTCAGCGTCACCGTCGCCAATCGTCCGATCGATCAGGTCGTCAAGCTTCAGCTTCGCGACGCGGACGACTTTTTCAAGGACGTGCGCCTGACCGCGCGCGAGGAAGCGATCGCCGGCAAGATCTTCAAGGAAGTCCGCGACCGCCTCGGTTTCCTCAACGCCGTCGGCGTCGGGTACCTCACGCTCGACCGCAACGCCGCCACGCTGTCCGGCGGTGAAGCGCAGCGCATCCGTCTCGCGACGCAGATCGGCTCGAAGCTCATGGGCGTGCTCTACGTCCTCGACGAGCCGTCCATCGGTCTGCACCAGCGCGACAACCGCAAGCTCATCGAGTCGCTCCTCGAGCTCCGCGACCTCGGCAACACCGTCATCGTCGTCGAGCACGACGAGGAGACGATCGAGACCGCGGATCACATCATCGACCTCGGCCCGCGCGCCGGCGTGCACGGCGGCGACGTCGTCGCCGAAGGCACGCTCGAACAGGTCAAGACGTTCCCGAAATCGCTCACCGCGAAGTACCTCCGCGGCGAAGCGAAGATCGAAGTCCCCGCGGTGCGCCGTCCGATCGCGAAGATCGGCGTCGACAACAAGCTCGTCATCCGCGGCGCGCGGCAGAACAACCTCAAGAACCTCGACGTCGAGATCCCGCTCGGCGTCTTCATCGCCGTCACGGGCGTCAGCGGCTCCGGCAAATCGACGCTCGTCAACGACATCCTCTACAAGAAACTCTCGCAGCACTTCTACGACGCGGTCGACACGCCGGGCGAGCACGATCGCATCGACGGCCTCGAGCTGATCGACAAGGTCATCGACATCGACCAGTCGCCGATCGGCCGCACGCCGCGCTCGAATCCCGCGACGTACACGCAGCTCTTCGGCGAGATCCGCAACCTCATGGCCGCGACGCCCGAAGCGCGCATGCGCGGCTACGGGCCGGGACGCTTCTCGTTCAACGTGAAGGGCGGCCGCTGCGAGGCATGCAAGGGCGACGGTCAAATCAAGATCGAGATGCACTTCATGCCGGACATCTACGTGAAGTGCGACGTCTGCAGCGGCAAGCGCTACAACCGCGAGACGCTCGAGGTGAAGTACAAGGGCTACTCGATCGCCGAGATCCTCGACATGACCGTCGAGCAGGGGATCGACGCGTTCCGCAACGTTCCACGGATCTTCAACATCCTGCGCACGCTCGATGAAGTCGGCCTCGGCTACATCACCCTCGGCCAGTCGTCGACGACGCTGTCCGGCGGTGAAGCGCAGCGCGTGAAGCTGGCCAAGGAGCTCGCCAAGCGCGCGACGGGGAAGACGCTGTACATCCTCGACGAGCCGACCACCGGTCTCCACTTCGACGACGTGCACAAGCTCCTGCACCTGATGCACGGCCTCGTCGACCGCGGCAACACGGTCGTCGTGATCGAGCACAATCTCGACGTCATCAAGACCGCCGATCACGTAATCGACCTCGGTCCCGAAGGCGGCGACGGCGGCGGACACATCATCGCCACCGGCACCCCCGAGGACATCGCGCGGGTGAAGGAGAGCCCGACGGGCGTGTATCTGGCGAAAACGCTCGGCATCACCATCACGCCACCCGCGCGTACGACGCGCGTGGCGGCGCTGACACGGCGGCGCTAGTCAGGATCGTCCGCGGTGCGGAAGGAGCGGTACGATCGCGCGATGCGTAAATCGTTCGCCGTCCTGCTCCTGCTGGTCGCGTGTGCCACCGTTCCGGCGCGCGACCACACGGCGGCGATCGGCGCCTCGCGCGCCGACGTCGCGCAGCTCGTCGCGACGGCGCACGTGCCCGGCGCCGCGGTCGCGGTTTCGGTCGGCGACGCCATCGTGTGGCACGACACGTTCGGCCACGCGGACGTCGCCGCCAAGAAACCCGTCACCGCGGAGACGCGCTTCCGCATCGGCAGCGTGACGAAGATCCTCACCGCCACCGCGCTGATGCGCCTCGTCGAAGAAGGCCGCGTGCAGCTCGACGATCCGGTCTCGAAATACCTGCCCGACTTTCCGCACGGCGCGATCACGCTGCGCCAGCTCGCCGCGCACACCGGCGGCATCCGCCACTACCGCTCGGGCGAGTTCCTGAACACGCAGCATTTCGACAGCGCCACGGCGTCGCTCGCACGCTTTGCAGGCGATCCGCTGCTGTCGCCGCCGGGCGCGCAGTACAGCTACACGACGTACGGCTACAACGTCCTCGGCGCGGTGATCGAGCGCGTCACGGGACAGGCGTTCGATCGCGCGCTGCAGGCGCTCGTCTTCGCGCCGATGGGCATGCGCGAGACGACGTTCGCGGCGGACGCCCACACGACCACGTTCTACGAGCGCGGCGAGGTCGCACCCATCGTCGATCTTTCCGACCGCCTGCCCGCCGGCGCCGCACTCTCGACCGCGCGCGATCTCGCGCGCCTGCTCATCGGCACCGCGAAGCTCCCGGCCACGACGATGACCACGTTCCTCACCCCGCAGAAGACGAACGACGGCACGGCCACGATCGTCGGCGCGGGCTGGCGTGTCGCAAAGGACGACGCCGGGCGCACTTTCCTGCACCACGGCGGGCAGTCCACCGGCGGCCGCGCCTTCGTGCTCGTCTATCCGAAAGAGCGCGTGGGCGTGGCGTTCGTGTCGAACATGGGCGGCGTTCCCTTCGCGGAAAAGGACGCACAGACGATCGCCGCACGCTTTCTGCCGGACGTGCAGTAATCTGCACCAATGCCGCCCAAAATCTTTTTGATCTCACCGGCCAACCTGAACGGGTTGCGGGCGAAGCAATTGGCGTCGCCGCGTGCGAAGTTCGATGCGGCGGTGAAGTTCCGCTCGGCCGAGGGCGTGCCGATCGCGGACGCGTTCGCATTCATGTCGGCGCTCTACTTTCGCGGCAAGATCGCGTACGCGCGTCACTTCGCCGATCCACCCGAAGGCGTCCTGATCATCACCTCGGGCTATGGCCTCGTGCCGCCGGACTGGGCACTCACCGAAGAGCGCATGAAGCGGATGCAGAGGATCGACGTCGACGTCTCCGCGCGCAGCTATACGAAGCCGCTCCGCGAGCACGCGCAGCAGCTCGCGTCGATGCTGAGCAGGGACGCACAGGTGATCCTCCTCGGCAGCGTCGCCACCGGCAAGTACGTCGACGTCCTCCGTCCGATCCTCGATCCATGGCTGCGCTTTCCGAAAGTCTTCGCCGGCCTCGGCGACATGGCTCGCGGAGGGCTCATGCTCCGCGCCGTGCGCGCGGACAAAGAGCTCGAGTACACGACGCTCGACGCACCGCGCCATCGCACCGGCGGCAGCGGCAAGATGCCCGCGGACTGGTGAGGATCAGGCGAGCAGCTCGTCGTACAACGCGAGGAGCCTCTTCGCTTCACTGTCCCAGTTGTACTTTTCCTCGACCGCGCGGCGTCCGCGCTCGCCCATTTCGCGACGCAGCGCGGGATCGTCGCGCAACCGCTTCGCCGCTGCTGCCATCGCGTCGGGGTCGAGAGGATCGACGCAGATCCCGCAGGCGTTGCCTTCGACGATCTCGCTCCAGAGCGGAAAATTCGAAGCGATCACGGGCAGCCGCGCGCCCATGTAGTCGAACATCTTCAGCGGCAGCGCGGTGAGGTGATGCCGCTCCGGAAGCACGACCACGAGTCCGACGTCGGCGCGCGCGAAAAACTCCGGCGACTGCAATACGTCGACGTAGCCCGCGTAGTCGACGCGCGCCCAGCCGGGCATCGCCCGCGCTTCCTGCTCCAGTTCCGCCGGTCCGAACGTTCCGGCGAGCAGCAGCCGCGCGTCGCCGTCCATCCGCTCGATCGTCTCGATCATGCCGAGCAGGCCGCGGATCTTCGTCATCGACCCGACGTACAGCAGCGTGAACGGTCCGTCTTCCTTGCGCAACGGCGCGGGTGTGAGGATCGGGTAGTTCTTGATGATGAGGACGCGCGGATGGCGGCGGAAGTTGTCGCCGATGTCGTCCGTGACCGCCACGACCGCATTGAAGAAGAGGCGCGACGAAAACTGCTCGACGAACTGCACGAGGTACGACATCACGACCCGCAGCAGCCACGGCATGTAGAACTTGTGGCGCATCATCCGCGGATGGTCCTCGCGCACGCCGTAAACGATCTTCGCGCGCGTGAGGAGTTTCAGGACGACGCCCGCGAGTGCGAGCTCGGGATCGTGCACGTGATAGAGGTCCGCGCGCTGCCGTAATGCCAGCCATAGTGCGAGCGGCACGTTGCGGATCATGCGCACGAAACGATTGCGCGCGGGACGCACGGGGATGAAGCGCACACCGTCGCGGACTTCCTCGCGATCGTGGCGCACGATCATCGAGACGTCGTGTCCCGCCTTCGCCAGCGTGCGGCATTCGCGCAGGAAAACGCGCTGGTCATCGGCAGGTCCGACGATCGAAATGTGACATATACGTGCCATAGCGGTGGCTCCAATGATAGGGCACGTTCACTGCTAAGCTCGACCGCGGATGCCGAAACGCGTCGTCATACCGGCGGACACGAATGAAGCCGTACTGAAATTCGGCGCGCGCGAGGTGCGGCTCACGAATCTGCGCAAGCCGTTCTGGAAGAAACTCGGCATCACCAAGCGCGATCTGCTGCAGTACTACGCCGACGTTTCGCCGTGGCTGGTCCCGCACCTGAAAGGGCGCGCGATGGTGATGAAGCGTTACCCCAATGGCGCCGAGGGGGAGTTCTTCTACATGAAACGTGCGCCGGCGCCGCGGCCGGAGTGGATCGACATCTGCGACATCATGCACAACGAGGGGAACGTGAACTTTCCCATCGTGCAGGACCTGCCGTCGCTGCTCTGGCTCATCAACCTCGGCTGCATCGATCTCAACCCCTGGTACGCGCGCTGCGACGACACCGATCGCCCCGACTTCCTGCACTTCGATCTCGATCCCGGTCCCGGCTCCGATTTCAAACGAGTGCGCGAGGTCGCATTGCGCGTGCGCGACATCCTCGGCCAGCTGAAGATGCCGACGTACCCGAAGACCACCGGCTCGAAAGGCATCCACGTCTACATCCCCATCGTGCGCGGACCGCTGCAGAAAGAAGTGTGGACGTTCGCGAAAACGATCGCCATCGAGCTCGAGAAACGCCACCCGAACATCATCACGGCCGAGTATCGCAAGGTGAAACGCCCGTATGGCCGCGTGCTCGTCGATTACAACCAGAACGCGTGGGGCCGCACGCTCGCTTCGATTTACTCCATTCGTCCGACTCCCTTTGCCGGCGCGTCCATGCCGGTCACGTGGGACGAAGTCGAAGACGGAGTGAAGATCGACGACTTCCGCATCGACAACACCCTCGAGCGCCTCGAAGAAGTGGGCGATCTGTGGAAGCCGGTGCTCGCGAAAACCAAACGCGTCGATCTCTTCAAGACCTTCAGAAAATGACCCTGCCGATCCAGCCGCCTCACGCACCGATGGAAGCGAAGCGCGTCGATCGCATCCCGACCGGCGATCGCTGGCAGTTCGAGCCGAAATGGGACGGCTTCCGCGCCATCGTTTTCAGAGACGGCGACGACGTCTTCATTCAATCGAAAGCAGGACAGCCGCTCGCGCGCTACTTCCCCGAACTCGTCGCCGCACTGCAATCGCTGAAACAGAAACAGTTCGTGCTCGACGGCGAGATCGTGGTGCCGGTTCGGGGAACGCTCTCCTTCGACGATCTCCTGCTGCGCATGCATCCTGCCGAGTCGCGCATCCGCAAGCTCGCCGCGGAGACGCCCGCGCATTACTACGTGTTCGACGTGCTGGCGCTGAAAACGAAAGACCTCACCACGAACGCGATCGAAGAGCGCCGCGAAAAACTCGAAGCGTTCTTCACAACCGTGAAGCACGAATTGCTGCACCTCTCGCCCGCGACGACGGATCGCAGGATCGCCACGGAGTGGTTCGACAAGTTCGGCTCCCTCGGGCTCGACGGCGTCATGGCCAAGCGCCTCGGCGAGCCGTATCACTCCGGCGACCGCGAAGGCATGGTCAAGGTGAAGCATCTCAAGACCGCCGATTGCGTCATCGGCGGCTACCGCTACGGCGAGGGGACGAAGACCGTCGGTTCGCTCCTCCTCGGCCTCTACGACGACGAAGGACGGCTCGTGCACATCGGGCACACGTCCTCGGTGAAACAGGCGGATCGCGTGGCGCTGACGAAAAAGCTGGAGAAGCTGCGCGGCGAGAATCCTTTCGAGGTGCGCGTGCCCGGCGGCCCCAGCAGGTGGAGCACCAAACGCAGCAGCGAATGGGAGCCGGTCAAGCCGAAGCTCGTGTGCGAGGTCGAGTACGACTATTTCTCGCAGGGCCGCTTCCGCCACGGCTCGAAATTCCTCCGCTGGCGGCCCGACAAGGCGCCGGAGCAGTGCACGATGGAACAAGTGTTCCCGCGTACGAAAGGGAAACGGCTCGGACAGTTGTTATAGCGCGCGTGAAGAACCTGCTGGTGGTGCTCGCGCTGTTCGCGTCTCCTCTGTTCGCACAGACGGTCCGCATCACGGACAAGCCGTCCGGCCTCACCTCGGGCACGCTCTACGTCCCGATCGTCGCGGACGCTCCGGTCGAGCGCCTCGCGCTCTTCATCAACGGCGTGAAGTTCACCGAAGGCATCGGTCAGGCGATGACGGCCCAGGTGAACGTCGGTTACTACATCCGCCGCCTGCGCATGCGTGCCGTCGGATACGACGGGCAGGGGAACATCGTCGCGGAAGACGAGATGGTCGTGAACGATCCTCGTCCGCCGTTCCGCGTCAGCCTGCAGGGGCCGCAGCAGTGGCCGGAGAGCGGCAACGTCGACCTGCACGCGAACGTGTTGCGTCCCGCGGAAGTGCGCATCGCCGGCGTCGACTTTTACGTCGGCGAAGAGAAGGTCGCCACCGACGACGTGGCCCCGTACGCGGCGAGCGTCGACGCGTCGCGCTTTCCCGGTGCGATCTACGCGCGCGTGGTCGTGCGCGGTGGCGTCGAGCGCGAGGCGAACGACGTCCTCTTCTTCGGCGATCGCGCGCACGCGTCGACCGACGTCACGGTGCAGCAGATTCCGGTCAGCGTGGCGGGCAATACGCCGTTGCGCAAAGAGCACCTCACGCTCGTCGACAACGGCAAGCCGCGCCCGATCGAAGGACTCGTCGCGGCGAGCGAGCTTCCGCTGAACGTCATCCTGCTGATCGATTACTCGGAGTCGATGCTCGAAGAGCTGCCGGTCGTGAAGACGGCCGCCAAGAATTTCGCGCGCACGCTGCTGCGCCCGCAGGACCGCATCGCCGTGGCCGGATTTCACCAGCGCACGTTCTGGCTGACCAACTACACGAACGACTGGAACGTCGCCGCGCAGGCCGTCGATCGCGTGAAGCCGATCGGCGAGACGCACCTCTACGACAGCGTCATCGAGATGTTGTACGAGATCCAGAAGACGCCCGGCCGGCACGCGCTGGTCGTGCTCACGGACGGCGTCGATCAGGGGAGCAAGTTCAAGCTCGACCACCTCGTGCACTACGCGCGCTATGCGGGAGTTCCGGTGTATCCGATCGTGAAGAACAGGACACTGTCGCGCTGGATGAAGCTCGGCGTGGGACGTCTGCAGGCGCGCCGCCTCTCGGCCATCGCCGAGGATACGGGGGCGACGTACTTCATCATCCAGAACGAGCGGGAGCTCGACAAGGTGTACGCGCGGATCGCGGCGGAGCTGCGGCAGCAGTACCAGATCGTCTTTCACGCGGAGAGCGACATCGCCGACCAGTGGCGCCCGCTTCGGGCGGTGTCGAATGGCGGGCACAACCTGAGGATTCCGCGCGGCTACTTTCCGTAACGGGCACAAAGCATGAACCCGCGTGTCGGCGGAAGTGCACAAAGGTTCTCCACTTTTTCCCGAGCCGCCGCAGCGGCATCGCATCCACCGCGGTCTCGTGACCGAGCGGCAGGAGCACATCTTCACGTGGGTGGCCGTGGTCGTGGTGCTGCTCTACGCGACGGCGTGGATCAGCGCGATCGTCAACGCGGCGCGCGCACCGAAGAAAGTCGTCACCGCCACGCCGCAGCCGCAGGCGCCGACCCGGCGCACGGCCGAGCCGAGCGTCACGTCCGTCTTCGTGCCGGAGAGCGTGCCGGTGGCGAACATCAGCGACTCGATGCTGCAGTTCCTCGCGCCGTTGCGCGGGGAGAGCGGCGCTCTGCGTTACGCGCCCGTGCTTCCGGGCGAAGCCATCATCCAGGACGGGCCGCACGGCGCGCGCGTGATCACCGAGGGTGAGGGCTCGATCCAGAACCTGGCGGTGGAGATCAACCGCGCGCGGCGCGCCATCGAAGACCTCAGCGTCGTACAGATGGTGCCCATCGCGCGCAAGCGCAACGGACGCATCGGCACGTATCACCTCGGCTCGTGGCCGTGGGAGCAGGGCGGTACGCCGCGCTCCGAGCGGTACGCGGCGCCGGAAGGATTCATCGAAGTCACACAGCAGAACCAGAACTTCTACGTCTCCGAGCACTTCCAGTTGCGCGACTTTCTGACCAAGGATCAGCGCAGCGTCTGGCCGAAGTACCTGCTCCTCGATCCGCTGCTCATCGACAAGCTCGAGCTGACGATCCAGGAGCTGAAACGCCAGGGCGTGCGCGTGCAGGACGTGCACGTGATGAGCGGCTTCCGCACGCCGCGCTACAACGCGGGCGGCGGCAACACGGCGGGACGCGCGAACCTCAGCCGTCACATGTACGGCGACGGCGCCGACGTCTACGTCGACAACAATCGCGACGGCCAGCCGGACGACATCACCGGCGACGGACGCGTGACCACCGCGGACGCGGAGAAGTTCGCGCGTGCGGCCGAGCGGGTCGAACAGAAATACAGAGGGCTCGTAGGCGGGATCGGAATCTACTCCGCCTGCTGCGGGCATGGACCTTTCACCCACGTCGACGTGCGCGGCGCACGCGCGCGCTGGCGTGGTTCAGGCAGTGGGTAGTTCCGAAGGAGGTTTGAGGTGGCTACAGAATTCAATTGCCCCGAATGTCAGAGCAGGCGCACCGACGCGTCGGTGGTCTGTCCGACCTGCGGAGCACCGCCGGTGCGCGAAGGCGACAAGCGTACGGTGGAAGAGGAAGTCCGCTCACAGGATCTCGAGCCGTACATCACGCTGCGTTACATCGCGAAGCTGTTCAAAGTGCTCGCGGTGCTGATGCTGATCATGCTGATCGGCGAGATCATCCTCGGCGTGACGTCCGACGGCGGGCCGGACATCCTGATGCTGATCACCGAGATCACGCAGACGCTCGTGCTGGCCGGCTTCATGTGGGGCGGCGGCGACCTGACGCTCCTGTTGATCGACGCCGGTCACGATATTCGCGTGGCGCGCATCCTCCTCGGCCGCATCAACGCCGAGCTGCATCGCGCGAACGGGGAGAAGAAAACGATCGAGTAGGGACGGGCGTTTCCCGCCCGTCCCCTTTTCGCGTTACTTCAGCTCGACCTTGCGCGCCAGCATGCGCGCGCCGAGCCCTTTCAGCTCGTCGCGGTCCATGACTTCCTTCGCGCGCGGGAACATCTCTTTCTCTTCCTCTTCGGCGTGGTGCTCGATGAGCTCCTTGAGCACTTTCGCTTTCGCCTTGAGCTCTTCGTTGTTCTCGCCGCTGCCGGCCTCGCTCATGGCCATCTTCGCGTGCCGATGCTCGTGGACGGCCTCGTAGAACTTCGTCTGGTCGTCCTTCTTGCGCGCGGCCTCGCGGAACGCGGGGTAGAAGATCTCCTCTTCGATCGTGGTGTGGATCTCCAGCTCCTTCGTGATCTGTCCGAGGAGCTTCTGGCGCCGCGCGCCGGTGGCAGACTCGAACTGTTCGAGGAGACCCATGACGAGCTTGTGATCGTCCTTGAGCAGGCGAATGGCGTCAGGCGGGGGCGCGGCTTTCTTTTTCGTAGCGGCCATGCAATCGAAATCCTCCGCGAACGGAAGATCACGACTCGTGCCGAAGGCTACGCCGACGCGACGATCGAGCGATTCATCACGTCGCGCAGTTCGCGGAAGACGTTCTCGGGCGGGATACCGAGCTCGCGGAAGTTGCCGGCGCGGCGGAGGATCGTCTCGGCGGCCTTTTCGTCGAAGATCCTCGCGTCGATGCTCTTGTTGTTCAACTCACAGAACGCGACGAGCGATGCGAGGGCGACGCGTCGATTGCCGCCGCGGAAGGGGCGCGCCTGCAGCAGCGCGAAGACGAGCGCCGCGGCTTTGTCGGGAAACGAGGGATAGGCTTCGCGGCCGAGGGTGGTGACCTGCGGGCGCTGGACGGCGCTGACGAGGCCGAACTGCGAGTCGATGACGCCGGGATGCGCCTGGTTGCCGCCGAACTCCGAGCTGACCGCCTTGTGCAGCTCGACCACGTCCTGCACGCTGAGGTAACGCACGCCGCCGTCAGTCAGTGAGCTTGCGGAGAGCGTTGGGGTACTTTTTGAGGACGTGCTCGAAGGCGGTGGCGACGGCGGGGTTGGAGAAGCCGTCGGCTTCGGTTCCGGCGCGGCTGCCTTTGGCGCCGGCGGCGGACTCTTTCGCGCCGCTGCCGCTGCCTTTGTCGCTTTTGCCGCCTTTGGCGGGGAGGGCTGCGGCTTTTTCACCGCCGGCTTGCTGCTGCTTTTTGGGGCTGGTTTGGGCGCCGGCTTCTTTGCTGCTGCTGCTTTTGGCGGCGGCGACTTCTTTGCCGCCTTTGCCGTTTTCGCCGGCTTTGCTGGTGCCGCTTTTTTCCCCTGAGGCTTTGCTGCTGGTTGCTTTGGCTTGGGTTTTGTCGCCATGCGTCATCTCAGTCCTCAGGCCGGCGATTGTAGCTCCCGTTAAGTGACTGAGTCAATGGACTTTACGCGGCAGTCAGCGTTTGACCCATCAAAAACGGAAATTCGGTGATCGCGCTAAGTGACTGAGAAGGCGGAGCTTAGCGGAAACGCAAGGTGCACTGAATCTTGTGCATCAAACGCCGTCCGCGTCCGGGTCCGCGACCGCGGAAGCCGCCGCGGCGCTGGTTTCCTCGATCATCGGCTTGGCGTCGATGGCGAGGAAGTCTTTCCCCGAAGGTGTGATCGCGAACCCCTCGCCGGTCGAGGTGAGGTAGCCCTTCGACACGAGCGAGGCCGCCGGCGCCTCCCCTCCGCCCGCCGGATGCTTGATCGCCTTGACCTGCTCGAGCGCGAGCGAGTCGGCGTTGAGGCGGCGGAACTCCTGGAGGACGCGGATCTCCTGCGTAGTGAGGCCGTTCGGAAGGATGATCATGATGTTTTTCAGTCTATCGCGCGCGCGGACGCGGGATGAAGTCGCGGGTCATTGTAGCGGCTGGCAGCGCGGACACCAGTACGTCCCCCGCACATCCTTCCCATGTTTCCGGTATTCGATCGGCGTCCCGCACCGCCGGCACGGCTTCCCGCCGCGGCTGAACACGTACTGCTTGGCCCGCGGGTCGAGGCTGAACGTCGTGATCCGCGCCGGCGAGCGTTTGGCCACGTTCGCCACCATCAGCTTCCGTGCGTGGCGCAGAATCGCCGTCAACTGCTCGTCGCTCAGATCGCGCGTGAGCGTGAACGGGTTCACCTTCGCGACGAACAGCACCTCGCTCTTGTACTCGTTCCCGATCCCAGCGACCACGCGCTGATTGAGAAGGACGTCCGCGATCTCCGTCTCTCCCCGCTCGCGAATGCGGCGCATCGCCTCGTCGAAATCGAACTCCTCGCCGATCAGATCGGGGCCGATGCGGCGCATGTCCTCCTGTCGTGCGAGCGAACGCGCGTCGTGAAACTCCGCGATCGGGACGTTGAACGCCACCGCCACCCACGCCTCCGTCTCGAGCACGATGCGCATGTCCGCGCGCGACATCCGCCACCGCTCCGCCGGCTTGTAGATGTGCCACGAGCCGTGCATGCGCATGTGGGTGCGCAGGTGGAGGTCGCCCGAGAAGTCCATGATCAGGTTCTTCCCCTCGGCCACCACGCGCTCGATCGTGCGGCCCGCGACCGGCGCCTCGTCGTCGACGCGCGCGAGCTGCGCGAGCACGGTCTCGAACCGCGTCACCACCCGTCCTGCAAGCGCCGCGTGCAACGTGCGCGCGGCGCGGTGGATCGTGTCACCCTCCGGCACGCGGATCGACGCTCGGGTTCATGGAGAGAAAGAACCAGCCGTCCTGCTGAATGAGGACGGCGTGGATGGAATGCGGAAGCTGATACGGCGAGCCGTTCGGCGCCCGCACCTGCTCGAGCACTCCTTCGAAATCCGCGACCGCCGACCCCTCGGACAGCGTGCGCACGCGGATCTGCACGGGCTGGAGCTGGCTTTCGCGCATCGTCCCCTGATGCTCGTGCGTGAGCAGCCGCGCGATCTCCTCGTGCCCCGCGGCGAACGTGCCCCACGGGTGGGTGATGTTACCGCTGGCGACGAAGCAGTCCGTCATCGCCTTGACGTCGTGCGCGTTCCACGCCGCAATGAATGTCTCAAACCGCTCGCGAATCGGATCCTCGAACACGCGTGACCTCCGCTCTCATCTGATATCCCATCGCCGTCGACACGAAGCCTTCCTCGACGAGGAACGGCCCCAGCGGCGACCGCGACGCCGGCTCATCGTTGATCTCGGCGATGAGCAGGGCACGGCGCGTGCCGTTCCGCACGATCGACGCCAAGGCCTTCGCAATCTCCCGCGCCACCGTCGAACGCACCGGCTCATCCTCGGGGAGGAAAACCATGAGCTGCTTCTCGCCGCGCGAGATGTAGCAGGCCATGAGGCCGTTCACGAGGATCACGTTCGCCCCGACGCTGCGCGAGAGCGTCCACGGCGATTCCGGCCACTTCACGATCGCGCCGTACGGATTGGCGGGATCGGTCGCGGCGACCATCACCGTCTCCGGCGATTCCGGTTCGTCGCGTAACGCGCGCAGCAGATCGATCGCGCCGCCACCCGCGAACTGCGTCGCGCCCAGACCCGCGACGAAGTAGCCGCGGCGAATGCGTCCCGCGTCTTCCATCGCGCGCAGGATCGGATAGACCGCGCTGAAGCCGCCGGCGAGGTTCTCGAGCGCGGGCGCCTCGCGCGTCACCACGCCGTAGCGCGACAGCAACTGCTGCGCGAGCGCATTCGCGCGTTGCGTGTCGTTCGCACTCGCCTGCGGCACCAGCGACCAGCGTCCCTCGGTCGAAGCGGGAGCGACGCGACGCGAACGGAAGCCCGTCGCGCGAGGCGGCGTGCGTCCTTTCGAGGAACGCGTGAACGCGCGCAGCGCGTGGAACGTGTCGTTCGTGATGAGGCCCTTCCACACGAGGTCCCACAAGGCATTGACGACTTCCGCGGGGAATCCCCCCACGATGCCCTGGATCTGATTGAAGAACGACGCGCCATGTCCGCGCAGGTAATCGAGGATCGCGGAGTCGACGTGCTCGCGCGGCTGATGCAGAAGCGGCAGGTGATCGGTGAGATAGAGCGCAATGCGGCCGTCTTTTTCGCCGAGAGGCTCGACGCCGACCCACACGATCTCGCCGGCAGCGCTGAGCGTGTCGAGGTCGGACGGCTTGTAGTCCTCGATGCGCGCGGAGAGGATCTCGCTCTCGAAGATCGACGCCGCCATCGGAAAGCCCTGCAGCGATTCGACGACTTCGAGCAGCGCATCGAGTCCGCGACGCTTTCGCGTCACGTTCTGCCAGTTCGTGAAGAGGCGCGCGAGCACGGGCTGGTCGACGGGCTCCGCTTCCTTGCGCAGTTTCGCCAGGGAGCGCCGCCGCACGATGCGCAGCACCTCGGACTCGCACCACTCGCGCTGCGTCCCGCCGGGACGGAACTCGCCTTCGATGAGTCGGCCGCGTTCGACGAACCGTTCCAGCGCGTGATGAATGACCGCGATGCCGAGGCCGTAGCGGCGGGCGACGTCGTGCGGAGTGAAGGGGCCGTGCGTGCGCGCGTAACGCAACACGAGATCGCCGACCGGATCGGTGACGGGTTGCAGGTAGCGCTCCGCGACGCCGTGCGGGATGGGCGTGCCGAGAGCGTCGCGGTAGCGCGAGGAGTCTTCGATGGCGATGAAGCGCTTCTCCCGGGCGATGGTGATCTCGAGGATGCGCCGCGTCTTGGCCAGCTCTTTCACCGCGTCGGCGGCATCGATGACACTCCGCGCGGCAATCTCCTCCACCGAAAGATCGCCCAGCCGCAGCAGCAGATCGTGAATCGAATCCGCGCTCTTCGCTTTGTGCCGGTCGTCGAGATGCTGGAGCTCGAGCTCCGTTTGCGCGAGCGCCTCCGGATCGAGCAGCTCGCGCAGCTCCGGCTCGCCCAGCAATTCGCGCAACTGCGACTGGTCGATGGCGAGCGCCTGCGCGCGCCGCTCGGCGAGCGGCGCGTCGCCGTCGTACAGAAAGTTCGCGACGTAGCGGAACAGCACCGACGCCGCGAACGGCGAGGGCTTGATCGTGTCGGCGACGTGCACGCGGATCGTGCGCTGGCGGATCTTCTTCGTCAGCTCCACGAGCGCCGGCACGTCGAACACGTCGCGCAGCGTCTCGCGATACGCCTCGAGGATGATCGGAAACGAACCGAAGCGCGACGCGACCTGCAGCAGGTCGTACGCGCGTTTGCGCTGCTGCCACAGCGGCGTGCGGCCCTGGATGCGCGTGCGCGGCAGCAGGAGCGCGCGCGCCGCGGCCTCGCGGAACTTCGCGGCGAACATCGAGCTCGCGCCGAGTTGCCGCAGCAGCAGTTGCTCGACCTCGTCCGGATCCGGAATCACGAGATCGGACGCGGGCGGCTGATCGGTTTCGGGGAAGCGCACGATGAACCCGTCGTCGCTCCACATCGACTCGACGTCGAGCGCGAGCTGCTGCCGCACTTTCGCCGTGACGGCCATCGCCCACGGCGCGTGCACGCGTCCGCCGAACGGCGAGAGCACGCAGACGCGCCAATCGCCGAGCTCGTCGATCACACGCTCGATGACGATCGTGCGGTCGTCCGGCACCGCGCCCGTGGCTTCGTGCTGATCGTCGAGGTACTGCAGAAAGTTCTCGGCCGCGCGTTTGTCGAGATCGTGTTTCGTGACCAGGCGGCGGATCGCATCGCCGCGTTTCGCCTCGCGGATCTCGCGGATCAGTTTCCCGATCGCTTCGCCGAACGGCACGCTGCGCTCCGCGGCATCCGCTTTCCAGAACGGCATCTTGCCGGGCTGCCCCGGCGCGGGCGTGACGATCACCTTGTCGTGCGTGATCTCCTCGATGCGCCACGTCGACGCGCCGAGGACGAACGTCTCGCCGGGAGAGGCCTCGAAGACCATTTCCTCATCGAGCTCGCCGACACGCGCGGACTGATTCTTCTCCGTCCCGGCGAGGAACACGCCGTACAGACCGCGGTCCGGAATCGTCCCGCCGCTGGTGATGGCGATGCGCTTCGACCCCTGCCGCGACGTGAGCGTGTTCGCCACGCGATCCCACGTCAGGCGCGGACGCAGCTCCGCGAATTCGTCGGAGGGGTAGAGGCCGGAGAGCATGTCCAGCACGCCGTCGAACGACGTGCGCGAGAGCTCCGCGAAGGGCGCGGCGCGGCGCACGGCGTTGAAGAGATCGTCCGTGCTCCACGAATCGACGGCCACCATGGCCACGATCTGCTGCGCGAGCACGTCGAGCGGATTGCGCTGGTAGCGCGTCGGCTCGATCGCCCCCTCGTGCATCGCCTGTGCGACGGCCGCGCACGCGATCAGGTCTCCGCGGAATTTCGGGAAGATGATCCCGCTCGACTCCGCACCCACCTGGTGCGACGCGCGTCCGATGCGCTGCATCCCCGAGGCGATCGAGGGTGGGGCTTCGATCTGCACGACGAGATCGATCGCACCCATGTCGATGCCCAGCTCCAGCGAGGACGTCGCCACGAGCGCGGGCAAGCGTCCCGATTTCAGCGAGTCTTCGATCTCCACGCGTTGCGCGCGTGCGATCGAGCCGTGGTGTGCGAAGCAGATCGTCTCGCCCGCGAGCTCGTTGATCGCCGCGGCCAGCCGTTCCGCGAGGCGCCGCGAGTTCACGAAGATGAGGGTCGACGTGTGTGCGCGGATCAGTTCGAGGAGGCGCGGATGGATCGCGGGCCAGATCGACGGCGACTTCGGTCCGCCTGCCGCGGGCCCGCTGGCGATCTCCGTCTCCGCCAGCTTGGCCATGTCCTCGACCGGCACTTCCACGCGCAGCGTCAGCTTCTTGCGCTCGCCGGTGTCGACGATCGTGACCGGACGGAATTGCGTCTCGGTTTCGGCGCCGCCGAGAAAGCGCGCCACTTCTTCGAGAGGCCGCTGCGTAGCGGAGAGCCCGATGCGCTGCGGCGGCTTCTCACAGCGCATGGCCAGACGCTCGATCGAAAGCGCCATGTGCGCGCCGCGCTTGTTCGGCACGAGGGCGTGGATTTCGTCGATGATGATCGTCTCGACACCGCGCAGCACGTCGCGCGCGTTGGAGGTCATCATCAGATACAGCGATTCCGGCGTGGTGATGAGGATGTCCGCCGGCTCGCGTGCGAAACGTGCACGCTCGCTTTGCGGCGTGTCGCCGGTGCGCGTGGCGATCTCCGGAAACGTGAACGCGTCGCCGCGCGTCTGGGCCACGTTGGCGATTCCCGCGAGCGGCGCGCGCAGGTTGCGCTCGACGTCCACGGCCAATGCTTTCAGCGGCGAAACGTAGATCACGCGGCAGCGGCGGTCCTTCGGCGGACGCGGCGCGAACATCAGCCGGTCGAGCGCCCAGAGGAACGCCGTCAGCGTTTTTCCGCTCCCGGTCGGCGCGAAGATCAGCGTGTGCTCGCCGTTTGCAATCGCGGGCCAGCCGAGGAGCTGAGCCTTCGTCGGCGAGGCGAACGAAGAGGCGAACCACTCCCGTACGGCGGGATGAAAGGGCTCGAAAACCTCGTGCGTCTCTGACTTACGTGCCATAGTGAGCGGCGTCACGCTGCTGGACAACCTGGTTGACCACTGCAAGAATAGTTACCAGTCCCCCCACGCAGAAAGCCACGAGGTGAAGGACGGGAGATGCGGCTGAAGGTGCTCGGCGCTTACGGGGCGTCGGATGCAGAACATAATCTGACCGGGTACCTGATCGACGACTGGTTCGCGGTGGATGCCGGCACTCTGACGTCGAAGCTCTCCTTCGCGCAGCAGTCGCGTGTCCAGGCGGTCTTCATCTCGCATCCCCACGCGGACCATATCCGCGACCTCCCTCATCTCATCCACAACCGGTTTTCGCAGCCGACGGTGCCGCTGACGATTTTCGCGTCCCGCGAGGTCATGGACCTGCTCGCGCGCGACGTTTTCAACGGTGTGGTATGGCCGGACTTTTCCGACATCATCGCGCCGCAGACCGGCAAACCCGCCGTGCAGATGCGTGCGCTCACGCCCGGTAAGCGCATCATCTTCAACGACGTAGGCATCACCGCCGTCGCCGTCGATCACCAGATCCCCGCGTCCGGAGTGCTGCTCGAGATGGCCGGCCAGTCGATCGTCTTCACCGGTGACACGGGACCGACGCAGGAGATCTGGAAGCGCACGAACAAGCTCGAAAACGTGGTGGCGATCGTGACCGAGGCGTCCTTCCCGAACGACCAGCAGGCACTCGCCGACGAGACCGCGCACCTCACCCCGCACACCTTCGGCGAAGAGCTCAAAAAAATCACCTGCGACGCCCCCGTCTACGCCAGCCATCGCAAGATCCCCTTCGAACGCGACATCGAATCGCAGATCCGCAATCTGCGCGATCGGAGGGCGAGGGTGTTGCTGGAGAAGAATTACACGTTGTGAGAGCCGTAAAGCTGTTGAGCGATAGAGCTATAGAGGGGCTCCCCTTTACAACTCTATAGCTCTCACGCTTTACAGCTCACTCCCCACCCCCACCTCCCCATACAACTCCCTCGGCTCATACACCCTCCCACCCTTGATCACGCGCACCACCCGCCGGATGTCGCTGATGTTTGCCAGCGGGTCGCCGTCGATCACGATCAGGTCGGCGAGCTTGCCGGCTTCGATCGTGCCGAGGTCGTGGTCGCGCTTCAGGATCTCTGCGGGCGTCAGCGTGGCCAGGCGCAGGACGTCCGCGTTCGGGATGCCGGCCTGCGCGTACAGCTCGAGCTCGCGATGCAGTGTGAAACCCGCGAGCGCGTCCGTGCCGGCGACGATCTTCACACCCGCGCGATGCAACTCGGCGACGAGCTCCAGCATCTTCGCGAAGGATCGGCGGTACTGCGCGTCCATGCCGTCCGGCACCGGCAAGCCGCCGGTCAGGAAGTGACGGCGCACCTGCGGCGGGAAGCGGTCCGCGATCCTCGCGTACGACGGCGACACCGTCCCCGCGCGTGCCGTGAACATGTCCTCGAAGACCGCCAGCGTCGGATCGACGACGATGTTCCGCGCACGCAGCTTCTCGATGAACGCCTGCACTTCGCGCGACTTCAGATCGAGATCCGCGGCGCGTTTCGCGGGCTCGGTGAAACGCGCCGGCGTCCGCGTGTCCGTCACGTCCGGCATGAAGTTGAGCAGCAGCATGTTCACGTGCTGGATCTCGTCGTAGCCGGCGTCGACCGCCTGCTCCGCGCGCATGCCCGCCGGGATGTGGCCGCTGACGCGCAGTCCGCGCTCGTGCGCGTAATTCGTCAGCACCGGCACGAGCTCCGGCTTGATCGAGCTGTAGATCTTCAGCCCCTCGTAGTTGCGCTCCGCGAAATGGTCGACGGCCTTGCGCGCTTCCGCTTCGTTGTCCGCGAAAATGTTCGTCGGCGCCTTGAACGGACCCGGGCCGTCGACGAGTCCCGCCAGGACGATGCGCGGTCCGATCGCCTCACCCACGTCGATCTTCTGCTTGTACGCGGTGATGAAATCGCTGTCGTTGCCGAGGTCGCGAACCGAGGTGACGCCGGCGGCGATGTTCAGCAGGCCGTCCTCGGTGCCGATGTGCGTGTGCATGTCCCACAGGCCGGGCATCACCACTTTGCCGCCCGCGTCGTAGACGTCCGCCGCGCTGAACTGCATCGGCTGTCCGACGGCCGCGATGCGATCGCCTTCGATGTTGACGATGGTCGGCGCGGAGATCGTGCCCGTCCGCGGGTCGAACACGCGCGCGTTCACGATCGACAGGCGCCGCATCGTCGGCGTGTGCGTGAGCTTCTTCGCCAGCTCCGCCACGCGCGCCCGCGAACGTTCTTCCTGGATGTCGATCAGCGTCTTCGCCTCGGCCTCGAATCCTTCGCGAATCGTCGAGGACCACGACGATACGGAGCCGAAGAGATTCAGGTCGTCGTCGAGCCAGATCTCCAGCGGCGTGAATCCGAGTCCGCTGATCTCGTACGCGGTGACGTGCGTGCCGCGGATCGTGCTCTCGCCGGCTTTGCGGATGGATGCTTCACCGCCCGGCAGCATGGCCATCCGTCCGCCATTCCGCAGCAGGGCCCGAGCCAGCACGGCCGTCTCTTCGGGTGGTCCATACATGCTCGAGTAAAACGCGCCGGCCGGTCCCTCGGCCGTCTCCGCGGTGTTCTTCCAGCGCGCGGTCGTGCCGTCGATCCGGAAGCCTTCCGTGATCTGCTGTTTGAAGTAGTCGTTGCCGCTCGTTTCGATGGCGATCGGCACCCCGCGATCATCGACGCGGAGCGTCGTGCGCGTCTTCGGTCCGCGTCCGCGGTCGTTGAATTCGTACTCGATCACGGACTCATTGCCGCGCGTCGTCACGACCTGCGTGCCCGCGGGATTCGTGCTCATGAGCACCGTGTAGCGGCGGGTCGTTTCCGTCGGTACCGTCGCGCACGCGGCGGCGAGCAGCAGGAGAAGCAGGGCCCGTTTGTGTGGCATGGCTGAATACTACCGCCCACCCGGGGAACGCCGGGAGGCCTCCGGTCGTTCCCGGCGTAGCGACAGCATCAGCCACTCGCATAGAATCGACCGCCGCTGATGCCGCGTCCGCCCGTCACTGTCATCATTCACACCCTCAACGAAATCGAACAGATCGAGGAGTGTCTGCGCACCGTCGAGTGGGCCGATGAGATCTATCTCGTCGACTCCCTCTCCACCGACGGCACGGTGCCGCGCGTGCGCGAGAAGTTCCCGAAGGCGCGCATCGAAGAGCGCGAGTACCTCGGTGCGGCGTCGACGAAGAACTACGCGATCGATCGCGCCTCCCACGACTGGATCTTCGTCATCGACGCGGACGAGCGCGTGACTCCGGAATTGCGCGACGAGATCTTCCGCACGCTCGAAGGTCCGCTCGATCACTGGGCGTATTCGGTCGGCCGCCGCAACTTCATGCTCGGCAAGGAAGTGAAGTACAGCGGGCTGCAGCGCGACCGCGTGACGCGGCTCTTTCATCGCGGCCATGCGCGCTATCCGAACAAGCGCGTGCACGCGGACCTCGTCGTCGACGGACCGACGTTCGACCTGCGGCACAAGATGCTGCACTACTACATCCGCTCGTTCGATCACATGATCGCCAAGATGACGCGCTACGCGAACTGGGGCGCGGCGCAGATGTACATCGACGGCAAGACCACCGGCCTCTGGGGCATCTTCTCGCACACCCTCGGCAAGTTCGTGCGCGACTTCTTCTTCAACGGCGGCTTCCTCGACGGCACGCGCGGTCTGATCTCCGTCGGCATGCACGTCTATTACACGTTCTGGAAGTACGCAAAGCTGTGGGAGCTGACGCAGCTCGCGCGCCTCGGCAAACCGGTGCCGTTGCCGCGCCTCGATGAAGAAGAAGGCCGCTGGGAATTGCCGTGGCTCAAAAACGCGGTCAATCCGCCCTCTCCACCACCACCCGCAGCCCCTCCACGCTCCTGACGCGCACGCGCGTTCCTTCCGCGATCTCGTTCTGCGCGGTTGCGTTCCACAGCTCGCCATGCACGAAGACTTTGCCGTCGACGGCGACGGGTGTGCGCGCGATGCCGATCTCGCCGACCATCGCTTCGGTGCCCGTGGCGACGCGATGTTTGTGCGCGCGGAGCACGAGCGTCATGAGGAACACGGCGATGGCGCCGACGGGGACACTCACGGCAAGGGCGGTGGTGAGGTGCACGCGCAGCTCCGGAATCGGTCCGTCGACGAGCAGCAGCGCGCCGAAAACCATGCTGATCACGCCGCCGATGCCGAGGATGCCGTAGGAAGTGAATTTCGCTTCGAGGGCGAACAGAGCGAAGGCGACGGCGATGAGGGCGAGCGCGGCGAAGCGCGTGGGGAGGAGGTTGAGCGCGAATGCGGCGAGCACGATGGCGATGAGGCCGACGACGCCGGGCAGGATCGCGCCTGGGTGGTTGAATTCCGCCCACAGCGCGAGCATGCCGAGGGACATGAAGACGAAGGCGACGTTGGGATCCATGATCCAGGAGAGGAGACGCTGCTTGAGCGTCATCTCGTAATCGGTCACGGGTCCGCTCGTTTCGAGAACCTGCACTCTTCCGTCGAACCTTCTGACCGACTTGCCGTCGGCCCACTTCAGGAGTGTCGGCACATTGGGTGCGACGACGTCGATCAGCTTCAGTTGCAGCGCCTCGTCCTCGGTGAATGATTTCGCTTCGCGCACGCCGCTCTCCGCGGCCGCGACGTTGCGTCCGCGACGCTGCGCGATGCTGCGCATGAACGCGGCCGCGTCGTTCTGCATCTTCATCTTCATGACGTCGTCGAGCTTCTCGCCGAGCAGCACCGGATGCGCCGCGCCCGTGTTCGTACCTGGCGCCATCGCGGCGACGTCCGCCGCTTCGAGAATGAAAAATCCCGCCGACGCCGCGCGCGCGCCACCCGGTCCCACCCACACGATGACCGGCACCGGCGACTTGATGATCCTCTCGACCATCGCACGCATCGACGTCTCCAGCCCGCCGGGCGTCCTGAGCTCGACGATGACGGCGCTCGCGCCGTTCGCTTTCGCCTGCTCGAGCGCCCGCCCGAGAACCTCGTCCGACATCGGGTGGATCACATCGTCGATGACCACACGCACGACCGCGCCTTCGACGCTGGCGGTGAGCACGACGCACGCGATGAGGAGGAGCAGCCGTTTCATGGCGCTATTGTCGCGCTTCTCTGACCGCTGTAGGCGATGGGTGGGCGCTTAGCTCGCGTCGCGAGGCTTTGGCCAGCTCTCGTTCACCATACGCATGAGCGACGCGTAGCCGAGTTTCCCGCCAGCCTCTCTGGTCATGCTCCCATGTTTCACCAACACGTCGATGATGAACGCTCGGACCAGAATCGGGCCGGAAATGGCCGTGGTTTCCTCGGGCGAAATGTCTTCAAGCCGTGCCGTATGCGTCATTGTCACCCCGCCGGCGGCAGATACTCGGGCTGTGGCTCGTAGTTGAAGAACTTGGTGATGTCGTTGCGGAACACGAGCTTGAAGTCGCCGATGGGGCCGTTGCGCTGCTTGGCGATGATGATCTCGGCGATGCCCTTCTCTTCGGTTTCCTTGTTGTAGACCTCATCGCGGTAGATGAACGCGACGAGGTCCGCGTCCTGCTCGATCGAGCCGGATTCGCGAAGGTCGGAGAGCTGCGGGCGATGGTCGCCGGTGCGTTGTTCCGAGCGACGCGACAACTGCGAAAGCGACAGCAGCGGCACGCCGAGCTCTTTGGCGATCGCTTTCAGGCTGCGCGAGATCTGCGAGACCTCCTGCTGGCGCGACTCGATCTTGCCTTTGATCGACATGAGCTGGAGGTAGTCGACCATGATCATGTCGAGCCCGGCCTCCATCTTCAGCCGCCGCGCTTTCGCGCGCATCTCCAGCGGGTCCATGCCCGCCGTGTCGTCGATGTAGATCTTCCCCTTCGCCAGCCGCGCCGAAGCTTCCGCCAGGTCGCGCCAGTTCCGCTCGGAGAGCATCCCCGAACGAATCAGATGATTCGACACGCCGGACTCCGACGAAAGAATGCGCAGCCCGATCTGCTCTTTCGACATTTCGAGCGAGAACACGCCCACGCCGTACAGACGATCGCCGGCTCGCGGTTGCCCATCCTTGCCGGGGAGGGCAATGGATTCCGCGATATTCATCATGAAGGACGTTTTCCCCATCGAGGGTCGTGCCGCGAGGATGATCAGATCGCCCGGCTGAAACCCCGAGGTCATTTCATTGAAGCGGTCGTAGCCGGTGGGCAGGCCGGTGACGAGGCGGCCGGCGTTCGAGTGGATCTGTTCGATCGCCGTCATGTTCGTGCGGGTGATCTTGTCGAGACTGACGAAGCCCTTCTCCGTCGTCCCTTCCGCGATTTCGTAGAGCGATTTCTCGGCGATGGTGAGAACTTCGGCCGGCTCGCTCGGCGCGTCGAGGGCGGCGCGCATGACGGTGTTGCCCATGACGATGAGGCGGCGCAGCATCGATTTTTCGCGCACGATGCGCGCGTATCGTTCGACATTGGCGACGTCGGGCACGGTGTCGGTGAGCGCCATGACGTACGCGACGCCGCCGACCTTGTCGAGCTCCGCGTACTTGGCCAGTTCTTCCTTCAGCGTGAGCGGCTCGATCTCCTGGCTGCGCTCGGCCATGCGGCGCATCGTCGCGAAGATGGTGCGATGCGCGTCCTTGAAAAAGTCGTCGGTGTCGATGGTGCCGATGACGCGATAGAACGCGTTGTTGTTGATGAGGATCGCCCCCAGAACAGCCCGTTCGGCATCCGGGCTTTGCGGCATGGGCCGGTCGAGAGCAACGTCAAGTTGTGCGACGCTCATGGGACGATGGCGGGGAGTGTAAGAGCAGAAAAACCGGCAGGCGGTTCCGTCCGCAAACCTTCCACACGCGCCTCCCTTCCCATCGCGGCGAAACGGCGAATCAGCGGCGTGCGAAACGCCCAGTAATCGTCAAGATTTCCACAATGTGGAAAACTCCGAATAGTGCTTGACAGCGATCGTCGCACGACCTCGATCAGAAGGCCCGAATCGAACATCGCCGAGGGGGAGATGACCGGCTCGGCGGACGGAATCTTCGTTCCGTAGCGCTCCCGCATCTTCTGCCGGACCGCGGGATGGGAGAGGTCGAAGTCCCGCAGCTTCTGCAACTTACCAATCTCGAGCCTGGTAGCCGTCTGGTAGATCTTCCACACCAGCTCGGAACAGTAGATCCGGTCGTCACTCCACGAGAAGTAGAGATCGTAATCGCGGCCACGGTAGCGCTCGGCGACGGTTTTCATGCGCGCCAGCGCGGCCGGAGTGAGCACCTTTCGATCGCGCAGCCGCTTGACCACGAAATGGCCGTCTTTGCCACGCTTCGTCCATTCGGAAAAGGGGGTCAGTTGCACCGGCTGGACGGCTTCGTAGACGTACCAGCGGCCACCCTCGCGGTACAGCGCGGCGCACGCGATGAGGATCCGCACGCGGACACTGTACCGGAATCGCCGCTTTGCCCACCCTGTTGAGGTCGCGCATGAAACGGACGCTTCTCACTCTCGTGCTCGCTCTCGCCACCGCGCTGCCTGCCGCCGCGCAAACGGCCGACGGCGACAAGGTCGTGGCCGTGGTCAACGGCGAAAAAATCACCCGCGCGCGCCTCGACCGCCTCTGGAACCGCATGAGCGAGAAGATGCGCGCGCAGTACGAGAAGAGCGGCGGCGGGAAGCTGGGCTTCCTCAACAACTACATCGGCAAGCGCCTCCTCCTGCAGAAGGCCGTGGAATCGGGCTTCGAGAAAAACGCCGAAGTGCAGGCCGAGCTCGAGGCGGCGAAGGAGTCCGCGCTGTTCGACCTGTACGTCCGCGACGCCATCGGCGGCCAGTTCGTCGAGGAGAGCGAGATCCGCGAGTTCTACGACAACAACCCGGACGACTTCCGCACGCCCGAGCGCGTGAAGCTGCGCACGATCTTCGTCTCCGCGTCGACGCGTCCCGCGGCCGAAGCGCGCGTGCAGGCCGGCAGGATCATGCAGAGCCTCTTCGACACGAAGACGGATCCGGAGAAGCTGACGGCCGCGTTCTCCGCGGCCGCGCGTGAACACTCCGAACATGACTCCGCCGCCAACGGCGGCGACCTCGGATGGGTCGACGCGTCGACGCTCGACAAGCGCGTCGGTGACGCGGCGCTCGCGTTGCGGCCCGGTACGATGAGCGGTCTCATCGAAGCGGAGGGCGGCTTTCACCTCCTCCTCGCCGAAGGTCGCCAGCCGGAGACGGTGAAGACGTACGAGGACGCACGGGCGGGCATCCGCGAGTTCCTGCTTTCGCGGCAGACGCAGAACGTGATGGACGTCGTGAACAAGACGACGAACGACCTGCGCACGTCGAGCAAAGTCACGGTCTACACCGACAACGTCAACTGAAGAAGAAGACGCGAACCGCGAGGTCGCTGCAGTCTTCGAAATGATGCGCGAGGCCGCGCTCGACGAACATCAGGTCGCCGGCCTCGAACGCATCGCGCCGCGCGCCGTGCACGAGCGTGCCGCGGCCGCGGATGCAGACGTAGATCTCGTCGCGCGCATGCGGCTCCTGAATGTTGTCGCCCTGCGGCGTCGAGATTTTCGCTTCCATCGAACCGTCGTAGAAGATCACCCACACCACGAGGTCGCCGGTGAAGTTCTCGAAGCGATGCTCGACACCGGCCGCGACGTGCAGAAACTCGCCGGAATCGAACGCGCGGCGCAAGCTGCCCTGCACGAACGTACCGCTGCCGCTGACGACGACATAGGCCTCATCGCGCGCATGGGGCTGCTGCGGATCGGTGCCGCGCGGCGCGTACAGCTCGACGGACAGCGTTCCGTGCTCGAACACGACCACGAAACGCTGTCCGTTGCTGCCGGGAAGTCTCGCCAGCCAGTCGACAGGCGAGAGGATGACGCTCATTACGGCTGGATCTCGAGAGTGGGATCGTTGTCGATGCCGTTCGCGCTGATCGTGTACTTGTACGTTTTGCTCGCGTCGTCGCCGAAGATGCCGGTCACGCAGCGATGCTCCGAGCTTCCGTTCCCGCCTTTCGAGTAGACGAGCTGGTTGTAGCCGTCGACGGAAATCTGGAATTCGAAATCTGCGACCCAGCGCACTTTCTGGCTGTTGCGCCAGACCTGCACCGGATCCTGATCGGGAACCGGCAACCCGTTGTTCCACGTAATACGCACGACTTTATCTGCCTGTTCGTTCGGCATGGTGAAGCTCCTCCTATTTTGTAGCCCCTGGACCCTGAATGGCTGCCTGTAGGCTACCGCTTTTTCGCAGGTTCGCAAATTCGGGGTCGCGCAGGAAGTCACTGAGAGGATGCTTCAGGCGGACGGCCTGTTCGATCCGGGCGAGCGCTTCTTCTTCGTCACCACCGACGTTGGCGATGACAGCTGCCTCGTAGACAATGGAGCTGTCGCTCGGCTTCAACTCGAGCGCGCGGAGGATGGCCGCACGCGCTTCGCGCTGCCGTCTGAGCTTCGCCAGTGCGCTCGCCCGTGAAGCATGCGCTGTGGCGTCGGCGGCATTGAAACTCAGCGTTTTGTCGCACAGAGCGATCGCGCGTTCAAAGGAGCGTTGTGCGTCCTGCTGTTTTCCGGGAATCCAGCGATAGGCATCGCCGAGATTGCGCCAGTAAAGGTGCGCTTCCGGAGTGAGCGCCGTGGCTTGCTCCAATGCTTCGGCGGCCGCCGCGAACTGTCCTGCGAAATACAGCGTGGTGCCGAGGTTCGAGTACCCCTGTCCGGTCGGTTTCCGCGCAACCGATTGACGAAAGGTCTGCACCGCCTCGTCGTAGCGGCCGAGGCGGCTCTGCACGGCACCGAGGTTGTTGTAGGCCCATGCACTATCCGGCGCCAGTCGCACGACCTGCTGCCATTGTGTGGCTGCCTCGGCGTAACGCGCCTGGCCGTAATAGAAGCCGGCAAGGTGGTTGTACGGCGCCCAGTAATTCGGCTGCAGCGCAATCGCGCGCTTGAACGTTTCTTCGGCGTGGGCCGGGTCGTTGCTGTCGCGGTACGTCATGGCTAGGCCGAGGACGGCGTCGAAGTTCGTCGGCTGCTGCGACAGAACGCGCAGAAACGCGGTCTGTGCTTCCTCATAACGCCCCGTGCGCCGCCGCAGTTCTCCGAGCGTGACGTTGACGTCGATGCTCTGCGGATCGCTCTTCAGCGCGAGCTCCGCTGCTTCTCCGGCGGAGGCGGCGAGCGCTGTGTCGCGCGTGATCTGAAATTTGTGCAGGTATGCGCGTGCGAGAGCAGCCTGCACGCTCGGCGACGACCCGAGGTCCTGCAGGATCGCAAGCGCAGCGTCGAGCGACTTGACGTCGTCATAACGCCGCATGTGGCCGATGGCTTCGAGGTATTTCTGCTGCGAGACCGCGGGGTCGAGTGCGATCTGCACAGGCGACGCGCCGAGGTTGAGCTGGCGCGCGACACGTTCGGCAACTTCGTCCTGCATGCCGAAGAGATCGGAAACACTGCCCGTAACGAGGTCGCTCCATTCGCGTCCGGTTGCGGTATCGAGGATTCTGTAGGTCACGCGGATCGTGTCGCGCTGCCGCATCATCGAACCGGTAAGGACGAGATTCGCACCAAGGAAGCGCGCCACCTTCCGCGGATCCGTCTCCTCGGACTCCTGCCGGCCCGGACGCATGACCTGCATGTTCGGATAATGCGCAAGCCGCGCGGTGAGTGTCTCCGCGAAACCATCGACGACCAGCGCCCCGTTGGGATCGTTCGTCAGATCCTGAAAGCGCATCACCGCGAGAAACTTCGTCGGAGCGGGTGCGGGAGCCGTGGTCTCCGTAGACGAAACGGCCGGTCGCCGCTCCTTCGCCATGAACATCGCGCCCGCGAGGAACACGGCGAGGGCAATCGCCGCGATCACCGTGACGGTCGTCTTCTTCGGCACGTCGATCGACGGTTGCGACTGGTGATAGCCGCTCTCCTCGGCCGCCACGCGGTCGCGCACGACACGGATCTCGCGGGCGAGGTCGCGGGCGGAGGAGTAGCGGTCGTCGGGGGATTTCTCGAGGAGGCGGCGGATCATGTCCGCGAGTTGCGCGGGGGCGCGGGGGGCGCTCTTCGTGATGATCGGCGGGTCGTTGTGCAGGATCGCGGAGAGCGTGTCGATCGCGGTCTCGCCTTCGAACGCGGCGCGGCCGGTGGCGAGCTCGTAGAGGATCGCACCGAATGCGAACTGGTCGGAGCGGAAGTCGAGGCGTTTGCCGGTCGCCTGTTCGGGCGACATGTAGCCGACGGTGCCGAGGATCGTGCCGGGGTTGGTGCCCGGCATGTCGAGCTGCAGCGTGTTCTCCTGACTGTCGGGCGAGGGGGAGACGATCTTCGCCAGGCCGAAGTCGAGGATCTTCACGTAGCCGTCCCGAGTGATCATGATGTTCTCGGGCTTGAGATCGCGGTGGACGATGCCGCGCTCGTGCGCCGCGGCGAGGCCGTCGGCGATCTGCACGGCGATGTCGAGAAGCTTGCGCACCGGCAGCGGACCGTCCGCGATGAGGCTGCGCAGGTCGTGGCCTTCGACGTACTCCATCACGATGAACGGCGTGCCTTCGTGCGCGCCGACCTCGTGGATCGTGACGATGTTCGGATGGTTCAGCGCGGACGCCGACCGCGCTTCCTGCGTGAAGCGCGAGAGCGTGTCGCGATCGCCCGCCAGCCGCAGCGGCAGCAGCTTGATGGCCACGCGGCGCCCGAGCTTCGGATCGCGCGCGACGTACACCTCACCCATGCCGCCGGCGCCGATGGGACCGAGGATTTCGTAGTGACCTAGGGACTCACGAACCGTCATGTGCAGGTGACTGGGGCTTGGACGCGGATTCTACCGGTCGGTGCTGCTCTCCGCGACGTATAATTCGCAGTACTTCCCTCAAGGTTTCCGCAACATGTGGTGCAGAACTGCGCGCGTGGCCGCGGCGCTCGCCTTTCTCGCCGCCGGCGTGCAACTCCTGCCGGCCGGAGAGGCTCATGTCTCGCTGGTGCCGTGGAAAGTGCTCGCGCCGGACGACGTCGTCGACGCGCCGCTCGTCCTCTTCTGGGTCCCGGCCTCGCCGGAAGACCTGCGCCGCTCCCCGCTGCTGACCTCCGATGAGCTGACGCTCTATTCGTCGCGTTGCGTGGCCATGCGCGTCGTACGCGTCGACGACCGCGCGCGATTGGCGCGGCTCGACGTGGGCGACGAGATCCCGATCGCGATCCTCACCACGCGCGAAGGGGCGCTCGTCGGCGAGGTGGAAGGGGAGAGCGGAAGACTGCCGGTGACCGAGGTCGAGGAGCTCGTGCGCGAAGAGCTCGATCGCCGCGCGGCGGAAGCGGATGCGCTGCTCGATCGCGCTCGCGAACGTGCCGAAGCGAACGAGGTCGGCGCGGCGATCGACCTCTACGAGCGCGTGTGGGGGGAGCGCTGCACGTGTCCGCGTCAGGGAAAGGACGCGCGCCGCGCGCTGAAGAAGCTCGGGAAAAAGTAACGCCGGCATTTCTGCCGGCGTCGTGGGAAGCTCGCGCGCCCGAAGGCGGCGTCATGCGGTTTTCAGCATCCTCACCGCCAGCTTCCAGTGGCGTCGCGATCTGCGTACGTGGCGCGCGGACATCTTCCGCGTCTTGCGCCAGGACGAGCCCTGGGCGCGCTCTTCGAGGGCGCGGCGCCACAGCGCCACGGCCTTCTCGAGATGCACGCTGGCCACTTTGAGGCGGCGGCGCACTTCGTGCGCGAGCGTGCTTTCGACCACGGCGATCTTCGGCTCGACGACGCGGAGCGCCGCGCGCATGCGGGCCTGCTCGATCTGCGGCAGCGGCGTGGTCAGCAGGTTCGACGCGAGACCGAAATAGCGCGCCGTGCCGATGAACCACTTCGCCGGATCCCACTGGTACCAGCGGATGCCGTTGCGGAAGTCGGCAGGGAAGCGGTGATGGAACGAGTGATAGCCCTCGCCGAGCGTCAGCAGTGCCACCGCCCAGTTATCCCGCGCCGAAGCCTCGGCGTTGAACTCCGGCTTGCCGAGGTAGTGCGCGAGCGAGTTGACGAAGAACGTCGTGTGATGGATGACGACGATGCGCGTGAAGCCGCCCCACAGCAGGCCGGCCAGCGCGTCGCCGAACGCGGCACCGATCAACGTCGGGAGGCCGAAGCCGCCGACGATCAGGATCACCTTGTGCCACTTGTGCTGCCACATGACGATCTTGTTGTCTTTGAGGTCGGGCGAGTTCGCGAACGTGTCGTCGCGCTCTTCGTTCCGGTAGAAGATCCAGAAGATGTGCGCCCACCAGAAGCCGCGGTGGATGTTGTACGGATCCCAATCCTTGTCCGCGTACTTGTGATGCACGCGGTGGCTCGACGACCACCAGAGGATCGAGTTCTGCGCCGCCATCGCCCCGAAGATCGCGAAGAACGTCTGCACGATCGGGTGCGCCTCGTAGCTCTTGTGCGAGAAGAAGCGGTGGTAGCCCGCACAGATCGACATGCCGACCGCGAGGTACATGCCGGCCATGAGCAGCGGCATCCACAGCGCGAACCCTTTGTAGTACGTGTAGGCGGCCGTGCCGGCGATGCCGACGACGGGGGTGAGGGTGAGGAAAAGAATGTTCACCCAGTCTTTTTTCATGTGCTGCTGAGCTTTGATGACGACACCTCCAAGAAAGCCGGAGCGCGTAGTATGCATCTCCGGGGTCTGCCTGAGAACCGTTCTTGTCGCTTTGCTATTCGCCGTAGCCGTCACGGCCGCGCCCGCTGGCGACCCGCACGCTCGCGCCCGGCGCTGGATGGCGGAGGCGGAGCAGACGTCGAACCCGGTGCGCCTGATCAAGCTTGCCTTCGACGTCAAAAGCGCTCTCGACGAGGCGTTGCTGCTCCGTCCGAACGACGTCGAGGTGCGTTTCGACCTCGTGCGTTTTCACGTGATGACGCCGCGGATCGCGGGCGGCGACATGGCGGAAGCGCGCGCGCAGGTCGAGGAGATCGCGAAACGCGACAAACCGTTGGGACATTTTGCGCGGGGGTATGTGGCGTATCGCGACAAGGCGTTCGGCGTGGCGCGGATCGAGTTGAAAGAAGCGATCAAGACGCCGGCCATCCGTCCGCGTGCGCTGCGCTGGCTGGGATGGCTGTCGCAGGAGTCCCAGCAGTGGGACGACGCGTTCGCGGCGTTCGAGGAGCTCGGCGATTTGTACGAGGTGGCGCGGACGAGCTCGTTCTGCAAATGCAGGGTCGAGCGTGGACGCGAAGCGCTGCGTGCGCATCTGCGCAAGCATCCGAAGGACGGGAAAGCGAAAAAGCTCACCATCCCCTCTCCCCGCTGACGCGGGCGAGGGGACTCAGCGAAGCATGGGGATGTCGACGCCGCGTTCTTTCGCCGCCTGGATGGCCTCGTCGTATCCCGCATCCGCGTGACGCATCACGCCCGTGCCCGGATCGGTGGTGAGCACGCGCTGCAGCCGCGCGGCCGCGTCCTCCGTTCCGTCCGCCACGACCACCATCCCCGAATGCAGCGAATAGCCGATGCCGACGCCGCCACCGTGATGCAGGCTCACCCACGTCGCGCCCGCGGCCGTGTTGAGCATCGCGTTGAGGATCGGCCAGTCCGCGATTGCATCCGATCCGTCTTTCATCGCCTCGGTCTCGCGATTCGGCGAAGCGACCGAGCCGGAGTCGAGATGGTCGCGACCGATGACGATCGGCGCGGACACTTTCTTCTCCGCCACGAGCCGGTTGAACAGCGCGCCGGCCTTGTCGCGCTCGCCGTAGCCGAGCCAGCAGATGCGCGCCGGCAGCCCCTGGAACTCCACGCGCTTCTGGGCCATGCGGATCCAGCGATGCAGCGGCTCGTCGTCGGGGAAGAGCTCGAGGATGGCCTCGTCCGTGACGAAGAGGTCGTTCGGATCGCCGGAGAGCACGGCCCAGCGGAACGGGCCGCGTCCTTCGCAGAACTGCGGACGGATGAACAGCGGCACGAAGCCGCCGACCTCGAACGCGTTCGTCACGCCGACCTTGATGGCCTGGCCGCGCAGGTTGTTGCCGTAGTCGAACGTGATCGCGCCGCGGTTCTGCAGCTCGATCATCGCGCGCATGTGGCGCGCCATCGTTTCGTACGATAAATGAATATATTTTTTGCTGTCGCTTTCACGTAACGCTAAAGCGTCTTCATAACTCATCCCGGCGGGGACGTAGCCCGTCAGCTCGTCGTGCGCCGAGGTCTGGTCGGTGAGGACGTCGGGGACGATGCCTCGTTCGAGGAGCGCTTCGAGCAGTTCGACCGCATTCGCGACCACGCCGATGGAGATCGCTTCGCCGCGATCGCGGGCTTCGAGCGCGCGTGCGATCGCGGCGTCGAGCGACGGCGCCTCTTCGTCGAGATAGCGCTTCTCGAGACGGCGCTGGATGCGCGTGCGGTCGACCTCGGCCACCAGCGCCGTGGCCTCGTTCATCGTCGCCGCAAGCGGCTGCGCGCCACCCATCCCGCCGAGGCCCGCGGTGACGACGAGCTTGCCGCGGAGCGAGTTGCCGAAGTGCTGCTTCGCCACGGCCGCAAAGCATTCGTACGTCCCCTGCAGGATGCCCTGCGTCCCGATGTAGATCCATGAGCCCGCGGTCATCTGCCCGTACATCGTCAGCCCCAGCGCGTCGAGGCGGCGGAACTCGTCCCACGTGCCCCAGTGCGGGACGAGGTTCGAGTTCGCGATGAGCACGCGCGGCGCGTTCTCGTGCGTGCGGAACACCCCCACCGGTTTGCCCGACTGCACGAGCAGCGTCTCGTCGTTCTTCAGACGCTCGAGCGTCGCCACGATCGCGTCGTAGCACTCCCAGTTGCGCGCGGCCTTGCCGATCCCGCCGTACACGATGAGCTGCTCCGGCCGCTCCGCCACCTCCGGGTCGAGGTTGTTCATGAGCATGCGCAGCGCGGCTTCCTGCTGCCAGCCCTGACAGGAGATCTGCGTGCCGCGCGGCGCGCGGATGGTGCGGGGCTCGTGAATGGCGGTGGTCATGAGAGGATTCTATGCCGATGCCTCGCCCGAATCTCAAAGCCCGCGCCGCCGAAGTCAACGAGCGCCTGAAGAAAACGTATCCCGACGCGCGCGTCGAGCTCGACTTCACGAATCCGTTCGAGCTGCTGATCGCGACCATCCTTGCCGCGCAGTCGACCGACGCGCGCGTGAACATCGTCACGAAGGGACTCTTCCGCAAATATCCGGACGCGCAGGCGTTCGCGAACGCTTCGCAGGTGGACATGGAAGTCGACGTGAAGCAGACCGGCTTCTTCCGCAACAAAGCGAAGGCGGTGATCGCGTGCTCGAAAGCGATCGTCGAGCGCCACGGGGGCGAGGTGCCGCGCACGATGGAAGAGCTGGTCGCGCTCCCCGGCGTCGGCCGCAAGACCGCGAACGTCGTCCTCGGCAACGCCATGAACATCGAGGCCGGCATCATCGTCGACACCCACGTCACCCGCCTCTCCGGCCGCCTCGGGTTCACGAAACACGCGGACCCGGTCGAGATCGAAGAAGACCTGATGAAGATCGTGCCGAGAGGGGAGTGGACGAAGTTCGCCAATCGCCTGATCCTGCACGGCCGCCGCATCTGCATCGCCCGCAAGCCCGACTGTCCGAACTGCGTGCTGAACGACCTCTGCCCGAGCGCGGAGCTGGGCGAGCCTACAGCGCCGAAACGTCGCGCTCGTACCGCTCGATGAATGCGCGCCCTTCGTCCGCCGGCTCGCGCTTTCCGCGCGCCTCGACGATCAGCACGTCGCCCTCGCCATAACGCTCGTGATGTTCGAGGCCGCGCAATGCGTCGACGTCACTCTCGCCGTAGCGCTGCGTGGTGATCTCCGCGAAGCCCGCGTTGCGCAACAGCGCGTGCAGCGCGGCGGCGTTGTAGAGGAACTGATGTCCCCAGCCGCGGAAGGAGACGTTCAGCTCGAAGCAGTCGTGATGCGCGTCCTGCTCGTTCTGCCACGCGTGCGGTTTGTAGAGCTCGCGCCACACCCAGTCGAGATTCGGCGTGGACAGGCGCAGCACGCCGTCGTCGCGCAGGATCGCTCGGCAGGTGCGGACGAATTGCGCGGCCACGGCGTAGGGCAGGTGTTCGATGAAGTGCTCGGCGAAGATGTGCTTCACGTTTTCGAACGGCAATCCGCGGGACACGTCCCAGCGAAAGTCGACCTCGGGGTAGGCGCCGAGATCGATGTTGATCCAGCCCGGCAGGGCGATCGGACCCGCGCCGATGTGCAGTTGCGGCTCGCGCCATTTCGGATCGCTCGTCGAGACCACCACGGAGATCGACGCATCGAGCGGATGGGTGAAGCGGTATCCGCGATGCGTCGTCTCGCCGTAGCGCACGATGATGTCCGCGGGCGCGGGCGCCGGATCGTCGCCGTGCATCACCACGACGTCGTACCTGGTCCGCGGCTCCGCCTCGGCCGCGTAAGTCACATGCGGCGGCAAGGCGTGTTTCTTCTGCGCGAAGCCGCGCACGCGCCGCGATGCGATGACGCCGGTGACGCTGCCCGCGCGACTGTCGTACAGATGTCGCGCACCGAACGCCGCGTGGTTGCCGGCGATGAGCACGCGTCGCGCCGTCGTGAACGCGGCGATCAATTCGAACTGCAGCAGGAATCGCGCGAACGCCGCATCGGGCGCGTACGGGGTCTGCACGCCGCGCGGTACGCGATAGAAGAGGCGCTTGAGCGTCGTGCGGTTCACGGGTGCTCGACCGTTCCCAGATCGGTCCACGGTCCGCAGCGCGCGATGCGCCACGCCGCCTTCGCCGTCCCTTTGCCGAAGCCGTACTTGCGGATGGCCTCGCGTCCGTACGCGGAGCAGGTGGGGGTGAAACGGCACGTCACGCGTCCGCGCAGATGCGGCGAGACGTGCGCGCGGTATTCGTCGATGAGGAAGATCGCACCGCGCGCGGCGTACCCGCGGCCGTGCGGGACCATGAAGTCGTGCAGTGCGATGACGAGCACGGCCAGCACCGCGAACGTGGTGTATTTCCTCACGCCCGCTCCGCGCGCTTCGCCTCGTCCCACAACCGGTCCATCTCTTCGAGCTCGAGTTGATCGAGATTCTGCCCGCGCTCGCGCACGTTTGCTTCCATCGACTCGAAACGCGACATGAACTTGCGGTTCGTCGACTGCAGCGCCTCTTCGGGATTCACGTTCAGCTTGCGGGCGATGTTGGCGATGGTGAAGAGCAGATCGCCGATCTCGTCGTGGATGTTCTGCTCGTCGCCGTTCGCGACCGCTTCGCGCAACTCGCCGATCTCTTCATCGAGCTTGTCGAACACATCCTCGGTGCGACGCCAGTCAAATCCGACACGCGCCGCTTTCTCCGTCAGCCGCGAAGCCTTCAGCAAAGCGGGCAGCGCCGCGGGGACGCCGGAGAGCACGCTCTTGTTCTCCGCCTGCCGCTCATCGCGCTTGAGCTTCTCCCAGTTCACGACGACCTGTTCGGCGTCTTTCGCTTCCACGTCACCGAACACATGCGGATGCCGCCGCACGAGCTTGTCGTGAATCGCGGTGACGGAGTCGTAGATGTCGAACGTCCCCTCCTCGCGCGTGATCTCCGTGACGAACACCGCCTCGAGCAGCAGATCGCCGACCTCTTCCACGAGCGACGCCCGATCGTCGCGATCGATCGCGTCGACCACTTCATACGCCTCTTCGATGATGTAAGGCTTGAGCGATTCGAGCGTCTGCTTGCGATCCCACGGACAACCGCCGGGGGCGCGGAGACGAGTCATGAGTTGGACGAGGTCTTCGAAGGAGCGGCGAGTCATGCGGGGATTGTATGGACCTGGGAGCCGTTGAGCTATTGAGCTGGGAGCCGTTGAGCGATTGAGCTGGGAGCTGTTGAGCGATTGAGCCGTTGAGGAGACGGTGGCAGGGCGACGCGAGCTTTGAACGCAGATGAGCAAACGCGCCATGCGCTGCCACCGTCTCCTCAACAGCTCAACAGCTCAACAGCTCAGCCACTCAACAGCTCAGCCGCTGTACCGCTCAGCCCCACCCACCCACCCGCCCCACCCCTCCGTCTCTGCTAGCATGCACCCCGTCCCATGGCCAACCAGGTGCTCATCGTCGCCGGCGAACACGCAGCGCGCATGCCGGCGGAAATCGCGCGTTCCCTGCGGTTCCATCCAGTGATTGCCGGTACGGAACAGGAAGCGGTCGAGCTCCTCGCGCGCGAGCACTTTCGCCTCATCGCCGTCAGCGGCAGCGCCGCATGGCAGCGGGTGCGGGAAGCGGCCGAAAACCACCAGCCGATGGCGCGCGTCCTCCAGTTGCCGGAGCTCACTTCCGACGACGCCATGATCCGTCGTCTCATGGTGCGCTACCTCGCACCCGCTTCGTCCGACCGCGCGCGCTTCACCACCGAAGAACGCTACCGCTTCCTCTCCTCCATCCTGGAGAGCTTCACCGGCACGCTCGAGCTGCGTGAAGTCCTGCGCCGCATCGTCGCCGTCACGCGCGAAGAATTCGGCGCGGACCGCGGCTGGCTCCTCCATCCCGTTCACGAACAGGCCGAATACGCGAAAGTCGCGTTCACCGTGTCGGGACCATGCGCGGAGGGCGACATGGCGGACAAAGGTCCGGTGCCGCTGGTGAACTCGCATGGCCTCATCCGCCGCGCGATGGAATCGTCGGAGCCCATCGTCATCATGCGCGGCGATCCCGATCTCGATCCCGAGCTCGCGGACCGCTTCCAGATCCAATCCGCGATGATCCAGGTCCTGCGTCCGCGCGAAGAAGAGCCGTGGGCGTTCGGCCTCCATCAATGCGACACGGCGCGCGACTGGACCGAGGAAGAGCTCTCGCTCTTCGTCGAGATCGGCCGCTACGCCACGCTCGCCCTCAACAACACACTCCTCCACAACCGCGCCGTACGCGAGATGGCCAAAGTCAACGCCATCCTCGACCAGATCCCCGAATCCGCCGCCATCTACGACGCTTCCGGAAAGCTGGAGCGTATGAACGCCGCGGCGCAGCGCGAGCCGTCCGTCCTGTTCACCCCCGATGCGGAAGGGCGGCTGCGCGCCCATCAGCATCGCTATATCGACGGCAGTCCGCTATCGACCGACGAGCTCCCGTCGATGCGCGCGCTGCAGGGCGACACCGTCAAGTCCGACTACCTCATCCTCGACGGGCGCACCAACGACGAGCGCATCGTCAACCTCAAGGCCGCGCCGATCCGCGACGACGCGCAGCGCATCATCGGTTCGGTCGTCCTCTCGCGCGACGTCACCGACGAGCGTCAGGCCGCCGAGCGCGAATCGTGGCGCCGCCGCCGCGCCGAGTGTCTCGCCAACCTCGGACTCGAAATGGTGGCCATGGCGCCGAGCTTCGACGTCCTCGACGAGCCGGCCATGCGCATCGCCAAAGCCGTCGCCGGCACCGTACGCATCTACCTCTATCACGCCGGCGCGGGCACGCTCGATCTGGTCGGTTACGCGTCGACCGATCCCGACCTCGCGCAGCACCGCGACTACTTTGCCACGCATCCATACCGTCCCGGCGAAGGACTGGCCGGCACGGTGTTCCAGATCGGCCGTCCGCTCCTCTTCTACGAGGTGCGCGGCGACGCGCTGCTCGACTACTCGCGCGACCAGGAAGAGCGCGCGATCAAGGCATCCCTCAAGGAACAGAGCCTCATCGCGTATCCGATCGAGTCGTACGGCGAACGGATCGGCGCGGTCGTGATGTCGCAGTCCGACCCGCGCCGCAACTTCGACGCGGAAGACCTCGAGTTCGCACGCTCCGTCTCCGAGCGCATCGGCGCGGCGAGCCACATCCATCGCCTGACCACCATCGCGCAGGAAGGGCATCGCGCCGCCGAAGAGCTGGCGCGCAGCGAGGTCGACGCGCGCGTGCGTTTCGAAGGTGTGCTCGAAAGCGCGCCGATCGGTATCGGCGTCATCTCCGCGGACGAGCTGCGCTTCGAGCTCGCCAACGCCCGCTTCGTCGATTTCGCCTCGCAGTTCGGACGCATTTCCCTCGACACGAAAGTGATCGGTCTCCGTGCCGTGGAAGTGCTGCCCGCCATCGAGCAGATCCTCAAGCAGGTCGCCGAAACGGGCGAGACGCGCTTCGACGAAGAGCTGCCGGTCGGCGGCCAGTACGTGAACCGCATCATCTCCGCCGCGCGCGGCCGCTTCTCCGGCATCACGCAGAGCCTCACCGTGCTCGTGCAGGACGTCACCGACCAGGTGCGCGCGCGCCGCGAGATCGAGAACCTCGCCGCGATGATGGCCGAGCGCTCCGCCCGTCTCGACTCGATCCTCGGGTCGATGACCGACGGCCTCTGGGTCTACGACGCCAGCGGCGAAGTCGTCGACGTGAACCAGGCCGCATTGAACATGTTCGGGCTTGCGTCACGTGCCGAGGCGGAAGCGCATGCTTCCTTCGAAAAGTTCGAGCTGAAGGACGCGGAAGGCCGCCTCGTCGCCGCGGCCGACATGCCTCATGCACGCGCTCTGGCCGGCGAGACCGTGCCCGATTACCTCGCCCAGGCGAAGCATCTCATCAGCAAACGCAACCTCGATCTTTCGATCGCCGCCGCGCCGATCGAAAGCGGCGGCATCGTCGGCGCGGTCCTCGTCATCCGCGACATCACCGCGCTGCAGGAGCTCGATCGCAAGAAAGACGAGTTCCTCTCCGTCGCCTCGCACGAGCTGCGCACGCCGCTGACGACGATCAAGGGTTACACGCAGCTTCTCGCGCAGACGGTGAACGATCTCCAGCCCGAGGAGCGCGCCACGTACATCAACGCGGTCCTCGGCGAGATCGAGCGCATGATGGGCCTCATCTCCGAGCTCCTCGACGTCTCGCGCATCGAGACCAATCGCCTGCAGATCCATCCCCAGCCGATCAAGTGGCTGCAGTTCATCGAAGGACGCGTGTCGGCGTTCCGCGTGCAGCATCCGACGCGTGCGATCCGCTTCGACATCAGCGCCGCGGAAACGACCGTCGTCGCCGATCCCGACCGCATGCGTCAGGTCGTCGACAACCTTCTTTCGAATGCGCTGAAGTACTCGCCGGAAGGGAGCGACATCGACGTGCGCGTTGCGAGTGATAACGGACACGTGCTCACGTCGGTGACGGATCACGGCATCGGCATCCCGAGGGACGAGATCCCGCAGCTCTTCGAGCGCTTCCATCGTGCGCGCAACGTTTCCAGCCGCTACTACGGCGGCCTCGGACTCGGTCTCTACATCGCGCGCGCCATCGTCGAGGCGCACGGCGGCGTCATCATGGTCGAGAGCGAAGAAGGCGCCGGCTCGACGTTCACCATGCAGTTGCCGCTCATCTGAGCACCCGCTTCTTCACCTCGGCTTCACACGAGCTGCCGGAGCGCTCGCGCGTCATTCGCACGCTGTTCCCCGGCGAGCGCGATCGCGGCGCCATGCGCGCTTTCCTATCTCTACACCCGCGTGAAGCCGGCGAAGGAGATGAAGGCGTTCATCGACTGGGCCATGAGCGCGGAAGGCAGGCCATCGTGTCGAAGGTCGGCTACTTCCCGATCCAATAGAATCGCCGGCGTGAACGCCGAGCGGTTTCTCATCCTTCTCCGTCACGCCGTAGCCGAAGAGGCGTCCGCGGACGTCAGTGACGAAGACCGCAGCCTGACTTCCGAAGGCCACGCGCGCATGAAGCAGATCGCGCGTGGCCTCGAGGTCGCGCTGCCGCGCGTCGACGCGCTCTATTCGAGCCCGCTCGTGCGCGCGCAGCAGACGGCGATGTGGGTTTCCAAGGCCTATCGCGCGCGCCTCGAGATCAATACGACCGAGGCGCTGGCGCCGGCGGCGTCGGTGGAGGAGTTCCGCAAACTGATCGACGCGATCGACGAAAAGCGCGCCATCGTCGTCGGCCACGAACCGAACCTCACCGAGATCCTGCGCTCCCTCATCGGCATCGACGCCTCGCGCGTCGTCGAGCTGCAGAAAGGCGGCTGCTACGGCGTGAGGATCAACGCCGACGGCACGGCCGTGCTCGAATGGTTGCTCCCACCGCGGATTCTCCTGAAACTGGGGGAGGAGTAGTCCCCTCGCCCCGCGGCAGTGCGAGCGGGAGCCCCTTCGTTCCCGTCGCCCTTCGCTCCCCTCCGCCCCCTTCGCTCTCCTTCGCTCCCCTCCTCCCCCCAAAAAAAGGGCGCGCATTCTGCAGCTTCGCGCGCCATGCAAGTGATGTCTTCCGGCCGGCGGTGGCTCGTGACCGCCGGCGTCATGACCGGGATGCTGCTCGCCGCGCTCGAGGGCACCGTCGTCGGTACGGCGATGCCGACGATCGTCGCCGCGCTCGGCGGGCTCGCGCACTACAGTTGGGTGTTCTCCGCGTACCTCCTCACCTCCACCGTCACGGTACCGGTGTGGGGCAAGCTCTCCGACCTCTTCGGCCGCCGCCCGCTCTTCCAGATCGGCGTGGCCGTGTTCCTCCTCGGCTCGCTCGCGTGCGGCATCGCGCAGACGATGACGCAGCTCATCATCGCGCGTGCGTTCCAGGGCATCGGCGCGGGCGCGCTCGTGCCGCTGGCGATGACGATCATCGGCGACATCTTCACGCTCGAAGAGCGCGCGCGCATGCAGGGCCTCTTCTCCGGCGTCTGGGGTGTCTCCAGCGTCTTCGGCCCGCTCCTCGGCGGCTTCATCACCGACCAGCTTTCGTGGCGCTGGGTGTTCCTCATCAACCTTCCGGTGGGCATCGCCGCCGCGGCGATCATCGGCTTCGCGCTGGTCGAGCCGAAACGCCACGAGCGTCCCGCCATCGACTACCTCGGCGCGGCCGTGCTCACGCTCGCCGTGACGCTCCTGCTGCTCGTGCTCGGAGACGGCGGACGCTACCTGTTGCTGATTCCCGTCATCGGCCTGTTCGTCTGGTTCGTGCGCGTCGAACAGAAAGCGGTCGATCCGATCGTGCCGCTGCAGTTGTTCCGGAACCGCGTCGTGACCGTGGCCATCATCATCGGATTCCTCGCCGGCATCGCCATGTTCGCCGCGATCACCTTCGTGCCGCTCCTCGCGCAAGGCGTCCTCGGCACGAGCGCCACCGCCGCGGGGTCGTTCCTCACGCCGCTGATGCTGGCGTGGGTGTTCTCGTCCATCATCGGCGGACGCCTCCTCATCCGCGTCGGCTCGCGCACGCTCGTCCTCGCGGGCCTGCTCTTCATGCTCGGCGGCTTCGCGGCGCTGGCCACGTTCTCGCGCGAGACGCCGCGCTGGATCATGATGATCGAGCTGATCTTCATCGGCGCCGGACTCGGTCTGACGATGCTCACGCTGCTCATCGCATCGCAGCATTCGGTGCCGCGCGAGCAGCTCGGCATCACGACCTCCCTCAACCAGTTCTCACGCTCGATCGGTGGGGCGCTCGGCGTGGCGCTGCTCGGCGCGATGCTCGCGGCGGGACTCGCCGAGTTCTCGCACGATCCGAACGCGCTCGTGAATCCGGAGGCGCGCGCGCAGATCGCACCCGCGGAGCTCATCGCCTTGCAGGGCGCGCTGCAGGGAACGCTGCGCACGATCTTCTGGACTTGTGCGGCCGTCGTCGCCGTCGCGCTCATCGCCGCGTTCCGCATTCCGGCCGGCAGCGTGAACGACGCGGACGGCGAGCGCATGGTCATCGCCGAGATGACGAACATCGACGCGGCGCACGAGCCGGAGGGATGAGGCGATAATCGCGACCAGATGCCTCCACGCCGCCGCATTGCCGCCATCGACGTCGGGACGAACTCGATCCACATGATCGTGGTCGAGGACCAGCGCCACGGCTACCGCGTCATCGACAAAGAAAAAGAGATGGTGCAACTCGGGCGCGGCAGTCTCGAAGGGCGTCCGCTCACCGATGAAGCGATGGCACGCGGCGTCGAAGCGCTGCGCAAGATGGCCGGCATCGCCGAGCGCTGGCAGGTCAGTGAAGTCGTGGCCGTGGCGACGAGCGCGATTCGCGAAGCGCCCAACGGCCGCCGTTTTCTGGCCGCCGTGCAGAAAGCCTCGGGCATCCGCATCCGCGTGATTTCCGGCGAGGAAGAAGCGGACTACATCTACCGCGCCGTGCGTTCGGCGATCGACTTCCACGGCGGCAGTGCGCTGGCCATCGACATCGGCGGCGGGAGCGTGGAGATGATCGTCGGCACACAGGACGAAGTGTTTCTCACGCGCAGCGAGCCGGTCGGCGCGTTACGCATGGCGCAGATGTTCGAGCTCGATCGCGCCGCGACGCCCGCGATGGTTGCCGCGTGCCGCAAGCACGTACGCAAGCGTCTGCGCAAACCGATCGCCGCCATCGCCCGTCTCGGCTTCGACTTTTCCGTCGGCACCTCCGGAACGATCGTCACGCTTTCCTCCCTCGCGGCGCAGGGCGAGGGGATGGCCTCCGGCCTGCGCTGGCTGTCGCGCAAGCGCCTGCGCGAAGTGATCGACGTCCTCACACCGCTGTCGGCCGCCGAGCGAGCGCGCCGGTGCGACATCGACGAGCGTCGCGCGGAAACGATTCTCGGAGGCGCGCTGGTGCTCGACGAGATCATGCGCGGCCTCGATCTCAAACAACTCCGCGCGTGCGATGCCGCGTTGCGCGAAGGCATCGTCGAGCACGTGCTCGACCGCGAGCGCGTTCCGCGCGCGAAAGCGAAGCGCGGCAGCGTACGCCGCTCCTCGGTGATGGCACTGGTCGAGCGCAGCGACGTCGAGCGCGCGCATGCCGCACACGTCGCGCGCCTGGCGTTGCGCATCTACGATCAGACGGAGAAGCTGCATCGCTTCCAGAACGGCGAGCGCGAGCTCCTCGAATACGCGGCGCTGCTGCACGAAGTCGGGATGCACGTCGCATATCAGGATCATCAGAAGCACTCGTACTACCTCATCAGCCACGCCGGGCTTCGCGGTTTCACGACCGACCAGGTCGCGGTCGTGGCGAACGTCGCCCGCTACTACCGGAAGGCCACGCCGTCCGACGAGCACGAGAACTTCGCGCAACTGTCGGACTGGCAGAAGGACGTGGTGAAAAAGCTCACCGCGATTCTGCGCATCGCCGACGCGCTCGACCGCGGGCGGCGCCGCGCGGTGCGCGACGTGGGCGTCGAACGCGACGACGGCAAAGTGCGTTTCGAGCTGCGTCTGCGCGGCGAAGCGGAAGTCGAGCTCACCGCCGCCGAGAGACGCGCGCACTATTTCGGAAGGGTGTTCGCGACGGACGTGGTCATCGAACCGACCCGTCCGGCATGACGGCGGTCACTCCGCGTACTGCTGCTTCGCGGCGACACTCAACGTCGTCCATTCACCGTTCTCCAGAATCGCCGCGGTGAGCGAGCCGCCGTAGACGCAGCCGGTGTCGAGTCCGAGGGCGCGGCGGTCGAATTTCGCCTCGCGCAGCGGGGTGTGGCCGTAGACGGCGAAGCGGTCGCCTTTCCACTTCTCCGACCACAGCACGTCGTCCTTTCTCTTCTTTTCCTTCGGAACCGCGACCCACGCGCCGTCCGTCTTGCGAATCCATCGCAGCTTCGGGAGGACGCCGCGCTCGCGCTCGACCTCTTCGGCCGTCACGTTCATGCCGGGCAGAAATCCGCCGTGCACGGCCGCGACGTCGTCCGCGGGAAAATCGAGCACGAGCGGCCACGACGCGATGTAGCGCAGCAGGTCGCCGCGCCGGAGGATGTCGCCGTTTTCCAGCGCGACGAAGCGCAGCAGCGGACGCGCCGAGGCAAGCACCTTGTTCTCGTTGTTGCCGCGCACGGCCAGAAAGCCGCGCTCGCGCCACAGGTCGAGACAGCGCGGCGCATCGGGGCCTTTCGTCACCACGTCGCCCACGGACACGACGACGTCGTCACCACGCGGCGCCACGCGCGAGAGCAATTCCACGAGCTCGGCGTAGCAGCCGTGAATGTCGCCGACGAAGATCAGCCGCCCCGCGCGAGCGGTTTGCACCGCGCGAAAATTCAGCGTTCCTTCCACGCCTTCCAGACATTCCGCATTCGCGCCAGCCACGCGTTCGGCTTCTCGGCGAAGATGCGTGCACCGAGCTCGTGGGCCTCGTGCTCCATCGTGCGCTGCCGGTCGTCGATCGCCGTCACGAGCTCCGGTACGTCGCCGGCGAGCCCGCGCAGGACGTCGAGATCGTGATGGTGGCCGAGGGCGTCGGAAAGATCGTGCAGCTCGGAGGCGAGCGCTTTGGCCATGCCGGGCCACGATTCGCGCAGCAGCAGCACGTGGTACCAGTGCGTCTTCACGTGTTTGCGCCACTCGTGCAGTTCTTCCGCGCTCTTCGCGCGTCGCATCGCGCGGCGTCCTTCGCGATACGTGCGCATGAGGCCGGGGACGAGCGTGGCGAACGAGTCGTCCATCGACGGCCATTGCGCGATGCGCGTCTGCGCGACGGTGAGCTGCTGGAGCGTTCTCTGGATGAGCTCTGCCAGCGGTGCATCCGCGGATTTGCGCGCGTGCAGACGGCGCCGCACGCGATTGCGGATCGCGCGCGGAAGCTCGAGCTGGTCGAGCGCCTCGATCACCGCGTCGGCATCGCGCGCCGTGGCGAGCTCGCGTCCCGCGTCGCGGAACGAGGCGTTCTCTTCGGCGAAGTGGTCGCCGAGGGGCTCGCGGACGAGGCGGAGCAGCGCGCGTGTTTCCTTGAATCGCTTGCGCGCCTCGTGCACGCGTTTCTCGCGCGGCAGCTTGTGATCGGTGAGCTGCTCGCGCGCGCGGGCGATCTGTTCGTCTGCGATGCGGCGGATGGCCGCGTCGACGTTTTCGTCGTGAGCAATCGAGTAGGACATGTCGTAAATCCGGTGTAAAGCCGCGCGTGGCGGCGAGCGCGTCACTCTAGAATGCGCCGCGGTGCCTTCCGCAAGAACGATTCCGCTTCTGAACCGGGAGCTGAGCCGCCTCGATTACAACCGCCGCGTCCTGGCCAAGGCGAAGGATCGCAGCGTGCCTTTGCTTGAGCGCCTGCGCTTCCTCGCATTCTGCTCGAGCAACCTCGACGAGTTTTTCATGGTCCGCGCGGGCGCGACGCGCGACCTCATCGACGCCGGCATCGACGAGCGCACGCCGGACGGGCTCCTTCCCGCGGAGCAACTCGCAGCGATGCGCCAGAGCGCGCGCGAGCTTCTCGTCGACATGTACCGCTGTCTCAACGACGAGCTGCTGCCCGAGCTCGGTGCGAACGGGATCGTCATCGAGAGCTTTCGCGATCTCTCGCCGGCCGAGGAGGCACGCCTGACGGCGCATTTCCGCGATGCGATCGCGCCGGTGCTCACGCCGCTGGCCATCGATCCCGGCCATCCGTTTCCGTTCGTGGCCAATCTCTCCCTCAACGTCGCCGCGACGGTCGAAGCCAGCGGCGGCGAGCACATCGTGCTCTTCAAGTTGCCGCCGCAACTGCAGCGGTTCTTCGCCGTCGGCGAGGGGCGTTTCGTGCCGATCGGCTCGGTCGTGATGGCGCATCTCGATCATTTCTTCCCGACGCTGCGGCTGCGCAACGCGGTGCTGTTTCGCGTCATCCGCAATTCGGAGCTGAGCATCGACCGCGACGAAGTCGAAGATCTCCGCGATTCAGTGGAAGCCGAATTGCGGCGCCGCGAGCGCAAGCAGGTCGTGTGTCTCGAAGTCGACGATCGCGCTGGCGAAGAGATCCTGCGCGTGCTCATGCAGGGGACGCGGGTGCGCGCCGAGGATGTGTATCGCGTGCCGGGATTCCTCAAGATCAGCGACCTCGGCGACATCTGCGACCGCGTCGACGCACCGGCGTTGCGCTATGCCGAGTTCAATCCGCGCCTGCCGCAGCGTCTCGCCACTTCGGCGGACATCTTCTCGATCATTCGCGATCGCGACGTGCTCCTGCATCGCCCGTACGATTCGTTCACCGCGGTGATCGAGCTGCTGCATGCGGCGGCGAGCGATCCCGCGGTCGTGGCGATCAAGCAGACGTTGTATCAGACCGACGAGGAGTCCCCGGTCATCGACAAGCTCGTGCTCGCGGCGCTCAACGGCAAGCAGGTCACGGTGGTGATCGAGCTGCAGGCGCGCTTCGAAGAGAAGAAGAACATCGCGCTCGCGGCGCGGTTGCACGAGGCGGGCGCGCAGGTCGTGTACGGCCTCGTCGGCATCCAGGCGCACGCGAAGATGTGCGTGGTCGTGCGCAACGAAGAGGGCGGGTTGCGGCATTACGTGCATCTCTCGACCGGCAACTACAACGTCGACACGGCGCGCATGTACACCGACCTCGATCTCCTCACGGCGAACGAAGAGTTCGGACGCGAGGCCTCGCAGCTCATGAACGTGCTCACCGGATTCTCCGCGACGACGCTCACGCAGGTGCTCGAGCGGCACGGCGCGCGTCCGCAGTGGAAGCACTTCCTCATCGCGCCGTTCGACTACCAGCGCGGCCTGCTCGAGCTCATCGCCCGGGAGACGAAGAACGCGAAGGAAAAGAAGCCCGCGCGCATCACCGCGAAGCTCAACTCGCTCGTCGACCCGGTGATCGTCGAGGCGCTGTATCGCGCGGCCGACGCGGGTGTGCCGATTGACCTCATCGTGCGCGGCATCTGTTCGCTCGTGCCGCGCGAGAACCTGCGCGTGGTCTCCATCGTCGACCGTTTCCTCGAGCACTCCCGTGTCATCCGTTTCGAGAACGGCGGCAGTCCGGAGCTGTGGCTGTCGAGCGGCGACTGGATGCCGCGCAATTTCGTGCGGCGCGTGGAAGTGATGTTTCCGCTGCTCGATCCGGGTGCCCGCGAACGCGCGGAACAGATCGTCGAGATCTCGCTGCAGGACGGGGCGTCGTCGTGGCAGTTGCAACAGGATGGAACATGGACGCCGCGCCGCGGCGGCACCGCCAGCCAGGAACGCTTCATCGAGATCACGCGCAGCGAGGCCGTGTCGCTCGGACCGTATGAAGAGGCGATCGAGCAGGCGCCGAAGATCCGGAGGAAGGCGCGGCGGAAACGTTGACGAAGCGAGCAACCAGCAACCAGGCAACTACTTCTTCCTCTTCGTCTTCCTTCTCGGCACTCCCGGCTCGATCTGAATCGCCTCGGCGCGCGCGACCTCGATGAACCTCTGCTGCGAGCGCGTCGGCCGCGCCGCGGGTTTGCGGCGGCGGTACGTGCCGTCGCTCTGCAGGCGCCAGCTCTTCGCGTCGTCGGCGAGGCAAAGGGCGAGGATCTGGTATTCGACGCGGTCGCGCACCGGGTTCGCGATCAGCGGCCACGTCACCTCGATGCGCCGGAAGAAGTTGCGCGGCATCCAGTCGCCGCTCGCCGCGTACACCTCGGTCGCGCCGCCGTTACGGAACAGGAAGATGCGCGAATGCTCGAGAAAACGATCGATGATCGAGACGACGCGGATGTTCTCGCGCGGCTTGAGACAGCAGATGCCGCGCACGATGAGCTCGATCTTCACGCCCGCACCCGCGGCCGCGTACAGCGCCCGAATGACCTGCGGTTCGACGAGCGAGTTCATCTTCGCGATGATCTGCGCGGGACGTCCTTCGCGCGCATGCGCCACTTCGCGCGCGATCATCGACAGCGTCCAGGCGTGATAGTCGGGTGGGGCGACGACGAGCCTGCGCCACGGCAATCCCGCCCCCTGACCCGTGAATGCCTCGGTCGCCGTGGCCACGCTGTACCCGGTGATGAGGTTCATGAGCTGCGCCGCGTCCTCGCCGAAGCCGGGATCGGACGTGAGGAGGTCGAGATCGGTGTAGAGCCGCGCCGTCTTCGCGTTGTAATTGCCGGTCGACAGATGCACGTAGCGCCGCATCACGTCGCCTTCGCGGCGCACGACGAGCAGGACTTTGGAGTGCGTCTTCATCCCGACCAGACCGTAGACGACCTGCACGCCTGCTTCCTCGAGCCGGCGCGCCCACGCGATGTTGCGCTCCTCGTCGAAGCGCGCCTGCACTTCGACGATCGCCGTCACCTGCTTCCCATTCTCGGCAGCGCGCGCGAGCGCTTCGACGACCAGCGAGCCGGGCTCGGTGCGATAGAGCGTCTGCTTGATGGCGACGACGTCGGGATCGTCGGCCGCGCTCTGCACGAGCTCCACCACCGCGTTGTACGAATCGTACGGACGATGCAGCAGCACGTCGCGCGTGCGCATGATCGAGAAGATGTCTTCGCTCGTCGCGAGCTCCACCGGCATGCGCGGATTGAAAGGCTGGTCGAACAGCGGACGCTTTTTCGTCTCGCCGGTTTTCGCGACCTTGCCGTGAATCTCGATGAGGTCGCCGAGCTTCGGCAGGCCGGGCGTCTGGAAGACGTCCTCGCGGGAGACGTGCAGTTCGCGCAGCAGCAGGTCCAGCACCGCGCCGGACGATTCCTTCGCGATCTCGAGCCACACCACTTCGTTCCGGTCGCGTCTCCGCAGCTCCGTCTCGACCGACTCGAGGAGGTCCTCCACTTCGTCCTCCCGCAGGAGGATGTCCGCGTTGCGGATGACGCGGAACGGGACGACTTCGCGCACGGTGAGCCCGGGGAAAAAGTGCGCCGCGTGAATGCGGATCAATTCTTCGACGGGAAGGAAACGCTGCGCGATGCCGGGGATGGCGATGAAGCGCGGCAGCAGCTTCGGCACTTTGATGAACGCGCTGTGCGCCTCGCTGCCTCCGGCGTCGAGCAGCACCGCGAGATTGAGCGCTCCGCTCGCGAGAAACGGGAACGGATGGCCGGGATCGAATGCGAGCGGCGTGAGCACGGGCGCGATGCGCGCGTGAAACTCCTCGGCGAGCGCGGCCCGCTGCTTTTTCGTGAGCGCGTCCGCGGACTCGACGCGAATGCCCGCGCGCGCGAGCTGCGGCAACAGCAGGTCGTGCACGCCGTACATCTCGCGCAGCAGCACCTTGACACGCTCGCGGATCGCTTTGAGCTGCTGCCGCGGCGTCATGCCGTCGGCCGAGCGGTCGCGCACGTTGCTCGCGACGAGGGAGCGAATGGTGCCGAGGCGGACCATCAGGAACTCGTCGAGATTCGACGCGGCGATGGCCAGGAACTTCGCGCGCTCCACCAGCGGCACGCCCGATTCCTCCGCCTCGGCCAGCACGCGGCGGTTGAACTCCAGCCAGCTCAGCTCGCGGTTGAACAACGTGTCCGGCACCGCCCGAGAGTATGTCATTCCGCGCCGCGCAGGCGGGGAGGGACTTCCCGCCGATGCACGACGCCCGCTTCGCCCGGCAGAGGATTTCTCGCGATCGGTGCGGCTCGGAATGACGGACCTCAGCGCGACAACACCGCCGCGACGCGTCAACGACGACGAGAACATCGAGCGCAAGCACCAAGGCATCCAGACGCAGCTCCAGTGGAACCGGGCCGCTTCAACGTCGGCGGTCACTACACGTGGTCGAAGCTGACGGGCATGGACGAGGACGCATGGTGGCGCGGTGAAGCGCCGGTGAAATTACCGCTCGCTCTTCGGGACGCCGCGGCGCGGGATTTTCAGCGGCGTGAAGTCGATCCCGGAGAGCCGCCCGTTGCGGTCATAGACGAACGCGACTTTCTCGAATCCCTGTTCGCGATCCGACGGCCAACGGTACTCGACACGATGGGGGTGAGGGGGTTCCTGCTTCGCTTTCATGGCCCGCGCGGGAGCATACGCTCGCGGTGCGGGATGTGCAGGCACTTCACGCCGAATTTACACTGGCTTCCATCAGCATCCACGCGGCGTCTCTAGAGTGCCGGCCATGAAGCTTGCCCGAATTGTCTCTGCCATCGTTCTTACAGGCTCCCTCGCGACCCTCGTCGCGTGCGGCGGCGGCGAGCAGCGCGAAGGCGCCTCGTCCGCGGCGTCCCGCGCGAACAACAAACCGCTCACCATCAAAGGCTCCGACACCATGGTCATCCTCGGGCAGCGCCTGGCCGAGGAGTACATGAAAGCGAATCAGGGAACCGTCGTGCAGGTCAACGGCGGCGGCAGCGGCACCGGCATCGCCGCGCTCATCAACGGCACCGTCGACCTCGCGCAGTCGTCGCGCGAGATGAAAGAAGACGAGAAGGCCAAGGCGAAGCAGGCGCGCGGCTCGGATATCGTCGAGACTCCGATCGCCCTCGACGCCCTCGGCGTCTTCGTCCACAGCACGAACCCGGTGCAGACCCTCACCATCGCTCAGGTGAAGGACATCTATCAGGGCAAGGTCTCGAACTGGAATCAGGTCGGCGGACCCGATGCGCCGCTGGTCCTGTACGGCCGCGAAAGCTCGTCCGGCACGTACGACTACTTCCGCGAGCACGTGCTCGAGAAGGGTGACTTCGCGCCGAACGTGCAGACGCTGCAGGGGACGGCCGCAATCATCAACGCCGTCGGCCAGGACAAGAACGGCATTGGCTACGGCGGCATCGCCTACGCGAAGGAGGTGCGTGCGATCGCCATCTCCGCCGCGGACAAGCAGCCCGTCGCGCCGTCCGAGGCGACGGTGGCGGACGGCACGTATCCGCTGAGCCGCAAGCTCTACTTCTACTACTCGGCGAACGCGCCGGAGCGCGTGACGAAGTTCGCGCAGTGGGCGCTCACGCCCGAGGCGCAGGCGCTCGTGACGAAGGTCGGCTACTTCCCTCTCACCAAATGAATCGCGGCCGACTCCTGCGCAACACGGCCATGACCGGCGTCTTCTCCGTCGCCGGCTGGGTGGCGATCGTCTTCATCTTTCTCATCTTTCTCTTCACGTTCAAAGAGACGGTGGGCGTGCTGAACGCCCATACGATGAAGGCGTTTTTCCTCGCCAATCCGCCGGTATGGCAGCCGACCTCGGACATCCCGAAGCTGTCGCTGATCCCGATCATCCTCGGCACGCTGAAGGCGACGGTCGTGGGGATGCTGTTCGCCTGTCCGGTCGGCGTTTGTGCGGCGCTGTTCTCGTCGGAGTTCGCGCCGCCCCGTCTGCGCGAAGTGATCAAGCCGGTCATCGAACTGCTCGCGGGCATCCCGTCCGTGGTGATGGGCTTTTTCGCGCTGATCGTGCTCGCGACGTGGCTGCAGGATCTGTTCGGCTTCACGTATCGCCTCAACGCGGTGAATGCGGGACTCGCGCTCGGCTTCGCGCTCGTGCCGATCGTGTACACGATCTCCGAGGATGGACTGTCGGCGGTGCCGCGTGCTTATCGCGAGGCGTCGTTTGCCTTGGGTGCAACGCGGTTTCAGACGGCGTGGAAAGTCGTCCTCCCCGCGGCGGCTCCGGCGGTGTTCGCGTCGTTCGTGCTCGCGTTCGGACGCGCGGTCGGCGAGACGATGATCCTGCTCATGGCCGGCGGCAACGCGGCGATCACGTCGCTGTCGCTCCTCGATCCGCTGCGCACGCTCTCGGCGACGATCGCCGCGGAAATGGGTGAAGTCGTCGTCGGCAGCGAGCATTACGCGGCACTCTTTTTCATGGGCACGCTCCTCTTCGTCATCACCTTCGTCAGCAACTCGATGGGACAGTGGGTGATCGCGCGCATGCAGCAGCGGCTTCAGGGAGCGACGCGATGAAAGCCGCGCTGCTCGGGTTCTCCGTCCTGCTGATCGTCGGCATCCTCGTCGTGATTCTCGGCAACGTGGCCATGCACGGCGCGCAGACGGTGACGTGGGAGTTCCTCACGCAGCCGCCGCGCGACGGGCTGACTGCCGGCGGGATCATGCCGGCCATCGTCGGCACGGCGGCGCTCGTGATTCTCATGTCCGTCGTGGCGGTGCCGCTCGGCGTCGCCACCGCCGTCTATCTGCACGAGTACACACCCGCGGAAGGATTCACGCTCGCGTGGAGACGCTATCGCGCCGCGAAGAGCAAACGGATGTTCTTCCGTGCGATGTCCGCGCTCCTGGCGACGATCACACGCAGCGCCGTTGCGAATCTCGCCGGCGTTCCGTCGATCGTCTTCGGCCTCTTCGGCCTCGGATTCTTCATCAACTTCATCGGCCGCAGCATCGACCGCGCGACGCAGCCGCCGGGAGAAGTGCTGTGGGGACAGGGCTCGCTCCTGTGGGCCGCGTGCACGCTCGCGCTGCTCACGCTGCCGACGGTGATCGTCGCCACCGAGGAAGCGCTGCGCACGGTTCCGCAGGATCTGCGCGAAGCGTCGCTCGCACTCGGTGCCACACAGTGGGAGACGATCCGCCGCATCGTTCTTCCGAGCTCACTCTCCGGCATCATGACCGGTGCGATCCTCGGCATCTCGCGCGGTGCGGGTGAAGTCGCGCCGATCCTCTTCACCGGCGCGGCGTACTACCTCCCGTTCCTTCCCGGCGACGTCACCGACCAGTTCATGCATCTCGGGTATCACGTGCTGATCCTGTCGACGCAATCGCCGGACGTCGAGGCCACGAAGCCGCTGCTTTACGGCACGGTGTTCGTGCTCCTCGCGCTCACGTTCCTGCTCAACCTGACCGGCGTCGTCATCCGCATGCGCACGCGTTCGAGGATCATTCGATGAGCACAACCACAGTCGACGTCGCGGCTCCGACTCCTGCACCCGCGCGCCTCGCCGCGCCCGGAGCGCCGGCAAAGATCGTCGTGCGCGACTTCAACTTCCATTACGGCGAAGCGAAGGTGCTGCACGGCATCACGCTCGACATTCCACGGAACCAGGTCACGGCGCTGATCGGCCCCTCGGGCTGCGGCAAGTCGACGTTTCTGCGCTCCATCAATCGCATGAACGACATCATCCCCGGCGCGCGCGGCGAGGGGCTGATCGAGGTCGCGGGTCAGGACGTCTACGCGCCGAACGTCGACGTCGTCACGCTGCGCCGCCGCATCGGCATGGTGTTCCAAAAGTCGAATCCTTTCCCGAAGTCGATCTACGAGAACATCGCGTACGGCATGCGCATCGGCGGCGAGAACGACAAGCGTGTCCTCGACGAGGTCGTCGAGAAGTCGCTCAAGCGGGCGGCGCTCTGGACCGAGGTGAAGGATCGTCTCAACGGCAGCGCGCTCGCGCTCTCGGGCGGACAGCAGCAGCGGCTCTGCATCGCGCGCGCACTGGCGGTCGATCCCGAGGTGCTGCTGATGGACGAGCCGGCGTCGGCGCTCGATCCGATCGCCACGCAGAAGATCGAAGAGCTGGTATACGAGCTCAAAGAGAACTACACGATCGTGATCGTCACGCACAACATGCAGCAGGCGGCGCGCGTCTCGGACCGCACGGCGTTCTTCATGCTCGGCAAGCTCGTCGAGGTCGACGAGACGCGGACGATCTTCATGAATCCGAAAGAAAAACTCACCGAGGATTACATTACGGGGCGGTTTGGGTGATGAGGCACTTCGACAAGGAAATCGAACATCTCAAGGAGCTCCTGCTGCGCATGGGAGCGCTGGTCGAAGACCAGATCAACGACTCCATCCGTGCGCTGCTCGAGCGCGATACCGCGGTCGCGCAACGCGTCATCGACTCCGACAGCGCCGTCGACTCGATGGAACTGGAGATCGACCAGCACACGATCGAGCTCATCGCGATGATGCAGCCGGCGGCAGTCGACCTGCGCTTCGTCGCCGCGGCGATGAAGATCACGCCGGAGCTCGAGCGCATCGCCGATCTCGCGGTCGACGTCTGCGAGCGCGCCATCGAATTGAACCGCGAGCCGCAGCTCAAGCCGCTGATCGACATCCCGCGACTCGCGCGCAACGCGCAGGACATGGTCCGTCAGGCGCTCGACGCGTTCGTGCGCCGCGATCCGGTGCTCGCACGGGAAGTGATCGCGCGCGACGACGAAGTCGATCTCCTCACCGAGCAGTCGTTCCGCGAGCTTCTGACGTACATGCTCGAAGACTCGCGCAACATCTCCCGCGCCATCCGTCTGACGTTCATCGGCAAATACTTCGAGCGCATGGCGGACGGCGCGACCAACATCTGCGAGATGGTCGTCTATCTGGCGGAAGGCAAAGTCATCAAGCACCAGGGCAATGAGTCGTCGTGAACTGAAAGTCGCGATCATCGAGGACGATGCGGACATCGCCTTCACGATCCGCGTGAACCTCGAGCGGGAGGGCTACGCCGTCACGCACTTTGGCAATGGTCACGAGGGGCTCGTCGGCGTGCAGCAGGGCGGGTTCGATTTCCTGATCCTCGACCTCAACCTGCCCGACCTCGACGGCTACACGATCTGCCGCGAGCTGCGCCGCGATGCCGCGATGTCGAAGCTGCCGATCCTCATGCTGACGGCACGGGTGTCCGAGGCGGATCGGATCATGGGCCTCGAGCTGGGGGCGGACGACTACCTCGTCAAACCGTTCAGCGTGCGCGAGCTCCTCGCCCGCATCGGCGCCATCCTGCGCCGCACCAAAGGAACGGAGACCGATAGCGCCGTCTACGACGACGGCCACCTGCGCATCGACGGCCGTACGCTGCGCGTGCACGTCGACGGCGAGGAAGTGAAGCTGGCGAAAAAAGAGCTCGAGCTGCTGTGGATGCTCGTGCGCAACCGCCCGAACGTCGTCTCCCGCGATCGCATTTTGTCCGAGGTGTGGCAGGTGGCGGAGGACGTGGAGACGCGCACCGTCGACGCGCACATCCGCAACCTGCGCAAGAAAATCGGGCACGACAGGATCAAGACGGTCATCGGGTACGGGTACCGGTTCGAAGGACCATAATCGCCTTCGAATGCATCCGCTACGCATCCTGCTTTATGTCTCCGTCGTCATCGCCGTTGCGGTGGCGTGGGGATTCGGCGCCGCGCTCGTGCATGGCGGCACGCAGCGTTCCGCGGCCATCGTCATCGCGGTTTTCGCGTTCCTCGCCTTCATGCTGCCGTGGACGGGCGTGTTTCTCTGGGCGGTGCGGCGGGCGAGCGATCTCGACGAACTGACCGATCGCGCGCGAATCGCGGCGGAAAAGCCGCGCGAGTCGCTCGTCACCAATCACATCTATCACGCGGAGCTCGACGATCTCGCGCGCGGCATCGAAGAGTTGCGCGCGACCATCGTGCGGCAGCGCGACGCGCACGAAGAGCATCGCGCCGCGATGGCGGAGATCGTCTCGTCGCTGGGGGAGGGACTCCTGGCCATCGGCCCGAAAGGGCGTGTCGTCTTCGCGAACTCGCGTTTCGCGGAGATGTTCGGCGCCAGCGGCGATCTCCTCGGCCGCACCGTCATCGAGGTTGTGCGCAAGAAGCCCGTGCTCGCGGCGCTCGATCGCGCGCTCCATGGCGAAGCCACGTCCGATCGCGTGATCGTCGGCGCGGACGACAACGAGCGCCAGATCGAAGTGCGCGCGGTGCCGGTCGCATCGGCGGAGATCGCGGCCGTCGCGCTCTTCATCGACGTCACGACCATCGAGCGGCTGCAGCGCGTGCGCAAGGAGTTCCTCGACGATTTCTCCCACGAGGTGCGCACGCCGCTCGCGGGACTCAAGTCCGCCGCGGAAACGCTCGACCACGGCGGGGTCACACGCGAGCAGGAGCAGCAACTGCGTCACGTCATGCAGCGCCAGATCACGCGCATCGAGCGGCTGGTCAACGATCTGTCGGAGCTGAATCGCATCGAGACGGGCGAGCTGGTATTGCAGAAGCGCGCCGTCTCCCTCCGCGCGCTGATCGGCGAGCTGGCGGAGGATTTCGAGTTCGCGCTGGCCGGCGACGCCACGGCGGTGCTCGACCCACTGCGCGCGCAGCAGATCTTCGCCAACCTCCTCGACAACGCGCAGAAGCACGGCAAGGGAAGTGTTTCCGTGAAGATCGCGAGCGAGGATGGGGCGGCCGTCGTGTGCGTCTCCGACCAGGGTGCGGGCATCCCGCCGCAGGAGCTCGATCGCGTGTTCCACCGCTTCTATCGCGTCGACCGCAGCCGCTCCCAGCCGGGCACCGGGCTCGGTCTGGCCATCGCCAAGCACCTCACGGTGCTGCATGGCGGGACGATCCGTGCGTACAACCGTCCGGCGGGGGGAGCGACGTTCGAGGTGAGACTGCCGAACGAGTTGACGTAGAATCCGCCCGCCTTGAGGAGGTCCCTTTGGCGCGATTCCGTCTGATCCCTCGTGAAGAGAAGTTCTACGACGACTTCAAAATGATGGCCGACCAGCTCAAGCGGGGCGCGCGCCTGCTCGAGACGATGTTCGCCGTCGATCCACCGGTGGCCGACAAAGCCCACGAGATCAAGGAAGTCGAGCACCAGTGCGATTTCCTGACCCACGAGATCATCCAGCGCCTCAACAAGACCTTCGTCACGCCGATCGACCGCGAGGACATCCACGAGCTGGCGCGCACGCTCGACGACGTCATGGACGCGATCGACAACGCCGCGTCGCTGATCCCGCTGTACCGCATCAGCCACGTGCGTCCCGGTGCGCGCGAGCTGACGCGCATCATCATCCAGCAGACCGACGAGATCCGCGCGGCGGTCGAGGCGCTCGAGCAGCGCAAGGGTGTGCTCGAGCGCGCCATCGAGATCAACCGTCTCGAGAACGAGGCGGATCGCATCCACCGCCAGGCCATCAGCCAGCTCTTCGAGGAAGAGCGCGATCCGATCATGGTCATCAAGTGGAAAGAGCTCTACGACATTCTCGAAGAGGCGACGGACGCGTGTGAAGACGTGGCCAACCTGCTCGAAAACGTCGTGGTCAAGCACGGCTGAACGATGCTGCTCCTGACCGTCATCGCGATCATCGCAGTCGCGCTGATCTTCGACTACATCAACGGCTTCCACGACGCCGCGAATTCGATCGCCACCGTGGTGTCGACGCGCGTGCTTTCGCCGGGACAGGCCGTGGTGTGGGCCGCGTTCTTCAACTTCATCGCGGCGTTCACGTTCGGCACCGCGGTGGCGAAGACGATCGGCAAGGGGATGATCAACCTCGAGGCCGTGACGTTCGGCGTCATCTTCGGCGGCCTCATGGGCGCGATCGTCTGGGACCTCATCACCTGGTACTTCGGATTGCCGACGAGCTCTTCGCACGCGCTCATCGGCGGTTACGCGGGCGCGGCCGTCGCGAACGCGGGCTTCAGCGCGATCATCGTCTCGGGCTGGACGAAGACGCTCATCTACATCGTCCTCGCGCCGATGATCGGCATGTCTCTCGGGCTGCTGCTCGCGGTCATCATTTTCAACGTGTTCAAGCGCGCGGCGCCGCAACGGGTGGACCGCGTGTTCCGCAAGCTGCAGCTCGTGTCGGCGGCGCTGTACTCCCTCGGCCACGGCGGCAATGACGCGCAGAAGACGATGGGCATCATCGCCGGCGTGCTCGTGACGGCCGGCTATCTGAAGACGTTCTCGATTCCGGTGTGGGTCGTTCTCGCCGCCCACGCCGCCATCGCCCTCGGCACCCTGAGTGGCGGCTGGCGCATCATCCACACCATGGGCAGCAAGATCACGCGCCTGCAACCGGTAGGCGGCTTCGCCGCGGAGACCGCCGGCGCGATGACGCTCTTCCTCGCCACGGCCCTCGGCATCCCCGTCTCCACCACGCACACGATCACCGGCGCCATCGTCGGCGTCGGCGCGACTCGCCGGCTGTCGGCGGTGCGGTGGGGGATCGCGGGGCGGATCGTGTGGGCGTGGGTGCTCACCATTCCCGCGTCCGCGCTGATCGGGGCGGGGACGTGGTGGCTCGTGAGATTGTTCGGCGGGCGCTGACGCTTCCGCCCGGAACCGTGCGCGCCGCACGGCGCGCACGGGTTTCGACAACGAACCTCACGCTAACGAAACCCACGGCCCTGCTCGCTTCGAACTCCGTCCAGGCGAAAACTCGCAGACGGATCCTGCCGCAGGCTCCCCAGAATATTTACCCTATACTCCCCGTTCCCACGCTTCACGACTCTTACGAGGTGCCTTCATGAAACCAGAAATCCATCCGAAATATCAGCAGGTCAACGTCCACTGCGCGTGTGGCGAGGGTTGGACGACCGGCTCCACCAAGGGCGAGCTCCGCGTCGACATCTGCTCCAAGTGCCACCCCTACTTCACCGGCAAGCAGAAGCTCGTCGACACCGCCGGCCGCATCGACCGCTTCCAGCGCAAGTACGGCAAGAAGTAAACTTCTCCCTATGATCGTCAAGGCATTCTGCGGTTCAGCACGCATCCTCGCAGGCGCTTTCAACGCCTTCACGAATGGTCTGACCTCGGCCATGCCATCCGGCGTCAAGGACAAGAACGTCGACATGCTCGTCGGCGGCCAGGCGGTCATCGAAGGCGTGATGATGCGCGGCCTCACCGGCTACTCGGTCGCCGTCCGCCAGCCGGACGGCGGCGTGGCCATCCGCAAGGATCGCCTCGTGTCGATCACGCAAAAGTACCCGTTGCTCAGGACTCCGGTCCTGCGCGGCTCGGTCGTCCTGATCCAGTCGCTCATCCTCGGCATCCAGGCGCTCAACTACTCGGCGAGCGTTTCCTCGGCCGGGGAGGACGGCGAGCCGGAGATGTCGAACTGGGCGATCGTGAGCTCCATGCTCATGGCCCTCGTCCTCGGCGTCGGCCTCTTCATCCTCGCGCCGCTGGGCCTGACGAACCTCATCCGTCACTACCTCCTGCCGGAGATGGGGAACCTCGCCTACAACGCCATCGACGGCGTCATCCGGGCCATCTTCTTCTTCGTCTACATCGCGTCCATCTCCCTGATGGACGACATCCGCCGCGTCTTCCAGTACCACGGCGCCGAGCACAAGACGGTCTACACGTTCGAAGCGAACGAAGAGCTGACCGTCGAGAACGCGCGCAAAAAGTCGACGCTGCACCCGCGCTGCGGGACGAGCTTCCTGATGTTCGTCATGGCCATCTCGATCCTCGTCTTCTCGCTGATCCCCTCGTCCGCGCATTTCTCGATCAAATTCGGCGCGCGCGTGGTGCTGATCCCTCTCATCGCCGGTCTCGCGTACGAGATCATCCGCTTCTCGGCGCGTCACCTGGCGAACCCCGTCTGCAAAGTCCTCATCCGTCCGGGTCTCTGGCTCCAGCGGATCACGACCAAAGAGCCGGACGACAAGCAGCTCGAGATCGCCATCATCGCGCTCAAAGAAGCGCTGATCTACGACGCGATCGAGCCCGAACAGGCCGCCGTCGCCTAGCGAGCAGGGCCGAGGGCTGAAGACCGTGGGCAGAGGGTCCCCGCGGTCTTCAGCTCTCGGCCCTCATTGTTTTCTCTCGGCCCTCAGCCTCGGCTCTGAAAAATGTACGAAAAACTCAACGAGATCGAAAAGCGCTATCAGGAGCTCCAGCGGAAGATCGAAGATCCTTCCGTCGTGACCGACGTGTCGGCGTACCGCTCGACGATGAAGTCGATCGCCGAGATCGAGGAAGTCGTGGTCAAGTTCCGCGAGCTGCGCGACATCCGCAAGCGCATCGCCGATGCACGCGACATGCTGCGCTCCGACGACGAGATGCGCGAGCTGGCCGAGATGGAGCTGGCGGACCTCGAGCCGCGCGAGCCGGCCCTCGAGTCCGAGCTGAAAATCCTCCTCCAGCCGAAAGATCCGAACGACGACAAGAACGTGTTCGTCGAAGTGCGCGCCGGCACCGGCGGCGACGAAGCGTCGCTCTTCGCGGCCGAGATCATGCGTATGTACATCCGCTACGCGGAGTCGAAGCGCTGGAAAGTCGACATCACCGACGCGAACTACTCGTCCGTCAACGGCATCAAGGACGCGACGCTGCAGATCGAAGGCGACAAGGTCTACTCGCGCCTCAAGTTCGAGTCCGGCGTGCATCGCGTGCAGCGCGTCCCGGCGACGGAAACGCAGGGCCGCATTCACACATCGGCGATCACGGTGGCGGTGCTCCCCGAGGCGGAAGACATCGACATCCAGGTCAACGAGAAGGATCTGCGCATCGACACCTTCTGCTCGTCCGGTCCCGGCGGCCAGTCGGTCAACACGACCTACTCCGCCGTCCGCATGACGCACCTCCCGACCGGCGTCGTCGTCTCCTGCCAGGACGAAAAGTCGCAGATCAAGAACCGCGCGAAAGCGCTGCGCGTGCTCAAGGCGCGCCTCTACGACATCGAGCGCCTCAAGCGCGAAGCCGAGCTGTCCGCGACGCGCAAAGGCATGATCGGCTCCGGCGATCGCTCGGAAAAGATCCGCACCTACAACTTCCCCCAGGACCGCGTCACCGACCACCGCATCGGCCTCACCGTGCACAACCTTCCGAGCGTGATGGACGGCAATCTCGACGTCGTCGTCGACTCGCTGATCGCCAACTTCCAGGCTGAGAAGCTGCGCGAAGCGGTCGAGACGCAGTGACGCGCCGTAGCTGATACACCTTGCGGCGTGCAGCTGGACCCGAACACTGCGCCGGGGAGGTCAGCGTCCGCCGGTCAATGCCGCGCCGAAGCGATCCGCTTTCTGGCCGTTCGTCCGATGCCCAGCGCGATGAGAAGAATGGCTGCGGCACCGGCCGCGCGCAGGCCTTTCGTATATTCGTCGGGGACGTATCGAAACTCCAGCCTTCCTGTACCCGGTGGAACGAAGCAGCCGAGAAACGCGCCATTTACGATGACCGGGGGTTGGCGCTTGCCGTTCCAGTAGGCGCGCCATCCCGGCCAATGCACGTCGCTGCTCACGAGCAAATTCCAGCCGTTGCTCTCGACGTCGAGCGTCGTGGAATTGGCGCGATAGCGACGGATGCGGACGTCGCCTCCAACGAGCACGACACCCGGCTGACCGAGGCTCGGTGCAGCACGGAGCACGCGCGCAGGGACGTGATCGACGAGAGCGTCGGTCCAGAAGTTCTGAATCTGCTTCGAGCGCCACACGGCGCGCCCGAAATCCGGCTCGACGGAGAACCGCTCCACGAGGAAGTATCGCGGAAGAGCCTCCGTGTTCTCCAGAACCACGCCATCCGTCCCGCGATAAATCTCGACGAGCCTGGGGTCGGAAAGCGTCTGGTCGGGCGGAACGTAGACGTATTTGATGTTGAGGTAGTCGAAGAACGGCTGCGAAGCATCTCGCAGAATCTGATCGTAGCTCGTCGGATCAGCGTTGAGATAGCCCTTCATCAGACGCATGTAGCCCGCGTGTTGAATCGGATCCGTCGTTTTGATGTCTTCGATCCCGTAATAGCCGGGAGTGTCGGGAAGGAAAGACCACCCCCAGGCAGCAAGTCGGAAGGGTTTCTCCGATCGTTGCAGTGTGGCAATGGCTCCTGTGAGCGGATAGACGTCGGCGGGCGTGCTCGACGGGTTGTATCGGTATGTCGTCACGGTCAAGTCGGCAAAGACGAGGAGCGTGGCGATTCCGCCGAGAAGGCGTGGATGCGGAAGAGCGCACAGCAGGATCGCTCCGCACAGTAGAGGAATCGCCATCTGCGTTGCGCCAAGAGGCTCGCGCAGGAACGCCGGCTCGCGCAGCCAGTAGATCGTGGCGAATGCCCCGAGCATGACGGCAACCGCGACGGCGATCCTGCGGCGCTTCTCGCCGCGGATCGCCGCGTGGAGCGTAATGGCTGCCGCGAGACATACGCCGAGGTTCCAGAAGATGCGCAGGCGTTGATGGATGCTGATCCCCGCCAGCGGAATCTCGCGAATGAGGTCGCGCCAGACCGGTGCTTCTGCGAAGGTGAGGAAGCTGCACAGCATCAGCCCGAAGGCGACCACGACCGCGCGGCGCCGTTCGACGAATGGCGCGGCGAGCGCGAATGCCAGCGTCGCGAGCCCCGCATAGCCGGACGCCACTTCACCATAATCATTGAGGACGGCCGGGTGAAAGCCGCGTGGCGGCGTGAAGGTGCCGTTCGCGGGCGTCCCCAGTACATTCGGCGTGATGAGCGGCAGGAGCCACTCGGCGCTGAGCCCGTGATCGGCCGGGTTGGCCTCGTGCAGCAACATCGCCTGGTAGCGCGGGGTTTCGCGCAAAACGCGAAGTGTCGGCCACCAGAAAAACGCAGTGAGCATCATCGCCATGAGGAACGCCGATGCAATGGCGGCGAGGCGCTTCGCCTGCTGCGCGCGTGACGCGTTCATTGTGACGCAGAGAAAGATCGAAAAAAGCGTCGTGGCGATCCATACCCATAATGCCGACTCGGGATGCCCACCGAGAACGGACAGCGTCAGACCGGCGAGGAGAGCTCCATAGGAGCGCAGCCGCGCTTCGCTCACGAACTCCTGAACCCCGACCAGACAGAGCGGAAGCATCATCGTCGACAGGCCGAGAGGAAACAGCAGCCATATCACGTGAAACGAGCAGAAGGTGAACGCGACCGTACCGAAAATCGCCGCGCCTGCGCTGATGTCCCAGTGGCGCAGGAACACGAACGTGAAAAACGCGACGAAGAAGAGCCGTAGAGCCGCGGAAAGAGTGAACGCTTTCCCGATCGGCAGGAGCAGGCCGGCGAGAGTGAAAGGGTGATAGATGGCGGTCTGTTGATTCGCAAGCAGAGGGGCCCCGCTTGCAGATGCGCGATTCCATAATGGCGCTTCGCCCGTGAGCAGGATGTCACGGGCAATGCGCGACCACGGTGCGATTTGCGTGAAGAGAATACCGGTGTTGGCCTGCACGGCCGGCCGTTCCGTGGCTGCCCATGGATACGCGACGAACGCAAGGTTCGCCGGGAGATCCACGCGGTCGGTCAGGAGCGTAGTGCCCTGGTAAACCGCGCAGAGTAACCATAACGTGAGCGCGACGCTCCACGGCACGGCGCGGAAAGCACGATTCCAAGCTACGACCAGAGCCGCACTGATGATGGCGAATGCGCAGATCGTGAGGACCACCATCGCAGCGGAGTATAAGCACGAGTTGCGTCGCCGGATGCGCAAGCCGGAACTCGTACTCAGCGACGTTCGTGCGCCTGCTGATCGCTTCGCCACGCTCGCGTTCTTTCCGGCGACATGGCGCGGCGTGAGCCGGAAAGGACTGGGGCGCCATCGGGTGATCTGGCGCGCGCAGGCGGTCGCGATGATCCTCACCGCGCCGCTCGGATCTCCGGAGCTTCTCCACGCACACTGGACGCGCGGCGCACTGCTCTCGATCCTCGCCCTCGGCGCATTCGGCACCGGCATCGCCGTCGTGCTGATGGCCGCGGGCCGGGTCGGACCTACGCGCGCATCGGCGACGGTGTTCCTGATTCCGGGAGTCGCGCTGCTGCTGGGAGTGCTCGTGCGGCGAGCATGTGGCGCTGCTCTCCGTCATCGGCTGCGCGGTGTGTGTGGCCGGCGCGGTGCTGATGCGGCGCGCGCAAAACAGCGCGGGCCGGACTCCTGTCCAGCCCGCGCTGCGAACCGTGCGTTGCTCGTGACTAGTTAGCGGACTTCGTCGCGCGACTCGGTCGACGGCGAGGTGGCCGAGGAGCCGTAGCGGTACTCGTAGGCATGACGGATGTACGAGCGATCGCGGTCGTAGTCCGGACCGTAATCGTTGCGCAGCGAGCGGTCGAGATCGTCGTTCCACGTCGCGTGCTGCGAGCGGAACTGGCGATTCGCCGCGTGGCCGAAGCGGAACGCCTGCTCGTGATGATCGAACCCATCCTCGGCACCAGCCGCCTGCTTCACCGTATCGTCGACGTCCTGATCGAGGTCGCGCGCCGTCTTCGATCCGAAGTCGTGCCGGGTTTGCTCCCAGTCATTGCGGAAGGCCGTTTTCACACGCTCCCACGTACTGTCGTGATCGTTCGTGTACCAGCCGGGTTTGTTCTTCATACACACTTTCCTCCTGAGTTATTAGTAGGAGCAAGAGGGGAGCCAGTCCGGCGAATCGGATCCGTGCGGATCAGCCTTCCAGGTGATATCCGAGCCGTCCCTGCGTCACGAGGCGCTGCGGTCCGATCTTCCGCCGCAGGCTCTTGATCCGCGACTCGATCGTCGCGCGCGGCGTCTCGAGAATCTCCGCGAGCTGCAGCGGTGTCAGCGGACGCGGCGCCTGTTCGAGGAGCACCCGCAGCAGTTCCGCTTCGCCGCGACTGAGCTCGTGCGTCGTGTTGCCGTTGCGCACGCGCATCTCCGCGAGCGAGATCGTCAGCTCCTCGAGCTCGTGCGGCGCGCAATCCGCCGACGCGCGGCGGAGCACATTGCGCACGCGCGCGATCAGCTCGCGCTCCGGCACCGCGCGGCAGACGCAATCATCCGCGCCCGACTGCAGCGCGCGCACGCACGTCTCCTCGCGCGCGTCCGTCGTCACGGTGACGAGCGGCACGATGCGGCTCACTTCGGTGCAGATGTCGAATCCGAGAGTGAGATCGAGGATGGCCAGTGCGAACGAACGGGTGCGGAGCGTGGAGAGGGCAGTCGCGCCGTCGCGGAAGCAATCGGTGCGGAAACCCGCAGCTTCGAACGTCTCGCGCAATTTTTCGGCGGTGGGTGCGTCGGGCTCGATGATCGCCAGGGTCTGGTTCACTGACAACGAAATCTACGGTGCGCGAGTGAAGGGCCCGTGAAATCGCGCGGCGCGTGGTGTGAAGAAACGCGGGTTCACGCAAACACCGTCACGCTTTACGCGCCCTTCACTCGTGGTGCAATCCCGCGCGACGAGGCGGCGCGTACAACGCCGGCTCATGAAGCGTTTCCTGATTGCCCTCGCTGTGCTCCTCTCGTTGCCGATCGCTGCTGAGACCATCACCGGAGTCGTGCGCGACGACACCGGCGCCGTCATTCCCGGCGTGACCGTCACCGCCGGCGGCAGCGTGGCCGTGACAGACAGCGACGGCACGTTCCGCATCACCGGCCTCAAGCCCGGCGCGCACACGATCGAAGCCGTGCTCGACGGATTTCAGACCGTCTCGAAGCAGGTCAAGCTCGTGACCGGGCAGACCATCGAAGTCGCGTTCAAGCTCGTCCCCGCCTTCGGCGAGACCGTCGAAGTCACCGCTGACGTGGTGAGAACCGGCGAAGTCGCGATTCTCGAATCGCGCCGCCAGGCCGCGGTGGTGAGCGACTCGATCTCCTCGGAAGAGATCCGCAGGACTCCTGATTCGACGGCGGCCGGTGTCGTCGAGCGCCTCACCGGCGTCACGCTCATCGGTGACAAATACGTCTTCGTCCGCGGCCTCGGCGAGCGTTACAGCGGCACGACCATCAACGGCTCGACGCTGCCGACTACCGAAACCGAAAAGCGCGTCGTGCCGCTCGATCTCTTTCCCGCGCGTCTCCTCGAAACCGTCAACGTCGTGAAGACGTACACGCCCGACAAGCCGGGCGACTTCGGCAGCGGTCTGGTCGAGATGACCACGACCGAGTTCCCCGGCGCGGCCGCGCTCAAGCTCACCCTCGGCTCCGCGTACACGAGCGCGACCGGTTCGGATTTCCGTCGCTACGCGGGCGGCGTCGGACGCTTCGGCAACGGCGGCCAGCCGCTGCCCTCGAGCATTCCTTCCGATGTGCTGCGTCGCCGCACGATCCTCGACCCGAGCGGCTTCACTGCCGAAGAGCTGCAGACGTTCGGCCGCGCGCTGGTGGGCAACTGGAACGGCCGCACCGGCAGCGCCGCGTCGCCGAACACCGACTTCGCGCTGACCTACGGCAACACCTTCGGCCGCCTCGGCGTCGTCTTCTCCGCGACCTCCAATCACGGCTACGACTCGATCGACGAGCACCAGAGCTTCTTCGGCGTCGACAGCGGCGAGCTCATTCCGTACAACGAGTACGACCTCCGGACCGATCGCGAGACGGCGACCAACGGCTTCGTCGGCAACCTCTCTTATCGCCTCACCGACAGCAACCGCCTCTTCCTCAACTCCGTCCTCACGCGCGACGCGTCGTCCGAGGCGCGGTTTCAGGAAGGACTGCAGAGCGCGACCGGCGGCAACATTCGCGATTACCGCGTCCGCCATCAGCTCGAAGAAATGTTCTCGTCGCGACTGCGTGGTGAGCACAACCTCGGCGGCCCCGGCATCGGCAGCCTCGTCGAATGGAGCCTCGCGCATTCGACTGCCACGAACGATTCCGACCTGCGCGAGAACGTCTACCGCGAGACCGATCCGGGCGTGTTCGCGCTCGAAACCGGCTACGCGGACAGCGGCAAGATCGAGCTGCACGCGCTCGAAGATCAGGTGCAGCAGGGTGGCGTCGCGTACTCCGTCTTCTTCGCGCCGGAGAGCGGACGCTGGTCCGGCACGATGAAAGCGGGCCTCGACCGACTCGAGCGCACGCGCGACTTCGGTGCGCGCCGCCTGCGCTTCGTCGCCGGCGGCAATCTCAACGTCGATCTCACGGCGATGCCGGACGAGATCTTCCTCGAAGAGAACATCGGCCCGAACCGCTTCGAGATCCGCGAGTTCACCGGCGTCAACGACGCGTACGACGCCGAGCACACCATCGACGCCGCGTACCTCATGGCCGACACGACGTTCGGCAAGTGGCGCTTCATCAGCGGCGCGCGCTACGAAAGCTCCGAACAGGTCGTGACGACGTTCAACCCGTTCGCCGTCGAGAACGCGATCGACTCGATCAACGAAAGCAACGACATCCTTCCCTCCCTCAACGTCGTCTACCAGCTCGCCGCGCAGACGAACCTCCGCTTCGGCTACGGCCGCTCGGTGAACCGTCCGGAGTTCCGCGAGCTGAGTCCGTTCACGTTCACCGAAGTCGCTGGTGGCCGTTCGGTTTCCGGCAATCCCGATCTCGAACAGGCCACGCTCGACGCATACGACGTGCGCTGGGAGACGTTCCCGCGCTCGGGAGAAGTGATCGCGCTCAGCGCGTTCCTCAAACGCATCGACCAGCCGATCGAGCGCATCATCCAGCCGACGACCGATCTGCGCCAGTCGTTCGTCAACGCCGACAGCGCGACGCTGTGGGGGCTCGAGCTCGAGCTGCGCCGCTCGCTCGTCGAGTACTGGTCGATGAACTTCAACTACGCGTGGATCCAGTCCGACGTGACCGTCGGCGCGCAGCAGTTCTCCGTCGTCACCAGCAGCGACAGGCCGCTCGAAGGACAGTCCGACCAGGTCGCGAACCTCGCCCTGCAGTTCTACCACCCGCAATGGGGCACGATGTTCCGCATCCTCGGCGGCTACAGCGGCTCGCGCCTGACGGAAGTCGGTGCGTTCGGACTCCCTGACATCTACGAAGACTCGTACACGACCGTCGACGCGGTGCTCTCGCAGAGCCTCGCCTTCGCGAAGGGGCTGGAGATCAAAGTCGCGGCCTCGAACCTGCTCGACGCGAGTCGCCAGTTCACGCAGGGCGGGCGGATCCACCGCAGCTTCGACCCGGGCCGGAAGCTCAGCCTCAGCCTCAGTTACTCCCCCTTCTAGCCACCACCCACAACCCACAAGGAGATTGGAATCGATGCGAAGAATCATGGTCCTCGCCGCGGTAGCGTTTCTCGCAACGCAGGCAGTCGCGCGCGAGCGCGCCGTCAGCAGCACGAGCTGGGTCCGGCGCGCGCCGGCCGCCGTGGTCGCCGACGCAGTCCTTGCAGACGTCACGGGTCCGCGCCCGATCGTGCTGCTCGAAACGAACTACTACACGTTCCTTCCCGCCGACCGGCTGCAGCTCCGCCTCACCGTCAACCCGAACGGCTACGGTTCACCGGTGACGATGTATCTCTACAACGAAAACCGCACCACCGGCGCGCGCCGCTACTACAACGTCGGGGCCGGGCAGTTGCCTGCTGGTCAACAACTTGACCTTTTCGGTACGCCGGTGTTCGTGCCGGCGCTGAACGACTTCGTCCTCTTCGGCTCGTCGAGCGACACGAGCGAAACGAGCTGGGGCGTCAACGGCGCGCTCGGCGCGTCGCTCGCGGCCGGGGATGCCGGTCAGTACCAGTGGGTGCTCGAGCTGCGCGACGCCGCGGGTAAGCGCGTGCTCTCGCGCTCGAACGCGATGTACGCGAACATCCAGTCGAGCATCACCGTCAGCGGCACGATCAACCAGTCGCAGACGTGGACCGCGAACAATCGCTACGTCCTCAATGAATTCGTCGGCGTTGCCTCGCCGGCCACGCTCACCATCGAGCCCGGCACCGTGATCTACGGCGGCACGAGCCGCGCCACGCTGTTCGTCCAGAGGGGCGCGAAGATCATCGCCGACGGCACCGCGCGCCGTCCGATCATCTTCACCTCGCCACGCCGCACCGGCGATCGCGCGCAGACCGACTGGGGCTCCCTCGTCATCCTCGGCAACGCACCGATCAACGTGCAGGGCGGCTCGGCCTTCCTCGAAGGCCTGCCCAGCGAAGCCGCGTACAGCTTCGGTGGCAATGACGCCAGCGACGACAGCGGCATCCTGCGCTACGTCCGTCTCGAGTTCGGCGGCTTCCTCATCGCGCAGAACCAGGAGATCAACGGCCTCACGCTCGCCGGCGTCGGCAATCGCACGATCGTCGATCACGTCGAAGTGCTGCACAACAAAGACGATGCGTTCGAGTTCTTCGGCGGCACCGTCAACGCCAAGCATCTGCTGAGCGTGGCCGCGGCCGACGACGGTCTCGACTTCGACTTCGGCTACAGCGGCAGCATCCAGTTCGCCGCGCTGATCAAGCGCGCCGTCAACGACGAGAGCGACTCGAACTTCTTCACCGAGTCCGACAACAACATCGCCCAGAACGCGGATGCCGCGCGCCCGCTCACGAACCCGAACGTCTACAACGTCACCGCCGTGCGCGTGGCGAGCAACGTCGGCCAGTACGGCGGCGTGCTGCGGCGCAACACCGCGGGCCGGTACCACAACGTCGTCGTCACCGGCAGCCGCCTCGCGCCGCTCACGCTGCGCGACAACTCGACGTTCACCAACACCAGCGCGGGCGAGCTCGTGTTCGATCACTCGATCCTGCACGGCAGCTTCGAGGACGCCGCGTTCCCCGGCACGGGTGCGAGCGGCGATCAGGCCGCGAACACGCGCAACTTCCTTTTCACGAACATGACGCGCAACCGCAACACCGACCCGCAGCTCGCGATGGGCACACCGTCGCTCCTGCGCACGTACATGCCCGACCTCATGCCCGCGGCGACGTCGCCCGCACTCGACGCCGACTTCGTCGCGTATCCGCCGGACAACGGCTTCCTCGGGCCGGTCGACTTCCAGGGCGCCGTCGGCCCCGGCCACGACTGGATCCTCACCGGCTGGGCGAACTTCTCGGACAACTAAGGAGACGAATCGATGAAACGCATCTCAATCCTGCTGCTGTTCGTGCTGGCGCTCGCGCCGGCCGCGCTCGCACAGCCGTACAGCGCGCTCCTCACCGGCGCCGCGGAAGTTCCGGGTCCCGGCGATGCGGACGGCGCCGGCCTCGCCGTCGTCACCATCGACGGCACCACGCTGCGCTACACCGTCTGGACGCAGAACATCGCCGCGCCGACTGCCGCACACATTCACACCGGTGCTGCCGGCGTCGCGGGCGACATCGTCGTGCCGCTCGATCACAACATGCTCTTCAACGGCTCCACGACGATCAGCGTTGCCGTGGCCGATCAGATCCGCGCGAATCCTTCCGGCTTCTACGTCAACGTGCACAACTCCGAGTTCCCCAACGGTGCGCTGCGCGGCCAGCTCGCGTCCGCGTCGTCGGGTGAAGGGACGCTGACGTCGTACATCCCCGTCGTCGGCAAAGTCACCGGCGCGAACAACACGAACTTCGTCACCGACCTGCGTATCGTCAACACCGGCGGCGCGACGGCGAACGTGAAGCTCGACTACTTCGTGCAGTCGCCGGCCGGGCACGCCGCGCCGTCGGCAACGCAGACCATCACCGTCGCTCCGGGCGAGCAGAAAGTGCTCAATGACGTCGTCGGTGCCACGCTCAACGCCACCGGTCTCGGCGGCCTGCGCATCACCGCCGACCAGAGCGTCCTCGCCTCCGCGCGCATCATCAATGACCTGCGCGCGCAGAATCAGGGCACGGCCGGTTTCGCGATCGACGCCGCCGACGCCGGCGAAACCTCCGGTACGGTGCTGTTCCTCGCCAACTCGGCCGATTACCGCACGAACGTCGGCTACTTCAACACCAGCAGCTCGCCCGCGACCGTGACGTTCACCGCACGCGGCGCGAACGGCGCCGTTCTCGGTACGAACAGCGTGACGATCCCGGCCTGGTCGATGGTGCAGCAGCCCGCGTTCAACCTCATCTCCAATGTGTCCGAAGCGAACCGCACGCAGAACGACTTTTACGTGACGTGGACCTCGACGCAGCCGGTCTTCGTCTACGGCGCCGTCACCGACAACAAGACCGGCGACGCGGTCGTCAACCAGTAACCCCGCCTCATCGTCCCCTCCTCTCCCCGCCATGCGGGGAGAGGCCGGGGGAGGGGCAACCGCCGCAACGGCCCCACGCCATGCAGTAGCATTCGCCGTCATGAAGGATCGCATCGACGCCATCCTCCGCCGCAATCAGGCCGAGTATCTCGAATCGCTGCTCCCGCCGCGCGACGCACTGCTCGAGCAGATGGAAAAGTTCGCGGAGGAGCATGGGCATCCCATCGCGGACCCGGAAGTCGCGCAGCTCATGCGCGCGCTGATCCGGCTGACGCGGCCGCGGCGCGTGCTCGAAGTCGGCACGAACATCGGCTACTCCGTCATCGTCCTGGGGCGTGAATGCGATTCCGACGTCGTGGTCGAGACGATCGAGATCGATCACAACACGCTCACCACCGCGCGGCGCTTCGTCGCCGAGGCGGGGCTGCCGTGCCGCGTCGTCTTTCATGAAGGTGCGGCGCTCGAGGTCCTGCCGCGCCTCACCGGTCCGTTCGACTTCGTCTTCATCGACTGCGTGAAGACCGAGTACGAGGACTACCTCGACGCGCTCCTGCCGAAGCTCGAGCGCGGTGCGGTGATCGTCTGCGACAACCTTTTGTGGAAGGGCCGTGTCGCGGCGGGCGAGCACGACGCGTCGACCGATGCGCTGCGCGCGTTCAACAAGCGCCTCGTGTCCGACCCGCGCCTCATCACGAGCATCCTCCCCGTGGGCGACGGCACCGGCGTCTCCGTGGTGGTGTAGACCGGAAAGCCGGCGTCCCTCACCGGCCCCACGCACGCGTCAACAAAAAAGCGGCGGGCCGAAGCCCGCCGCTCGTGCATGACGTCATTTGACGGTGCTGCTTACTTTGCGGCCTGGTTCACCTTGACCGTGCCCTTGATGGGGATGGTCACGACCGGCTTCACCTTGTCGTTGGTGTGGATGAGGATCGAGCCGTCGAGGGTACCGGGCTTGGAGTCCTTGGCCACCTGCAGCGTCACTTCGTACTCGCCCTTGTTGGCGGTCGGCTTGACGTCGGCGGTGACGCCGGCGACACCCGACTCGACCTTCGTGACCGAGAACGTCTCGGGCATCTTCAGGTTGTTCGAGCGGAGGGTGATGGTGCGGGTCGCGGCGGTGTCGGTCGGGGCGACTTCACCGAAGTTGATGGCCTGCGGCTCGATGCGGAACGTCGGACGGACGACGCCGCTGATGGCGACGTTGAACTCCGGCTGGTGCTTCGAGTTCGTGAGGATCTTGATCTTCTCGGCGAGAGGACCGATGCGCGTGTCCGGACCGCCGACGGTCACGTCGATCTTGTACTGGCTCTGGCCCGTGCGGCCGACCTTCGGGATGATGTCCGTCCCCTCGGCCTTCTTGTAATCGACGCGGATCCAGTCCTGCGGGACTTCGATCTTCGTGATCTCGAACGGCGTCTCGTCTTCCGAGTAGAGCGTGATGGTCTGCTTCTCGGTGTCGCCCTGCAGCATGTTGAAGCGGACGAAACCGGCCGGGTACGCGTCGACGTACGGCTTGACCACCGCGGTGATCGTCACCTGCGCGGTCGGAGCGTTGGCGTCGTTCGTCTCGAGCGTGACGGCCTTGGCGATGGGACCGGCGAAGCCCGTCGTATCGACGTGCGCCGTGACCTTGCCGGTCTGGCCGGGCTTGATCACCTTGTCGAAGTCGGCGACCGTGCAGCCGCAGGCCGGCTTCGCGGCGAGGATTTCGAGATCGGCGGTACCGTTGTTCTTGATCTCGAACGAATAATCGAGCTTCTGGCCCTTCGGAACCGTTCCGAAGTCCTTGATCGGCTCGACGAGCGTCAGCTTGGGAGCTTTCGCCTCGGCGGTCGCTTTTTCCTGGGCGACGGCGGCGAACGGGGTCGCGGCCGTGAGCGCCAGCGCAAGCGTCATGGAAAACAGTCGCTTCGACATTACGCAGAATCCTCCTGAATTGAACCTTGTCTGCCCGACTCGAACAGCCCCCTTTGGGAGGCCATTCCATACGATTCTCGACGAATGGAGCACGGAAATTGCGAGGCAGCGGGCCGATGCCTCACCTGACCGAAATCCCCGAAGTCAAACGCGTTTATCTCATTGGTATCTGCGGCACCGCGATGGCCTCTCTGGCCGGCATGCTCCGGGAGCGCGGGTACGAGGTCACCGGCTCGGATGAGCACGTCTATCCACCGATGTCCACATACCTCGAGCGTCTCCGGATCCCGGTGCTCGAGGGGTATACGAAACAGCATCTCGAGACGTTTCGCCCTGACCTCGTCGTCATCGGCAATGCCGCCGCGAACACGAACGTGGAGGCAGCCGCGACCGTGGAGCTGGACCTGCCGTACACCTCGATGCCGGAGGCGATCTATCACCTCTTCATCAAAGGCAAACACTCCATCGTCGTGGCCGGTACGCACGGAAAGACGACCACGACTTCGCTGATGGCCTGGCTGCTCGAGTCCGCCGGACGCGATACCAGCATGGTCGTGGGCGGCATCCCGCTCAACTTCAATCAGAACTTCAAGCTCGGCGACGGGCCGGACTTTGTCATCGAAGGCGACGAATACAACACCGCCTTTTTCGACAAAGGGCCGAAGTTCCTCCACTACCGCGCGAACACGCTGCTGCTGAACAACATCGAGTTCGATCACGCGGACATCTATCCGAACCTCGAAGCCATCCTCGACGCGTTCCGCAAAGCCGTGCAGCGCGTGGCGCCCGAAGACACGATCGTCGCGAACGGCGACGACGCGAACGTGATGTCGCTCCGTTCCGAAGCGAGAGGGAAGTGGGTCACCTTCGGCTGGTCGCGCGAATGCGACGCGTTCGCGACCGACGCCGAGGAGCATCCGGACGGTACGGAGTTCACGGCGTGGTGGCAGGGGAAGGAGTGGTATCGCTTCAAGTCCACCCTCTCCGGAAAACACAACGTGCTCAACGCACTCGCCGACGCGGTGATCGCCAGGCTGCGCGGCGTTTCCGACGACGCGATCCAGAAGGGTTTGCAGTCGTTCCAGGGCATCAAGCGCAGGATGGAAGTGCGCGGCGTCGAGCGCGGCGTGACGGTGATCGACGACTTTGCCCATCACCCGACCGCCATCGCCACCACCGTCGCCGGCGCGAAGAAGCGCTATCCCGGCCAGCGCATCTGGGCCCTCTTCGAGCCGCGCTCGATCTCCTCCTCGCGCAAGGAGTTCGAAGCGGGCTACATCGACGCGTTCCACGAAGCGGACCGCGTGATCATCGGCCCCGTGTTCCATCGCCAGCGATATGAAGAGCGTTACGGACTCGACAAGATGATGTCCGTCGAGACCATCCTCGGGAAGCTCTCCGCGGACCAGATCCCGGCCGAGCAGATCGACGACTTCGACGCCATCGCCGCACGCATCGCCAGCGAGGCCGGAGAAGGGGACGTGGTGCTGGTGATGTCGTCCGGCGCGTTCGGGGGCGTGCACGAGAAGATCCTCGAGGCACTCCGGAAATAAGGCCACGTTCCGGCCCGTTCCCCTGCACTCAATCCAAATGACTTTCGTAGGGGAAAACCATGCCTGAGAACAAAGCGCACGAGCTTCTGCGGAAGCACAACCTGACGGTCGACGACGTGAAGGAGCGCCGCACCACGCTGCACCACCTTCGCAATATCGTCCACTCCGAGCAGCTTCCGTTCGACGTCTTCAAGGCGCTCGTCAAGATGCGCCACTAGTCGCCGCCAGAAGCGGTGCAGAACAAAAAAGCCGGGCCTGTCGCCCGGCTTTTTTCGTTTGTCGTTACAATTCCGCCCCCATGCCGTTTCGTGAAGACGCGACTGCTCTGATCCTGCAGAAGAAGTTCGATGACGTCGAGGCGCTCTGGATGAACCAGCTCGACGCCGACCCGAGTGACGTCGACTCGTTCCTCCACGTCGCCAAGGCCCTCCGCAAAGCCGAGCAACGCACGCAATCCGACACGCTCCTCGGCCTGCTCGGCGACGCGCTCAAGGAGCGGCAGCTCTGGCCGCAACGCCTGCTGGTGCTGAAGGAGCTCGGGCGCCTCTCCAAGCATCCCGCGCAGATCCGCCCTCAGGTCGAGGAAGCGCTGCGCAACAGTCTCGGCGAGCACAAGAGCTTCAAGCGCGCGTTCGAGTTCGCGAAGTTCAACGACCCCGCGAGCAACCCCGTCGAGCGCGCCGAGAAGATCGAGACGTGGCTCACGTACGACGAGGGCGAATGCTTCTTCATGAACGGCCGCGGCGCCGGCTGCGTGATCGAGCTCAATCCGGAGCTCGGCGTCTGCCGGCTCGATTTCGAGAAAGACAAGCGCGTCTCCGTTCCCCTCGGCGCGGCGGCGAAGGCGCTCCTGCCGCTGCCGCAGGGGCACATCCTGCGGGAGAAGTTCCGCGACGGCGACAAGCTGAAAGCGACCGCGAAGCAGTCGCCTTCGGAGTTCCTCGCGAAACTGCTCCAGAGCTTCGGCCGCCCGATGATCATGGCCGAGGTGCGCGACGCGGTGATCGGCATCGTGCCGGAAGAGAAGTGGACGTCGTGGTGGACGGCCGCGCGCAAGAATCCGCAGATCGTCACGAGCGGCACCGGCGCGAAGACGACGTACGCGTTCGCGGGCTCTGAGGGAGATGCGGCGACCGCGATCCGCCGCGACTTCGATCGCGCGGACGTGAAGACGAAGCTCGACCTTGCGCGCAAGCACAGCGCGCGCAGCCAGGAGCTGGCGAACGCCTTCTCCACCGCGCTCGCCACCGAAGCCGCGAAGCTCGCGCGCACCGACGCGGCGACGGCGTGGCAGATCCTCACCACGCTCGAATCGCTGCCGGGCAAGTACGAGTCGCCGATCGACCCCGCGTCGCTGCTCACGGGACCCATGGCGTCGCGCGTCGTCGCCGGCATCCCCGACAAGCCGCTCCGCGAGAAAGCGCTCGGCGTCGTGCGCGCGAATCATCCCGACTGGCCGAAAGTCTTCGCCGAGGCGTTCTTCCTCGACGACGAGCCTCGCATCCTGACGATGATCATGAGCGAGCTCGAAAAGGCGGAGCAGAACGACATCCGCGACCGCCTCGTCGACGAGACGCTGCGTTACCCGCGCCGCCATCCGCGCGCGTTCTACTGGTACGTCAAGCGCCTGCAGGAGGACGAGTCGCTCACCGACAAAGCCACCTACCAGATCCTCTTCCAGATCCTCGACGCCCTCACGCACGACGAGTTCTCCGGCGTGCGCGCGCGGCTCAAGGACATGTTCGAAAAGGGCGGCCTCGCCGTCCGCATCGTCATGAACCAGAACAACGAAGAGCAGGCGCGCCGGCTCGTCGAGACCCTCGACCGCTACGGCGCGATCGAGGAGTACCGCCGCGAGATCGTCAAGAACGCGGCGCTCATGAAGTTCCCCACGCTGCGCGAGCCGCAGGCCGAGCCGGTCTACGCGACCGCGGAAGCGCTGGAGAGGAAACGCGCGGAGCTGCACCATCTCAAGAACGTGGAGATTCCCGCGAACTCGAAGGCGCTGCAGGCCGCGCGCGAGATGGGCGATCTGCGCGAGAACTTCGAGTACAAGGCCGCGCGTGCGCGAGCCGAGTTCCTCTCCGCCCGCGTCGGCGAGCTGGCCTCGGAGATCTCGCGCGTCCGCGTGCTCGATCCGGGTCAGCTCGACACGAGCGTGGTGCGCATCGGCACGAAGCTCGAGCTCTCCAACGGCGACGCGCGCCGCGAGGTCACGATCCTCGGCCCGTGGGAATCCGACCCCGAGCACGGCGTGTACTCGAACGAGTCCGACGTGGCCCGCAAGCTCATGGGGCACGCGGCCGGCGACGTCGTCACCTTCATGGGCAATGACTACGTGATCGAGGCGATCCGCAAGTGGACGGAATGACGCGCTGACGTACAATGCCGCGCAACTGACGTGGTCCGGAGGAATCCTGCCAGATGGCTTATGTGATCGCAGAACCGTGCGTGAACACCAAAGACACCGCGTGCGTCGACGTCTGCCCGGTGGACTGCATCCACCCGCGTAAGGACGAAGGGGAGTTCGGCGAGTTCAACATGCTCTACATCGACCCCGAAGTCTGCATCGACTGCGGCGCGTGCGAGCCGGCCTGCCCGGTCGCGGCCATCTTCCCGGCCGACCTCGTGCCCGATCAGTGGAAGCATTACATCCAGATCAACGCCGACTGGTACAAACGAGCTTGAGTTTTTGTGATGCAGCTCACTACACGGCCGCGCAACACGATGTAGATTGCACCGCGTCAGATGACACCGCGCCGGTAAACGGCAACAGAGGGGCGTAACGGCCCCTCTTGCTTTTGGTAGCAACGTTCTTTGAGCCGACGATCGAGACCCTTCAGTTTCGTGCCCACCTCGGACCCAACCACGGTGAGCGGGCGAATGGGCGTGCCTCCGTGGACAATTGCTGAAGCTACCTCTCTCTCTCTGCAACGCGAGCCGGAGGGTCTCGATCGACGGCTGAATGAAACGGCGGGCCTTTGGGCCCGCCGTTTTCGTTATCGGTTGTCGGTTATCGGTTGTCTGTGAGGGATCGCTCCGGACAGCCGGATATCCCAGACAACCGACAACCGACAACGACCCCCGATCCTCAGCGGTCACCAGAAATTCTTGAGAATCCCCGCGATGCCGCGTACCGCGGACTTCGTGACTTCGCGGGTTGCCGTGCGCGCGACCTGATTCATCGTCTTCTCGATGGCGCTCTGTCGCGGTCGCGAAGACGTACGGCGCCGCGCGGCGGGCCTGCGTGCGCTGTCGCGCCACTCGAAGTCGTCTGCCTCGTCCCTCCGGCCGAGTGCGTCGCGCTCTTGCTCGACGTGCGCCGCGGTCTGCTCGAGCTTCTTCTGCAGCATCTCGTGGGCGCTCTCGCGGTTGTACGTCGTCGCGTATTTGGGCGCGAGCTGCGAGGCCGCCATCACGCGTCCGTACTGCGCGTCGTCGATGGCCGTCATCGACGAACAGGGCGCGAGCACCTGCGCGTTCGCCACCGCGGTGGGGATGCCTTTCGGATCGAGCACGGTCACGAGCGCTTCGCCGATGCCGAGCGTCGTCAGCGACTTCGTGACGTCGATGTGCTCGCTCTCCGGGAACGTCGACGCCGTCGCCTTCACGTTCTTCGCGTCCTTCGGCGTGTACGCGCGGATCGCGTGCTGCACGCGGTTGCCGAGTTGCGCGAGCACGTCTTCGTCGACGTCTTTCGGCGTCTGCGTGATGAAGAAGACGCCGATGCCTTTCGAGCGGATGAGGCGCGCCACCTGCTCGATGTGCTCGACGAGCGCGGACGACGCGTCGGAGAAGAGCTGGTGCGCCTCGTCGAAGAAGAACACCAGCTTCGGTTTGTCCGGATCGCCCACCTCGGGCATGCCGTAGTAGAACTGACCGAGGAGCCACATGAGGAAGGTGGAATAGAGGCGGGGTTTGTCCTGCACGTCGGCGAGCGAGAGGATGTTCACCACGCCCTTGCCGTTCACCGTGCGCAGGAGGTCCTTGATGTCGAGCTCCGGCTCGCCGAAGAACTTCGCCGCCCCCTGCTGCTCGAGCTCCACCATCTTGCGCACGAGCACTCCCACGGTGGCCGGGGACATCCCGCCGTAGGTCTTCAGATCCTGCTTGCCGTCCGTCGTGAGATAGGTCAGGACGGAGCGGAGGTCGTCGAAGTCGAGGAGCGGCATCTTCCGGTCGTCGCAGTATTTGAAGACCATCGCCAGGACACTCTGCTGCACTTCCGTCAGATCGAGGACTTTGCCCAGAAGAACGGGCCCGAACGAAGAGACGGTCGCGCGCACCTGCATGCCGCGATTGCCGGTGAGGCTGAAGAACTCGACGGGAAACGCCTCGGGTGTGTGCGTGCGTCCGACACCGGCAGCGCGTGTGGCCAGTCGCTCGCTCGCTTCGCCGGGGATGCACATGCCGGCGAGATCGCCTTTCACGTCGGCGAGGAACACGGGCACGCCGGCGCGCGAGAGTCCCTCGGCCAGCATCTGCAGCGTGCGCGTTTTTCCGGTGCCGGTCGAGCCGGCGATCATGCCGTGGCGGTTCATCATCCGCAGCGGCACGCGCACCGGCAGCTCGCCCGTGGCGCTGCCTTCGCGGATCACGTGTCCGATCTCGATGGACGGCTCGCTGAAGCCGTAAGCGGTGCGGAACGTCTCGTCGAAGGAGGTCATGCGTGTGGTTTTATCATCGCGCCATGAAGATCGCATTCATCGGATTGGGCGCAATGGGATTTCCCATGGCCCGCCACCTCGCCACGCAAAACGATGTGCTCGTCTGGAACCGGACGCGCGAAAAAGCCGAGCGTCACGCACGCGAGCACGGAACGAAGCTCGCTTCCGATCTTGCAGAGTGCGCGGATGCCGAGGCCATCATCACCATCCTGCCGACGAGCAAAGAGGTCGATGAGATCGTCGATCAGCTCCTGCCGCGCCTGCAGTCAGGCACGTTGTGGATCGATGCGACGAGCGGCGATCCGAACGTCAGCCGCCTCACCGCCGCGCGTCTCGCGGAAAAGGGAGTGGACTTCGTCGACGCGCCGGTGACGGGCGCGGTGGTCGGCGCGGAGAACGCGACGCTCACGATCATGATGGGCGGCAGCGAAGCGAACGTCGCACGCGCGACGGAGATCCTGCGCGTGAACGGCAAGAAGCTGATTCACGTCGGCGCCATTGGCGCCGGTCACGCGATCAAAGTCCTCACGAACTCGATCATGGGCGCGACGGTGTGGATCACGTCCGAATGCCTGCTGCTCGCAAAGCAGCTCGGCATCGACATGAAGACAGCGCTCGAGGTGACGAACGCGGGCAGCGGCCGTTCGAACGCGTCGGAGAACCTGCTGCCGACGCGCCTGCGCGATCACCAGTGGCCGCTCGTCTTCAAGCTCGCGCACCACGACAAGGACATCCGCATCGCGACGTCACTCGCGCACCAGCAGCACGCGTCGACGCCGATGCTCGCGCTCACGCAGCAGCTTTTCTCCGGCGCGCTGCACCAGCTCGGGGAGAACGCGGATTACATCGAGGTGGCGAAGATCGTCGCGAAGATGAACGGCACGAGCTGGGACTGACGCTCGCGTCATCCTGAGC
>DASPHZ010000055.1:0-56178 GCA_035629395.1 Thermoanaerobaculia bacterium
CGCGCCGCAGCTCAACACGCCGCAGCCGAACACGACCCAGACCTCGCCCGTCACGTTCTCTTGGACGCCGGTTCCGGGCGCGATCGGCTACCGTCTGTCCGTCGAGGCCAACGGCACCGCCGCCCAGAACCTCGGCACCACCGACGGCGCGATCAGCCTGACCGCCACCGTGCCGCCGGGCGCGATCGTCGCCTACGTCGAAGCGCTCTTCAGCGGCTGCGCGCCGACGCGCTCGACCGGCGTCGCCTTCACGATCAACCCGCCGGATCCGTGCGCGGGCCGCGGCACCGCCGCGACGCTCTCGCCGGCGAACAACGCCACCGTCAACTCGTCGTCCGTCGAGTTCACCTGGAGCGCCGCCGGCGGCGCCGGCGAATATCGTCTCTGGGCTTCAATCGACGGCGCTGCCCCCGCGGTTCTCGGCACGACCGAAGAAACCTCGCTGCGCACGAACGTCGGCCCCGGCCTCACCGAATGGTGGGTCGAGTCGCTCTACGACGGCTGCGCTTCCACCAGCTCACAGCACGTCCGCTTCACCATCGCCCGCCAGCAGAACTGCGCGAGCACCGTCGCCCAGCCGCTCTCGCCGGTCGGCGTCGAAGTGACGAACGCCAGCGTGACGTTCCAGTGGACGTCCGTCCCGAGCGCTGTCGAATACGAAGTGTGGCTCGCCGCGGCCAACGGCTCGCCCACCCTCGTCGGCACCTCGACGACGACCTCGCTCACCGCCACCGTCACGCCGGGCAACCTCGACTGGTTCGTGCGCGCGATCGTCGATCGCTGCCCGTCACGCGACTCGCAGGCCGTACGCTTCGTCTACACCCCGCCCGCGGGCTGCGAAGCCAACCAGCGCGCGAGCCTGATCGCCCCGCTCGACCGCGCCACCTCACCCGTCGACTTCTCGTGGAGCGCTGTCCCCGGCGCGACGCGGTACGAAGTCTTCACCGTGCGCGGCAACCAGGCGCCGAACCTCGTCGCTACGTCCAACACCAACGCCGCGCACGGCGTCGCACTGAACAACGGCAACGTGCGCTGGTTCGTGCGCACGCACTTCGCCGGCAACTGTGCACCGCTCGACTCCGCGGACGAGAAGCTCCGCATCGTCTCCGAGCCGTCGGCCTGCGCTCCGCTCGAGGCGCCGGTCATCGTGGCCCCCGGCCAGATCTCCAGCTTCGTCCCCTTCCTCATCCAGTGGAACGAGGTCCCCGGCGCGACGTCGTACCAGCTCCAGCTCGCGTCCAATGCCGCGTTCTCGGACGCCGAAGTGGTCACCCGCTTTACGACTTCGTACGAGGTGCTGCGGTCGAACAACGGCACCGAGCCGGTCGGCGTCTACGCGCGCGTCCGCGCCATCGACGCGCGTTGCCAGCCCGCGGCTACGGTGACGCCTTATGGAGCGACCGCGGCGATCTTCATCCTCCCGACGCAGAGCAACGAAGGCTCCGCGCCGCTCACCGGCGGCGCGGTCAACCACACCGTCAACCTCGGACCCGAGCTCGCCGGACAGACGTTCACCGTCGCCGTGAAAGAGCCGTGGCTGACGGTCACGCCGTCCAGCGGGGTCGTCGGCCCGACCGGTACCGCGATCCTCATCACCGCCAACACCACCAACCTCCCCGTCGGCACGTCCCTCGGCGCGATCCGCATCACGCTCGAGACGCCGTCCGCGGGCAACGTCGGCTCCCACGGCACGACGCTCTCCATCCCCATCGTCTCGATCTCGAAGGTCACGCCGGTCACGCCGGTGGCAAAGTCCACGCCGCCGCCGGACGCGCTGATCATCCCCGCCGTCGCTCACGCGAACGGCATCAACTCCCAGTTCCAGTCCGACATCCGCGTCACCAACAGCAGCGCGAAGCTGATGCAGTACCAGCTCTCCTTCACGCCCAGCGGGGACGCCGGTATGACCACCGGCAAGCAGACCACGTTCTCCATCGACGCGGGCCGCACCATCGCCCTCGACGACATCCTCAAATCGTGGTTCGGCACCGGCGGCGCGAGCGTCACCGGCACCCTCGAAGTGCGCCCCGTGACGCAGTCCTCGCCGTCCGCCGCGAGCACCTCGCTCAAGGGGCTGTCGAACCTCGTCACGTTCGCCTCGTCGCGCACGTTCAACCTCACCTCGAACGGCACGTACGGCCAGTACATCCCCGCCATCCCGTACGCGAACTTCATCGGCAAGGCCGGCGAAGGCATCAAGCCACTCACGCTGTCGCTCCAGCAGATCGCGCAATCCGACCGCTACCGCACGAACCTCGGCATCGTCGAAGGTTCGGGCGAAGCCGTCACTCTGCTCGTGAAGGTGTTCGGCAACACCGGCCAGAAACTCACCGAGTTCCCGCTCGACCTCAAGGGCGGACAGCACACACAGCTCAACAGCTTCCTCGCCACGCGCGGCATCCATTCGCTCAGCGACGGCCGCGTCGAGATCCAGGTCACCTCGCCGGGCGGCAAAGTCACCGCCTACGCATCGGTGCTCGACAACGCCACGAGCGACCCGCTGCTCGTCACCCCCGTCACCCTGACGGAGACCGGCGACACGAAGTGGGTCATGCCGGGCGTCGCGGACCTCGACAACGGCACTGCCAACTGGCAGACCGACATGCGCGTCTTCAACGCCGGCGAAACCGACACCGACGCCACACTGACCTTCTACTCCCAGAACGGCGGCGAGCCGAAGTCCGTCAACGTGCGCATCCCCGCGGGCCAGGTCCAGCAGTTCGACCGCACCCTCGCCAACACTTTCGGCGTCTCCAACGACGGCGGCGCGGTCCACATCGCCACGCAGAATGCGGCCCGCCTCATCACCACCGCCCGCACCTACAACCAGACCACCGGCGGTACCTACGGCCAGTTCATCAGCGCCGTCACCGCGGACGAAGCCGCGGGCATCGACTCCCGCCCCCTGCAGCTCCTCCAGGTCGAAGAGTCCTCCCGCTTCCGCTCCAACATCGGCCTGGCCGAAGTCACCGGCCAGCCGGTGAAAGTCGAGATCACCGTCATCCCCCCCGACGCCAAATTCAGCGCCGTGACGCAGCTCGAGCTCAAACCCAACGAGTTCCGCCAGCTCAACGCATTACTGCGCAGCGTCGGCCTGACCGATACCTTCAACGCCCGCATCACCGTCCGCGCCATCGAAGGCCCCGGCCGCGTCACCGCCTACGCCAGCGTCATCGACATGATCACCAACGACCCGACCCTGGTTCCCGCTCAATGACCTCTGGCCACCCTCTCCCCGTCTCCACGGGGAGAGGGTGGTTCATGGCCGGGTGAGGGTGCGGGTGGGAGCTCGCGCTGAACGTGCGCAATGAAGGATGGACCTCGTCCAATGGAGAGCGCCATTGAGAACGCGCGAAACCGCACTACCCTCCAACGCCGACTCCGGATACGCCTCACGGCGTGCGGGGCACGACCCGCTTCCCACTCGTCGTAGTCGCCGAGTCGTCATCGGGAGGTGCAACGGGAAGCGGCGGCGACACGCGGTGGTGCAGCGCAACCTTGCCCTGAATCCAGGCGGCGACCCTGCCGAAGAATGAAGTGGATGGCCTCGCCGGCGTGGCACCAAGCTGCACGGCCAGAGAGACGCAGAGAACGAGAATCGCGGCACGCCGAGAACGAATCTTCACAAACCCTCCTCGCCACAAGGTGACGCGAGGGCAAGGAACTTTAGAGAAACTTTCAGCAGGGGCGTGCGAACGGACGCGTCGGATTCGTCGCCAGCGCGTCGAGGTAACTCCGGACGCGAGCTTCTTCTCCACATCCGCACGTTCCCGCTCGCGTGCGGCCTCGCGCTCGAGCAGCCATCGCGGTGGCGCTACAGGGCGATGCGGCAGTTCCGCGATCAGCCACGTCTCTCTGTGCCGGAGTGCGAGCTCCAGCTCGACAGCGAGACGGAACTCCGCGCCGCAGTCTCCGCACTGTCAAGATGCCGGTGAAATTCATCCGCACCCGCCGCGGCCGTGTCGTGCGCGAAACGGGTGATCGCGTCGCTGTCGTAGTGGGTCATCCCCTCGGCTCCTTGAGCAGTTCATAGAGTTGTCGCGCGCGTTTTCTGCACGAGTGGAGGAGCTGGTAAACGTAGTTCGAGGTTACACCGAGCGCCGCGGCGATCTTTTCGAGCTTCTGCTCGTCGACGTAATAGCGCCGCAACGTCTCACGGCATTGCGGACCGATGCGGGCGAGGATCGCGCCGACGAGTAACTTCGTCTCCCATCTTCCGATGTCGTCCTGCGTCCGGCCGTCGCACGCATTCTCGTGCTCCGGAAGCAGCGGCGCTTCGTTCCTTCGCTTCCGCCAGTAATGCATGCAGGCGTTGTTCACCGCGGTCAGGAGGTAAGCCTTCGGGTCGTCGACGTGAGGATCCCGTTCCAGATAGGAAGCGAACACGTCGTGCACCAGCGCCTCGACATCGTCCGCCGGGATCCTGTGCCGGAACTCCGCGTTGGCAATGAGAAGCGTCGCGTACTCCTCGTACAGACGCGCCACCCGTTCCGCGGCAGAGAAAGCTTGGTTGGAGTCCCGGAACATTGGGTCGTTCGACCGCACCGGGCGGTAGACGGGCGAGAATAGCGAAAGGCGGTGTGTGGCGCTACAACGCATGCGCGGCGGTCATCGGCAGCCCCGTCAGGTCCCGCAACGTCATCACGACGATCCGTCGCGAATCGCTCGCTTCGAGGCAATCGAATATGCGGAGCATCTTCTGCCACCGCGGTGAGCGAAGTTCGAAACGACGACCAGCAGTCGCACGTTCAGCGCTCGTTGTCATTGCCATTGCCTGTGACGCCCGCACGCGACTTCCTCGGCGCCGGGATCTGTGCGAATCTAAGAGAACAAGGGACTGCAGGCGCTCGATCCGCCATCTTGCGCGCCTGACGACACGGGCCGGCGCAGGCGATCGAACAGACGCAGCAAGCGGTGCCCAGGGAGTAATCGACGTGGTCAAAGACGTAGCGCACCTCTTCAAACCCCTCCATCAGGAGCTCATGGAGACGCTGCGCGCATTGCCGGCAGAGGCGTGGCTCCGTCCGACCGTGGCACCGCGCTGGTCCGTCCGTGACGTCGCCGCGCACCTGCTCGACGGAGACCTTCGCAATCTGGCCGCGCATCGTGATGAACATCTCTTCCGCCCCGAGGGGATGGAGGTCAGCTCGTATGCGGACGTCGTTTCGCTCATCAATTCCCTCAATGCCACCGGAGTTGCGTACGCGGCACGCCTCAGCACCCGCTTGCTCGTCGATCTCCTCGAACTGACGGGACAATGGGTATCGGAATTCATCCAGAGCCTCGACCCCATGGCGCCCGCACTATTTCCGGTCGCATGGGCGGGCGAGAACGAATCGAAAAACTGGATGGACACGGGACGCGAGTACACGGAGCGCTGGCATCATCAGATGCAGATCCGCGACGCCGTGGGTGCCGCCCTGCTGCTGGACGACGAATGGTACGAGCCGCTGCTCTGGTTCTCCGTCCGCGCACTCCCCCGCACGTATGCCGATTTCTCCGCGGCCGAGGGAACGACGATGGTCCTGCAGATCCGCGAGAGCGCCATGGCGTGGTCCCTCGTTCGCGAAGCGGATCACTGGTCGCTGCAGGAAGGCGCAGCGCCGAATCCCGCGGCCACCGTGCAGGTGACGCGAGACGATGCGTGGCGCCTGTTCTTCAACGTCTATGGCCGTGACGCGGCGGCATCGGTCCTGACGATCGAAGGAGATCGTGCGCTGGCGTCGCATTTCGTCCACGCCCGTTCCGTCATGGCCGAACCGCGGCCCTGAAACCACACCCGGTCCCTTCCGTATCGAGGGCGCATGGTGCCGAAGCTCGTGCTCGTCGTCTGGGCGGCTGTCACGGTCGCGCTCTCCGCGTCCGCCGATTCCGGCGTAGCCATGATCACGAGAGACTACGCCGACACCGGTCGCCAGAACTGGGCCGCAACCGCTCCTCGGCCGCTCCGCACGGCGATCTGGTATCCGACCGACACTGCCGAGGCGTCCGAGGTCGTCTTCGGCGAGGATCCTGTGTTCGAGCCCGTGGCGGTGGTGCCCGGCGGTGATCTCTCCGGACAGCGACCGCGCTATCCGCTCATCGTGCTGTCTCATGGCACCGGCGGCTCGGCGCTGATGCTGCTATGGCTCGGGCGCCATCTCGCGTCGCACGGCTACATCGTCGCTGCGGTGAACCATCACGGGAACACCGCCGCGGAGAACGCGTATGACCCCCGCGGCTTTCTCCTTTACTGGGAGCGCGCCCGCGACCTCTCGCTCGTCATCGATCGCGTTCTTGCCGATCCTTTGTTTCGCGACAGAGTGGACGTCCGTCGCATCGGAGCGGCCGGGTTCTCGCTCGGCGGTTTCACGGTGATCGAAGTCGCCGGCGGGCGATTCAATCAAAAACGATTCGATCGTTTCTGTGCGTCGGCGAAACGCGATTTCACGTGTGAGCCTCAGGCGGAATTCCCCGAGGCGCCTGTGCGATTCGCGGAACTGGCGCAGAGTGACGCAATCGTGCGGAGCTCCAGGAAGCGATCCGGCGCCTCTTATCGCGACCCGCGCGTGCGGGCCGTTTTCGCCATTGCGCCCGCGCTTGGCGGCGGCTTTTCGGCCGCGGAGCTCAAAGACGTCCGCGTGCCGGTCCGAATCGTCGTCGGCGCCGGCGATGCGATCACGCCGCCGGAAACGAACGCCCTTCATTACGCGAAACTGATCCCTGGCGCCGGAGCGGTCGTGTTGCCGGGAAACGTCGGCCATTACACGTTCCTGCATGAGTGCACCGCGCGCGGCCGGCAGATCCTCCCGATCTGCCAGGATGGGGAAGGCGTGGATCGCGCGTCCGTTCACCGCACCGTCCGGCAATACGCGCTGGAGTTTTTCGACCGCACGTTACGCGTCGAACGCAACTGAGCCGCGGCGCTTCGAGCCCGGCTCACCCCAGCCCCGCCGCGTGTTGTCCATCGCCCGTTCTCAGTTGCCCCGTGCAGCACAGACCACCGAGAACCGATCACCGACAACACCCTCCCACCGTCCACCCGCCTGTAACGTTCCCCCTCCCCGCGTCACTACTCGTTTACAATAACCGGAGCCGCCTCGTCCCAGGTCCGGCGACTCCCGGAGATCCATCGATGACGCTCATCATTCCTCACGTCCGCTATCTCCTCGTCGTCGCGATGCTCGCGTTTTCGGGCACCGCGCTCGCCCAGACCGCCGACATGAGCGTCACGCTCTCCGACTCCCCCGACCCCATCACCCTCGGCACCGGCAACATCACCTACACCGCGACCGTCACCAACCACACCGCGTCCACGGCCAACGCGCCGACGCTCACCCTCAACATCCCGGCGTCCTCCACCCTCCTCACGATGTCCGCCACCTCCGGCGGCAACTGCAACGCCCTCGGCAACACCGTCACCTGCACCTGGGCCTTGCTCAGTGGCCCCGCGTCGCGCAGCGCGTCCGTCACCGTCACGCCCACCGCCGGCGGCACCCTCACCGCAACCGCGTCCGTCGCCGCGGCGGAGTCCGATCCCGCCGGCGCGAACAACAACGCCACCACCACGACGACCGTCAACCAGAACATCGACCTGCAGGTCTACTCGATGTCCGACTCGCCGGACCCCATCACCCTCGGCACCGGCAACGTCACCTACAGCACGACCATCTACAACGCCTCCACCTCCAAAGCCACCAACCCCGTCCTCACCCTCACCCTCCCCCCGGCCTCGACCTTCGTCTCCGCGAGCGCGACGAGCAGCGGGACGTGCTCGGGGACGAGCAGCGTCGTCACCTGCTCGTGGGCCGGCGACTTCCTCTCCGGCAACACCCGCACCGTCACCCTCACCGTGACGCCCACGGCCGGCGGCACCGCCACGCTCACCGCGGCCGTCGACGGCGACCAGCCCGACGTCGTCACCGCCAACGACACCGGCAGCCACTCCACGACCGTCAACGCGAACATCGACCTGCAGGTCTACTCGATGTCCGACGCGCCGGATCCCATCACCCTCGGCGCCGGCAACATCACCTACAGCACCACCATCTACAACGCCTCGTCTTCGAAGGCGACGAACCCCGTCCTCACCCTCACCCTCCCCGCGGCCTCCACGTTCGTCTCCGCGACCGCGACGAGCGGCGGGACGTGCTCGGGGACGGGCAGCGTCGTCACCTGTTCATGGACCGGCGACCTCAATTCCGGCAACACGCGCAGCGTCACCCTCATCGTGACGCCCACCGCCGGCGGCACCGCCACCCTCACCGCGGCCGTCGACGGCGATCAGCCGGACGTCGTCACCGCGAACAACAACGGCAGCCACTCCACGACCGTCAACGCGTCCATCGACCTGCAGATCTATTCGATGTCCGACACGCCCGACCCGATCACCCTCGGCACGGGCAACATCACCTACACGACCACGATCTACAACTCGTCTTCCTCGAAGGCGACGAACCCCACCCTCGTCCTGAACCTCCCCGCCGCCTCGACGTTCGTGAGCGCCACCGCGAACCTCGGCGGCACCTGTTCGGGCACGAGCGTCGTCACCTGCTCCTGGGCCGGCGATTTCAATTCCGGCAACACGCGCACCGCCACCCTCATCGTGACGCCGACCGCCGGCGGCACCGCCACGCTCACCGCTTCGGTCGACGGCGATCAGCCCGACGGCACGCCCGCGAACGACAATGGCTCGCACGCGACGACCGTCAACGAGTTCATCGACCTCCAGCTCTACTCGATGCACGACACGCCGGACCCGATCACCCTCGGCACCGGCAACATCACTTACACGACCACGATCTACAACGCCTCCAGCTCGAAGGCGACCAACCCCGTCCTCACCCTCACCATCCCCGCCGCCTCGACCTTCGTCTCCGCCAATGCCAACATCGGCGGCACGTGCTCGGGCACGAGCGTCGTCACCTGCACCTGGGCCGGCGATCTCACGGCCGGCAGTACGCGCACCGTGACGCTCGTCGTCACGCCCACGGCCGGCGGCACCGCCACACTCAACGCCTCCGTCGACGGCGATCAGCCCGACAACGTCAGCGCGAACGACTCCGCGTCGCACAACACCACCGTCAACCAGTTCATCGACCTGCAGCTCTACTCGATGCACGATTCGCCGGACCCGATCACCCTCGGCACCGGCAACATCACCTACACCACGACCATCTACAACGCCTCGACCTCGAAGGCGACGAATCCCGTCCTCACCCTCACCCTCCCCGCAGCTTCGACGTACGTCTCCGCCACCGCGAGCGCCGGCGGCACCTGCACCGGCACCAGCGTCGTCACCTGCTCCTGGAGCGGCGATCTCGCATCCGGCAACACGCGCACCGTCACGCTCATCGTCACGCCCACCGCGGGCGGCACCGCCACGCTGAGCGCGTCCGTCGACGGCGACCAGCCCGACAACGTCAACGCCAACGACTCCGCGACGCACAGCACCACCGTCAACGAGTTCATCGACCTGCAGCTCTACTCGATCTCCGACACGCCCGACCCGATCACCCTCGGTACCGGCAACATCACCTACTTCGTCACCATCTACAACGCGTCCAGCTCGAAGGCCACCAACGCGACGGTGACGCTCGCGCTCCCGGCGTCCTCGACGTTCGTCTCCGCGACGGCGAACGTGGCCGGCACCTGCACCGCGCCGAGCGGCGGCGTGCTCACCTGCTCGTGGGCGGGTGATCTCACCGCGGGCAACACGCGTCAGGTCACGCTCATCGTCACGCCCACCGCCGGAGGCACGGCCACGGTCAACGCGACCGTCGACGGCGACCAGCCCGACAACGTCAACGCCAACGACTCCGCGACCCACAACACCACCGTCAACGAGTTCATCGACCTCCAGCTCTACTCGATCTCCGACACGCCCGACCCGATCACCCTCGGCACCGGCAACGTCACCTACTTCGTCACGATCTACAACGCCTCGTCGTCGAAGGCGACCAACGCGGCGACCACCATCACCCTCCCCGCCTCGGCGACGTTCGTCTCCGCGAGCGCAAACGTGAGCGGCACCTGCACCGCGCCGAGCGGCGGCGTGCTCACCTGCTCGTGGGCCGGCGATCTCACCGCGGGCAACACGCGCCAGGCCACGGTCATCGTCACGCCGACCGCGGGCGGTACGCACACTCTCAGCGCGACGGTCGACGGCGATCAGCCCGACAACGTCAACGCCAACGACTCCGCTTCGCAGAACACCACCGTCAACGCGAGCATCGAGCTCTCGCTCACGATGAGCGACAGCCCCGATCCGCGCGTCGTCGGCGCGGGCAACGTCTCGTACCTGCTCCACGCCTTCAACGGCAGCAGCTCGAAGGCGACCAACCCTGTCGTCACGTTCAACGTCCCCGCGAACACGACGTGGGTCTCCTCGTCGCCGGGCAGCGGCGGCACGTGCTCGCTGAACGCCGGCGTCGTGTCGTGCTCCTGGCCCGACATCTCCGCGGGCGGCTCGCGCAGCGTCACCATCGTCGTGACGCCGACGCAGGTCGGCCAGACCAGCGCCACCGCGAACGTGACCGCCGATCAGCCGGATCCGAACCCCGCCAACAACAGCGTTACGCAGACGACGAACGTCAATCCGAGCGCACCGCCGGTCATCAGCGGCTTCACGCCGGCGAGCGGCCCGGTGGGCACGAGCGTCACCATCGCCGGCTCGAACTTCTTCAGCACGACCGCCGTGCGCTTCAACGGCACCAGCGCGGCGTTCACCGTGACGTCGAACAGCAGCATCACCGCGTCCGTACCGGGCGGTGCTACGACCGGCGTCCTCACGATCGTCAACGCCTCCGGCACGACGAACAGCACGGGCACGTTCACCGTCACGCCCGCACCCGATCTCGCGATCGCGAAGACCGCCTCGTCGTCCACGGTCCCGACCAGCAGCGCGTTCTCGTACTCGATCGCGGTGAGCAACGTCGGCGCGGGAGCGGCGAACGACGTCACCGTCACGGACGTGCTCCCGGCCGGTCTCACGCTCGACTCCGTCTCCGGCACCGGCTGGACGTGCAGCGGCTCGGCGACCATCATCTGCACGCGCGGCGCACTCGCCTCGAGCGGAAGCGCGCCCGTGATCACGATCAACGTCACCGCGCCCGCGAGCGGAACCACCGTCACGAACACCGCCACCGTCTCCACCACCACCCCCGACTCCGGCGCCGCGAACAACACCAGCAGCGTCTCCGTCGGCGTCGTCGGCTGCCCGTCCGGCGCGCCGATCCTCGCCCCGGCCGCCGTCTGCGCGAGCTCCACCGGCCACACGGCCTTCACGCCTGCCGTCCCCGGCGCGACCTACGCGTGGAGCATCACCAACGGCACCATCACCTCCGCGACCACGAGCGACACCATCACGTTCGACGCCGGCACCACCGGCAACGTGACGCTGAACGTCTCCGTCTTCGTGACGAGCTGCCCGACGCAGACGAACAGCGTCAACGTCCCGATCAGCAATCCGGCCGCGACGATCAGCGCCTCCGGGGCGACCACCTTCTGTCAGGGCGGCAGCGTCACGCTCACGGCGAACAACGGCGCGGGCTGGGCGTGGTCCAACGGCGCGACGACGCAGGCCGTCACCGTCTCCGCGACCGACACGCTCACCGTCACCGTCACCGACTCCGCCGGATGCAGCGCCACGTCCGCACCGGCGACCGTGACCGTCAACCCGCTTCCGAACGCGACCATCACCGCGTCCGGTCCGACCACCTTCTGCGACGGCGGCAACGTTACGCTGCACGCCCCCGCGGGCATGACCAGCTACTCCTGGTCGAACGGCGCGAACACGGCCTCGATCGTCGTTGCCGAGTCGGGCTCGTACGCCGTCTCCGTCACCGACCCGAACGGCTGCAGCGCGAACTCCGCGCCGATGACCGTGACCGTCCTCCCGCCGCCCGCCGCCACCATCACCGCGAGCGGCCCGGCCACGTTCTGCGACGGCGGCAGCGTCACGCTCACCGCCTCGAACGGCAGCTCGTGGCTGTGGGACACCGGCGCGATCACGCAGTCCATCACCGTCTCCGCCAGCGGCTCGCACAGCGTCACCGTCACCGATGCGGGTGGCTGCACCGCCACCTCCGCTCCGTTCACCGTGACCGAGCTCGCGCCGGCGAGCGTGACGATCAGCGGGCCGAACACCTCGTGCGGCAGCGCGACGCTCGATGCCGGCGCGGGGTGGATCTCCTACCTCTGGTCGACGAACGAGACCACGCAGTCGATCACCGTCACCGCCAGCGGCACGTACTCCGTGACCGTCACCGACGCGAACGGCTGCCAGGTCACCGGCTCGCACGTCATCAACGTCACGCCCGCGCCGCCCGTCACCATCACCGGCCCCGCCTCCACGTGCGCCACCGCTCCCGCGACGCTCGACGCCGGCCCCGGCTACGTCTCGTACCTCTGGAGCACCGGCGCGACGACGCAGGCGATCACCGCGAGCACGAGCGGCACGTACACCGTCACCGTCACCGACGCGAACGGCTGCGTCGGCACCGGCTCGCACGCGCTGACCGTCTTCCCCACGCCGAACGCCACCATCACCGCGAGCGGCCCGACCACGTTCTGCGACGGCGGCAACGTCACGCTCACCGCACCGGCCGCCGCCCACTACGCGTGGTCGAACGGCGAGCAGACGCAGTCCGTCACCGTGAACGCGAGCGGCACGTTCACCGTCACCGTCACCGACGGCAACGGCTGCAGCGCGACCTCCGCGCCGGTGACCGTGACCGTCACGCCGGTCGCGAGCGTGACCATCACCGGCCCCACCGCCGTCTGCTCGCCCGCGCCGGCGACGCTCGACGCGGGCGCCGGCTTCGCCTCGTATCTCTGGAACACCGGCGCCACGTCGCAGACCATCGGCGTCACCGCCAGCGGCACGTACTCCGTCACCGTCACGAACGCCGGCGGCTGCACGGCCACCGACGCGCACGACGTCACCGTCACCGCGACACCGGCCGCCACCATCACCGCCAACGGGCCGACCGCGTTCTGCAGCGGCGGCAGCGTGACGCTCACTTCGGCACCGGCCGCGAGCTACGCGTGGTCGAACGGCGCGACGACCCAGGCCATCACCGTCACCACCGGCGGCACGTTCACCGTGACGACGAACGACGGCGCGTGCAGCGCGACCTCCGCGCCCGTCACCGTGACGGTGAATCCGGCGCCCGTCGCCGCCATCACCGCCCCCGGCTCCGTCGCCGCGAACGCCACGATCTCCGCCAGCGTCCTCGGTCAGCCCGGCGATTTCACGTGGACCGTCGGCAACGGCACGCTCGTCAGCGGCCAGGGCACGAACGCCATCACCTTCACCGCCGGCGCGTCCGGCGTGATCAGCGTCAGCGTCACGGTCAGCAACGGCACGTGCTCCGCCAGCGACGTCCGCAGCATCACCATCACCGGCACGCCGCCCGCGGCCGCCGATCTCGGCATCACCAAGACCGCACCGCAGTCGGTCGCGCCGAACGGCACGATCGTCTACCTGTTGACCATCTCCAACCACGGTCCCGCCACCGCGAGCGACGTCACCGTGCGCGACGTGCTGCCGAACGGCGTCTCCTTCGTCAGCGTGAATGGCGGCGCGTGGTCGTGCGGCAACTTCCATCGCGAGATCGTCTGCACCGGCACGCTCGTCTCCGGCGCGTCGGCCAACGTTGCCATCACCACCACCGCCACGCAGCCGAGCGGCTCCATCGTCAACACCGCCACCGTCACCGCCGGCACGAGCGATCCGAATCCGCTCAACGACAGCGCCTTCGCCGCGACGCAGATCGTGACGTCGAACGACTGCCCGGCGCTCGCGCCGGTGCTCACCGCGCCGGCGCAGAATGCCACCACCGCCTCGCCGGTGACGTTCGCCTGGACCGCCGTCCCCAATGCCACCGGTTATCGCCTGCTGATCGCGGTCGACGGTGCGACGCCGCAGGAGCTCGGGACGACCATCGACGCGCGGACCGTCACCACGAACGTTCCGCCGGGCGCGATCGTCGCGTACGTCGAAGCGCTCTTCGCGGACTGCCCGGCCACGCGCTCGGCCGGCGTGTCGTTCCACGTCCCGCCGCTCGCCCCCTGCGGCAACCGCACCCCTGCGACGCCCGTAGCACCTGCCCACGACGCCACCGTCCATTCTTCATCCGTCGAATTCATCTGGACGGCGAACGACGCCGCCGGCGGCTATCGCCTCTGGCACTCGCTCGACGGCGCGGCGCCGGTCGTCCTCACCACCACCGAGGCCACTTCGTACCGCACGAACGTTCAACCCGGCCTCAGTGAATGGTGGGTGGAGAAACTCTACGAAGGCTGCGCGTCCACCGAATCGCAGCATTTCCGCTTCACGATCGCCCGCCAGCAGAACTGCGGCACCGACCGCCCGCAGGCGCTCTCGCCCGTCGGCATCCGCGTGAGCAATGCCGCCGTGACGTTCCAGTGGTCCGCGGTCGCCGACGCGGCCGGCTACGAGCTCTGGCTCTCCGTCGACAGCGGCACGCCGACGCTCGCCGGCGCCACCACCGCCACCTCGCTCGACGTCACCGTCCCGCCGGGCACGCTGGAGTGGTTCGTGCGCGCGCTCGTCGACCGCTGCCCGTCCCGCGACTCGCAGTCCGCCACCTTCGTCTACGCACCGTCCGCGAACTGCGAGAACACGCAGCGCGCCGCCGCCGTCGCACCGCTGCCGCACGCGCACGTCACCTCGCCGGCCGACTTTGCGTGGACGCCTGCGCCGAACGCGACCAGGTACGAGCTGTTCCTCGTACGCGGCAACGACACGCAGCTCGCCGCCACGACCACGCACACGTTCGCGAACGACGTCGCCCTGCCGAACGGCAGCACGCGCTGGTTCGTGCGCACGCACTTTGACGGGTGCGCAGCGCTCGACTCCGCGGAAGAGAAGCTCGTCGTCGTGCCGCGGCCCGCCGCGTGCAGCGAGCTCGAAGCTCCGGTCATCGCCGCCGCGGGACAGATCTCCAGCGGCGTCCCCTTCCTCATCCAGTGGAACGAGATCGCCGGCGCGACGTCGTACGAGCTCCAGCTCGCGTCGACGCCGTCCTTCGCCGATGCGCAGCTCGTCGCCACGAGCGACACAAAGTACGAGCTCGTACGCACCACCGGCGACACGCCGCTCGGCGTTTACGCGCGCGTCCGTGCCCTCGACGCGCGCTGCCAGCCCACGGCCACCGTCACGGCATTCGGCCCCAGCGCCGCGATCTTCATCCTCCCCGTCACCGGCACCGAAGGCTCCGCGCCGCTCACCGGCGGCGAGGTCGTGCACGTCATCCAGCTCGGTCCCGAGCTCGCCGGCCAGACGTTCACCGCCACCGTGAAAGAACCGTGGCTGCGCGTCTCTCCGGCGACCGGCACCATCGCCGCCAACGGCGCGAAGCTCACCGTCGTCTCCGACACCTCATTGCTGCCGCTCGGCACTTCCGTGGGCGCCGTCACGATCGCGCTCGAGACAGCGTCGGCCGGAAACGTCGCCGCGCACGCGACGACCATCACCATCCCCACCGTCTCCATCTCCAAAGTCACGCCGGTCACGCCGACGCTCAAGTCGACGCCGCCGCCCGACGCGCTGATCATCCCCGCCGTCGCGCACGCGAACGGCGTCAACGCGCAGTTTCAATCCGACGTGCGCGTGACCAACAGCAGCGCGCAACTGATGCAGTACCAGCTCTCCTTCACGCCCACCGGCGACGCGGGCGCCTCCCTCGGAAAACAGACCACGTTCTCCATCGAGCCCGGCCGCACCATCGCCCTCGACGACATCCTCAAGTCGTGGTTCGGCACCGGCAACCAGAGCGTCACCGGCACGCTCGAAGTGCGTCCCGTGACGCAGACTTCGCATGCGATCAACGGCCTGTCCGGTCTGCTCAACCTGTCGACGTTCGCGTCTTCGCGCACGTTCAACAAGACCGCGAACGGAACGTTCGGCCAGTACATCCCCGCCATCCCCTACGCGAACTTCATCGGCAACGGCCGTGTCCTCTCGCTCCAGCAGATCGCGCAGTCCGCGCAGTACCGCACGAACCTCGGCATCGTCGAAGGCTCCGGCGAAGCGGTCTCGCTGCTGATCAAAGTCTTCGGCAACACCGGCCAGCCGCTCACCGAGTTCCCGCTCAATCTCAAAGGCGGCGAGCACACGCAGCTCAACGCGTTCCTCGCCGCGCACGGCATCGACTCGCTGAGCGACGGCCGCGTCGAGATCCAGGTCACCTCCCCCGGCGGCAAAGTCACCGCGTACGCGTCGGTGCTCGACAACGCCACCAGCGACCCGCTGCTCGTCACGCCGGTGACGCTCGTCGACGAAGGCAACACCAAGTGGGTCATGCCGGGCGTGGCGGACCTCGACAACGGCACCGCCAACTGGCAGACCGACATGCGCGTCTTCAACGCCGGCACCACCGACGTCGACGCCACACTCACCTACCATTCACAGAACGGCGGCGAACCGAAGACGGCCAACGTGCGCATTGCCGCAGGCGCTGTGCAGCAGCTCGACCGCACGCTCGCGAACACGTTCGGCGTCTCCAACGACGGCGGCGCCATCCACATCGCCACGCCCACGGCCGCGCGCCTCGTCACCACCGCCCGCACCTACAACCAGACCAGCGGCGGCACCTACGGCCAATTCCTCTCCGCCGTGACCGCCAGCGAAGCCGCCGGCGTCGGCTCCCGTCCGTTGCAGCTCCTGCAGGTCGAAGAGTCCGCGCGCTTCCGCTCGAACATCGGCCTTGCCGAAGTGACCGGGCAGCCGGTGAAAGTCGAGATCACCGTCGTGCCGCCCGACGCCAAGTTCAGCGCCGTCACCCAGCTCGAGCTCGGTCCCAACGAGTTCCGCCAGCTCAACGCGCTCTTACGCAGCGTCGGCCTGACCGATACCTACAACGCCCGCGTCACCGTGCGCGCCATCGAAGGTCCCGGGCGCGTGACCGCGTACGCGAGCGTCATCGACATGATCACGAACGACCCGACGCTGGTGCCCGCGCAGTAAGGCACGGAACGCCGAACCGTGATCAGCTCTTCACCGCCTTGATCAACGCTTCCATGTGCCCGACATACTTTTCGAGCGCGCGTTTCCCGGCCGCGGTCAGCGAGTACTCGGTCCGCGGCATGCGTCCTTCGAAGGACTTCCGGCACGAGAGATAGCCCGCTTCCTCCAGCTTGCGCGCGTGCACCGACACGTTGCCGTCGGTCGTCTTCAGGATCGCCTTCAGCTCGTTGAACGACAGCGTCGGGTTCACGGCCAGCGCGCTGATGATGGCCAGGCGCGTCTTCTCGTGAATGGTGCGGTCGAAATCGGGGAAAGACGTCTCCACCGGCTGCCGCCGCGGCGCAGCCGGCTGCGCGTCGGACCCTTTGCGTGCTGCTGCTCCTCTAGCCACCGTATCTCCTTGCGATCACCAATCCGAACACGACATGCAGGCCGCCGAATCCCGCGCCCATGAGCGCGTTCTGCACCGCGAACCCGCCGAAACAGGCCGCGATGCCGAGGATGATGGAACAGATGCCCATCACCGGGACGACCGGGATCGAATACGCACCGCTGCTGACGGTCGACGCGCCGTACACGAGAAGCCACATCGGCGCCAGCGCCTCGAAGTACCCGCGATCCGTGAGCAGCAGCGTCAGCACCGCGCCCGCGAAGATCGGCGCGAAGTAACTGACGAAGAACCGTCTCGCCGGACCTCCGGAAAACGAGACATGCGCCTTGCGCGCCTTCCGGAACATCGTCACCCCGGCGATGAATCCCGCGACGACCGCCTCGATCAGCCACGTCAGCAGCCACGCGCGCCATGTCGGCGCAAAATGTCCGACCACCGCCGCCGCGACCGCCGTCACGCCCACCGCCACCCCGCCCCATCCCGGGATCGACGTGAACGCGCTCGCACGCTCCATCGCGTCGCGGATATAGCGGAGGTTGCTGAGCGCGTGCTCGTGGATGGGGGCCGGGTCGGTCACGCAGGAAGTGTAACGCCCGCCACATCGGCGGCACTACTGTGTCGACTAGAATGCGCGTGTCAGTTCCCACATTCGGAGGCTCAATGCGTCAGGTTGTCGCTCTCGTCGTCGTGTTTCTTCTCGCGGCCGTATCCGCCTCGGCCGCCACTTACATCGCCCCCACCGACACCGAGCTCCTGGGCCGGGCCGACCTGGTCGTCGTCGCCACCGTTCTCGACTCCGCGCCCCGTGAAGGCGCGCAGCGGATGATCTACACCGATCACCGCCTGCACGTCGAAGAGGTGCTGAAGGGAACCGCACCCGCGACGCTCATCGTCTCCGAGCTCGGCGGCGTCGTGAACGGTCGCGGCATTGCCGTCCCCGGCGCCGCGTCGTACGCGCCCGGCACGCGCGTCGTGACCTTCCTCCGCCAGCGCGACGACGGCACTTACTTCACGGCCTTCATGTCCCTCGGCAAGTACCGCTTCGAGCGGCAGACGCTCGTCCGCGATCTCGACGGCATCGAAGTCGACGACCACACCGCCTACGACCCCCGTCCCGCCGACGAGTTCATCGCCTTCATCCGCGACGGCGCTCCCGAACGCGGCCCGCGTCCGCAGCGCATCGCCACCGAAGCGCGTCCCGAAACGCCCGTCACGAACGCCGGCGCCGCGGACTACGTCGTCACCGGCGGCGGCAAACCGCTCCGCTTCGACTGCCCCTCCGCGTGCACCGTCAACTGGACCGTCGGCTCGCCGCAGCAGGGCAGCGTCAACACGGCCGAGGCGGTCGAAGACGCGATGGACGCGTGGACGAACGAGCCGAACGCCTGGATCACCCTCGGCATCGGCGGCTTCAACAACCACACCGCCCACACCAACGACGACATCAACGACCTGATCTTCAACACCAACGACAACGCCGGGGTGTGCGACTCCGGCCTCGGCTGCGGCATCGTCTACTTCAACGGCTCGTCCGACCAGCACACGTTCGACGGCACGCAGTTCTACGACATCATCTCCTCGGATGTCCTCATCCGTCCGGTCAACTTCTCCCAGGCCTTCTTCGAAGCCGTGCTCGCGCACGAGCTCGGCCACGCCATCGGCTTCAAGCACGCGCCGACCAGCGGCAACCTCATGAGCACGAGCATCGCCTCGAACTCCAACGCGTCGCTGAAGTCGTGGGACCGCGAGGCCGTCTCCGAGGTTTACGGCAATGGCCTCCCCTGCGTGGCGCCGACGATCGCGAGCACGGGCGGCGCCGGCTCCGTACCGTACGGGGAAACGAAGCAGCTCTCCGTCAACGTCGCCGCGGGCACGAGCACGCCGATCAGCTATCAGTGGTATCGCGGCAATCCGCCGGACACGACCAACCAGGTCGGCGGCAACAGCGACAAGTACACGACCCCCGCGATCACCGTGCCGGCCACCTTCTGGGTGAAGGTCACGAACGCGTGCGGCTCCGTGAACAGCAACGCCATCACCGTCACGCCGCAGCCGTGCACGCAGCCGTCCATCACGACCCAGCCGCAGAGCACGAAGATCGCGCCGGGCGCGACGGCCACGCTGAGCGTCGCCGCGAGCGGCACCGCGCCGCTCACCTATCGCTGGTACCAGTCGAACACGGTCGGCGACGAATCGACCCTGGTCGGCAACCAGCAGCAGTTCACGACGCCGGCGCTCAACGCCACGACCTCGTACTGGGTGAAAGTCTCGAACAACTGCGGCAGCAGCGCCAGCGCGCTCGCCACGATCACCGTCGGCAACGCGTGCGTCGCACCGTCGATCGTCCTGCAGCCGAACAACGTCACCGTGAACCTCGGCGAAGGCGTCACGCTCGGCGTCAGCGCCGCGGGCGACGCGCCGTTCTCGTATCAGTGGTACACCGGCGACTCGGGCGACGACGCCAACCCCATCCAGAACCAGACCGGCTCCTCGCTCAACGCCGGTCCGTTCAACACCCCCGGCACCCACAAGTACTGGGTGAAGATCACGAACGCGTGCGGCAGCATCGCCAGCGCGACCATCACCCTGACCGTCAACTGCGGCACGCCGGTCACGCCGAACATCTCCGCGCCGGCCGCGACGCATGCCAGCGCCACGTACGACGTGCGGTGGACCGGCGACCTTGCCCAGAGCTCCGCGTTCGAGCTGCAGGAAGCGCTGAACGATACGTTCACGTCCGGCCTCAGGTCGTACACCGTCACCGGCGCGGTGCGGCAGCAGATCCCCGCGCACACCGAGATCACGGCAGACACGCGCTTCTTCTATCGCGTGCGCGCGATCTCGTCGTGCACGGGCACCGCGACCCCCTACTCCGCCACGACGTCCACCATCATCACCGCACCGCAGCCCGCGAACAGCACCGAGTTCTCGATCAGCGTGCCGCAGGAATCGACGCAGCCGTTCACGCAGAACTACCTCGTGCCCGGCTTCGGCGAGACCGCGACGAACAACGACACGTTCGCCATCACCACCGACGCCTCGTGGCTCACGGTCTTCCCGCAGAGCGGCGCGCTCTCGGCCGGCGGCACGACCGTGCAGCTCACGATCCATCCGACGAGCCTCGACGTCGGGACCACCACGGCCACCGTCGTCGTGCAGCGCACGAACGCCGCGGCCGCGCGCGGACCGCGCACCAACGCCGGCACGTCCACGACCTCGCTCCCCTTCTCGATCAGCAAAGTCACGCCGGTCACGCCCGCGCCGCGCGGCGCGGCGGCGCCCGAAGGGACGCTCATCATTCCGGCGGTCGCGCATGCGGACGGCATCGGCACGCGCTTCCAGTCCGACGTCCGCATCGCCAATGCGTCTTCCGACGCCATCACTTATGAGCTGACCTACACCCCGTCGCGCGCGAACGGCACCGAGGTAGGCAAGAAGACGACGCTCACCATCGGACCGAACGAGAACAAGGGACTTGACGACATCGTCAAGGCCTGGTACGGCGCGGGCGTGCTCAACGAGGCAGGACTCGGCACGCTGGAGATCCGTCCGCTCGGCAACGCCAATCCGCTGGCCACGTTCGCATCGAGCCGCACGTACGCGATCTCTTCGAACGGCACCCTCGGCCAGTTCATCCCCGCCCTCGGCCTCGACAAGTTCGTCGGCAGCATCGCCGCCGATCCGCTGGCGAAGATCAGCCTGCAGCAGATCGCGAACAGCACGCTCTATCGCACGAACCTCGGCTTCGTCGAAGGCACCGGCACCGCGGTCACGTATCGCGCGACGCTGCGCGATGCGCAGAACAACATTCTCAAGACCGTCGAGCGCACGCTGCCCGCGTACGGCCACGAGCAGACCTCGCTCGAGGGCGTGTTCGGCGCGATCGCGGTGAACGACGGCCGCGTCGAGGTCGAAGTCGTCTCCGGCGGCAAAGTCACCGCGTACGCGTCGGTGATCGACAACCAGACCTCCGACCCGCTGCTCGTCTTCCCCGTGCAGGCCGCGAAGATCGCCGCACAGCACTTCGTCGTACCGGGCGTCGCGGAGCTCGACAACGGCACCGCGTCGAACTTCCACACCGACATGCGCATCTTCAACGGAGGCGCGACGCCGGTCACCGTCACGCTCAACTATCACCCGCAGTTCGGCGACGCCACACCGCGCCCGCAGCCGGCGCAGGTCACGATCGGCGCGTTCGAGACGCACGCCGTCGACAACGTGCTGCCGTCCGTGTGGGGCCTGCTCCGCACCGGCGGCGCCGTGACGGTCGACGCGCCGGGTCAGGCGCCGCTCGTCCTCACCGCGCGCACGTACAGCCGCGATGCGGAGAACGGCACGTACGGCCAGTTCATCCCCGGCGTGACCGCCAGCGACGCGGTGGGCAACGGCGAGCGCGCGCTGCAGATCCTGCAGCTCGAGCAGTCCGACCAGTACCGCACCAACCTCGGCCTCGTCGAAGTGACCGGCAACCCCGTGACCATCGAGATCACCGCGACCACCGGCAGCAAAGCGACGGCCGCGATTCCGGTGACGCTGGCCGGCCACGAGTTCCGCCAGATCGGCCGCGTGTTCGGCCAGATGGGCATCGGCGGCGCGGTCTACAACGGAAGGATCAGCGTGAAAGTGATCGGCGGCACGGGACGCATCGCCGCCTACGGCTCCGTCGTCGATAACCGCACCGTCGACCCGACGTACGTGCCCGCGCAGTAACTACGGAACGCCAGCCTCGTGCCGGCGGGTTCCCCGACCTTCGGGTCGGCACCCGCCGGCGCATCGGCCGTTCAGGAGACCGGCGCTCCGACCGCGGCGCGATCGACGAACCACCAACTGTCGACACCCGCGGTCGCACGCACCACCGGGTAATCCGCCCCTTCGCGAATCTCGCGAATGATCGGCGCCTTCGACTCCCCGCTCGCCAGCACCATCCGCGACTTCGCCGCACGAATCACCGGCAACGTGAGCGTCACCCTCCACTGCCCGAGCCGCGGCACGTACACCCCGGTCGCAATCCCCTGCGCATCCAGCGCATCCGTCCCGGGAAACAGCGATGCCGTGTGACCGTCATCGCCGCATCCCAGCAGCACGAGGTCGAGCGCAGCGAGACCGAGCTTCCGCCACTCCTCCTCGAACACGCGCACCGTCTGTGCGGCGTCGCGAAAGGACGTGTCGAAGCGCAGCCACCGCTCCGGCACGCCGTCCCTGAACAACGTGCGCTCGACCATCGCCGCATTCGACTGCGGGTCCGTCAGCGGCACGTAGCGTTCGTCGACGAGCACCCACGTCACGTCCTGCGGCAACTGCTCCGCGAGCAGTTCGTACAACCGTTTCGGGGTCGACCCGCCCGTGACGGCGATCGACTTCGCCCCGCTCTGCAGGATCGCGCGCGCCGCGGCACGCGAGAGCGTCTCGTGATCGTCGAAGATGCGCCGGTTCACGCCGCCAGCCTCCGCGCGACTTTCAGCGCCTTGAGGTACACGCGATCCGCCTCCGGGCGTTTGAGCAGGCGCACGATCAGATCGTCCGTGTCGTGGGCGAGCGAGCGCGTCACGCAGTCGAGCGACGGCGTCTCGTTTCCTTCCGCGCTGGCGATGACCGCACCGCTTCCGTGATCGCGGCGCACCGTCGCGAGCGAGCCATCCTCGAAGCGGAGCTCGATGGAGCGAATGCCGTTCTCGCCGCCTGCACTCGCGAGCTCGAACTGCACCTCCACGCCGCTCTGCGCCGTCAGCCACGCCACGTACAGCAACCCTTCCGAGCTCGCGCCGAACGACGCATCGCCGCCGCTGCTCACGCGCACGCCGCGGATCGCCTGCAGCCAGTTGCGCATCGACGGCGGATCGAACAGCGACGCCGTCGCCGCGCGCCACTCTTCGATGCGCGCCCAGTTCAGGTCCGCGGGCGCGGTCGTGGTCTGTTCGGCGATGCGCAGCACGAGATCGAGATCGGGCGCGCCGCTGAAATGCGAGGAGTCGACGATCAGCCGATCCGCCGGCTCGAGCAGCGTCTCCGCGTACTCGTGATGCGCATCCGGTAGATCGCCGAGCCACCACACCGCCACCGGCATGTCCGGCAGCAGCAGCGCGTTCACGAGCGGCGCGACGTGATGCACCTGCTCGCCCGAAGCGACGATGGCGATCTCCTCGGAGCACACCTGACGTCCGCCGCCGATGAGATGGCAGTTCGCCGAGATCCACGACGCGATGCCCGCGTCGCCGCGCGGATCCGCCTCGACGACGATCGTCCGCTGCGGCACCGACGCACTCGCCTTCGCCAGCACTTCCGCCGCGTGCGCATGCTGCTGCGACGACCACGTATGCGCGACGACGTTCCAGAGCGCCGCGCGCGTGATCGCGCCGTCTTTCTCGCTTTTCTCCGCGCGCCACAACTCCGCGAGCTGCTTCTCGATCGACGCGACGTCGACGCGCACGTCCTGCTCCGGGAGCGGTCCCTTTACGGCCTCCGCCATTTGCGTCCGTCCTTTTCGATCAACTCGTCCGCCGCCTCGGGACCCCACGCCCCCGCGTCGTATAACGGGGGCGGCTCCGGATCGTCCGCCCACTTCGTCAGCAGCGGATCGAGCCACGCCCACGCGGTCTCGATCTCGTCGCGGCGCGCGAACAGCGTCGCGTCGCCGAGCATCGTCTCGAGCAGCAACCGCTCGTACGCCTCGGGAGGCTCCGCCCCGAACGACGTCGCGTAGCGGAACTCCATCGTCACCGGCGCCGTGCGCACGGTCGGTCCCGGCAGCTTCGAATCGAACTTGAGCGAGATCCCCTCGTCCGGCTGGATGCGGATCGCCAGCACGTTCGCGTGCATCTTCATCCCCAACTTACTGAACAGCGGGTAGGGCGCCGGACGGAAGTGAATGGAGATGTCCGTGACACGTTTCGGCAGACGCTTCCCCGCGCGCAGGTAGAACGGCACGTCGGCCCAGCGCCAGTTGTCGATGAAGACCTTCAGCGCCGCGTACGTCTCCGTGCGCGACTGCGGATCCACCTTCTCCTCCGCGCGATACGCGGGAACGTGGTCGCCGAGGACCGAGCCTTCCGCGTACTGCCCTCGGACCGCGTGCTCGATCGGACGCAGCGCGCGCAGCACCTTCACCTTCTCGTCGCGCACCGCATCCGCCTCGAACGCCACCGGCGGCTCCATCGCCACGAGCGACAGCAACTGCAGCATGTGGTTCTGGATGATGTCGCGCGTGATGCCCGCGGTGTCGAAGTAGTTGCCGCGCTTCTCGACGCCGATCGACTCGGCGACCGTGAGCTGGACATGGTCAATGTATTGACGGTTCCAGAACGGCTCGAAGATGCCGTTCGCGAATCGCAGCACGAGGAGGTTTTGCACCGTCTCCTTGCCGAGGTAGTGATCGATGCGGAAGACCTGCCGCTCGCGGAACGTCTTCACCGAAACGCGATTGAGCTCTTTCGCCGTCGGCAGGTCGCGGCCGAACGGTTTCTCGATGATGACGCGCGTGAACGGTCCGCCCCGTTCCGGATCGCGCACCATCTCCTCGGCGCCGAGGTATTCGTTGATCTGGCCGAAGAACTGCGGCGGGACGGCGAGGTAATAGATGCGGCGGCCGCCCGTGCCGCGCGTCGCGTCGAACTCGCGCAGACGCGCGCGCAGGCGATCGTACGAAGACGATTCGCCGAACTCGCCCGGCACGTAGAACAGCCCGCGCGCGAACGACTCCCACACGCTCGCGTCGACAGGACGCGTGCGCGCGTACGCGTCGCAGGCCTCGCGCATCGTCGCGCGGAACTGCTCGTCCGTCATCTCCGCGCGCGCCATGCCGACGATGGTCTGCCCCGGCGGGAGCAGCCCGTCGTGCGCGAGCGAGTAGAGGCCGGGGATCAGTTTCCGCTGCGTGAGATCGCCCGAGGCGCCGAAGATGACGAGACACGACGCCTCGGGGACCCGCTCCTGCTCCAGCCCCTCGCGCAAAGGATTCGCTTGCATGCGTGGAGTGTATCGCTCACCACACCTCGCAGCGCTGCGCACGCACCATCTCCGCGTTCGGCGCGCAACCGAATGCCTTTGCGAACTCAGGCATGTTCGACAGCGGACCGATCACGCGGTACTTGCCGGTCGGATGCGGACCGTTCTGCACCATCAGGCGCTGCGTCTCCGGCCGCAGCTCGTCGCCGCGGAACTGCCCCCAGGCGATGAAAAACTGCTGGTCCGGCGTGAAACCGTCGATGACCCGGCCGGGATTCTTCGCCTGCGCTTTCTGCAGGCCGAGGTACGCGATCTTCGCGCCGGCGAGATCGCCGATCGACTCGCCGAGGACGAGCTTGCCGGTGTGATGGATGCCCGGCTCGATGAAGTACCCCTCGAACTGCTGCACGACGCACTCGCCGCGCTCCCGGAAGCGTGCGAGGTCTTCCTCCGTCCACCAGTTGCGCAGCCGTCCCTGCGCGTCGTACTGCGAGCCCTGATCGTCGAAGCCGTGGCTGATCTCGTGACCGATGACGACGCCGATCGCGCCGTAGTTCACCGCGTCGCTGGCGTTCACGTCGAACGCCGGCGGCTGCAGGATGCCGGCCGGGAAGACGATCTCGTTCATGAGCGGGTTGTAATACGCGTTCGACGTCGGCGGCGTCATCCCCCAGCGGCTGCGGTCGACCGGCTTGCCGATCTGCGAGCGGTCGTCGGCGATGTGGAACTTCGTCGCGGCGAGGATGTTCGCGTAGTACGACTTCGGCGTGACGGCGATGCTGCTGTGATCGCGCCACACGTCGGGATAGCCGATCTTCGGCCGGAACGTCGACAGCTTCTCGAGCGCCTGCTTCTTCGTCTCCGCGCCCATCCACTCGAGGCCCCGAATGGTGTCGCCCATCGCGGCGAGGAGGTTCTTCACCATGTCTTCCATGCGCGCTTTCGCGGCCGGCGGGAAATGGCGCTCGACGTACTCCTGTCCGAGCGGCTCGCCGAAGAGGAGGTCGGTCGTTTCGACGCAGCGCGTGGCGCGCGGCTTCATCTCCTTCGCCCCGCCCATCGTCCGGCCGTAAAAGTCGAAGCTCGCGTCCACGAACGGATCGGAGAGATGCATGGCCGCGTCGTTGACGACTTTCCACTTGAGGAACGTCTTCCACGCGGACAGCGGCGTCGACGCGAGCTCCTCTTCGAGCGCGCGCATGTAGCGCGGCTGATCGACGTTCAGCTCCGCGAGCGCGACGTTCGTCTTCCGGAAGTAGGTCGCCCAGTTGAGGTGCGGCGTCATCTTCTGCAGCTCCGCGGGCTTCACTTTGTTGTCGGAGAGCTTCGGATCGCGGCGCTCGACGTTCGTGAACTGCGCCGTGGCGAGGCGCGACTCGAACGCGAAGACGCTGTTCGCCGCCTTCTTCGCTTCGTCCTCGCTGGAGCCGGCGAGCGCGAACATCTTCGCGACGTAGTCGAGGTACTTTGCGCGGATGTCGACCATGCGCTGCTCGGTCCCGGTGTAGTAGTCGCGGTTGCGCAGGCCGAGGCCGGACGCGTAGATGTTGGCGATGACCTCGTTCGGGTTGTGATTGTCGGGCTGGCTCGTGACGCCGAACGGACCGCCTACGCCGAGGTTGTGCAGCTTGACGAGCATCGGCAGGAGCTCGGCGCGGGTTTTCATCGCGTCGATGTCCGCGAGCAGCGGCCGGATCGGATCGAGGCCCGCCCTGTTGATCGCCTCGGCATCCATGCACGAGCGGTAAAAGTCGGTGATCTGCTGCTCGGGCGTCCCCTTCGCGTAACCGCTGCGCTTCGAGAGGTCTTCGAGGATCACCTGCAACTGGTTCTTGTTCTTCTCGCCCGCCTCCCAGCGCCGGCTCCAGCGGGTCATGTTGCCCGGGATCGGGTTCGCCGTTCGCCACGCACCGTTCGCGTAATCGAAAAAGCTCGTGCACGCGTCGGCGGTCTTGTCGATGTCTTCGAGGAAGACGCCGCGCTGCTGCGCGGACGCGGAGAGGGAGAGGATGACGGCGAGCAGTGCGAGTTTGCGCATCGGTGGAGTATACGGAGGCACGTCCCGGCGAGATGCGCAGGCCGCGACGCATGTCGAACTTCGCAACAGTTCCGTCGCACGAGACCCTTCGCAGGCTGGCGATGACGAGGCGCGCACCTGATGTATGCTCCGCCGCATCATGACGTGGCAATACTCTCCTCGCGTTGCGGTCATCCGCGGGCTGCGCACGCCGTTCGCCAAGTCCGGCACGCATTACGGTCATCTCTCCGCTCTCGATCTCGGCAAGCTGGTCGTGACCGAGCTCGTGCAGCGCTCCGGCATCGACCCGAGCGAGGTGCAGGAAGTCGTCTTCGGCAACGTCATTCCGTCGGTCAAAGCGCCGAACATCGCCCGCGAGATCATCCTCGGCACGGGTCTTCCGCGCCGCATCCCCGGCTACAGCGTGAGCAAGGCGTGCGCGTCGGCGAATCAGGCCATCACGTCCGCGTCGGACATGATCGCCCGCGGCTACGCGGACACCGTCATCGCCGGCGGATCGGAGTCGCTCTCCGACGTGCCCATTCTCTTCTCGAAAAAATTCGCCGACGCACTCGTCACCGCGAGCAAGCAGAAATCGCTCGGCGGCAAGCTCGCCGCGTTCTCGAAGATCCGTCCGAAGGATCTCGCTCCCGACGCCCCGGCGATCGCGGAGTCGACGACGGGACTGACGATGGGCGAGTCCGCGGAAAAGATGGCGAAGGCGAACGGGATCACGCGCGAGGCGCAGGACAGGTTCGCGTTGCAATCGCACCTCCGCGCCGCGGAAGCCACAGCCAGCGGCCGCTTCAAGGATGAAGTGATGCCGGTCGTCGTGCCGCCCGGCTACGAGAGCGTCGTCGAAAGCGACAATCTCGTGCGCGGCGATTCGACGCTGGAAGCGATGGCGAAACTGCGTCCCGTCTTCGATCGCAAGTACGGCACGATCACCGCCGGCAACGCCTCCCCGCTCACCGACGGCGCGGCCGCGGTGCTGCTGATGTCGGAGGACAAGGCGAAGGCGATGGGGCTCAAGCCGATCGGCTTCATCCGCAGCTACGCGTACGCGGCAACGGATCCGTTCGATCAGCTCCTGCAGGGTCCCGTGTTCGCGCTGCCGATGGCGCTCGAGCGCGCGAAGGTGAAGCTGGAAGAGATCGGCGTCATCGAGATGCACGAGGCGTTCGCCGCGCAGGTGCTCTCGAACATCCAATGGATCGGCTCGAAGAAAATCGCCGCGGAGAAGCTCGGGCGTACGGAACCGGTCGGCGACATCGACCCGGAAAAGATCAACCGCACCGGCGGCTCGATCGCGCTCGGCCACCCGTTCGGCGCCACCGGCGCCCGCATCGTGACGACGGTCTGCAACGAGCTGCAGAAGACGGGCGAGCAGTACGGTCTCGTGACCGTCTGCGCCGCCGGCGGCATCGGCGTGGCGATGGTGCTCGAGCGGGAGTGACCGGCGGCCGGCACGGCCGGCGGCGCTTTGTTGGCCCAGCCGGAACGCACGCCATACACGAGCACTAGGCGTTCCCCGCGACCGCACGTGTTCGACCAGCGCCGCCGGCCGAGCCGGCCCGCCGGAGGACTCTGGTCGTCTCCCCGCTTCCCGTCCCCGCTAGAACAACGTCCGCTGCACCCGCAGATCCTCGGGCAGCACCGGCTTCTGGCCGAGCAGCCGCATGATCTGCCGTGCGGTCTCCGGGCTGTGTCCCGCGAAGTGATTGTTCGCGTACGCCCACACCGTCTTCACCTTCTGCCCCAGCGGCGCGAGCACTTCGCTCCACGCCTCCAGCTCGCGCGTGCGGTCGAACTGGATGTGGGAGTAATCGACGATGTCGCGGTTCGGACCCATCCAGCGCACGTACGCAAAGTCCGCGGTCGGCTTCGCGGCCAGCGACAGCATCGTCTTGCGCGGAATCCAGCGCGCGTCCGATAACGCAACCGCGATGTTGTGCTCCGCGAGCAGTTCCAGCACGCCGTCGTCGATCCAGCCGCGTTGCCGGAACTCGATGGCGAACTGCAGATCGCGCGGCAGCAGCGGGAGAAACTCGATCAACGCGGGCAATTCCGACGGCTCGAAGTCCGGCCCCATCTGCATGAGGATCGGACCGAGCTTCTCACCGAGCTGGCGCACGCCCTCGAGAAACTCGTGCAGGACGCCGTCCGCATTGCGCAGACGGCGCTCGTGCGTGATCTCCTTCGGCAGCTTCAGCGCGAACGTGAATCCCGCCGGCACGCGCGACGCCCAGCCGCGCACGCTCTTCGGATCGGGGATGGCGTAGAACGTCGAGTCGACTTCGACGGTGTCGAACGCGCGCGCGTAGAAGGAGAGAAACTCCGGCGCCCGCGTGCCGGACGGATAGAACGGACCGACCCAGGCGTCATAGTTCCAGCCCTGCGTGCCGATGCGAATCACGAGGTGCAGGATACTTCACCGGTGCCTCGCTACAACGGCAGCCAGTACGACAGTTTGACGAGAAACACGTCATGCGAGGGCGCGGTGGAAATCGCGCGCAGGTCGCGGTTGAACGAGAAATCGCCGAGCGGCACCTCGTCCGCGCGGTTCTCGTTCCACACGACGTAGAGCGCCGAGCCGGGACGGAACTCCCAGCGCACGACCGCGCTTCCGCGCACGCTGCGGAAGTTGAAATCGGGATCGTTGACCGTCCCCTCATACGGCGTGTAGTCGGCGGAGCGCGCGCGGGCGAGCACGTGGTAATCGTGAAAGTCGCCCGCGGCGATGAACGGCTGCACGTAGAGCTGGAACGACAGCCGCGAGCTGAGCGTCCAGTCGGCGCGCGTGCCGAGCTCGAACGAACGCTGATCGAGCTCGCCGAAAACGTAGCGCGAGCCGTACGTGTCGACCATCGACGGATCGGGCGCCGACAGGACGAACTGCGAATACGTGTACGACCGCGAGTACACGGGCACGACGCTGAGTACGAGACTCGGCGACGGACGGAAGTTCAGCGCCACGCTCCCCGTGCGCACGTACGAGCCGTCGTCGCTGTCCTCGAGATGTCCTTCCAGCTCGAAGTAGAAGCGCTTGCGGTTGTCGCTGCCGAGGACCAGATCGGAGCTCCAGCCGGCTTCGCGCCGCACCACCGGACCGCCTCGGGTGAGCCGGTCGTCGAACGCACCGGGAGTGAGGAACAGCGCCGCGCGATAGTTCCAGTAGCTCTGGAGCGTGCCGAAGAAATCGGCGAAAACACCGCGCTCGAGCGTGTCGCCGTCGAAGTTCTGGTTCTGCCAGACGCCAAAGTACGTGTTGCGCTCGCGGAACGTCTTCGTGGTCGTCTCGTTCGCGTAATGCACGAGCGCGTGCGAGGAGATGAGGTCCGTGCGCTGCATGAAGCCCGCGTCGTTCGTCTCGAAGCCGGGCGAGTACGCCTGGATCTGCACGTTCGGACGCCAGCGGCCCGTCTGCTTCGACACCATCGCCCGCCCCGCGAAACCGCTCAGCGACGTGCGCGTGGGATCGAAGTCGACGGCACCCGCGTCGGGCCGGTTGTAGTAGCGCGCCGGCGACGTCTGCGTGAGGGCGATGGCCTGCTCGCTGCCGGAGACGTGGGACCCCGAGGCCACCCATTCGAAGATCCAGCTCCGGTCGCGGAACGACGTGTAGCCGTCGACGCCACCGCTGACCGAGTCCTCGCGCAGATACGAAAGCTCGTCCGGCAGACGCCGATTCACGGACGTCAGCAGGAAGCCGAGGCGTGAGGCCTCGCCATACTCCTTCGTGACGCGCGAGACGAAGTAGTTCGCCATCGGCTCGACCGGCTCGTGTCCGCCGAACGTCAGCCCGTGCTCCGAGTCCGTCAGCGCGTCGAGGACGCCGATCGACCAGTCGCCGATCTTCCCCGTGACTTTCGCGGCACCGAGGATCGTCGTCTCGCCGGGCACGACGGAGAAGCCGTCGATGCCGCCCTGCGGCGCGCGTCCGATGCGGCGCGAGTAGAACATCCGCGGTGCGAAGAAGAAACTGAAATGCGTGCGCGCGGGGGAGTCTCCGAACGCGAAGATGTTCAGCCCTTCCGTAAAGAACGGCCGCTTCTCCGGGTAGAACGTCTCGAACTCCGTCAGGTTCACGACCGCGGGATCGACTTCCACCTGGCCGAAATCGGGATTGACCGTACCGGTGAGCGTGAGCGTCGACGTCAGCGCGTACTTGAGATCGAGGCCGCCGTCGAGGCGATGGTCGTAGCGGTCGCGCAGCGGGTTCGCGTTGCGCGTGAAGACGTCGCCGCGGCCGACGACGTACGGCGCGATCTCGAACGACCGTCCGCGCCGGATGCCTTCGATGCCGACGACATCCGCAAAATGGGACACGAACCCCGTCTCCCCTTTGCGCGTGTTGACGATGCGCACCCACTCGTTGAGCCGCGTCGTGCGGCGCGTGACGTTGATGCCCCACACGTGCACCGGTTTTTCAGGGAAGCGCAGTTGCGAGTACGGCACGCGCACTTCCGCGACCCAGCCGTCGTCGACGACTTTCGCCACCGAGTCCCACACCGCGTCCCAGCTCCCGTCCTCGCCGATGTCGTTGTAGAGGATCGAGTCGATCTGCATGTTCGACGGCGTCACGGTGAACGCCGCGCCGGAGAGGCGGTCATGCTGCGGATCGATGTTGATCGACAAAAAGTCCGACTGGATGAACGTATCGCGGCGCGCGAGGAGCGCCGTCGGCGGCGCCGTGTCGTGCATGTACGCGCCGAAGTAGACCGCCTCGTCGTCGTAGAGGATGCGGAAGCTCGTGCGCAGCGTGGCCGGATCGCCGTCGTTCGGATCGTGCTGCGTAAAGTCGGTGAACTCCGGCGCCGCGGCCCAAGCCGGATCGGAGAGATCGCCGTCGATGACGGGACGCTGCGCCGCGCGCACGGCGGTCAGCGTGGGCCGGTCCGGCCAGTTCGCGGCGCGCGCCGCGAGGGGCAGACAGAGGACGAGACAGACGAGGATCGGGACTCTTCTCTTCATGGCCAGATGTGCGCGCTACATTACACTCTCTCCCGTGCAAGTACGCGCCGTCTGTCCCCACGACTGCCCTGATACGTGTGCCATGCTGGTGACAGTCGAGCAAGGGCGTGCGACACGCATCACCGGCGATCCCGACCATCCCGTGACGCAGGGCTTTCTCTGCACGAAAGTCTCGAAGTATCTCGAGCGCACGTATCACGCGGACCGTCTCACGTTTCCGCAGATCCGCATTGGTGCGAAGGGGGAAGGACGCTTCCGCCGCGCCACGTGGGACGAGGCGCTCGGGCACATCGCGCAGAACCTGCAGCGCGTCATCGACGAGCACGGACCGCAGGCCATCCTCCCTTACTCGTATGCGGGAACGATGGGGCTCCTGCAGGGCGAAGGGATGGACCGCCGCTTCTTTCATCGCATCGGCGCGTCGCTGCTCGACCGCACGATCTGCGCGAGCGCCGGTGCCGAGGCGCTGAATGTCACGTACGGCACCCGCATGGCGCCGGATCCTCAGGACATCGTGCACGCCCGGCTGATCCTGCTGTGGGGGACGAACACGCTCACGTCGAATCCGCATCTCTGGCCGTTCGTGCGCGAGGCGAAGAAGAACGGCGCGAAGACGATCTGCATCGATCCGCTGCGCACGCGCACGGCTGCCGCGTCGGACGAGCACATCGCCATTCGTCCCGGCACCGACGCGGCGCTCGCGCTGTCGATGATGCACGTCATCTTCCGCGACGAGCTGCACGACGGGGCGTACCTCAGTCAGATGACCGTGGGATGGGAAGCGCTGTGCGAGCGCGTGATGAAGGAGTACGCGCCGTCGCGCGTCTCGTCGATCTGCCGCATCGACGCCGCGACGATCGAGAGTCTGGCGAAGCGCTACGCGAACGCGCGTCCTTCGTTCATCCGCTTGAACTACGGCTTGCAGCGGCATGCCGGCGGCGGCTCGGCGGTGCGGGCGATCTCGCTGCTGCCCGCGATCACCGGCGCGTGGAACGAGGTCGGCGGCGGAGCGATGCTCTCCACCTCGGGGACGTTCTCCAAACTCGACACGGCCTCGCTCGCGCGCAAAGACCTCAGTCCTCCCGGCACCCGCACGATCAACATGTCGCGGCTCGGCGAAGCGCTGACGAAAATCGACGATCCGCCGGTGAAGGCGATGATCGTCTACAACTCCAATCCCGGTGCGGTCGCGCCGGACCGCGAGAACGTGCTGGCCGGCCTGCGCCGCGAGGATCTCTTCACGGTCGTCCTCGAGCACTTTCAGACCGACACCGCCGATTACGCGGACGTGCTGCTGCCGGCGACGACACAGCTCGAGCACGAAGACCTGCACAAGGCGTACGGGCACACGTACGTGATGTTCAACGCGAAGTCGATCGAGCCGCTGGGGGAGTCGCTGCCGAACTCGGAGATCTTCCGCCGTCTTGCCGCGAAGATGAACCTCGATTTTCCGGAGCTGCGCGAGAGCGATGAAGAGATGATGCGCGGCATCCTGCGCCCCATGCCGTTCACGCTCGACGAGTTGCGCGAGCAGGGCTCGATCCGGCTCGCCATCGGCTCACCGCATCTGCCGTTTGCGCGCGGGGCGAAGCTGCCGACACCGAGCGGCAAGATCGAGATCGCGTCGAAGAAGGCGGTGGAAGCGGGGCTGTCGCTGATTCCGGAGTACGTGCCGCCATATGAATCGGAGGAGCGCGATCCGGAGCTCGTTGCGCGCTATCCGCTGGCGCTCCTCTCGCCGCCCGCGCATTCGTTCCTCAACTCGACGTTCGTCAACGTCGCCTCCCTGCGCCGTGCGGCCGGCAAGCCGACGCTGGAGATTCACGCCGACGACGCGCGTGCGCGCAACATCGTCGAAGGGGCGCGCGTGTCGATCTACAACGACCGCGGTGCGTTCACGGCGGAGGCGGTGATCACCGATCGCGTGCGGCCGGGAGTCGTCTCCGCGCCGTCGGTGTGGTGGGCGAAGCTGACGGACGATCGGACGAATGCGAATCACACCACCTCGCAGGCGGTGACGGACATCGGCGGCGGCGCGACGTTCTACGACAATCAGGTGGAGGTGCGGCCTCTCGAGAACGGCGGCGCGGACGCCGCCGGGCCAGCCGGCGGGACGCCGGCGTTCCGTTAGACTTCGTGGCGTGAAACGCATCCTCGTTTTCGCGGCGCTGCTCGTGTGGTGTGCGGCGCTGATCACGCTCCGCATCGCGCGCAGCGGGTCGATCCTGTTCTTCTTCCTCGGCTGGAACCTCTTCCTCGCCGCCATCCCCTTCTTCGCCGCGCTCGCGCTGGAAGCGCTCGACCGCCGACGTGCCCATGTCACGTTGCAGTCCCTCTGCTTCGTCGTGTGGCTGCTGTTCCTGCCGAACGCACCGTACATCCTCACGGATCTCATCCACGTCGCGCCGCGGCCGCCGATCCCGATCTGGTACGACGTGCTCATGCTCCTCTCCGCCGCCGGCACCGGGCTGCTTCTCGGCTACGGCTCCATGCTCATCGTCCAGCGCATCATCGAGCGGCGCCACGGCACGGTCGCCGGATGGACGGTCGCCATCGTGACGATGGTCCTCTCCGCCTTCGGCATCTACCTCGGCAGGTTCCTGCGCTGGAACAGTTGGGAAGCGCTGACCGAGCCGCGTCCGCTGCTCGAGGACATCGTGCAGCGCGTGATGAACCCGCTCCAGCACCCGACGACCATCGCCGTGACCGTGTTGTTCGGCGTGGCGCTGACGCTGGGCTACGTGGCGCTGCACGTGCTCGCCGAGGATACGGGGCGCCGCCGTCCCGCCGGCTGATCCGCGATACGTGCGATACACTCCCCTCGCGCATGGCCTACGCACTCTCTTCGCTGTTCGTGATCGTGGTCTGGCTCGTCATCGTCTTTCTCAACGAGCGCCACAACCTCCTGAGCTGCGACCGCTTCCCTTCCGCGATTTTGAAATGGGCCGCCTACGTGTGGCTGCTCCTCTTCATGGTCGGGCTGGCGCTGCTCGTGACGCAGTCCGCGCTCACGCCCGTGCGCGCGCCGCAGCTCACGAACGTGCCGTTCTACAGCCTCTTCCTGATGCACGCGATCCTGGTCGTGTTTCTGGCCGGCTGGTGGGCCATGTCCGGCATGCCCACCCTGCGCGAGTTCCTGCAGATCCGGCATGAACGGCCGTCGGAAGTGATCGCCATCGGCGTCAGCGTCGGTGTGGGCGGCTGGATCTTCACCATCATCATGGCCCTCATCGCGATGCTGCTGCTGCGCGCGACCGGCGTCCTCGACAATCCGCCCGAGCCGCCGGCGATGATCGGCTGGATGGCCAACCTCCCGCTGTGGAAGAAGGCGCTGATCGTCCTCTCCGCGGCCACGGTCGAAGAGGCGTTCTTCCGCTCGTTCCTGCAGAAGCGCATCGGCCTCGTCGCTTCGACGATCCTCTTCGCGCTCGCGCATTTCACGTACGGCAATCCGATGCTGCTCATCGGCGTGACGACGATCTCGATCGTGATCTCGGTGGCGTTCTATCGCACGAAGAACGTGCTGCCCGGCGTCATCGCGCATGGCGTGTTCGACGCCATCCAGCTCTTCGTGATCATCCCGTTCGCCTACCGGATGATCGGCACCGGTGCGTAGCGGATGTCGATCTACGCCGAGGTCCTCAGCGCACTGAGCTCGGGCACGGCGGTGCCGCAGGCGGACGTGCAGCGCTGGATCGACAGCGGCGATCTCCTCGGCTGGAGCGCGGTCTTCGCGCTCCTCGAAAGCGCCGGCTCACGCATCGAGCCCGAGCTCACGCCCGAACAGCACGTCGACTTCGTGCGCCGCTATCTCCTCCGCTGCATCCAGGAGAATCCGGCGCCGGGGGAGCATCTGCACGGCGGCTACGAAGCGGCGTGGGAGCTCGCGGCCGCGCTGAAGGAATGGCGCAGGCGCGGTGGGCGTGTGGCGACGGTGGTGCGCGGGGTGGCGCTGGATCTGGAGAAGATCTATCGCCGCGGTGACGCCGCGACCAAGAATCGCGTGCTGTGCGGCGTGCTCGAGCACGCGTTCGAAGATCCGGCCCTGCGGCCGCACTTCAACGACTGGGATCGCGAGGAAGATTTACGCGAGGCGTATCACCTGGCGCTGGAGTGGGGAGTGGCGCACGAGAGCTGATTGCATTCCGCGCGCAGACGCGGGATCTCTGCATGCACACGGACGCTGCGCGGGATGAACTGGAGCTACTGCTCCGAAACCACCACGCCATCCCCCTCGAACCGGATCTTGAACCCCGTCACGCCCTCGGTCTCGATCATCACGTTCTCGAGCGACTTGTCGTCGACGACGGTCGGAATCACATTGCCCGTCCACGCCACGAGCGCATTCGAAGAGATCGACAGCGGGTACTCGCGCGTGACGCGCAGCGTGAGCGGCTCGATCGAGGTGGAGATGGCGAGCGAGCCTTTGCCGAAGATCTTCACCGTGTCGATCTTGCGCTGGTACGACGCGTCGTAGATCGGCTCGACGCGGTACGTGAGTGAGTCTTCCAGCGCGAGCAGGTTGCTGCCTTCGACGTAGATGAACTCGTCGTTGAGATCGAGGAGGAAGGTCTTGCGTCCTTTCTCGTAGACGAAGATCTTCCCCTGCCCCACTGCTTTGACGAGCGTCTGCGCGGTCGTGCCGAGGAGGCCGGACTCGGCGACGAATTTCAGATTGCCCGAGTAGCTCGACACCGTGCCGCGCTTGCAATGCACCGAGCGCGCGAAGTTGATCTCGAGGAAGCCGTTCTCGTGCAGCGTGAACGTCTTCGACGCGCCTTCGATCCTGCGCGCGACGTCGATGCGTTTCGCTTCGACGTGCTGCGGTTCGTCGACCGCATCCTGCAACTTGCGCGCGGCCGTCACCGCGGCCAGCGTCACCGGCGCAGTGACCTGGGCCGCCGGCACCGGCATCGTGCCGGGCTGCGTGCGCTGCACGTCGGACGGGATCTCCGGCATCGTGAGCGCCTGGATCTTCTGCGTCGTCACCTTCGGCGCTTCGGGCGCGGGAGCCGGCGCCGGCACGACTTGCGGCGGCGGCGGCTTCATCTCCGCCTCGACTTCGCGCACGAGCTTGTCCGCGCCGGCGAAACGGAGATGCTCGAGCGCCAGGCCGTACTTTTTCTTCTGGCGGTACAGGAGGCCGAGGTAGAGATGCGACTTGGCGTAATTCGGACGCAGCTCGATCGAGCGCTTGAGGAACTGCTCCGCATCCTCGTGCTTCCCCTGCTTGAAGAGGATCAGTCCGAGGTTGGAGTGGAGGATGAAGACGTTGGGATTCTCCGCGATGAGCCTGCGGTAGATGACTTCCGCCTCGGGGAACGCATTCGTCTTGAAGTAGACGAGCCCGAGGAGATTGAGCACGTCGGCGTCGTCGGGACGCCGACGCTGTGCGGCCTCGAGCTCTCGACGAGCTTCCGCGTATCGCCCTTCCTGGAACGCCTCACGCCCTCGGTTGTAGTGCAGGAGGAAGACACCCTGATCGAATGGCGGCGCAACAGCCGGATCACGCTCAGGCATGCGGCGGCGATTGTATCGTCTCAGCGCCCGCCGAGATACTTGGCGCCGGGGATGAGCGCCGCGGCGAGCGGCGCGCTGCCACCGACGATGCCGAAACCGCCGCGCAGCTTGCGTCCGCCCGAGCGCGCGCCGGCGAAGGAGATGCCGCCGCCGTACGGACGTCCGTGGTAGACCGTCATCGCGCGCACGACGTACGTCGACGTCTCCTCGTACGGCGGGATGCCACCGTATTTGAGCACCGCGTTTTCACCGGCGTTGTATCCGGCGAGCACGCGCTGCAGATCGCCGTTGAAGAGACGCATCAGGTACGCGAGGAACTTCACGCCGCCGTGGATGTTCTGTTCGGGATCGAACGCGTCTTTGACGCCGAAGCGTTTCGCGGTGGCGGGCATGAGCTGCATGAGGCCGCGCGCACCTTTGTTCGAGACGCAGCGCGGATTGAAGTTCGATTCGACCTGGATGACCGCGCGCACGAAGGTGGCGTCGAGGCCGTAGCGGTTGGCGTAGTGCTCGATGTACTGGTCGTACTTCGAGCGGCGGTCGTGCTGTTTGGCCAGCCAGTTCAGCGCCGAGCCGCCCTTCCCCTTCGGCATCGACCCGACGTTGTAAATGACTTTGCGGCCGTTGCTTTTCGTTCCGAGACGGACGTCCGCGTGCGCAACGCTCGCAAACAGCAGCACGCCCAGCAACGCACTCATGACCCGCATCGCGGGAAATCATACACTGCAGCGATGTCCTTCAAACCGGTGCAGCGCGAAGTCGACGCATGGATCTCGCAGTTCGAGGAGGGGTATTTCGCACCGCTGCCGATGCTCGCGCGCCTGACCGAGGAGGTGGGCGAGCTCTCGCGCGCGCTGATGCATCACTACGGCGGCAAGAAGCCGAAGCCGGGTGAAGACGCGGGCGACGTCGGCGGCGAGATCGCGGACGCGATCTTCGTGCTGGTCTGCCTCGCAAACTCGCTGGACATCGATCTCGACGAGAAGTTCGGCGCGATGATGACCAAGTACCGCGAGCGCGATGCGGAACGGTGGACGCGGAAGACGGAGTAGCGGAGCGCCGCGGTTCCGCGTTACCGCGTCAGCGATTGCACATGGCGTAGGCCTCGCGGAACGTCGGATTCTCGATCAGCGCACGATTGACCTCGAAATAGCTGCGCACGACGTCGTTCGTCTGCAGGAGGCGGCGGCGCAGGTCGATGGCGATCTCGCGCCAGAATTTCGCCGCGGCGGCGGGTTTGTCGCGCAGGAAGTCGGCGAGATCGGTCATCGACACCGACAGGACTTCCGTTTCCGCGACCGCCTTCAAGGACGCCGAGGCTACGCCGTCTTCAATGATCGACAGCTCGCCGAACGTCTGTCCGGTCACGAGGTCGCACAAAGAAACTTCGCGGTCCTGCACTTTGCGGGAGACGCGAATGCGGCCGCTGCGCACGATGTGCAGCGCGCGATTCGCGTTTCCTTCCTGCAGGATCACGTCGCCCGGCGCGAAATGCGACGCGTGCAGACACTGACGCAAATGCTCCAGCTCATCGGATTCGAACTCCACGAACAGCGGCACGCTTCTCAGGAAATCGTCGTCAGCCAAGAAATTTGCTCCGTTTTTGCGCTATGATTGGTGCCATCCAAAAAACGAGGCTGTAGAAGAAAGCAACCGCGCTGCCGCAAGAGTAGCGCGGGCTGCGGGTGCATTCAACGCTCGGTCCCTTTCAGGAGAAGGTATGGACGGCCTGCTGCGATCGCTCATCAAGACTGTGCGTCGCCGCCTGCGGGCGGATGAGGAAGTCACCGTCGAGGCGGTGACGAAAGAGCTCGGCTACACGCGGCAGTACATCTCGGGCCGGTTCCATCGGATCACGGGACGCCTCCTGAGCCAGTTCCTCAAGGAGAAACGCCTCGAAAAGGCGGCGCGGCTGCTCAAGGGCGGCAACGTGCGCGTCTCGCAGGTGGCGCGCCGCTGCGGGTTCGATTCGGAGAACTACTTCCGCCAGCAGTTCCGGCTTCGCTACGGCATGTCGCCGCGCCAGTTCCGCACGAACGGGACGCTCCGCGCCACGCCGCGGCGTCCGCTGACGGCGGTGCTCGCCACGGCTTAGCCGTTCTCGAGCTGATCGAACGCCTGCTGGAGCTGCGACGTCACGTCACCCCTGCGGCCGTTGCGGATCACGCGGCCGTCGATCTCGGTCACCGGCATGACTCCTTGCGTCGTGCTGGTGATGAAGGCCTCGTCGAGGTCGAACAGCTCGGCTTCGCGCAGCGGCCGTTCGTCGACGCGGATCTTCGCGCCGAGGGCGAGGCCGATCACGCGATCGCGCACGACGCCCGGAAGGATGTGCTCGTCGAGCGGATGCGTGATCAGCGATCCGTTGCGCACCACGAAAAAGCTCGAGCTCGCCCCCTCGCGCACGAATCCATCCGGATCCATGAGGATGGCCTCGTCGCATTTCGCGCGCTGTGCCGCTTTCTTCGCCATCGCGTTGCCGAGGAGATTCACCGACTTCACGTGACAAAAGTGCGCGCGACGGTCGGGAATCGTGACGACGCGGATGCCGCGCTCTTTCTTCGCCGCGTCGGGGAACGTGAAGCGGCGCGAGTACGCGACCGCGGTCGGCGCGACGTTCTCCGGCCAGAAGTGGGCGCGCTCGGCCTCGCCGCGTGAGACCTGGATGTAGACGATGCCGTGGTCGAACGCGGTGCGCTCGAGCAGCTCGCGCATCGTCTGCCGGAACGAGTCGGGCGTCCACGGATTGGCGATCTCGATCTCGCGCAGCCCCTGCTCCATGCGCTTGAAGTGCTCGAGGAGGAACAGCGGGCGTTTGCCGAGGAACTTGAAGACTTCGTAGACGGCATCGCCGAACTGGAACCCGCGGTCTTCGACGCCCAGGACGCGCTCGTCGGTGGTGGTGAAACGGCCGTTGAAGTAAAGGGTATCGGGCATGGTCAGATCTGGATGGCTTTGACGATGACGACGGTGCGGTCGTCCTGCTCGCCGCTCCCCCACTTTGCCACGCGCGCGAGCACTTCCTGGCCGATGTCCTGCGCGCTGCGATCGCGGCTCGCGCGCACGAGGCGCACCAGGCGGTCGGTGCCGAACTCGCGCTCCTTTTTGTCGCGCGCCTCGATGATGCCGTCCGTGTACATGCAGACGAGATCGCCCGGCTCCAGCTTCGCGAAGCCGCGCGTGTAGGTGGCATCGGGCGTGGGACCGAGGACGGGACCGCCGTTGCGCAGGAACTCGATCTTGCCGCTCGCGCGCAGGAGAAACGGCGGGTTGTGCCCCGCGTTCGCGTAGATGAGGATGCCGCCCGTTTCGAGCTCGCCATAGAAGAGGGAGACGAACTTCGTCGTCAGACGGCCGCGGTGGATGATGTGGTTCAGCTTCTCGAGCGTGCGGATGATCTTGAAGTCGCGGTCCGTGGCCATGCGCAGGCCCATGTAGACGTCGCGCACGACGAGCGCCGCCGGGAGACCGTGGCCGGAGCCGTCGGCGATGGCGAGGCCGAGGACGTTGTCGGAAACGGGGATGAAATCGTAAAAGTCGCCGCTGACGATCTCCGCCGGCACGGTGCGGCCCCAGATGTCGTAGCCGGCGTACTGCGGGATGCGCGACGGAAGGATCGAAGCCTGGATGCGCTGCGCCTCGACGATCAGCGACTCGTACCACGTCGCGCGGATGCGCTGGTTGATCGCGTAGCGGATGAGGTTGAGGGAGAAGAGGATGTCTTCGCGCGACAGCTCGGGGCTGACGTTGAAGGCGATGATGTAGTCCTCGTCGCCGACGGAGATCGCGCAGAAGCGGCTCGCGCCGATCTTCTGTTCGAGGACGGGGTCGTAGCCGGGATCGGTCGGATCCATGACCACGATCCCGTTCTCGAGCACGAGCTCGAGCGGCTTGTACTCCTTCGGGACGACGATCCCGAGCTCCCCTTCGTGCTGCGAGCCGAACCGGCTGACGAGCTCGTACGCCTCGTCGCGCGACTCGTAGACGCGCCCGCCGGTGATCCCGAGCTCGTCGCGGAAATTGGCGGCGATCGTCTCGGCGATCTGCGAGACCGTGGTCGTGATCGAGTCGGAGGTGTCGATCTGTTCGAGCGTGCGCTCGACCTGGGTGAGTAGGCGTTTGTAGTCCATTGCTGTTTGCCGCCGTTGCGTGCGGCGATGTGCGCGATGCGTTCGGGTTCCCAGCGTTTGCGTTCGGCGTAATTTTCGTCGGCGGAGCGGTACTTGCGAACTCCGCGCTCGCGGGCCGGACGGGATGCCTTCGGATTCGACGACGTCCCGGGGCAGATTATCTTACGATTGACCCTTCCACGATTTCTGTCTGGCCACCTAATACTTCAACGCTTCCCCATCGACCTCGTACGGCGCCTTCACGCCGAGCGCGGCCAGCACCGTCGGGTACACATCCGCAATGTACGGCGCGCGCGGACCGGTGAGTTTGCGGTTGACGAAGAAGATGCCTTTCACGATCTCGGGGTCGACGGAGCAGTGGTCGCCGCTCCAGACGGCGTCGTTGGGCTCGAAGATCTGTTTGGGGACGCCGCCCAGCGAGGTCTGCCAGGAGACGCGGTAGCCGTCGTTGTTCATGACGAAGAGGTCGGGGATCATGTTCGGGTCGAAGCGGCGGTAGGCCTCTTCGCGCGTCACGACGCGGCGTACGGGATGCTCGCCGGTCTCGGGATCGACCATCTCCACGAGACGCTGTTTGAGCTCGGCCTTCAGCGTGTCGTACTCCGCGCCGGGGTTGACGATGCCCTGCGCTTCACGCCCTTTGAGGTTGACGTACACCTCGCCGAGTCCCATCGCGTAGGCGCGCGTTTTCGACCAGTCGACGTTCTCCCAGAACTGCCCCTGATCGAACAGCATCTCCAGGTCGCGGTCCTTCACCTGCACGCCCGTCTTCAGCGTCATGTATCCGTTGAGCACGAGCCAGGTGTTGTAATGCACGTGCTTGCGGAACGAGGCGAAGCCGTGGTCGGACGCGACGAGCAGTAGCGCGTTCTTCTGCTCCGCGGCTTTCATCGCATCGCCGACGATTTCGTCCATCAATTGATAGGACCGCAGCACAGCGTCGCCCCACTCGGCGGCGAGCTTCGCGTCGTACGCGGGATGCTTCGGGTCGACGACGCGCCAGAACACGTGGCCGACGCGGTCGGGGAACTCGAAGCATTGCACGATGAGGTCGTCGTCTTTGGCCAGCAGGGCCTGGAACATCTTCCGCGACTGGGTGACGGTCCACTCCATGTCGTCCCAGAAAATCTTCTCGGTCGCAAATCCCTCGGAGATGGCCCACGTGTCGATCTGCCAGCCGATGGTCTTGTACGGGCCATGTTCTTCGGCCAGCTCCGGCGCCCAGTCCGCGGGGGAGGAGATCTTGAATCCCGGCGGCAGGCTCCTCGGATCAAAGTTGATCGGCGACAGATAAATCTTCACCTCTGGTTGCACGCTGATGAGATGGAACCGGCTGATGCCACGCACCTTGATCAGCGGATTGAAGGGAAAGACGAAGTCCACCCACCCCGTCCACTCCCCTGCTTTGAGCGGATACTTTTTCCCGCTCACTTCGATCTCGATCGAATTGCGGTCTTCCGCGATCGTGATGGTCATGGGGATGGAGATGTACGGCGGATCGCCGAAGAGCTTGTTCGGCGGTCCCTGGATCTTCGTGTTGACGACGCCTTTGTTGTCCTCGAGCTCGACCACTTCGATCGAGAACTCGTTCGAGCCGCCGCGTTTGAAGTCGAGCTCGGACGTGAAGTAGAACGGCTTGCCCACGCGTCCGGAGAGATCGGGGACGCCGAGGCCGGAGAGCATGTGGCCCTTGTGGTCTCCGTGGCCGAAGTCAGTGGCCGGAAAGGTCACGGGCACATGGACGATCGTCGCTTTCCTCCCCTCTTTGGCGGCGGCTTCCCAGAACGGAATCCCCTGCCGGCGATTCACCACGCCCGGACGCGACTCGGGGATGTATTTGCGTGTGGCGTAAAAGACCAGCGGCGCGAGGATGACGCCGAGCACGGCGACGATCCGTGCGACGCGCCGCCAGCGCAGCAGGAGTGCGGCGATCAACAGAAACAGCACGAGCACCGCCGCCGCGAACGCGAGCGGATTGCGCTTTCCGAACAGCAACGGTTCTTGGGTTTCGTCGAAGGCCGCGAACACCGGCAGGTATGTCTTCGGATCGCGCCGCAGAAAGTCGAAGATGCCGGTGCGGCCCGGATCGATGCCGGTGCTGAACGTCGACCACGACACCGGCGTCTGCGCGGGCGTCGTCGGCAGCAGCGGGCGGAACGTCCCCTGGTCGCGCAGGCGCGCGAGGTTCGGCAGCTTCCCTTCGTTCATCCACTGCTCGGTGTAGCGGGCATCGACGCCGTCGAAGCCGAGGACGATCACTTTCTGCTGCGCGGCCGCGGCCGTGGCGACGACGAGTGCGGCCGAAAACATCAGAATCCGCAAGGACATGGGCGCATGATACCCGCGCCCGGCACCCGTCTTGTAAACCGCACTTTCGAGGAGTAACACGATGAAAACTCGCCTTTTGATCGCGGTCGCGATCGCTACTTCGCTCGCCCTCGCCGGATGCGGCGGCGGCGGAGAAAAGAAGGAAGGGGCCGCCGGCGGCGACGCGAACACGCTGGTGATCGGCCTCAAGAGCAGCCCTACCAATCTCGACCCGCGTGCCGGCAGCGACAACGCTTCCGGACGCATCTGGGACCTCTGCTGCGCGAGCCTGGTCAAGCCCACGCCGGAGATGGATTACGCGCCGGACCTCGCCTCGAGCTGGGAGACTCCGGACGACAAGACGATCATCTTCCACCTCAATCCGAACGCGAAGTTCCAGAACGGCAAGCCCGTCACTTCGGCCGACGTGAAGTGGACGTTCGAATCGCTGATGGCCGAGGGATTCACGAGCCCGAAGAAATCGGGCTATGAGGTCGTGCAGGCGATCGAGACGCCGGATGCGAAAACGGTCATCTTCCGCCTCAAGGAACCGAACGGCGGCATGTTCGACAACTTCAACATGCCGATCCTGCCGCAGGGCAGCGACGCGAACGCGATGAAGACCAAGCCGATCGGCGCCGGGCCGTACAAGGTGACGCGGTTCCAGACCGACGAGCGTGTCGACCTCGAGGCGTTCGAGCAGTACCACGGCGGTGCGCCGAAGATCAAAAAACTGAGCGTGCGCGTGATCCCCGACGCGACGACGCTCGTCCTCGAGATGCGCCGCGGCACCGTCAACCTCGAGATCAACCAGATCCCGTTCGAGAACGTGCAGGAGTTCGAGAACAGCCCGAAGCATCAGGTCATCAAGAAGCCTGGCTCGGTGTGGCAGTACCTCGCCTTCAATCTGAAGGATCCGATCCTCGCCAAGGTCGAGGTACGCCGCGCGATTGCGCATGCCATCGACCGGCAGAAGATCGTCACGGACCTCCTGCGCGGTCACGGCGTGCCGAGCGACACGATGTTCGGCGAAGGCCACTGGGCGCGCGCGAACAACCTGCCGACGTACGCCTACGATCCGGCGCGCGCGAAGCAGATGCTCGACGCGGCGGGACATCGCGATCCGGATGGCGACGGTCCGCAGTCGAGATTCACACTGACGTTCAAAACCTCGACGGACACGGAGGCGAACCTGCGCGCGCAGATGATGCAGCAGATGCTGCAGCAGGTCGGCATCAAGGTCGACATTCAGACCAGCGAGTTCGGCACGTTCCTCGAGGACGTGCAGAAGGGCAACTTCCAGATGTACTCGCTGAGCCGTAACGGCATCGCCGACCCCGATTTCTACAACGTGATCTTCCACTCGTCGAGCATGCCGCCCGAGGGGCAGAACCGCGGGTATTACACCAACCCGCGCGTGGATGAGCTGATCGCGCAGGGGCGGTCGACGTTCGATCGTGCGAAGCGCAAGCAGATTTACGGCGAGATCCAGCGCATCGTGCAGGAAGACCTGCCGTACGTGTCGCTGTATCACCAGATCAACGTCGCGGTGATGGACAAGGGGCTGAGCGGCTACACGATGTATCCGGCGGGCTTCTGGCTCGGTATTCCGCAGATGAGCTGGCAGCCGCAGTGATCGAGGTCGGCACCGCGGCATTGCGGCTGGCCATCGCGTTCGCGTTCGGCGCCCTGATCGGCGTCGAACGCGAGTGGCGTCAGAAGCACGCCGGTCTCAAGACCATGGCCCTCGTCGCGCTGGGCGCGGCAGCGTTCGCGATGATGTCGAACACGTTCGGGCCGGAGAATCACAATCCCGGACAGATCGCGGCGGCGGTGGTCGGCGGCATCGGCTTCATCGGCGCGGGCGTGATCATGCACCGCGGCGCGACGGTGCAGGGCGTGACGACGGCCGCGACGCTGTGGGCCGATGCGAGCGTGGGCGTGGCGGTGGGGCTCGGGCAGTACGCGGTGGGGACGATTCTCACGGCGGGCATCGTCATCGTGCAGGTGGTGATGCGGCGCTTCGAGACCACGATCCTCCGTTCCCGCCGCGAGCGCGCACCGGGCCGCATCGAGCTGCGCGTCGAATGCGACGGCGAGACGCTGCACGACGTGAATGAAACGTGGACGCGCTACGCGGAGCTCCAGCCGCTGCGGCGGTCCGTGCAGCGCGGTGCCGAGCATCTCGTCTTGCGCGTGATTCTCCGCGCGCCGTCCGGCGTGGATCTGAGCGCGCTGCAGGAGATGCTCGTGGCATTGCAGGGCGTGCGGCGGGTGGATTTGCGGCATCTCGGGATGGATGAGGAGTGATGGGCCCACGGGCGTGAGGATCAGGACCTGTCCGCATCAAGCGCCTCACTCACTGCGGCACGAGCGCGACGCGAGCAACTGAACCAACCGCGTATCCGGCACTTCGATGACCACGAGGGCGATCTCGAATTTCGCCAATCGATCGTGATCGAACACCTCGAATTTCATGAATCCGCCCGTGCACCATCGACTGCGCCGTACACGAACCGCGAACCCGAACCCGTGGACGAAGCGTGACCGGCCCACGCGAGGCTGCTGCCAAAGTAACGGAATAGCGCGGCGCGCGCCGAGCCTTACCAGTGATAGCATCAGGTAAGGAGACACACGATGGCGACCTCCACCCTCACCAGCAAGGGACAAACGACCGTTCCGAAGGAAGTCCGCGACGCCCTCGACATCGGCCCCGGTGACAAGATCACATGGGAAGTAAACGGCGGCCGCGTCTCCATCACCACCGAACGTCCCGCCTTCTGGCGATGGGAAGGCTTCGTCAAACACGGCCCGACCGACGTCGTCAAAGCCGTCCACGAAGCCCGCAAGCGCAGAGGGCGCATCTGACATGGAGCGCGTCGTCGTCGACGCCAACGTCTTCCTCTCCACGCTGGTCCACCGCAACGACGAGCAACGCGACGCGGCGAAAGCCCTCCTGCTGAAAGCCGAAGACGGCGAGTTGGAAGTCATCCTCCCGCAGTTCGTCATCTTCGAGATCGTCTACGTTCTGCAGAGCACCTACCGCGTCCCCGCCACCGAGCTCGCCCCCATGCTCCGCGACCTGATGGCCCTCCCCGGCGTTCTCGTCATCCACGAATGCCCATGGAAGCGCGTCCTCGACTACTGGCCCGCTCCCCTCTCCTCACTCGCCGACGCCTCCATCGTCGCTGTCGCGGCAAGCAACCGCTACGACGCCATCGCCACCTTCGACCAGAAGCTCGCCAAGCGCTCGAAAGACCTCGGCGTCCCCACCTACTGGTAACCACGATTAACAAAACGTTCCACACGTTCCACGCGCGAGTGTCACCGAGTGGATAACCGAGCATGTCGCTGGCGATCGCGATCCGGCGATCCCACTGCTTGCGAATGTCGACGCAGGGTTTGCCGGTGGCAGGATTGGGTGGATATCGCCGCGCGCATTGCGAGGACGGATCGGAGAGCAGGTAGTCGACCAGTGGCCGCGCGAGGCAGCCATAGCCATCTGCGCGAATCCCCTTTCTTGACGAACTGGAGAAGTCGACGCTCGCGCACCCGTTCCCGCAGGCGGACGTCTCACGCCCTCGTCACCGCTCGTAGGCGGCCGGCCGAGCACCAGCTCGCTGAACCAGCACAAGAACGGTTCCGCGAAGCTGCGATCACAGTGATCGACGCAGTCGTCGTGCAGGCAACCCCGAGGCCACAGTTGCGCGTCTGCAGGGCGACGGAAAACGGTAGCTCCAGAGGCCAGAGCACGTCGCGCTCCGTCGCTGTCGCTACACTCCCCCACTCGTGCTGCATGCCGCTCAGCAGCGAGGGCCGACAGCCAGATCGTTGGCACTCGCGGGCCGTTCTTTACCGACGTCACCAGGCCGCCCGGACACCTGCTAACGCGTGAAGGGACGGTTCGGGCCGCGCTTCTCGTCCGGAAGCGCGCGCAACTCGTCACAAAGGTGAGCGATGACTTCGGTGGCCTCGTCACGGTTGAGGTTCTTGGTCAGTTCGCGCGCGATGACCACAAGCGTTGCGACGACTGATGACAGTTCGATGGGGAGAACCCGGCGTTTCGTTTCTTCGTCAGCCACTACGTTGATAGCAAGAAACGCGCTGAACGGGCGAAGCGGTGGACGGCGATCATCGAGCACCGAAGCGGAAAGGTGACGTCGATCGCCGGCTTTGCCGGATCAGCGGAGAGACGCCGCCAGCGGTGGCGAGGAATGCGACCGCGGAGAAACCCCGCGAGAGCGACGCGAAGGCGGCCGCAACTTGTCAAAGCACGCTTTCTGATGATTCCACTCGTAGGAATCGCCACCCGGAGTGATCGTCCGGATGGTGACGTGTCGAAGGAATGTTGGCCACGTGGCGGCAAGGTACGCGACAAAGTCATATTGATCGCGGCCGGCGGTGGCAGTGTGCAGGACGATCGTATCGTAATCACGTGCGGTGAGGCGTTCGAGCGCTTCACGGCGCGAGCGCGCACAGTCTTCCCCGGCAGGCGCGCGGCTGTCGATGAGAAGCGTTCGCGACGTTGCGGCCGGAAAGGTCATCGATCAGTGAGAGCGGGCGTCGCCGCGTTGCTCGCATTGGTCTACGAGGCGCCCGGCGGCGGCTTCGAGGAGGTCGAGCCGCAAGAGGTAACGGGATTCAGTGTACTGAGTCGTTTCGCAAGCGAGCGCGCGTATCTCATGGCGTAGTGCCGGGATCTCGAACAGCGCGCGGTAGAGTTCTGAAGTCATCTTCGGGCGGTTCATCGTCTGCCGCAGTGCATGCCCGCTCGAGCATCGAGATGGCTGCCGCAAGCTTTCACCGATTGCACGAGCTCGGTGTTGTCGAATGGTTTGCGGATGAGTTTTCGTACGCCCAGATTGGCGGGGAGTCTTCGAAGCTGTGCCTCGGAAATCGCCTGTCAGGACGAGCACTTTTCCCGCGATGACGAGAATGCTCATGGGTTCGTTTGCTGACATCGTCGTGAGTTGCCCCGGCACGACTAAGGCTACGCGGCGCGACGCCCGGCGTCGGTAGGCTTTCGAACGTTAGGTGAGGTCAGCGCGAAACTGCTGCAGCTTGGCGTGAACGGCGGCGTAGCATTCACATGCTCGTCCAAGCAGTCCTGCCCGGTCCTGAATGGTGATGGAGTTCCGGCCATGCTGGATCAGGCCGTCGAGCTCCAAAGCAGCCACAGCGATGGTCACGCCGGGCCGATGAACGCCGAGCATGTGCGCGAGAAACTCGTGGGTCAACGAGAGCCGGTCGGTGCCAATGCGATCGCGCACCATCAGGAGCCATTTGGCGAGGCGTTGTTCGATCTGATGCAGCCGGTTGCACACGAGATTCTGCGTGATCTGATCGAGGAAGACGCTGGCGAACTCGAGGAGGTGGTCGCGAAACGGCTCGTTCATCCGAAACTGCTCGCGGAGCCGAGCGTACTCGACGCGTGCAAAGCGGCCCGCAATCTGAACGATCGCTTCGCTGCCGGTGGGCGCCGGAGCGGAAAGCACCGTCTGGACGATGAACATCCCTTCCGCACCGATCACACCGGCTTCGACGGTCGATCCGTTTTCTGTGGTGCGAACGATGGAGACCATGGCACCGGGATGAGGAAAGAAGATGGAGTCGGGTGTTTCGTCGGCGCTCATCAGGACCGCCCCGAGCCGGGGATCCTCTTCGTGGACATCGAGCGCCGCGAGCGCGTCGGGGGTGAGCGTGTTGAGGAGAAGGTTCCCCTCGGGACTGTCTGCCATCTATGCCTCCAAAGCGCCGGGTCGAAAAACCGCGACGACGGAGGTGGAGACATGCGCTTGATGTCTGGCCCGCGCCGAAGAGTGGCCGTGGAAGGCCCGTGTACTGTCCGCAACGGGAGTAGGCGTGCGTTGATTCCGCGAGCGGTAGCGATGCGCGAAGGGCGGGGCGAAACAAAAAATACGAACATGGCGCCACGACGACGGAGTCATGAGCAGGAGCGAGCAAGCTGACCTCGTCGGCGGTCTCAATCAGCGACGCGTTGCAGTACGGAGCAGCGGCGTTGCGGCTCCAATGAATTTGAGCATTGGAAGGGGCTGCGAGAGTGTCATCCGGAGCAGACCACGCCACGGAGAACAAACCGTTGTGCGATCCGGTGAAAGTGGAAAAACGCGGCAGGTTTGCATCGACGATCGCGTCTCCTCATTTGATCCCCTTCGCGTTCATTTGGAAGGATCGTGCAAAACCCTGGAAGGATAGGTCAACGATTGCACGCCTCGGCGACGTTTACGCTGGGTGTAACGGGATCCACAAGGGAAACGGACTCGTGGAAGGAATGAACAAGCAACCCGCGGATCGAACAGTACGAGCACGGCAAGTGCTCGACCGTGGGGATAGTGGGCCGCTCAGAACAGAGCGCGGGTGAAGGAAAAGGAGAAAGCCATGACGAAGAAGAAGATCTGGTTCATCACGGGCGCCGGTCGCGGAATGGGACTCGATTTCGCCCGGGCCGTGCTGGCGGCGGGCCACGCCGTCGTCGCCACTGGCCGCGATGCGGAGCGCGTCGCGAAGGCCGTCGGAGAGTCGGAGAACATACTGGCGGTCAAGCTCGACGTGACGAGCCGAGCCGATGCGGAGTCGGCCGTGCAGGCCGCGGTCACGCGCTTCGGACGCATCAACGTTCTGGTCAACAACGCCGCGAGCTTCTACGCCGGCTATTTCGAGGAGCTGACGCCGGAGCAGATCGAGCGGCAGTTGGCGACGAGCCTCTTCGGACCGATGAACGTCACGCGCGCCGTACTGCCGGTGATGCGCAAGCAGCGCTCGGGGCACATCTTCGCGATCTCGTCGTCGGCAGGTCTCGGCGCTGGCTACGACTTCGTGAGCGCCTACGCCGCGTCGAAGTTCGGCCTCGAGGGATGGATGGAATCCCTCGGCGCCGAGGTCGCGCCGTTCGGGATCGCCACCACGATCGTAAATCCGGGGTTCTTCCGCACGGAACTGCTCACGGATCAATCGACTCGCTATGCGGAGCCGTCGATCGCCGACTATGACGAGCGCCGCGGGCCCCTCATCGAGTCGTGGAAAGCGATGAACGGCAAGCAGTCCGGCGATCCGGCGAAGCTCGCACGCGCGCTCATCACGATCTCCGAACAGGAACCGCCGCCGCAGCGCTTCATCGCAGGAGAGGACGCGATCGCCACCGCGGAGCAGAAGATCGCAACGCTTCAACAGCAGGCCAACGCGTACCGCGAGTTGTCGGCCTCTCTCGCAATCGATGAGCCGCCGCCGGCTCGCTGAGTCACACAAACGAACGACGTTCAACCGTACCGAAACAAAGGACACCGAAACCCATGAAACACACGAAGCAAAACCACAGCGCCCCATCAGCAGGAACGCGGTAACTCGCGTCGTCTCGTCTCGGTCGTCAAGCTCGGCATCGCCGCGGCAGCACTGGCGGTCCTGCCCCTCTCCCCCGCAGTCGCGGATCAGCGCACGCCCAACCACGGAAGCACCGAAACACGGCGTGAAACGATCAAGCCGAAGAGCGTCTCCTTCATGAACGGCGACATCAAAATGGCCGGTCACCTGTATCTGCCGCACGGATTCAAAGCAAATATCCGCAATCGTCGTGGTACACCCCGCCGGAGGAGTCGGTGAACAAGTTGTCCTCCTTCTTCAAGCGAAACCTCTGAGTGGGATTCCAGCCACCGCGCGGACCGCGTAGTCGATGCGCCGCGCGGTGGTCTGGTACGGAGAAATGATGCGCGCAAGACAAGCCATCGGCATCGCGACGCTGGCGAAGTTCATCGGCGATGTTGTCCCCCGTGACGCAACCGTCGCGCTTCGAATGCCCGGTATCCATGCTGCCAGAGTGTCGCAGCCGAATGAGGAAGCTGTTCATTTCGTCCAGCAGTCGTCGTTATGCGTCGTCGCGCAGGGCGCAAAGAGCGTGGTGATCGGCGAAGACACCTACCGTTACGAGGCCGGGCAGATGGCGCTGTACTCGGTGGATGTCCCGATCATCGGTCGCGTCACGCGCGCGAGTCACGCCGAGCCGTACCTCGTGCTGATGATCGATCTGGACGCCGAGAAGATCGCCGAGCTGGTCCCGAAAGTGTTTCCGGACGGCGTGTCGAAACCGCGAGACACGCGCGCGCTCTACGTCGGCGATGCCGATGCGCACATCATCGATGCCGCGGCGAGATTGGTCGGGCTGATCGAGCAGCCAGCCGAAGCCGAGATGCTCGCGCCGCTCGTGCGCGATGAGATTCTGATCCGGCTGCTCCGCAGTCCAATGGGGAGCCGCGTTGCACACATCGGGCAGGCTGGATCGAGCATGCAGCGAATCGCGAACGCGGTGTCATGGCTGCGGACCAACTTCGACCAGCCGGCGAACATCGAGGAGCTGGCGAAGCTGGTGAACATGAGCGTCACGTCGTTCCATCGGCAATTCAAGGCGATTACCGGTATGAGTCCGCTGCAGTACCAGAAAACGCTCCGGCTGCAGGAAGCTCGACGGCTGATGCTCACTTCGATGATGGATGCAGGTGCCGCCGGCCGCCGCGTCGGCTACATGAGCGCGGCGCAATTCAGCCGCGAGTACAGCCGCTTCTTCGGCAGTGCGCCGACGAAAGACGTAAGCCGCTTGCGCAAAGAAGACCCCGCGGCGGCGCGCGCTCCGGGATGATGTGCGCGAGTGCCGCGCGTCGGCGACGGCGGCCACCACCGGCCCTCAACGTCTTGCGGCGGCCGTGAGCTACGCTACGTCAGGATGAGAACGCGATCGCGCCGCAAGCTCCAAGGCGCGCTTCGGGATGTCGAAGAATTTTCGTTCGACAAACACGGTGCTCTTCCGCGGGAGGCGGCGGACGCTACGCCCGTCCAAGACCGTCGGGCACAGATCATCGAGCATGCTCGGAAGCGCGCCGAGTGTTCTCGTCGAAAAGGACGTGCCTCGAGCGATCTGCGCGAAAGCGCGCATGGCGACGCGTTGGCCCGCGACACCACCACCCCCATTCCAAGATTGCAGGTAGACCTTTGTCCGCCCGCGACTCTCCTAAGCGGGTTCAGCAATTCCAAAAGATCTGTCGCCCTGTGACGCTCGCGACCCGGGCTCGGTCGGAGACGTGCGGGGGTTTCCATGGCTTGCTCATGCCGATGCCGGTTTGTGATTGCGTCTGGGCGCTGGGAACTCAATTCCGTCGATAGATGACCGAGAGAGAGAGAGAGAGAGGAGTCGCCCATGTGCACCGATCTGGTGATCGTGTCGAAAGACGAAACGGGACAGAGGCTGGTCGTGAACGCGCGCAGCCAGGAGGACGACAACCCGTTGGGATATCGGGTGATGCTGCGCAAAAAGGGCCAGAAGGTAGTGGTCACGATGCCGCGCCAGGTCGGCGACACGCAGTCATTGACGAATCCCGTGGAGGCCGATCTCGGCACGGCCAAACACAACTACATGGGACTCATCATCACCAACCGCAAAGGGATCCCTGTGTCGACGGCCGTCTTCGACGGGATGAACGATGCCGGACTGTCGGCGGGCAGCCTCCTTTTTCCCGGCGCCGTCTACCCGCAGGAAGAGCAGGGCGCGGACAACATCTTCGTCGGCTTCTTCGTCGATTGGCTGCTCAACAATTTCGAGACGTGTGCAGCGGTCAAGGAAGCAATCGAGCAGAAGCGGCTGCAGGTCGTGGCGACAAATCCCGGAAAGATCCCGGAAGGCACCGTCAATGAGAAATTGGGGCAGCACATCGCCGTGCATGACGCCGGCGGCAACAGCCTGGCCATCGAATTCATCGAAGGCAAAATCCACGTCAGCGACAACCCGGTGGGCGTGCTGACGAACCTCCCTTCCCTGCCGTGGCATCTGACCAATGTGGGTTTGTACGCCAACCTCTCCAACACCGACACGAAGGAGGTCGTGTTCGGAAAGGCAAACCAGCAGGACCAGACGGGTGAATTGCTCTACAAGGCGCCGGGTAGCCCCTCGCCCACGCCTCCGCTGGCGCCTTATCGCTCGACGGGCGTTCCCGGCCGGGGCAACGGCATGACGGGGCTTCCGGGCGACTATCGCCCCGCGTCGCGCTTCGTGCGCACCGCGTACCTCAAGCACTTTGCCGTGCCGCCTGCAACGGCGCAGGAAGCCGTCACCCAGGGGTTTCACCTGCTCAATGCCATCGATATCGTCAAAGGTGTCGTCGCCGAAGAAGAGAAGGAAAGGGCGTCCGCAACGACGGGATATCTGATGGCGACGGATCTGAAGGACGAACAACCGCAGAAGTATCACTACGACACGACGCAATTCATCGTGGTCAAAGACGTGATCCACGGCGATCTCTACGTGCGGATGTACGAATCGCCGATGCCGTACCGCATCAACTTCGCCGACTTCCCGGCGTCCATCGGTGCGAACGGCGTTCAGATCACGATTCCGGTCGATACCCTCGCGCGATCGCTGGTCGCCGAGGCGGAGCCGGCTCTCGTCTGAGTCATCGATGACCGCACGAGCCGGCCGCGCCGCCGGCTCGTGCGGGTTCCCTGCTAACTCTTCCGACCCGCCATGTGGACGCAGCGGATCGTGGTCACCATCGTCGTCATCTCGAGCGGCGCGTGTTTCTGGCTGGCGGGCACACGCTTCCTCAACCTCCGCACCATGGAATCGCCAAAGCGCCAGCAGCGTGCTGGCGCGAGCTGGACGGCGTGGCCAGCGTGCACGCGGACGAGCTTTCCTGCCGCGGACGCCGCGCAACTGCCCTTCTGATCCGGTCTCATACAGGTGTGTTCAGCGGCTGCAGAAGCTCGTGCTCACCCTCGCCGCTGCAGCCGGCGCGTCTTCGACGCGCAGCTGAGCGGAAAGCGCTCGCACGCGCCGCGTCGCAGAGTGCGTGGACGTGCCTGACGAGCACACGCGCGTCGCGCGGAGCGCTGTAATTCCGAGCGCTCGACGCGTGAATCCCATCCATGGGCACAGGCATGCGTTCCCGCCTCGCATGAATCCCATCCATGGATCGGATTCATGCGTTCCGCGCTCACGCAATGACGCGATTCTCGGAGTCGACGCGCTTGCACGTCAATGGGCGGCGCTGACCGCGGAACTTGGCGCGCCGGCGCGCCGAGGCGGCGCGGCTTCGTGACTCGCTGGCGAGCTCGCAGGACCCGCTCGTGGCCGAGTATCAAACGTGGTTCAAGCGCGTCCCATAATTCGAGCTCACAAGGTCGGCTTCAGCGTTTTTCCGAACGCGCGATGGGGTTGCTGTGAGTCAGCGCGCGCGCCGGTAGTGCATGGCGACTGCGCCGCTGCGGAGCGGCTTCGCGGAGATCAGCTCGAGCCGTCGCGTGGCGGGCAGCCCGCTCTGGTACAGGGTCGGGCCGTGGCCAGCGATCCGGGGGTGGACGAGGAACTTGTACTCGTCGATTAAATCCAGCCGGTCCAACTCGGTCGCGAGCTTGCCGCTGCCGAGGAGCACGCCGGCCGGGGTTTCGTCCTTGAGCTTCTGCACGCCCGGGCGCAGGTCGCCGGCGAGATGGTGGCTGTTCGTCCACGGGAAGTCCTTTCGCGTCGACGACACCACGTACTTCGGCTTGGCCTCCAGCTTGACCGCCCATTCGCGGATCGCTGGCGGCGCCTCCTCATCGCCGCGGGCCACCGCCGGCCAGTAGCTCTCCATCATCTCGTAGGTGATGCGGCCCCACAGCATCGCTCCGCCCTCGTCCATGAGGCCGGTGAAGAACGCGTGCGTCTCGTCGTCAGCGATCCCCTCCTGGTGGTCGGCGCAGCCGTCCAGGGTGACGTTTATGCTGAAGGTCAATAGTCCCATGCGGCGAGCCTATGCCATACGCTCGAAAAGACGTAGGGCTATTGCTCGCGGTTGATGTTCAACTTCCGCTATGGGTCGAGGCTGTGTGAAAACGCTGGCCGGCCACTCCCCGCAGCAATTTTATGTCTTGTAAACCGCAATGGGCC
>DASPHZ010000056.1:0-179022 GCA_035629395.1 Thermoanaerobaculia bacterium
GAGGAAGCTCGCCGCCGCGACACCGCTGCGGCATCGCAAGTCACACCAACCCACGGTGCCGTATCATCGAAGCCGCGTCGATCCGCTATGACATCGACGCTCAACCGTTAACCTGTGCACGGAACCGGGGCAGGCTCAGAGCTGCTGAGCTGTTGAGCTGTTGAGCTGTTGAGCTGCTGAGCTGTTGAGCTGCTGAGCCGTTGAGCGAGGGACGGCCCTCCATGGCTCAACAGCTCAATCGCTCAACGGCTGCCATCCCCCGCTACCGTCTTGCGCGGGACGCTCGCGCCGCCACAACCTTCGGCGCGCGCTTCGGTGCCTTGCGGTCGGTCTTGGCTTTGATCGGCACTTTCGCCGTCGCGGCGGCCGCGCTCTTCGCGACCTTGGCCGGCTTTGCGGGAGTCGCGTTGCCGCCGGTGAGCGACTGACGCAGCGCTTCCATGAGATCGATCACCTGCGCGCGCGGCTCTTCTCCGGCGCTGACGGTGATCTCCTCCCCTTCCACCTTCCGCTGGATCAGGGCGCGGACGCGCTCCGCCACTTCGTCGCGGTACTGCTCCGGATGGAAGGCGTCGCTCGCGCTCATCTCCGCGAGCTGGATGGCCATCTTCAGCTCGTTGTCCTTCACGTCGGTGTCGCCCATCTCGATCTCGTCGATGGAGCGGACCTCGTTCGGGTAATAGAGCTGCTGCATCACGAGGCCCTTGCCGAGCGGCCGGATCACGACGAGGTAGCCCTTGCCGCGCGACGCGTACTTGGCGACGGCCCAGCGGCCGGTCTCTTCCATCGCACGGGCGAGGAGTGCGTAGGCGCGCGAGCCGTTCTTGTCCGGACCGAGGTAGTACGGCTTGGCGAAGTAGATCGGGTCGATCTGATCGGACATCACGAATTCCGTGATCTCGATCTGCTGCGTCGACTTTTCTTCGAGCGCCTTCAGCTCGTCCTCGTTGAACAGAACGTACTGTCCCTTGGCGAACTCGTATCCCTTCACCACCTCGGAACGATCGATCGTGCGCTCGTCCTTCGGACAGAAGAGATGCTGCTGGATGCGGCTTCCGCAGTCCTTGTGCAGCATGTTGAAAGAGATCTTCTCGGACGTCTCGGCCGCGGAGAAAAGCTTCACCGGGATGGAGACGAGACCGAAAGCGATTTGTCCGGAAGCTATGGCTCGTGGCATGTCGACACCTCTAAGTGACCGTCGCTGATGAAACGGCTGCCGCGCCGCAGATATTCGACTCTTTTAGTGCCCTGAAACCTGTGCATCCTACAATTCCTGAGGGTGAAACGCTACGAGATCATCTGGTCGGCCGTGCAACAAATCCCCAAAGGTCGCGTCGCGACCTACGGCGATATAGCCGCGCTCGCCGGCCTCGAAGGCCACGCGCGCCAGGTCGGCTACGCCCTGCACCACCTCCCCGAGGCCTCGAAGGTGCCGTGGCACCGGGTGATCAACGCAAAGGGCGAGATCAGCCCGCGCAGTGCCGGCGACTCGCACGAACTGCAGCGATTGCTGCTCGAGGCGGAAGGGGTGGAGTTCGGGCTGGATGGGCGGGTGGAGTTGAAGAAGTATCGCTGGAGCGTAAAATCAAAGCATGTCCCGCGTCGTCCACAGCGACCCTGAGATCATGACCGGTATGGTCGTCTTCCGCGGAACGCGCGTTCCAGTGAAGACGCTGTTCGATTACCTCGAGGCGGGTCATGGCCTGGAGGAGTTCCTCGACGATTTTCCGACTGTCGAACGCGAACAGGCGGTCGGCGCACTGGAGGAAGCACGCGAACTGCTGCTGGCACCGTTTGATGCGCGAAGCGCTTCAAACGATTCGCGCAGGTGACGTGGTCGTGATTCCATGAGGAGCGCCGGCGGAAACGCCGGCGCTCCGAAAGTCTTTTACCGTTCCACCGTCACGTCCGGCACGACCGGACGCTTCACCGGGTTCTTCGCCAACTGCTCGAGCAGGAGCTTGACCGCCGCTTCGAGCGAGGGGTCCTGGCCTTTGGCCACGAGGTCGGGGCGGTCGACGACTTCGATGTCCGGGGTCACGCCCACGCCTTCCACGGCCCACATGCCTTCGGTGTCGAAGAAGCGGAACTGCGGTGCGGAGACCGAGCCGCCGTCCATGAGGTTCGGGTTGCCGGAGATGCCGATGAGGCCTCCCCAGGTGCGCGTGCCGATGATGGTGCCGAGGCCGCGTTTGCGGAAGTAGTACGGGAGCGCGTCGCCGCCGGAGGCCGAGTAGCCGTTGATCAGCATCGCCTTCGGGCCGACGTGCGCGTACGCCGGCGTGGCCGTCGGTTTCATGTTGCGGCGCGCCCAGTAATTGAGGACCGGGCGGTCGAGCAGCTCGATCATGCGATCGGGGATGAAGCCGCCGCCGTTGTAGCGGTCGTCGATGATGAGCGCTTCCTTGTTCACCTGCGGGTAGAAATTCTTGAAGAGCTCGCGGTTGCCTTCCTGGGCGGTATTCGGCAGGTGCATGTAGCCGATGCGGCCGCCGGACGCCTTCTCGACGTACTCGCGGCGCGACTGCACCCATTCGAGGTAGCGCAGGTTCGTCTCCTTGCGCACCGGGCGCACCTTCTCCTCGCGCGCGCCGGTGGTCGACGGCGACGAGTTGACGAGCAGCGTCACGATGCGGTCCGCCTTGTTCTCGAGCAGACGATAGAAGTTGTCGACGCCGCGCGCCGAGACGCCATCGACGGCGAGGATGTAATCGCCTTCGCGCATCTTCACGCCCGGCTCGGTGAGCGGCGAGCGGAACGCCTCGTGCCAGTTCTCACCGGGGTAGATGTTCTTGACGCGGAAGTAGCCGCTGTCGGCGACGATCTCCGCGCCGAGGAGGCCGTTGTCGACGCGTTTCGGACTGAGCTCCGCCGGCGAGCCGACGTAGACGTGACCGGCGTGCATTTCACCGGCGAGGTCGCCGAGGATGTAGTCGAGGTCGGCGCGGTGCGCGACGTACGGCACGAGCTGCCCGTATTTTTCGCGGATCGCATTCCAGTCGAGACCGTGCATCTGCGGGTCGTAGAACCAGTCGCGCAGGATGCGCCACGCGTCGGTGAACTGCTGCGCCCATTCCGCCTTCGGATCGACGCGCATTTCCATCGTGTCGAGCTTGAGCGTCGAGTCGGCCGGCTTCTGGTTCGGCTTCGCATTCACGATCGCAAAGTTGCGCGCGACGCTGGCCAGGATCTTCTCGCCGTTCGCGGAGAGCTCGTAGCCGCGCAGCGACTCGAGGATCGTCTCTTCCTTGCGATCGTCGATGTTGTAGAACTTGAGCGAGGACGAGTCGCCGTCGCTGCGCATGTAGAGGACGCCGTTCGCGAGCGCGTTGAGATTGCCGTACGCGCCGGAGGGTCCGGGGATCGCGCGCACGCGATTCTCGAAGTTGGCGGGATCGATTTTCACGACGACCGCTTTCTTCGCGTCCGCGGCCGGCTTCGCCGCGTCCTTCTTCGGCTCTTCCGCGGCGGCAGGAGCGGGCGCGGTGGCCTTCTCTTCATCGCTCTGCGGGAGGAACAGCGCCGGACCGTCTTCCGCGAGGATGCCGACGTAGACGCGCGTCGGATCGGTATAGACGTAGTTGAACTCCCAGCCGCTGAACGTGAGGTTGAAGTCGCGGTTGGAGGTGAAGTAGAGGTAGCGGCCCTTCGGATCGAACACCGGATCGGCGTCGTTGGTCATGCCGCTGGTGAGGCGATGCACCTTCGCGTCGGCGACGTTGTAGACGTAGATCGACGAGAACTGCGCTTCGTTGTCTTTGGTGTACGTGAGCCAGCGCGAGTCGGGCGACCAGCGGTAGTCGGTGATGTCGCCGTATTCGTCCTTGTCGGCCGCGGTGATGCGGCCCGAGGTGACGTCGACGACGTGCAGCGCGTGATCTTTGTCCGCGTACGCGAGCAGCTTCGAGTCGGGCGACCACTGCGGCGTGAAGCGCCACGCCTTCCCGTCGCGCGTGACCTGACGCTCCTCCCCCGTGCCGTCGGCGGGACGGACGTAGACCTCGTAATCGCCGTTGCGGTCGCTGAGGTACGCGATCCAGCGCCCGTCGGGCGACCAGGTGGCGTCGCGCTCGCGGATGCCGGAGGTCTGCGTGAGGTTGCGGATCTCCCCTTCCTTTGCCGGGACGCTGAAGATGTCGCCGCGCGCGACGAACAGCCCCCGCGCGCCGGTCGGCGAGATCATGTACCAGTCGATGTTGTCGCGGACGTTCTTGAAGTACGGCAGCGTGTTGCGGAAGTCGCCGTAGACGCGGATGGGGATGCGCGTCGACTGCCCGTTGGCGAACTTGTAGAGATAGCCGCCGTTCTCGTAGACGACCTGCGACTTGTCGGCGCTCGGCCAGACGACGTCGTAGTCGGTGTGATTCGTGACCTTCGTTTCCTTCTTCGTGGCGAGGTCGTACGACCAGAGGTTCAGGCGGCGGCCTTCACGGTCCGACGTGAAGTAGATCGTGTTGCCGACCCACATCGGCTGGTTGTCGGTGTACTGATTCTTCGTGAGCTGCTCGGCGGTGTTCGCGTTGAGGTCGTAGATCCAGACGTCCTGGGCGCGGCCGCCGCGATAGCTCTTCCACGTGCGGAACTCGCGCTCGATCGGGGTGTAGACGAGCTTCGTGCCGTCCGGCGAGTACGAGCCGGCGCTTCCTTCCGGAATCGCGAGCGGCGTTTCCATACCCCCCGCCGCGGGAATCACGTAGTGCACCGGCATGCGGTCCGACCACGGGAGGCGGTGCGGATTGAAGAGGATGTTTTTGCCGTCGGGCGTCCAGTCGAGGACGCGGTTGTCGATGCCGCCGCGCGGCGGGAGGTTGCCCACGTCGTTGTAGAACGTGAGCTGGCGCGGCGCGCCGCCGTCGACGCTGATGACGAAGACCTGGCGGCTGCCGCTGTAGTCGCCGGTGAAGGCGATCGTGCGGCCGTCCGGCGAGAACTTCGGGAAGTACTCCATGCCGGGGTCGGAGGTGAGCCGGCGCGCGTCGCCGCCGTTGGCCGAGGCGAGCCAGATGTCGCCGGCGTAGACGAACGCGACGGTATCGCCGTGGATGTCGGGCTGGCGCAAAAGCCGCGTCAGTCGCTCCTGTGCAGACGCGCCGGTGGCGATCGCGACCAGCGCAAGGATCGTGAATGTCTTCTTCATGGCCCGCTGCATAACATGAAAAGGGAGGTTCTCCATGCATCGAGCTGTGTCGATCCTGTTGTTTCTTCTGGTCGCCTGCGCCTCCGGCTCCTCGAGCCGTCCGCCAAGCATCGCCGAGCCCGACATCGAAGTGCGCCTCAGCCAGTCGACGTTCTTCGGCTCGTCGAGCTCGGCGACGACGACGATCGAGGTGATGATCGGCAACCGCGCCAACGTCCCGATCACCGTCCGCCGCGTCGAGATCGACTCGCCGACGATGGTCCAGTACCGCGTCGTCCGCACCGCCCGCGACGTCGTCCAGCAGATCGCCCCGGGTGAATCGACGACCGTCCTGGTGATGGTCCCCATCGAGACGACCACCTCCCGCCCCGTCGAGCCGCTCACCCTGCGCGCGATCGTCGAGATGGAGGCGGGAACGGATCGGTGGAGGGAGATTGCGACGACGGGGTGAGGGGTGGGGCGGTGGAGCTGTAGAGCTGTAGAGCAATAAAGCTGTAAAGGGGTTGCCGTTGCTGTGGGTTGCCCCTCTATAGCTTTACAGCTCTATAGCTTTATGGCTTTATAGCTCTACCGCCCTCTCGCAGCCCCTCTACTCCTTCATCCGCGCATACAACGTACTCGGACTGATCCCCAACTGCCGTGCCGCTTTCCGCACGTTGCCTCCGGCGGCGGTGAGGGAGGCGGTCACGTATCTGGTGATCACGTCTTCGAGCGGCTGGATCTCCCACTCCTCGGTCGGGAAGACGCCTGACGCCGAGGGGATCGTGGCGGCGGTGTCGAGGATGAGGTCTTCGCTGTGGATCTCGCCGCCGGAGAGCGTGAGCAGCGCGCGCTCGAGGACGTTGCGCAGCTCGCGCACGTTGCCGGGCCAGGCGTAGCGCTCCAGTTTCTTCATCGCCGTCGCGCTCACCTTCGGCATCGGGCGCGCGAGCTCTTTCGACAGCGGGCGCAGGATCTCCTCGACCAGCACCGGCAGATCCTCGAGCCGCTCGCGCAGCGGGGGCATGCGCAGGCGCACGACGTTCAACCGGTAATACAAATCGTTGCGAAACCGTCCCGCGGCAACTTCGGTCGGCAGATCGCGGTTCGTCGCGGCGAGCAGGCGGAAATCGGCGCGCAGGTCGCGCAGTCCGCCGACGCGGCGGAAGCGCTTTTCTTCGATCGCCTTGAGCAGGCGCGCCTGCACCGTCGGCTCCATCTCGCCGATCTCGTCGAGGAACAGCGTCCCGTCGCCGGCGATCTCGAACAGCCCGGGCTTCGTGTTCATCGCGTTCGTGAACGCCCCGCGCTCGTGACCGAACAGCTCCGACTCGAGCAGCTCCTTCGACAGCCCCGCGCAATTGAGATCGACGAACGGTGCGCGGGCGCGCGCGGAACGGTTGTGGATGAGCCGCGCCATCACCCCTTTGCCCGTCCCCGACTCCCCTTCGATCAGCACCGGCGACGGCACACGCGCCACGTTCGCCAGCACTTCGTTGAGATGCAGGATCTGCGGCGAGATGCCGGGAAGGCGTTCCGCCTGGCCACTCTCGCCGCGGCGCAGCGCCATCAGCTCGCGGCGCGTGCCGAGCATCTTTTCCACCTGCTGCAAAACGGCCGACAGCGTTTCGAACTCGAACGGCTTCTGCAGAAAGGTTTCGGCGCCGAGGCGCATCGACTCGATGACGCGGTCGAGCGAGCCGCCGCCCGACATCATGATCACCGCCGTCGTCTCCGAGAACATCTTGAACTGATGCAGGAGCTCGATGCCGGTGGTGTCGGGAAGTGAGACGTCGAGCAGCACGACGTCCGGCGAGAACTCCCCGAACGCCACGATCGCGCTGCGGCCGTCGCCCGCGGTGCGCACGTCCCACTCGCCCGAGAGGAGCACGGACAGTCCGGCGGAGATCTGCGGATCGTCATCGACGATGAGGACGCGATTCAGAAGGGTGGCCATGTGTCCAAAAATCATACACATGTCCATAGGCCGAACACCACCCGTCCACGTTACGGACATGTCAAGTCGTTGAGCGTGCGCAAGTTAGACGCAAAGTAGCTGGTGGTCCTGCTTTTGGACATAGAGCGGCAGGTCCAAAAGGAGGTTTTCCCCCCATGTTTATCGTTGCGGCGGTGCTGACCGCGTCACTAACGCTCGAGCTCGATCTGACCAGGCTCATCCGCGGAGCCAAGGCGGATCCGAAGGTCACGTGCGGCATCACCACCGTCGGCTACCGCTTCCGCGGGCAGCCTGGCCAGAGCTTCCGTTACGCCGGCGATACGTGGGAGATCCCTCGCGAAGGATGGATCGAACTGCTCGCCGACAAGCGCCGGACCTCCTACGCCATCGCCGGAAAAACCATCTCTCTCGACGACGCCTCACCGCGAGACCCGTTCGGGTTCCGCGAAGTTTCTCTCCCCTCACCCGACGTCCTGAAAGGAGCAACGAAATGAGCCGATTCCTCAATGCCACCCTCTCCGACATGCGCGGTGGACGCGACACGTGGCGCGTTCTGGTCGTCCTCAGCGGCGCCGCGTTCGTCATCGCATTCACGATGCAGCAGATGGGTTGATCACATGACTCGACACGAAGGACGCATCACTCTCATCGCACGCGAAGCGAACAAGCCGGACACGGACTGGAACTACATCCGCTGCCGCAGCCGGCGCATCGCGTTTCTCGACTCGGTGGCATCGCTGAAGTTCGCGCTCGCCGCCGCCGTGACCGACGTCGGTCTCGACATCGAGCGCATCATCGTCGACCGCGCCGGCTCCGCCGACGAGTTCCTCGACCTGCTCGCCACCGCCCCCGCCGATTTCCTCGGCGACGTGGTCATGATCCGCGACGACGGCGGCGGGTTTCTCTCTGCCACCGCGCGCGGCGGTGACCGCGTGCTCTACGCGCTCACCTACCACGACCTCCGCTTCTATCTCGAGACGCACGACCTCGTCACCGGCCGCGCCGCGCTCGAGCTGACCGCCTGAGAGGAAGACGATGAACCCCGAACGCGAATGCATCCTGCTGGTCGACGACGATCCGTACATCAGCGAGGCACTCTCGATGACGCTCGAGCGTGCCGGACGCACGATCGTGCTCTGCGCCGACGTCGAGTCGGCCGAGATCGCGCTGGCGCGCTTCCCCGTCACGCATCTCGTCACCGACGTGCAGTTCTCCGGCAGGTTCCGCTTCGAGGGTCTGCACTTCATGGAGCGCGTGCACGCGCATTCGCCGAAATGCCGCGTCATCCTCATCACCGGCTTCGCGACCGACGATCTGCGTACCGAGGCGCTGCGGCAGGGCGCCTCCGCCGTACTGGCCAAGCCCTTCGACACCCGGGAGCTCGAAGACGCCCTCGGCACGACCGAGCTGGCCGATGCCGACTACGAGGTGATCCGCATCCCGTCGATCGAGGAGATCCTCGCCGGTGCGGATCTCGCCGCCGCGTTCCAGCCGATCGTGCGCGTGACGCCGAACGGCGTGGCCTCGTTCGCATACGAGGCACTCACGCGCGTGCGCGGCAACTGGCTCGCGGGCGGTCCGGTGATGCTGTTCGACTACGCGTCGCGGCGCTCGAAGCTCGCGGAGCTGAACGTCGTGACGATGAAGAACGCGGTCGCCGCGGCGGCAGCGCTGCCCGACGACCCGACGCTGTTCCTCAACATCGACCCGCTGACGTTCGGCGGCGATGCGCTCGTCCCCGCGCTGACGTCGTCGTGCGAACACGCGGGCATCGCGCTGTCGCGCGTCGTGCTCGAGGTGACGGAACGCTCGGGCTTCAACGACGACGTCGTCGCCTCGACCGTCTTCGACGAGCTGCGCGAGCGCGGCGTGCGCTTCGCGCTCGACGATCACGGGTCTGCCTACTCTCACCTTTCGCTGATCGACCGGATTCGTCCGTCGTTCGTGAAGATCAGCAACGAGTTCGGGACGGGATTCGAGCTCGACTCGACGAAAGAGCGCATCGTGAAACACACGGTGTCGTTCGCGCGCGATTTCGGTTGCGACACGATCCTGGAAGGGATCGAGACGCCGGCCACGGCGCGCGCGGCCATCGCGGCCGGCATCGCCTACGCGCAGGGCTTCCACTTCGGAAGACCGCGTGCGGCGTCGCACTGGGCCGCCGTCAAGTCCGCGCTCTGCGCGGCGTGAAGGAGAACGCCATGACGACCATCGTTCTGTTGCTCCTCTTCTTCGTCGCCATCGCGGCCGTGCTCGCATTCGACCGGGCGCGTACCGAGACGGCGCGCCTCCGTCTGCTCATCGAGATGAGCGGCCTGCTGCAGGTCAGCGGCTCGTTCTCCGAGGCGGCGGAGATCGTCCCGGTCTACGGACGGCACCTGTTTCCCAGGGCAGCAGGGGCGCTGCGCCTGCGCAGGCCGTCCGGGATCTTCGACGTCGTCGCCTCCTGGGGGGACACGCCGGAGAAAGAGACGGACGCGATTTCGATCCCGCTGCACGCGTGCGGCGAGCCGGTGGGCGGCCTCACGCTGCACGCGGCAGCGGGATCATCGCTTTCCAACGATACCGAGTTCTTCGCGCACGCCTTCGCGGATCAGATCGCGCTGGCGCTCGCGAAAGTGCAGCAGCAGGAAACGCTGCGCACGCGTGCCGTGCGCGACGCGCTCACGGGTCTCTTCAACCGCCGCTACGTCGACGAGGCGCTGCCGCGTGCCCTCGCACGGCGCAACGCACGCGTCGGCGTGATGCTGATGGACGTCGATCGCTTCAAGGCCTTCAACGACACGTGGGGCCATGGTGCGGGTGACGCGCTCCTCGTACAGGTCGGACGCATGATGCAGAACGTCTTCGCCGAGGAGGACATCGTCGCGCGCTATGGCGGTGAGGAGTTCATCGTCGTGATGCCGGACGCCACCCCCGAGATGATGCAGGACCGCGCCGAGCTGCTGCGGCACTGCATCAGCGAGCTGCGCGTGCATCACGAGGGACACCTGCTCGCGACCGTCACGGCGTCCGTCGGCATCGCACTCTCCCCCATCCACGCAACGAACGCTCACGCACTCGTCACCGCCGCCGATCGCGCGCTGTACGCCGCGAAGAGCGGGGGCCGCGACCGCGTCTGTACGCCGCCACCCCGCATCGCCGCCGCCTGACCAGGAGACTGACAGATGTCCGCACTCGAACACGATTACTCCGACCGCCGCGCGGCGCCGCGCGTGCGCATCGACGGCTCGATCTCCGCGCTCATCGGACGCGGTGACGGGGAGCTGATCGATCTCAGCCGGCGCGGCGCGAAGATCCGGCACACGTCGCTCGTGCGCCGCGGCTCGGCGGTACGCATCAGTTTTCAATGTGCGGAAGGGCGCTTCTCCGCAAATGCGGAAGTCCTCGCTTCGCGCGTGGTGGCGATCGGCGAAAGCGGAACGACGTACGAGTCGCGGCTGCGGTTCGCCAACGTGGACGCGGAGTCGCAGCAAACGCTCGATCGCTCGCTCGACGCGATCTCGGTGCGGGACATGCGCAAATGGGTCGCGAATCTGCGCGGCTGGAGCGACGAGAGCTCGGCCCCGCAGGCTCCTGTGATCGCCGGCGCATTCCTCCGCTGCCGTCTCGTCGGCATCCGCTGGGAAGTGAAGTGCACGAGCAGCACCGAGCAGCCGCCGGACGGCTTCGTCGTGCCGGCGCACACCCCCGACGCGGAGATCGTCACGCTGTGCGATACGTACTACCGCGCGGATGAGGACGGACGCCACACGATCCGGATGATGGCCGCCGCGGCGGTGGAGTAACGGAGCGCCGGCCGGAAGGCCGGCGCTCCGGCCGCGACGGAGCCGGGCGCTCCCTCAGGCCAGTTCGCGTACTCTTTGCGCCATGTACGAGACCACGCTCGACGCCCCACTCCTCATCACCCGCCTCTCCAGCCCCGTCACCATCGACGAGATCCGCGAGTGGAAAGCATCGCTCGAGCGCGAAGTGGCGAAGATCCCCGACGGCGGCACGTTCAAGCTGCTCGCGGATCTGCGCGGCTACGACTTTTCGCTGAACGCGCCCGCGCATCAGGAGATGCGGGTCGTGCTGCCGTTGCTGCTCGCGCGGCACGGGCTGCGCACGGCGCTGCTCGATCTCTTCCCCGAATCCACCGTCGAGGTCACGGCCGAGCGCGGCGTCACCTGCACGGCCGCGGCGTACGTGCATCACAACGTGGAGAAGATGGCCACGTTCAACGAGAACCTCGAGCGGCCGCGCGAAGAGTTCAGCACCGACCGCGTGGCGGCGGAGGCGTGGATCCGCGCACGCTGAGCGTCAGTCGAGCATGCGCAGGACGCGGCACGGATTGCCGACGGCCACGCATCGCGCCGGAATGTTCTTCGTCACCACGCTCCCCGCTCCGATCGTCGAGCCGGCGCCGATCGTCACGCCGGGCACGAGCACGACGCCGGCGCCGATCCACACTTTGTCTTCGATGGTGATCGGCTTCGCGAACTCGAGCAGCGTCACGCGCACCTCGGGATCGATCGGATGTCCGGCCGTGCTGAGGACGACGTTCGGACCGATGAACACGTCGTCGCCGATCGTCACCAGCGCGCAGTCGAGGACGACGAGATTGTGGTTCGCGTAGACGCGCGCGCCGAGGCGGAGGTTCGTGCCGTAATCGCAGTAGAACGGCGGCTCGAGATACGCGTCGGTCGCGTATCTGAAGAGCTCGTGCAGCACTTCCGCGGCGCCGGCGTTGTAACGGCGGCAGAGGTCTTTCGCGCGTCGGCGTTCTCCGACAAGCGTCGCGTCGCTGGCGAGATACAGCTCCCCCGTCAGCATCTTTTCTTTCTCGGTCACGCCCCGCACGCATCACAATGCGTGCCGCACACGGCCTTGCTCACCTCGCCACACTTCCGCATTACCATACTGACGTGGGGGTGTACCTGCGTGACCTAGAAGTGTCGCTCGTGGTGGCGGATGATCACACCATCATCCGGCGCGGGATGCAGTTGATCGTGGCCAAGAGGCCGCGCTGGAGAGTGATCGAGGCCTCCAACGCGGACGAGCTGTTCGCGACACTCCGCGGCGAGCGTGTAGACGTCGTCGTGCTCGACCTCGTCCTCCGCGGCCGCAGCGGTCTGGACATCCTCGCGCAGGTCCGCCGCGACCACGGTCTCCCCGTGCTCATCCTCAGCGGACGGCCCGAGGAACAGTACGCGCTGCAGGCCATCCGCGCCGGCGCGCGCGGCTACGTGCAGAAAGACGCGAGCGCCGACGAGATCCTCGCCGCCATCGAGCGTGTAGCCCTGGGCCGCATCTGGGTGAGCTCCGGCGTGGCCGAACAGATGGCGGGCGAGCTCGCACGCGGCTCGGACAAATCTCCGCACGAGCGCCTCTCCCCGCGCGAGCTCGAAGTGTTTCTCTTCATCGCCGCCGGACGCACGATGACCGACATCGCGTCGATTCTCCAGATCAGCGTGAAGACCGCGAGCACGTATCGCGCGCGCATCCTCGAGAAAACCGGCTTCCGCTCGAACGCCGACATCGTCGGATACGCGATCCGCGCGCAACTGATCTGACGTTCACGTAGGACGGCTCCTACGTAACTTTTCGCCTCCTCCCGATATCTCCTTCTTTCGCGATTTACTACTGTTCCCTCCATCGGGCGGAGTCCAACCGTCCGCGGTCCGGCAACCCAATAAACGAAAGCAAAAATGACAGTCTCGGAAGAGCTGCACACGCTCACTTTGTCCATTTCTCACGATTTGCGTGCGCCGCTGCGCGCGGTCGACGGGTTTGCGCTGGAGCTGCAGCTCGACGAAGGCAGCGCGCTGAGCGAGCGCGGGCTGCGTTACGTCGACCGCATCCGCGCAGCCTCCGCCCGCATGTCGGCGACGATCGACGCGCTCTTCAAGCTCGTCCACGCCGCCGACGCGCTCTTCACCGCCGAAGAGGTCGACCTGTCCGCGATCGCGCGCGCCGCCGCGCATGATCTCGCCGAGGCGGATCCGGAACGCGCCATCGACTTCGTGATTGCGGAGGGACTCGTCGCCAGCGCCGATCCTGACCTCCTCCGCGTGGTCCTCGACAATCTCCTCGGCAACGCCGTCAAGTTCACGGTGCGAAGCGCGGCGCCGCGGATCGAGATCGGCGCCGAAGGCTCCGTGTTCTTCGTACGCGACAACGGCGTGGGCTTCGACCCGCGATTCGCGGAGCGCCTCTTTCTCCCCTTTCAGCGCCTGCATCCCGCGGGCGAGTTCGAAGGCAGCGGTGTCGGTCTGACGATCGTGCGCCGCATCGTGGAACGTCACGGCGGCCGCGTGTGGGCCACGACCGGCGCGGTGGGCGCCACCTTCTACTTCACGCTCGCCGAGGATGAGCATGCGACTCCTGTTCGTTGAAGACAGCCTCGACGACATCGAGCTGATCACCGCGTATCTGCATCGCCATGGGTTCGAATTCGAGCAGCGCCACGTCGACACGCTCGACGGCCTCGTTCACGCGCTGAAGACCGAGTCGTGGTCGGCCGTCATCTCCGACTACAACATGCCGGGCTTCGACGGCCTGCAGACGCTCGGCGTCGTGCGCGCGCACAGCCGCGAGCTGCCGTTCCTTCTCGTTTCCGGCCACGTGGGCGAAGAACGGGCCGTCGACGCGATCCGCAGCGGCGCGAACGACTTCGTCTCCAAGGACCGTCTCGCGCGTCTCGGACCGGCGCTCGAGCGCGAGCTTCGCGACGTACACCTGCGCGAAGAGCACCGTGCCATCTTCGAGGCCTATCGCCGCTCGGAGGATCGCTATCGCCGCATCTTCGAAGGTGCGCCGATCGGGATCGGCATCAGCACGGCGACGGGGGAGCTGTTCACGATCAACGAGCGCCTCCTCGCGATCCTCGGCTACAAAAGAGAAGAGCTCACGGGCCGCCGCCTCAGCGAATTCCTGTTGCCCGGCAGCGAACCGGTGAACGTGCCCGCCGTGCAGGTCGAGCAGCAGTTCGTGCGCAGGGACGGCACGATCCTGCGCGCGAGCGTCACCGTCTCCCCGACCACGACCGACGACCTGGCCATCGATCAGCTCGTGTGGCTCGTCGAAGACATCACCGCGCGCGCATTGCACGAGGAACAGCTCCTCTCCCAGCGCGCGCAGCTCGCCGAGGCGCAGAGGATGGCGCATGTCGGCAGCTACGAGTACGACCTCCTCACCGGCGAGCGCACCTGGTCCGACGAGCTGTATCGCATCTACGGCCTCGATCCCGCGCTCGGCCCCGACGTCGACACCGCGGAGGCACGCGTGCATCCGGACGATCGCGAGCGCGTGATCGCCACCGGAAAGAAAGTCCGCGAGGAAGGCGTGCCGTTCACCACCGAACATCGCATCCTCCTGCCCAACGGCGAGACGCGTCACCTGCGCAGCCACGGCCGTTTCATTCGCGACGAGAAGGGGCAGCCGGTCAAATCACTCGGCGCCGTGCAGGACGTGACGGAGCGCCGGCTGCAGGAGCAGGAGCTGCAGCGGCGCGCCGTGCAGCAGGTCGTCGTCGCCAACCTCGGCCAGGCCGCACTCAGCGGCGAGCCCATCGAGGCAGTCCTCGGCCAGGCCGCCGATCTCGTCGTGCAACTGCTCGACGTCGAGCTGTGCGGGATCCTCAAGCACGAAGGCGCCCGGTTCCGCGTCGCCGGCGGGAGCGGCTGGATCGCCGACATCACCGAGGGAGTGGATCTCGATCCCTCCATGACGACGATGGCGACGTACACCGTCGAGACCGGGGCGCCGGTCGTCGTCGACAATCTCCTCGCGGAGAAGCGCTTCGCGCCACCGATGCTCCTGCTGCGGCAGGGCGTGGTCAGCGGCGTCAGCGTCCCGATCAGCACCGGGCGCCTCGCGCCGTGGGGTGTGCTCGGCGCGCTTTCGCGCACGATGCGCACGTTCACGACCGCCGACATCGATTTCCTCCGCTCCATCGCCACCGTGCTCGCGCAGGCGTTCGAGCGCGATCGCGTCGACCGTCAGCTCGTCCTCCACGCGGCGCAACAGAGCGCGATCGCGGAGCTGAGCCGCATCGCCTTGAAGTCCGTCGAGCATGCACTCGACATCGTGTGCGACATCGTGTCGGGCGTCCTCGAGATCGACGACACGCGCTACTACGAGCTCAGGCCCGAAACGCGCACGCTGCAGTACCGCGGCAGCAGCAGCTCGCGCCCGATCTCGCTCGACGACGAAAACTCGCCGATCGCCTCCTGCCTCTGGAAAGCGGGGCCGGTGCTCATCGAGCACGATCCGTCCGACGACTACGTCCTCGGCGTCGCCGTCCCGGTGTCCGGCAGCAGCGGCAACTTCGGCGTGCTGGCCACGCACGCGCTGCGCAAGCGGCACGAGGTCGGCGCGGACGCGGAGTTCATGCAGTCGCTGGCCAACATCATCGCGGACGCGCAGGAGCGCGAGCGCGCGACGCAGGCCCTCGCATTGTCGGAGGAGCGGTATCGCGAGGTCATCGAAGGCGCGTCGGAGATCATCTTCACGCTGACGACCGATGGCCGGTTCTCGGCGCTCAACGAGGCATTCCGCCACGTGACCGGACACTCATGGCAGGCGGCGATCGGGAGGCGTTTCGCCGACTTCCTGCATCCGGACGACCTGGAGAAAGGCGCCGCCGCGTTCCGCACGATCGTCTGCGACCGCCGGTCGCTCCGTACCGAGCTGCGACTGCTCGGGCGCAACGGCGTCGTGCTGCTCGACATCACGTCGCATCCGAAAGTCGCCGACGAGCGGACGGTCGTCGTGCACGGCTTCGCGCGCGACATCACGGAGACGCGGCGCGCGGAGACCGAGCGCGAGCGCCTGACGCGCAACCTGCAACTGCTGCTCGAGTCGACGGTCGAAGGCATCATCACGACCGATCTCGACGGCCGCTGCACGCTCTGGAACAGCGCCGCCATCAACACCCTCGGCCGCGATCACATCGATATGCACGGGATGGACGTGCAGCAGCTCCTGTTCGGCGATGCCGCGGCCGGCGAGCCTTCCATCGCGGCCGTCGCGAAGAGCGGCGAAGTGCGCGCGATCGCCCACGGGATGTTCCAGCGCAGCGACGGAACGCAGGTGCCGGTCGAATACTCGGCGGCGCCGGTCATCGACAACGGGGTGCCGATCGGCGTCGTCATCAGCTTCAGCGACGTCACCGAGCGCCAGCGGCTGGAGATGAAGCTCGAACAGGCCGACCGCCTCACGAGCCTCGGCCGCCTCGCCGCCACCATCGCGCACGAATTCAACAACGTGCTGATGGGCATTTCCCCCTTCATCGAGGTGATCCGCCGCGGACGCAACAACACCGACGTGGCGCTCGATCACATCGGACGCGCGGTGAAGCGCGGCAAGCGGATCACCGAGGACATCCTGCGATTCACCCAGCCGGCGCAACCGGTGCGCACCGCGTTCGACGTGGCGCGGTGGATCGAGAACATCGGGCTCGAAGCGCGTACGCTGCTGCCGCCGAGCTGCAGGCTGGAGGTCGAGGTGCAGCCTTCGCTGCGCGTCAACGGCGATTCGACGCAGTTGCAGCAGATCTTCACGAACCTCGTGCTCAATGCGCGCGATGCGATGCCGTTCGGCGGCACCGTGGTGATCGACGTGCGGCGCGAGGCGCCGGACGCACGGCTGCCGTTCGGCTCGATCGAGCATCCGGATCGATACGCACACTTCACCGTCCGCGATACCGGCTGCGGCATGACGGCGGAAACGCTCCGGCACATCTTCGAGCCGCTGTTCACGACGAAGAAGAACGGCACGGGACTCGGATTGCCGGTCGCGCATCAGGTCGTGCAGCGGCACGACGGCGAGATCTTCGTGGAAAGCACGCCGGGTCAGGGGACGTCGTTCCACATCTTCCTCCCGCTCGCGCTGGAAGCGGAGATCCATGCCGCCGAGGTGATGACGAACGGCGCGCCGATGGCGATCACGCATCGGGTGCTGCTGGTCGAGGACGACCGCACGGTGGCAACCGGCATCGCGACCCTGCTCGAGCTGGAAGGCTTGTACGTGGAGGTGGCGGAGAGCGGCGCGCAGGCGATCCGCGCGGTGGAAAGGAACATGCCGGACGTGGTCGTGCTCGACGTCGGCTTGCCGGACATGGAAGGCCCGAGCGTCTACAACGCGATCGCGGCGACGCGGCCGGAGCTCCCGGTGATCTTCTCGACCGGTCACGGCGACCGCGCGAAGCTCGAGGCGTTCCTCGAAAAGCCGCACGTGGCGTATCTGCTCAAGCCGTATGAGAGCTCGGCGCTTCTGGGGGCGATCAGGGAGGTGATGGGTTAGGGCTTCGGCCTCGCACCCTTCCCTCTTCCCGATCCCGCGAAGAAGGCACGCGGCGCGCGTATTTCGCGATCGAACGCTGAAAAATCGTGAGAATCCGTTGTGCACGGCGGTCGTCGAGCGCGGCGATCTCGCGCGCGGAGCGCTCCAGATCGTCGCAGGCGCGCGCGTGAGCGGCGCGCAGCCAGTCGGCAGCGTCGACGCCGCGGGGGATGTTGTTCAAACCTTTGCGCTGGTCGTCGTCGAGGTCGCGCACGGCGGAGCACCACGCGAACGCGCGGATCAGTGACGGCACCTCCTCCGCCCGCGCGGTGCAGCCGCTGGTGAGGAGCATGAGGTCGACCGAGCGCGTGAACGTCTCGCGGTGATGCGCGTCGAGCTCCGCCTCGCTCCACTGCGCACGCTCGAGGACGCGCAGGCGATCGCGCTGCATCGTGCGGACGAGAGCGATGAACTCGTCGCGCGCGTTCGCGTGGAGATCTTCGAACAACGCCGCCATCAAGCGCGCGAGTGAGCTGTTCGAGTCCGTCCCGCGGAGGAGCGCTTCAATCTTCTCGTAAGGCTCACCCGCACAAGCGCGATCGCCGTCGAGAAGGTCGTCGATCCATTGGGCGGTGCAGAAACCGGTGCGCACGGCGCGGTAGCGGCGCCAGTGCAGCAGCGAAGGTCCGTAGATCGCCAGGAAGATGACGAAGTAGCGGATGTGGCGTCGCGAAAAACGTGCGCATTGCCAGAGGCAGCAGAGCTCGACCCACGTGCGCTCGCGCAAGGCCATCGGCATCACCATCGCGGCGAGCGCAACACCGCCGAGGATGTCGACGAGGTGATGTTCGTAAATCAACCACGTCGAGATCGCGACGGCGACGGCCCACAACGTCCACACGCGCCGCCGATACGCGAACGCGAGCGACGCCGCGAACGCGACGTGCAGCGACGGAAACATGTTGGATTCTAGGTTGACGGTGTCCGCCAGCTCGAAGGGCATCCGCACCCACCCCGTCACCTCGGGGCGCACGAACGCCGCCCGCTGCGGAATGAGCAGAAAGAAAACGGTCGCGATCATGGTCTGCAGCGAGAGGCCGAAGAACAGCGGTGCGAGCTCGCTGCGCGTGCGGAAACGCCACGCGGCATACAGCAGCGCGGGAGTGATCGTCAGGTAGACGAGCGACATCGAGGGCACGAACGGGATGCGATGCTCGAACGCAAAGTCCCACGACGGCAGCGACGCGTGCGTGCTCGCCGTCCACGCCGCGCCGCCGTAGCAGACGCCAAAGAGGATCGCGAATGCGATGGCGAGCGGAGCGGTCTCTCGGTTCATGGCAGCGGCCGCGGTCCGCGCCACATCTGCCAGTAAATCGCCCAGAACGACGGCCGCTCTTCGGCCGGATCGACGTAATCGCCGAGGTGCAGCCACGGGACGTGCGGGTGGCGGTGATGCGCCAGGTGGTGGTGGTAATTGAGGAAGAGCAGACGGGTGAGCGGATTCACGCGCAGGTTCCACGCGCCGTCGCGCACGTCGAGCTTCGAGAACGCGTGATCGGTGTACTGCAGCGAGCTCCAGTTCAACGCGAACGCGGCGTAGCAGATCATCCATCCGCTCCACGTGACGTCCAGCGCGAAGAACAGCGCGAGCTGCAGGGCCATGGTGAAGAGGAGCTCGAAGCAGATGGTCATGCGCGGCGCGTTCGCCACACCCGCGAAGACCGACGACGCGCCGGTCTGCGTCCCGATGGACGACGCTCGCGTGCGCAGCAGCACCGACGGCGTGACGAGATATGCCAATGCGCCGAGGGGCACGAAGAGCCAGTAGAGACCGGTCAGGATGGCGTACCACTGCGCACGCTTGAGCCACACCCGGTCGGCCGGACGGATGTAGTCGAACTGCTCGTGCAGCGTGCGGTTGTGCGCGTGGTGGCCGAGGTGAAAAACGCGCTGCAGCGAGAGCGACGTCGGAAAGAACGCGGCGGCGAAGCGGCCGAGGGTCTCGTTGAGGAAGCGGTTGCGATGGGCGATGCCGTGCACGGATTCGTGCAACAGCGAGAACATCGTGTTGTTCGTAAACGAGAACGCGATCGCGGCGAGCGCGATCTGCCACCACGAACCGTGCGACGCGATGCGCAGCGCGGCGCCGCACGCGATCGCCGCCGCGATCGTGAGCACGAGGTTCAGCGCGCCGGGGATCATCGCTTCTGCATGCGGCCGCCGAAGTAGCCGAGGAGGAGACAGACCAGGCCGATGGCGATGCCGGCCTGCCACACCGCCCGCTTGAGGCGGTCGAGGATCGGATTCTCGAACACGTCCGTCGAGTAGTGGAACGCGGCGATGACCCAGCGCCCGTCAGGCTTGCGCACCATCGTGCAGGTCCAGCGGCCGCGGATGTTGAACCTGCTGCCGTTCGTCAGCTCGTAGCGATCGTTCGAGTTGCCGATGGCGATGCCCATGTCGCCGCCGTACAGCGTCGTGAGCGCGTCCGCCTCGAACGAGACCTTCACGTCCTTCACGATGTGTCCGGGCGCGGTCAGCATCTTGTCGAAATACGCGCGGATCTGCTGCGGGCCGCGGCAGACGTCGCCGTTCATGGTGGTGAAGACGACGTTCTCGTCGACGTGCGCCACGATCGTGGCGAGATCGCGCTCGTTGAGCGCTTTCGTCATCGTGGCCTTGAGCTGGCGCAACGCGTTGTGCACCGCCTCGTCGGGTTGTTGCGCAAGCGCGGGAAGGGCGGCCAGGATGATCAGCAACAGTCGCTTCATGAAATCTCCTCGCTCGAGTATCCGGGGAGTCCGCAGAGGTACTGATAGCACGCGGTGACAGTCTCGTCGTGCGTGTCGATGTAGCCGTCGGGAAAACGGATGCCCTGCAGCGGCGCGATGTCGCGGCGCAGGAAGGCGGTGAAGAGCGCGGCCGCGGCGCGCGCGTGCAGCAGGTGTGACCGCGAGGCGGTGCGCGGCGTTCCGAAGAGCGGCAGGATCGACACGCCGCCTTTCGTCGGACGCAGAGACGTCATGAGGAACGAGCGGCGGCGTCCGACCTCCGACTCGACCATCAGCATCGAGCCGCCTTTGCAGATCACCTTCACGCGGATGTCGTCGTTCGAGAGGTAACGCATGGCGCGATCGCTCCAGCCGTCGCCGATCACGCGCGTGGAGTAGCGCACGAAGAACGTCGACGGGTCGGGACGCGTGATCTCCGGCCGCGTCTTGAGCGCGCGGCGATGGACGGTCTGCAGGTGAATCATGTCGAACGCGTTGGCGATCGGCACGTACCACGGGCACTCGATGACGACGGGTTTGCCGTGCACGAAATACAGCTCTTCGTCGGGGACGGAGAAGCCGGGGATCGGGACTTCGGGATCGGCGCCGAGGTGGAGAAAGATCATTCCGTAACGCTCGGCGGCGCGATACGACGGACGCGAGCCGGGGATGCGCTCGCAGCGGTCGCTGTACTCCCACTGATGCAGCGGACAGCGCAGGCAATCGCGGACGACATGCCCGTGCACGAGATCGACGCCCTGATGCAGACAATGCGCGGGCAAGGCGTGCACGACCCCCGTCTCGCGCCCGCGAAACAGCACGATCGGCATCCCCGCCAGCTCGATGCGCATCACCCCCCCACGCTTCAGCTCATCGCTCGCGCAGACGAGGTACCAGAAGGGAACGACGCCGGGCGGACGGAGCGCCGAGGCGGAGGCGGACGGCCGCGACGTCGTGAGCATGGGCGGTGGGGGGAGTATAGCGGTTGAGTGGGAGCGGTTGAGCTGTTGAGCGGTAAAGCTGTAGAGCGGTACAGCTGTAGAGCGGTAAAGCTGTAGAGCGGTAAAGCGGTAAAGCTGTAGAGGGGATGGGAGCGACGCGGGGCTCGGCGGAGGCAGAGCGGACAGAGGGGCACAGGGGTTCGGGCTCCCGAGTTCAGGCTCCACCCTCTACAGCTTTACCGCTCTACCGCTCTACAGCTCCCCCCCACCCACCCTCACAACCACCTCACCGTAAAATCAATCAACCACTCCTTCACCCTCCCCGTGTACGGCGGGTAGAGCAGTTCGATTGCGCTGAAGGGGAGGCGTTGGTCGAGGACGCCGCGTGCGTTGGAGAAGGATTCGAAGCCGGCGCGGCCGTGCGATTTGCCAACACCGCTGTGGCCGACGCCGCCGAAGGGCAGTTCGTGCTCGTAGAAGTGGATGAGCGTCTGGTTGACGACGGTGCCGCCGGCGCGCGTGCGGCGGATGATCTCCTTCACCCGCCTGCGATCGCGTGAGAAGACGTAGAGCACGAGCGGATGCTCGCGCGCTTCGACGATGGCGAACGCCTCGTCCAGGGTTCGATACGTCAGCACCGGCAGGATCGGGCCGAAGATCTCTTCCTGCATCACCGCCGCATCGGATGCCACGTCCGTGAGGATGGTGGGCTCGATGTCGCGGCCGTTCGCGTTGCCGCCCATCACCGCTTTCGCCCCCTGCGCCACGGCCGTGTCGATGAGCCGTTTCACGCGTGACGCGTGGCGGTCGTTGACGATGACACCGCGCGCGCCTTGCGATCCCATCGTGGCGAGGGATTCCCGAAGCTTCGCGAGGAACTCGTCGCGTACCGACTCATGGACGAGCGCATAGTCCGGCGCGATGCAGACCTGTCCGCAGTTGAGGAACTTCCCCCAGGCCACCTTCCTCGCCGCGTCGGCCACGTTCGCCGTCTCGTCGACGAAGACCGGCGACTTCCCTCCCAGCTCGAGCGTGACCGAGGTCAGATGCTCCGCGGCCGCCTTCATGACGACCTTGCCGACGGCGGGGCTGCCGGTAAAGAAGATGTGGTCCCACTTCTTCCGCAGCAGCGCCTCGGCCACGGAAGCGTCCCCTTCGACGACCGCGACTTCTTCCTCGTCGAACAGGTCGCCGACGATGCGTTTCATGCACGCGGTCGACTCCGGCGTGAGCTCCGAGGGCTTGAGGACGACGCAATTGCCGGCGGCGATCGCGGAGACGAGCGGGCCCAGCGTCAGATTGAAGGGAAAGTTCCACGGCGCGATGATCAGCACCACGCCTTTCGGCTCCGGCACGATCGTCGAGCGCGAGCCGAAGAGCGCGAGACGCGTCGGCACGCGCTTCGGCTTCATCCACTTCCGCAGGCGCCGTGCCGCATGACGCGCTTCGCCGACGACGGGATAGATCTCGGAAAGGTCGACTTCGGCGGCCGGCTTGCGGTAGTCGGCCCACATGGCGGCGCGGATCTCGTCGCGCCGGGCGAGCACGGCGCGCTCGAGGTCGCGAAGCTTGGCGATCCGCTGCGCCGCCGTCGTGGCTGCGATGGCGGCGCGATGATTCTGCTGGGCTTCGTAGATGCGCTCGATCTCGTCGGGCGCGGCTCGGAGGAATCGCGGCGCGATGCTGCTCACGCCGGACATTCTAACTGCGGAGCGCCGGCATCCCGGCGCTCCGCAGTTCGGGCCTTACGGAAAGATGATCTCGGCGATCTGCGAGAGCGGGAGGTACTGGAACTTCGCGTTCACGTGCTCGCGGCCGATGAGGTCGATGTTGAAGAAGCCGTGGCACGCGTCGACGAAGTACATGTCCGTCTTCTCGCCGCTCTTGAGCTCGACGTTCACCTTCATCGTCGGGCTGTTCGGGCAGCAGGCGGCATGATTCACCTCGACGGCCGGACCGGTGATGCGCTTGATCTGGCTGCGGTCGATCGTCACCGAGGTGCCGTCGGCCTTGCAGAACTCCTCGAACTCGGCCGAACGGTAGCCGCTGAACGCGACCGGGTAACCGAACAGGATCGACTCGAAGTCGAGATCGAACGTGGAGTTGTCGACGCGGCGCACGCGCACGGTGGCGGTGGGATCGACACGAATCGTGAGACCGGTCTGATTGCCGCTCGTCGTGAGGGTCGTGCGCTTGGTGCTGTAACCGGAACGGGTGACGTCGATGTCGATGCGCCCCTGGAAGCTCTCCAGGTTCTTGAGGTCGAACTTGCCGTCCTTGTCGGTGACGTCGGAGTCGCCACCACCTTCGACGCGGGCGGCGATGACCGGAGCACCCGTCACATTGTCGAGGATGGTTCCCGAGACCAGGGCGATCTTGAGCTGGCCTCCGGCGGACGGATGGGCGGCAGCGCGGCGCTTGCCGGCCGCAAACGTCGGAACGGTGATGAGAAAGGACGCAGCAAGGGCTACGGACATCAAACGGCGGAGCTTGTCGGGATGCATGGGTCTCCTTGAAGTCATGTTGAATGCGACGTTTGGCATCGCAGTGAAGTTTCGGGATGGTAACACTCGCGTCGACTGATACGGATTCCCGTCACAGAACGTTGGCTATACTCCCCGCCAAATTCCGGAGGTGTGATGCGCATCAACCCGCAGACGCTCTCGGGCCTCGCCGCGGTGCTCTTCGCCGCCGCGTGTACGACGACCGTGACGCCGGTCGCCGAGCCCGCCACTATGCCTGACACGACGCAGACCAGCACCATGCAAACGACCGAAGCCACCACGCCCGCCGCCCCTGCTCCCGCAGGTCCCACTGTCGAGGAGGCGACGCAGTTCGTCGCCGAGGCCGAGGCGCGGCTGGCGGCGATGAACGTCGACGCGCAGCGCGCGTCGTGGATCCAGTCGACGTACATCACGCACGACACGCAGATCATGTCGGCGCGCGAGAACGAGAAGCTGATCAACGCCGGCGTCGAGCTCGCCAAAAAAGCCGCGCGTTACGATCAGCTCGAGCTGCCGTACGACGTGCGCCGCAAGCTCGAGATCATCAAGCTCGCCCTCACCTCCCCCGGCCCCGCCGATCCCGCGCTCACCGCGGAGATGACCCGCATCGCCTCGGAGCTCGAGGCCGCATACGGCTCCGGCAAGTACTGCCCGCCGGGCAAGAGCGGCGACGCGTGTCTCGACATCAGCGAGATCACGAACATCATGCGCACGAGCCGCAAGCCGGACGAGCTGCTCGAGGTGTGGCGCGGCTGGCACACGGTCTCGCCGCCGATGCGCGACAAGTACACGCGCTTCGTCGAGCTGATGAACCAGGGCGCACGCGAGCTCGGCTACTCCGACGTCGGTGCGATGTGGCGTTCCAAGTACGACATGCCGCCGGACGCGTTCGCCGCGGAAATGGACCGCCTCTGGACGCAGGTCAAGCCGCTCTACGAGTCGCTGCACTGCTACGTCCGCTGGAATCTCAACGAAAAGTACGGCGACAAGATCGTCCCGCCCGATCAGCCCATCCCCGCGCATCTCCTCGGCAACATCTGGGCGCAGGAGTGGGGCAACGTCTATGACGTGGTCGCGCCGCCGAATGCGTCGCGCGGCTACGACCTGACGAAGATCCTCCAGCAGCGCAAGGACGTCGATCCGGTGAGCATGGTCCGCATCGGCGAGCGTTTCTTCACCTCCCTCGGCTTCGATCCCCTGCCGCAGACGTTCTGGGAGCGCTCGATGTTCACGCAGCCGCGCGATCGTGACGTGGTGTGCCACGCGAGTGCCTGGGACATCGACGACGTCGACGACCTGCGCATCAAGATGTGCATCGAGGAGAACGCGGACGACTTCAACACGATCCACCACGAGCTCGGCCACAACTTCTATCAGCGCGCGTACAACCGCCAGCCGTTCCTCTACAAGAACTCGGCAAACGACGGCTTCCACGAGGCGGTCGGCGACACGATCGCGCTTTCGGTGACGCCCGCGTATCTCGTACAGATCGGAATGATCGACAAAGAGCCGCCCGCGTCGGCGGACATCCCTCTCCTGCTGCGCGACGCGCTCGACAAGATCGCGTTCTTCCCCTTCGGCCTGCTGATGGACAAGTGGCGCTGGGGCGTTTTCTCCGGACAGATCACGCCGGCGAATTACAACAAGGCGTGGTGGGACCTGCGCACGCAGTATCAGGGCATCGCGCCGGTGGGCACGCGCGGCGAGGAGTTTTTCGATGCGGGTGCGAAGTACCACATCGCCGGCAACGTGCCGTACGCGCGCTACTTCCTCGCGCGCATCCTCCAGTTCCAGTTCCACCGCGCGCTCTGCCAGCAGAGCGGCTACACCGGTCCGCTCAATCGCTGCTCGGTCTACAACAACAAGGAAGCGGGCGCGAAGCTCGCGAAGATGCTGGAGATGGGCATGAGCCGTCCGTGGCCGGACGCGCTCGAGGCGCTGACCGGCCAGCGTGAGATGGACGCAACCGCGGTCGTCGACTACTTCCGCCCGCTGCTCGACTGGCTCGAGGTGCAGAACAAAGGGAAGCAGTGCGGGTGGTAGGTGCCACGCAACGTCGCCGTCGTACTCGTTGAGGATTTTTCGGACCGGCTGGAGAAGCTCGCCTTCCGCACGCCGGTCTGGCTCGTCGACACTCCACCGAACCGCGCGTCCGCCGAGGAGGCGTGGCGCGCGGCGGTGGAGTGGCCGCACATCACGGTGACGCTCTTCCGCGCCAGCGACGACTGGCCGACGCTCCTCGGACAGATCGAACTGCGCGATCGGATCGATGCGCTCGAGGTGATCGGCGCGTCCCTCGCGCCGGAAACGCATACGGCGCTCGTCGACGCGGGCTTCACGAAGTTCGACGAGACGGCGGACGGGTTTCGGGCGAAGCGGGTGTGACGCCCGGCGGCATCACGCCGCGCGGCGCAGATGCACCGACGTATGCCATTGCAACGGCGAAATCGCCTCGATCGGTGCAAATTCGATGTGCAGCACGCGCCGGTGCTCGGGAGTCGTCGACGGCGACGAGGAATGGATCAGCAGCGGACGCATGAGCAGTAATCCGCCCTTCGGGACCGGCAGGTCCATGGGCTCGGTCTCGGCGACGCGGCTCTGCAGCTCGTCCGCGGAAAGTTTTCCCCACGCGTGGCTGCCGGGAATCACCCGCAAGGCGCCGTTGCCGGCGCTGCAGTCGTCGAGATGGATCCGCACGGCGAGCATCTGTTCCAGCACGGCGGTCGGCGGTTCCACATGCGACACGCCCGCTTTGACGGTCCACGGTCCATATCCCACCACGTCCATGCGCTCGCGGATGGCGATGATACGGTCCTGATGCCATTGCACGCGCCAGTTGGCATCGTGGGTTTTGTCGAACAGCGTCGCCTTCACGGCGACCAGGTCGCGGCCGACGATCGACCAGAGATAGCCGCCGAGCTGCTTGTGCGTGAGAAATTGCAGAACGCTCGGATGATCGACCAGGCCCCGCACTCCGCCTCGGCCCGCGGTCGGCGCGGGAATCGAGGCCGCCAGACTGTCGCACTGCTGATGGGTCAACTGAATGTCGGCTACCGCAAAGCCCCTGCTCTCTAGATCACTCACGGCCGCCATCCTACCTCGTAAACGATACGTGGTACCGTGCCCGGCCTGGAGGTGACCATGTCACGAGTCAATGGAGAAAAAGCCCGCGCCGCCATCGCCAAACGCAATCGCACCGCCCAGCGCGTGAAAGATCGCGCGCGCGTCGCGGCGATCCGGCAGGCTGCCGAGGAGAACAACCCGTCGCAGGATTCGCCGAAGTCGAAGGAGTAACTGGGGCGGGAGCGCGTGAGGTGATGTGGGTCCGCTCGTGCCGTGCGCGAAGGACCCCAGGCCGCGCGGCCTAGCGCCTCCGCGCCGCCCACTCCTCGCGCAGGATCCCGTAGTACACGACGTCCAGCCGCTCACCCCATTTCACGGCGTGCCGGCGCAGCGTACCCTCGTACGTCATCCCCACCTTCTGCATCACGCGGCCGGACGCCTCGTTGCGTGCAAAGTAGCCGGCGAAGACGCGCTCGAGGCCGGCATCCTCGAAGCCGTAGCGGATGATCTCGATCGCCGCTTCGGTCGTGTAGCCGCGGTTCCAGAACGGGACGCCGATCCAGTAGCCGATCTCCGCGATGCCGTCGCCTTTCATCACCAGGCCGATCGCGCCTACCAGCGCACCGTCGTCGATGGCGAAGGTGTGGAGGCGGTTCGCGTCGAAATCGTCCTGATGCGTGTCGATCCACGCTTCCGCCGCGCCGTCGGGATACGGATGCGGCACGAGGAGCGTGTTCAGCGCGACCTCGTACGCGCCGGCGAGGCGTTGTACCGCCGGCGCGTCGTCGAGCGTGAACGGGCGCAGTGTGAGGCGCGTCGTGCGCAGCGTCGGACGCGTCACTGCAGATGTTCCCTGTACCAATCCACGTACCGCCGGTCGACATCCATCCCATGCACCGGATCCTCGGGCGAGTGTCCGCTCAGCGGATACGCGATGAACTTCGTCTTCACGCCGTTGTCGCGCAGCGCGCGGTACATCTGGAACGACTGCGTGACGGGCACACGCGCATCCCCCGTGTTGGAGAGGATGAGCATCGGCGTTTTGATCTTCGACGCGTACGTGATCGGCGACTGCTCGAGCCAGAACTTCATCCGTTCCTCGCTCGTGTACGGCGAGCCCCACGTCTGCGCGCGCAGGACGTTGTAGTCGCCGAGCGTGTACTGGTCGAGGAAGTTGTTCACGGCGGCGCCGGAGACGGCGGCCTTGAAGATCGGATAGTGGCCGACCATCCACGACGTCATCATCCCGCCGTACGACCAGCCGCCGACGGCGATGCGGTCCTCGTCGACGGAGCCGAGCTTCTTCACAGCCTCGATGCCGGCCATGACGTCGCGGCCGGGACCCGCGCCCGCGTCCATGATGATCGCGCGCGTGATGCGATTGCCGAGGTTGTCGCTGCCGCGGTAGTTGGGCATGAAGACGATCCAGTCCTGCGCGGCGAAGAGCTGTGCGAGGAACTGGAACGCGGTCGTCGAAGCGGAGCGCGGTCCGCCGTGGATCTGCAGGACGAGCGGGTACTTTTTCGCGGGATCGAAGTCCGGCGGAGTGACGACGACGCCGTCGAGATCGTAGCCTTCGTTCGAGAACGTGATGCGCCGCGCTTTGCCCAGTTCGAGCGTGTCGAAATGCGCGTTGAAGTCGGTGAGGCGGCGCGGCTTCGCGCTCACGGAGTCCATGACATAGAGCTCACGCGGGCGCGTGGCGGTCGAGGCGACGATCGCGAGCGCGCCATTGCGGCCGACGTTCGCTTCGATCCAGTACGGCGCGGCGGGCTCGATGCCGCCGAGGTCGAGCTTGCGCGCGGGACCGCCGGTCACCGGCTGTAACCAGAGCGACGTGGTCGTCTCGTCGTGCGCGCCGACGAGGAGCGCCTTGCCGTCCGGCATCCACATCGCGCGGTAGAGATTGCGGTCGAGATCTTTCGTGAGCTGCGTGGCCTCGCCGCCGTTTGCGGAGACGAGCCAGAAGCGGTTCTCGCTCTGCAGCTCGCCGAGGTGCGCGTGCATGAAGGCGACCTGCCTGCCGTCGGGCGAGACGGTGGGTTGCGACTGCTGCGTTTTCGCCGCGGCCAGCGTGCGCACGGTGCCGCTTTCGACGTCGACGAGCGCGACGCGTGCGGTGTCGGAGTTGCCGGAGCTCGGCGTCTCGTTGCGGGTGAAGGCGATGGATTTGCCGTCCGGCGTCCAGTTGATCGGCGACGGCAGCGGGCCCGGCGGACGCGCCACGGGCAGACTCCACGTGCCGCTCGTGACGCGCTTCGCATCGCCCCCGGTCGACGCGATGAGCCAGAGGTGCGAGGGGCTCGGCGCGGCGTTGAGGAGAAAGTCGTCGTCTTTCACCTCGAACGACCGGTTGTCGCTTTTCTTGATCTCGTCGCTGGTGACGAAGGCGATGCGCGATCCGTCGGGACTCCATGCGAACTGCTGGATGCCGTTCGCGGCGTCGGTGATCTTCTTCGCTTCGCCGCCGCGCATCGGCAGGACCCACACCTGGCGCTTGTCGTTCGCGTTCGCGAGGAAAGCCAGGCGCTCGCCGCCGGGCGACCAGCGCGGCTGTGCGAGTCCGCGACGGTCGGTCGTGAGCGAGCGCTGCGCGCCGCTGGCGATGTCGACGAGCACGAGCTCGGCGTCGTGACGGTTGTCCTTCAGATTCGGCCGCGCGACGAGCACGACCACGGACTTGCCGTCAGGTGCGATCTGCGGGTCGGACACGTTGACGATGCGTGCACGGTCCTCGAACCGGAGGCGCTCGGCGTACGCGGCGAACGAGAGGAGCGAAAACGCGATCAGCAGAACTCGCTTCATGGCGCAAAGGATACGCGAGCGAGACGGCGGAGCTGCTCGCACAGTTCGTCCCGGAGCTGCGGCGGATTCCGTGTTCCCGGCAGGTGGCTCTGTTCGATGACCGGCGGCTCGTGCAACTCGCGGAACTTCGCGTCGCAGATCAGAACCATTGGCCATCGCTGCGCGCGTTCGCGATATTCGGCATCCCACGCCGCGAGCTCGTCCTTCGCGCCGCCGCAGGACTTCGGCACGATCGAGTCCGTCTCATGGAGCGGCGCCGGGGAGCTGCCTTCGATCATGAGATTCCGCGGCAGCGGCAGATCACGCCCGCGATGCCACGCCGCTGCCTCTTCGTGACTCTTGCAGCGCTCGATCACTTCGAGGATCGCCACCAGCCGCCAATGCGGAGCCGCGCCGCCGTAGCGACCCTTCTTCGTGATGTACACGACGTGGTCCCCTTCGCGGAGGCGCGGCGCGAATTGGCCCGCACGGCAGAGCGCGGTAATGGTCGGATGCTGCGCTTCGAGATCGGGTTCCCGACGGCAGGAACCGTCGACATAAGGCGGGATGCCGAAGCGCGCCACCGCTTCCTGCCCCGCCCGAGTCCGGCAGAGCGGCCGATACGTCGCGAGAAAGGCCCGAGTCATGCCGCGGAGGATACCGCCGCCACATTTCCGCCGCATTCCGACCTTCACCTTTGTCCGGCATGGTCCTCGCGTAGTCGAGGTCATGACCCTTACTGGACTGGCCATGGAAACGCAGGCCACGAACTACCGACTCGAGCGCTGGATCGCGCTGTTTCTCGCGCTCCTCTTCCTCCTCCCCTTCGCCGCGCAGGCGCAGGAAGCGCCGAAAACGAAGCTCGAATGGCGTTGCGCACCCGCGCAGGTCGAAGGCTTCCAGCAGTGCGCGCTGATGCACAACGAAAAGGTGCTGACGTGGCGCATGGCGCTCGACCATCAGGTGATGCAGGTGCGCGTGCTCGAACAGCGTGAAGGCGAATTGCGCGTCACGATCTCGCGCAACGGCACGACGTGGCTGCCGGCGCGCTTCCGCGTCGATTAACGCAGTCGCAGCAGTTCCCGCACCCGCCGCTCGATCTCTTCTTCCGCATCCATCGCAATGTCGCGCTCGCGCTCGGCCGCATCGAGCAGCGAGCGCAGCGCGCGCAGCGCGTCGCCGCGGTCGCTGGCCTCGCGGATGTCGATGTTGAACCGCGACTCGATCCGTTCCCGGATCTCCGCCGGCGTCGCATCGCGCACGAGCTCCTCGGCGGCGCGGCGCACCGCCAGCTCGCGGCGCACTTTCGGCACGGCGAAGAACGCGGTGACGCCGAGCAGCAGAGCCGCGGAGACGTAAGGCCACATGGGCGCAGTCCGGACCGGCGCCGCATTCGCAGGCGGAGCCGCGGACCCCGCGAGCGGGCGCGCCGTCGCCGCGGCCTGGAAGAACGTCGCCGCACAGCGCAGATCGCGGCGCGTGCCCGTCGCCGTATCGAAGACGCGCATCGACAGCGGCGGGATCTCCAGCGCTCCCGAGCGCGCGGGAAAGATCAGGTACCGCCACTGCCGCGACATGCCGAACGCGTTGTCGTCGCGCGACACCGACACTTCGCCGCCTTCGATCTGCATCGTGCCCGCAACCGGCCGTTCGAATCGCGGCGGCGACGCCGCACGTACGTTGCCCACGCCCGTGAGCGCCACGCGCAGCACCACCGGTCCGGCATTGCGCTGCACGACAGGCTCGCACGTGAGCGTGAGATCGCCGACCGCGTCGACCGCGGGGCCGGGCGGCAGCGGGTTGACCGTCAGCGGCAGCGCGGCCGAGGTGAACGTGGTCTCGCGCAGTTCCCCTTCGAACATCGCGAATGGTCCCGAGCGGGTGCGCCGCATCACCGCGGCTTCGATGGTCATGCCGCCGATGCGCAGCTCGCCACTCTGCAACGGAAACAAGGTCACGCGCCGGATGGGCATGCGCTGCACCATCACGTCACCCACGTAAACCCGCTCCGCCATCTCGCTCCGCGGCCGCTCCTCGGCCCAGAACTCCGCGAGTTTCGGCACCTGGACGATCTGCCACTGCTGCACCGTCGCCGCGTTGTACAGCCACCACGTGACGTCGACCGGCTCGCCGACGTACACGCTGCGTTTGTGGATCTCCGCGATGACGAACAGCGGATCGCGTCCCGCCGCCATCAGCTCCCGCAGCACCACCTCCGCGTCATTCGAGCTCGACGTGCGATCCGCCATCACCTGCACCGCGATCGCGCGCAACGTGTCGCGTTGCCCATCCGGCGTGTCGAGCGTGACCGGCCCGACACGCCCCGGTCCCGGCCCGAGCGGCCGCGCGCGATAGCGGAAGATCTTGCGGCGGATGACGCGGCCGTTGATCCACGCGAACTCGGTCGTCACCGACGGCTCGCCGACGATGGCGAAGTTCTGCAGCGGAATGTGCACGCCTTCGACAGTTGCAAAGCCGCCTTCCAGCGAGACCGTGATCGTCAGCAGGTCGTTGACCTGGAGCGTGCGCTCCTGGACGATCAGCTCGTTCGCGAAGGCGCTCGCCGCGAAGAAAAACAGCAACAGCGCACGCGCTACCACCCCACCCGCCCTTCGGCCGCCTGCCCTTTCATGCGGCGCAGCTCTTCCTGCTCCTGCTGCTGCACGCTGCGCAGCAGCGCATCGAGGTCGGGCTGGCCGGGACGCGGCTGCTGACGCCCGCCCTGCTGTTGCTGTTGTTGCTGCTGCTGTTTCTCGTCCTGCGGCGACTGCCCTTTTTGATTCTGCTGTCCGCCCGAGCCCGCGCGCTCCTGCTGCGAGCGGCGTCGCAACGCGATCTCGAGATTGCGCTTCGCCGCCGCATGACGAGGATTGGCGCGCAACGCATCCTGATAATCGCGAATGGCGTGATCGAGCGCTTTCGCCGCGAGCGCGCTGTTGCCGCGGTTGTAGAACGCATCTGCGCGCAACGCGGGATCCTGAATGGCCGCGTCCATGCGCGCCGAGCCCTGCTCGCGCTGTCCTGCCGCGATCTCCGCCGTGCCGAGGTTGAACGCGCCGCGCGCGGATGGCGCAAGCTCCTGCGCCCGCGCGAACGCCTTCGCCGCCTCGGCGTACTGCTGACTTTCGTACGCGACGTTGCCGCGTCGTGCGGATGCGTGCGAGTTCGTCTCGCGCAGAAAATCGCCGATGGCCACGACCGCGAGGACCGCGAACGCGAACGTCTTCACTCCGCACCTCGATTCAGCACGGAGCCGGCGAGGAACAGCAGCATCGCCAGTCCGAGCGGCCACTGGTAACGATCGACCGGCACGCGCATCTCGCTCGTATTCTTCGAGAGCGTGCCCTGCTTGCCGAGGAGCGGATCGAGGGCGTCGGCACCGAAGGGATTCTCGAGCATCACACCGCCTGTGCCGCGCGCGATTTCCGACATGACGTCGGTGCGTGCATACGTCGTGACGACCTCGCCGCTGTCGTCGCGCAGCGGACCGCGTGGACTCGGAATGGTGCTGCCCGTCGGCGAGCCGACGACGATCGTCGAGATCTGCACACCCTTCGCCCGCGCGCGCTGCACGGCTTCGGTCACACGCGTCCCCTGATCCTCACCATCGCTGAGGACGACGAGGTCCACCTTCTGTTCGGGATCGTGCTCGATGAGGCGCAGCGCGGCGAGGATGGCACTGCCGACGTCGGAGCCGGGCTCGCCGATCTCGCCGGGAAGGATCGTGTCGACGAGGGAGGCGACGGACGCCGTGTCGGACGTGAGCGGCGAGACGACTTCCGGCGTCGCCTCGAAGACGACGAGTGCCACGCGCCCTTCCTGCGCGTCGGCGAGACGCATGGCGATCGCTTTCGCGGCGGACAGACGCGACGTGCCGACGTCCTCCGCGGCCATGCTGTTGGAGACGTCGATGACGAGGACGCGGTTCGCTTCGCGCGCGATCACCGGCACGATCTCGTAGCCGGCGTACGGACCGGCGAGGGCGACGATCGCCAACGCGAGCGCGGCGCCGAGGAGCCACGGGCGCAGCGAGCGTGCGGGATTGGTGTTGCCACGCAGTCGCTCCGCCGCGAAGCGACGCGCGATGCGCGTGCGCAGGCGCTCGCGCGAGACGAGGAACGCGAGCGCGAACGGAATCGCCGCGAGGAGCCAGAGCAGCAGGATCGCGCGGAAGCTCATGCCGGCACCTTCATCCATAGCGTCTCCCCCGCGAGCAGGGCGACGACGAGCAGCGCCAGCCCCGCGGCCAGCGGGTAGCCGTACAGCTCGTCGATCTGCTCGCGCTTCGGCGACGTCATGCGCGTCTTCTCCAGCGCGTTGATGCGATCGAGCACGCGCGCGAGCGCTTCGGCGTCGGTTGCGCGAAAGAACGCGCCGCCGGTGAGATCGGCGATCGCTTTCAGCGTCGGCTCGTCGAGCTCGCCGCGGATGTGGGTGTAGACCGTCTCGATCGCGCCGGTGAACGGATTCTGCCGCTGGATCGGCAACGGCACGGGACCTTCGCTGCCGACGCCGATCGTGTAGACCTTGATGCCGCTGCGCGCCGCGAGCTGCGCGGCCACGCGCGGTTCGATGGAGCCGGAGTTGTTCACGCCGTCGGTGACGAGGATGATCACGCGGCTGCGCGTTTTCGAGGTGCGCAGGCGATTGACGGACGTGGCGAGCGCGTGACCGATGGCGGTGCCATTGCCATGCTCTCCGAGCTGCGAGCGATCGAGAATGCCTTCGGTGATGCGCCGGTCGTACGTGACCGGCACGCGTGTCGCGGCGCGGCTGCCGAACGTGACGAGGCCGATGCGGTCGTCCGTGCGTCCGCGGATGAATTCGCCGATCAGCTCCTTCGCCACGGTGAAGCGATTGCGCGGACGAAAGTCCTCCGCGGCCATGCTGCCCGAGGCGTCGAGGGCGACGACGATGTCGATGCCGTAGCGGTCGGTGGCGGCGAGACGCACGACGCGCTGCGGGCGCGCCAGCGCGGCGATGAGGAGGAGCAGCGCGAGCGTTTCGAGGACGAACGGGATGCCCGAGGTGCGGGCGCGGATGCCGCGCGCGGACGCGACGAGCGAGAGCGAGGAGAAGCCGAAGGCGCCGACGCGCCCGCGGCGATCGCGCACGAGGAGCACGACGCGCGCAATGACGAGCGCCGCGAGGGCGAACCAGAGCGGATCCGCAAAGCGCGTCACGACCGCACCTCGGAACACCGGCGGCGCGGGTGTCGGCGTTCACGGCTCATGACGCGAGCTCCAGCGCCTGGCTCGCGACCTGCTCAAAGTCGCGCGGCTGCGCTCCGCGTTTCGAGAATTTCTCCAGATCGCCCTGACGGAGGATGTCGACGACGACGCTCCCGTCATCCGGCAGCAAACGGACGACCTCGGTCGTGGTGAGATCGCTGCGCAGGCGCGGATGGGTAGCGGCGAGATACACGCGCGTCGCGTCCGCGAGGGCGGCCCAGCGCTTCGGCCGCGACGGATCTTCGCGCAACGCCAGCACCGCGTCGCGATAGCGCTCCCACGGCGTACGCGAGTCCTCCGGCTCCGCGATGGCGGCGCGCCGCTTCGACTTCCACCAGACCGCCGCCCACAACGCGATCGCACACAGCGCGGCGATGGCGATGGCGAGGAACGGCTGACGCGGATACTCGACCTTGCGCGGCGGCACGAGCGGCGCGGGCGCGAGAGCATCGCCCTGCTGGAGCACCGACTTCACCGGGATCTGCAGATTGCGGAAGCGCACGTTGCCCGTGACGCCGCTGAGCGCGATCGGCTTCGGCAGGAACGTGCGAATCACCACCCGATTGCCGTGGCTCGAGACGACCTCGTAATCGGGCGACGCGTCGAGCGTGACCGGCGCCGCAAAATCGACGGCGATCGGATCGCCCACCGTCGGCGCGGCCGGCTGGAACGTCACGGTGACGAAGGCGAGGACGGCGAGGATCATCGGCGGCGGATGGAGCGCTCGCGGAAGAAGCGCAGCAGCTCGCGGTCGTACGGCACCGCGGTGGAGATCGGAAGATGGTCGATGGCGGCGGCGCGGAAACGGCGCGCGAGGTGATCGCGGCGCTGCTTCGCGCGTTTGGCGACGTCGGCGCGGCGCAGGTCGATCAGGCGCGCCTCTCCCGATTCGAGATCGACGACGCGCGCGAGTCCGCGATCGGGAAAGCGGTCTTCGCGCGGATCGACGATGGGAATGGCGATGACGTCGTGTTTGCGATTGAGCCGCGCCAGCGGGCGCTCGAACGGGAGGTCGAGAAAGTCGGAGAGCACGAGGACGACCGCGCGTTTGACGGCAACGCGCTCGAGATAGCGCACGGCGTGTTCGAGGTCGGCCTCCCCTTTCGGTCCGCGCATCGCCGCCTCGACGGCCGCGCGAACGAGCACCTGCGCATGCGCGCGGCCGCGCCGCGGCGGGAGGAACGTGCGCACGCTGTTGGAGAAGAGCAGGAGGCCGGCGCGATCGGAGTTCTCGACCGCGGAGAACGCGAACACGGCCGCGAGCTCGGCGGCGATGTCGCACTTGCGCCAGTCGACGGAGCCGAACGCCATCGAGCCGGAGACGTCGACGGCGATGAGCACGGTGAGATCGCGCTCTTCGATGAACTCCTTCACGTGCGGCGCGCCGGTGCGCGCGGTCACGTTCCAGTCGATGGTGCGGATGTCATCGCCGGGCATGTACTCGCGCACCTGCGAGAACTCGATCCCGTGACCGTGAAACGCCGAATGGTAGTCGCCCGCGAATCCCGCTCGGATGAGGCGCGAGGAGAGGAGCTCGAGGTCGCGCACGCGGCGGACGAGCGGTTCGCGGAGGTCGGCGGGTTTGCGTTTGAAGAACATGGTGTCGGTGGCCGGTTCTCAGTTGTCTGGGACGTGCCGCGGTCGAGAGCTCACGGACGACGGACAACCGGGAACATTCTCACGGCACGGCAACCACCCCGAGGACCTGGTCGATGATCCGATCCGCCGTCACGTTCTCAGCCGCGGCTTCGTAGCTGAGGACGAGGCGATGGCGGAGGACGTCGTGCGCGATCGATTTGACGTCTTCCGGAATCACGAAGTCGCGGCCTTCGACGAAGGCGTGCGCTTTGGCGACGTGGGCGAGGGCGAGCGTTGCGCGCGGCGACGCGCCGAAGGCGATCTGGTTCGCGAGCGACGGCAAGCGAAAGTCCGCGGGCTTGCGCGTGGCCGTGACGATCTGGACGATGTAGCGGCCGATGCGCTCGTCGGTGTGCACGCGCGCGGCGAGATGGGCGACGTCGCGAATCTCGTCGAGCTTCAGCACGCGCTCGACTTTCACCGGCTCGCGCGTCGGATCGAGGTAGAGGCCGAGCATGCGCAGCTCTTCCTCGGCCGCCGGATAGTCGACCCGCAATTTCATGATGAACCGATCGACCTGCGCCTCGGGGAGCGCATACGTCCCCTCGTGCTCGATCGGGTTCTGCGTGGCGATGACGACGAAGGGATCGGGCAGCGCGTGCGAGGTGTCGCCGATCGTGACCTGCCGCTCCTGCATCGCCTCGAGGAGCGCACTCTGCACTTTGGCAGGGGCGCGGTTGATCTCGTCGGCGAGGACGAGGTTCGCGAAGATCGGCCCCAGGCGCGCGTTGAACGTGCGGCCGGCGGGATCGAAGATCTGCGTGCCGGTGATGTCCGCGGGCAGGAGGTCGGGGGTGAACTGGATGCGCTTGAACGAGGCGTCGATCGCGCCGGCCAGCGTCTTCACGAGCAGCGTCTTGGCGAGACCGGGCAGCCCCTCGACGAGCACGTGGCCGCGCACGAGCAGCGCGATGAGCAGACGGTCGAGCACGGCCTGCTGACCGATGACGGCACGGCCGACCTCTTTGCGCAGCCGCGCGATGGTTTCATGAGCTTGTTCGGTGGAGACGGGCATTGGCGTCAGAGTCTAAACTGCGCGTTCAGGATGACGAAACCGAAGAAGAAATGGGGGCAGAACTTTCTGCGCAACCGAGGCGCGGTGGAAAAGATCGTCGCCGGCATCGACGCGCAACCCGGCGAGGCCGTGCTCGAGATCGGTCCCGGGGAAGGCGTCCTCACCGAGAAGCTCGTCCAGCTCGACAACCGCGTCATTGCAATCGAAATCGACCCCGATCTCTTCCGGAAGCTCCGGTCACGGTTCGGTGAAAAGCTCGATATCCGGAACGAAGACGCGGTCGACGCGGCGCTGCCGGACGAGCCGTATCGCGCCGTGGGCAACCTCCCCTACAACGTCGGCACGCCGATCCTGCGCCGCGTCATCGCCGATCCGCACTGCCGCCGCGCGGTGTTCATGCTGCAGAAGGAAGTGGCGGATCGCGTCGCGGCGAAGCCCGGCAGCGAGCCGTACGGGTTTCTCACTCTCTACGTCGAGGCGTATGCGAGCGCGAAGATCCTGATGACGCTCGACCCGCGCTCGTTCTATCCGCCGCCCAAAGTGCGCAGCGCCGTGGTCGTGCTCGATCCGCGCGATCCGGGTCTCACGTCGCCGCGCGAGGAAGTGATCGAGCTGGTCAGCACGTCGTTCCGCATGCGCCGCAAGAAACTGGTCAACAACTTGACCGGCTGGCGCGACCTCACCCGCGAACAGGTCCTCGCGCTCATGCGCGCGGCGGGCATCGACGAGAACGCGCGCGCCGAAACGCTCTCCCTCCACGACTTCGACCGTCTCAGAACAGCCATGCATAGCTGACCTTCACGAACGTGCTGTCTTCCGCGTAGCCGGCGAGGAAGACCGTCTGCGCGTTCACGCGATACGAGAAGAGGAACTGCGTGAAGAGATCGGACGAGCGCGTGCCGTCGCGGTCGAGGCGTTCGTACTGTGCGATGGCCCGCACGAATGCGCGGCGGCTGAAGTGATAGAGCAGCCGCGCCTGCGGCAGATGCACGGCGAAGATGCGCTCGCCGTCTTTCGTGTCGAACACCTGATACGCGTATTCGATCGCCCCTTCGAAACGGCGTCCGAGGTTGAGCTGCGTGTAGGGCGTGATCGTGACGAAGTCCGCCTGCTGCCGTCCGTTGAAGTCGATGGCCTCGCCGCGGTTGAGGGCGAAGCCGAGCCGGACGTCGCGTGACGCGGCGAACGAGGCCGAGAGGGCGTGACGGAAGTTGTGGTACGTGCGCCCGCCGAAGTACTCCTGATTCGGGGCCAGGTTGATGCTGATCTCCGACTGCCGCGGACCCTGATACGTGGCGCCGATGTCCGCGCCCCACTCCTGCCAGTTGCCGTCGTATTCGCGCGTCAGGTCGGCGCCGGTGCTGATGAAGATGTTGCGGAACCAGCGGCCGGGGCCTCCGCGGACACGGCGCTCGGCGAACGCGCTCGCGGCACGCACGCCGACCTGGTTGATGAAGCCGCTGTCCGCGCGAAAGTCGGGATGCAGGTCTTCGTAATCCGCGCCCCACGACCACGTGGCGTCACTGTGGTTGTAGCTCGTGCGCAGCGCGTGGCCGGTGGCGCCGTTCGTCGTCGAGCCCGCGAACTGCGCGCGCAGCGAATCGCTTTCGGTGACGCGGTAATACGAGTCGGCGGCGAGGACGGTGTTGTCGTAGTTCTCGCCGCGGCGCGTGGTGACGAGACCGCCGATGGTCGCGGAGTCGCCGAGCTCTCCGCGGTAGCGCGCGATGCCGGTCGTCGAGCCGCCGGGAATGGTGAGGACCTCCGACGACTCGGCACCGGGGATGAGGATGTTCGTGATCTCGTCGCGGGCGAAGAGCGCACCGAAGAGGTGATTGCCGCTCTTGCCGGTGAGCTTGAGGCCCGCGCTCGGATCGGCAATGGTGCGCGTGAAGACGAGCGGCATGCGCGTCTCGAATACGTCCGAACCTTCCACGAAAAAGGGGCGTTTTTCCTCGAAGAAAAGGGCAAAGCGCGTGTTGACGTCGAGCTGCGCGGCGTCCGCTTCGACCTGCGAGAAGTCGGGATTGAGCGTGGCCTGCAGCGACGTGCCGGGCGTGACGGCCCAGCGTCCGGAGATGCCGGCGTCGAACGGATCTTCATTCGTCCCGGTGATCGACGGCGTGACCTCGACGTTGCGGCCACTCGCGGCAACCTGAAATCCGTGCAGGTCGTGGAACTGGCAGACGAGGCAGTCGCGACTCTGGTCGGTGCGCGTGCTTCGCAGACGATGCTGCACGTCGCGCGGCCACTCCCGTACGGCGAGGAAACCCCACGTCTGCGGCCCCTGCTGCGACGGGATGCGCAGTTGCTGCAGCGGTACCGCGATCTCGACGATGTAGCCGTCGCTCGTCAGGCGTCCCGCCGAGTCCCAGATCGCATCCCACAAAAGATCCTCGGTGCCCTCGACGTCCGAGTTGATGGCGTCGATCTGCACCCCCAGCGCGTTCGCGCGGAACTGGTAGGCGCGGCGATCGTCGTTGAACGGATCGATGTAGAAGCCGACGACGTCGTCGCTGCCCGCGGCGTCGCGCTCGTGGTAACGCGCACGGATCTCGTTCGGCCGCGGGTCGTACGCGCGGAACGCGACATACAGATTGCGGTCGTCGTACGTCACGAGCGTCTCGGTGCGCACCGGCGCGTCGATGTTGTCGGACGGATACCACTCGAAGCCGACCGGAATCGGCGTGGCCGTCGACCACGCGGGCTCGTCGAGCTGCGCGTCGATGCGAATCGGGGTCGTGGCCGGACGCACCTCGACCGGCTGCGCGGCCATGGTGGCCGCCAGGAGGATTGCTGCGAGCATGGTTTCTCCTATTCGCGGGCGCCGGCCTGCACGAGCATGCGCACGACGTCTTCGTGTCCGCCGCGGCGTGCGAGTCGCAGCGGCGTGCGCAACACGCCGTCTTCGTACGCGCGTGCGTTCACGTCCGCGCCGTGCTCGATCAGCACGCGCACCACTTCGACGTGACCGTTCCACGCGCCCTGCATGAGCGCGTTCTCATCGCCCTGCACCTGCTGGTCGATCTTCGCGCCGGCGCGGAGCAGTTGCTCGACGATCTCCGCGTAGCCTTCGCGCGCGGCGGCGATGAGCGGGCTGCCGTCGCCGGGCGCGGCGAGGTTCGGATCGGCGCCGCGTTCGACGAGGAAATCGATGAGATGTCCCTGGCCGCCGCGCGCCGCGCCGATGAGGGCGGTGCCATCCCCGACCGCGATCACGTTGATGTCCAGACCGGCGTCGAGGAGGCGGCGGACATCCTGGGCATCGCCCGCTTCGGCCGCTTTGACGAGTGCTTCGCCGAGGTTCGGATCGACGTCCTGCTCGTCGTACGCGACCATGTTCGCGATGGGCGCCGCCGCCGCGGCGATGAGGCGCGCCGGTGCGACGGAGACGAGGAGCGCGAGCAGGACGACGCCCACGGCCATGGCGGTGGAAGGGCTGTAGCGGCCGCGGAGCTGCGTCGCGTCGAGGATGGCGTCGATGCGCAACGCGAGGCGGCTGCGCGAGGCCATGGCCAGCGCGGGCACGGCGCGGACGCGCTGCATGCTGCGCGCGAGCGTCACGAGCTGCGTGGCGTACGCGTCGGGCGCGCAGGAGTCGATGACCGCGTCGTCGCAGGCGCGCTCCGCTTCGAGGCAGAAGCGCCGCCACGCGATCCAGACGAGCGGATGGAACCAGTAGACCGCGCACGCGGCGCGCGCGGCGAGCTGGAGGAGCCAGTCCTCGCGACGCACGTGCTCGAGCTCGTGACGGAGCGCGTGCGTGAGCTCTTCGTCGTTCCACGTCGTGGCGCTGTCCGGCAGGACGATGGTGGCCTGGCGGAATCCGAAGGTGAGCGGCGAGGAAACGTCCCGCGAGAGCACGACGAGCGCGGGACGGCGGATGTCCGCTTCGTGCGCGATCGCGTTCATGCGCGCGGTGCCTTCGAGCCAGACGCGGGCTTTCGCCGCCAGCCGGCGCAGACGCACGATGCCTATGGTGAGATGGAGCAACAACAGCGCGCAGATGCCGGCGTAAAGGTACGCCGCACCGTTTCCTCCTGCCGGGCCTGGGGAGAGCGTGGCCGCGGGCCGGGCAAGGGGCCGCAGCGGCTGCGCCACCTGCTCCCTCACCTTCTGCACCGTCTCCCGCTGCAGCTCGATGTTCACGCTCGGCGCGAACTTCTGCACCACGGGCAACAGCAGCAGAAACGCGAACAGCGCGCTCAGCGTCAGATGCCGCAGCGACGCACGCGAGCGGCGCGCGATGACCACGAATCCCAGCGTCACCAGCAGGGCGACCGTTGCTTTCACGAGCACTGCGATCATGACGTCCTCCGATCCTGCCGCACGCGCTCGATCTGTTTCGACAACTCCTCGAGCTCGTCGTCGCTCCACTTCTCTTCGGTCAGAAGGGCCGTCACCGCCTGCTCCTTCGAGCCTCCGAAGAAGACGTCCACCATCCGCCGCAGCGCGGACTTGCGAGCCCGGCTCCGCGGCACCGTCGGCGAGTAGACGTAGCGCAGCCCCTTTTCCTTGTGTTTGACGGCGCCCTTCGCTTCGAGTTTGGCCAGCATGGCCCGAACTGCCGAGTAACTGGGCGGATCCGATAGCTTTTCCCGGATCTCCTCGGCCGAAGCCTCTTCGCCGATGGCGAAAATGACCTCCAGAATCTCCCGCTCCCTGCGCGACAACGGCGGCAACGCCATGCACGGCCTCCTCTCGTGTGCTACGGTCATAACATAGTGCTACGTTTGTAGCATGTCAAGAGCGGCGCGCGCGGATCTCGCCTGCGGCCACGATCGATGGCAGAATACCCGCCGGTCAGTCCCCCCACCCATCGAGAGAGAGAAGACGGTCCGCCCCCTGACGCGAAGGTTCGTGTGAGTGCGGATCCGCGCCGAGGAAAGGAAGGATCGATGCAGACCCCTTCACGTTACACGTCCACCGGCTCCGTCCGAGCAGTCTGGAAGGGAGTGCTCAGTCAGGACGTCATCACGACCACCACCATTCCGGTGGACTCGCTCAGCCCGTCGCCCGTTGCCGTCTTCACGAATCCCGCGAGCGGAGGGGTGCGCGGCAATGCCGCGGCCGAGGCGCTGGCGATCGTGAACACGGGACGCGGCCGGCAGCTCTGTCATGTCGCGCGCGACGCCGATGCGGACGCCGGCTGGCGCGCCACGCCGCTGTTCGGCGGCCAGGCAGCCGAACAGGTCGCCGCGGGCGTCGCGTACGCGGGCACGAGCGAGGCCGCGGTCTGCGGCTTTTTCGCGCTCGACAACCAGTTGTACTTCACGTCCCTCGGCGCCGACGGCGCGCTCTGGGCGCAGCCGAAGGCCGCCGGGAGCAGCGCGGCGCGGCGCCTGCGCGTCGCGTACTCGCCGCAGGGACGCCTCGTCGTCTACGGCGCGACCGCCGCGGGTAACCTCATGACCGCGTACCAGCCGCAGGTCGGCGGCGCGTTCGTCACTTCGGAATGCGCGGTCGACGGCGCACTCTCCGGCGGCGACTTCCAGCTCTGCCTCACGGACGAACAGAGCTGGACCATCGCCGCGATCGCGAACGGCAAGCCGGTCCTCATCACCGGCGTCCTCGGCGCCGCGCAGCGCGCCTCCGCCGGTCCGGCGCCGGGACTCAATGAGGAGATGAAGCACGTCGCCCTCGGCTACTGGAACAGCGCGCAGAACACGCTGATGTTCCTCCTGGTCGACAAGGACAGCAGTCTCCGCGCGTGGTCGCAGAGCCAGACCACGAATCAGGCACGCGTGCAGCCGATTCCGAACAGCAGCGTCGCCCACGCGACCGGCCACGTCGGCGAGGACGGATCGCTGCACGTGTACGCGGTCGACGCGGACGAACGGCTGTGGGTGCTGCATCAGTCGCCGTCGCGGCCGTGGAGCGACGACGGCTCGCCGAACTGGGCGCCGCTCCTGGCGCTCGACCGCGGCGTCGCCCGCGTCGTCAGCGACATGAATCCCACCGCCGAGCCTTCCCTCTTCGCGCTCGCCGCGGGCGATTTCTCGTTGCGCCTGCACGCCCGCGACGAAACGTCCCGCCTCTGGCAGAGCCACGAGATCCTGCAGAGCTCCGCGAAAGCATTCGAAGTCGCGCGCTTCCGCACCGAGATCAGCATCATCGACGGCAACGGCGTGGCGCTGCCGAAACACAGCGTCCGCGTCGCGACCGAGGGAGGCGCGTCGAGCGTCGACGTCTGGGCCGCGGGCGCGGTGCATCGCGTCGACGAGAAGGGACTCACGCTGCAGACCGACGCCCTCGGCAAACTGACGCTGGCGGTCATGGCGTCCGAGGGCTTGTCGTGCCCGCGCCTCGTGATCGGGAGCGAGAGCATGTCCTCGCCCATCACCGTCGACCCCGCCGGTGAGACCCATCGCTACCTCGCCGGCGAAGGCACACTCCATCCGACGAACCCCGGCGGCGCGCTGCCGGTGTTCGACGCATCGGGACGCACCCTCGCCGCGGCGACAGTCGGCGGCAAACCGCTCGCGCCCGGAGCGAGCGACGCGACCATGGCCGCCGCGGCGGCGCAGGCGATTCGCGGCGCGGCCTCGATCGGAAGCGGCAGGCCGACGGTGCACGCGTTCGCGGGCTCGCTGCAGAAACACGCGCCGGCATTTCACGCGTTCCATTCGGCCGAGCAACTGCACGCGCATCGCATGAAGGCGGGACTCACCGCGCCGGAGCTCGGCGCCATCGACTGGGGCGCGCTCGCCGGCGACATCTTCGAAGGCATCCGCAACGGCGTCATCGCCATCTCCGAGTTCGTCGTCGACGTCGCGAACAAGACCGTCGACCTCGTGCTGAAGATCGCGAAATGGACGGAGAAAGTCGCGCGTCTCGCATTCGACGGCATCGAGAAGATCGCGTCCTTCATCGCGGGGGTGTTCCACGCGGTCGAAGCGGCGGTCGAAAAGGTCGTGGACTGGCTCAAGGCGCTCTTCGATTTCGGCGCGATCTGGCGCACGAAGATGGCCATCGAGGAAGGACTCCTCGGCGTGCCCGAATACGTCAGGCAGCTCGCCCTGTCGAATCAGAAACGCGCGGACCGATGGTTCGCGGAAAAGAAGGTGGAGGTCGACAAGGCCTTCGCCGAGCTCAAGGCGCGGTATGACGGAAAGAAGTTCGAGGACTCGCCGAACTGGCAGAAGCCGGGCGCGCCGAGTCCCTCTCCGCTCGCGGGCAACGCCTCCCCCGCCGACTTTACGAGCAACACGCATCACAACTGGCTGCAGGACAAAGTGGCCTCGTATGCGCCGGACAAGCTCGACGTCACGGATGAATCGCAAAACGAACCGTGGACGGCATTCGCCGAACATCTCCACGCGGCAGGGGACGAGTTCACCGGCGCGCTCGAGAAATTCAAGGATGCGTTCCTGTCGGTGATCCAGAATCCGTCGAGCTTCTCCACGGTCGCGGTGCCCTGCCTCATCGACGCGGCGGGCCTGCTCGTCAAAGCATTGCTCGACGCCTGCGATGCCGCCGTCGACGCACTGGCGGGACTCGCCGTCACGGCGATGGACGCGTTGAAGGCGCTGCTCGAAGCGGAGCTCCCGATCCCGTTCCTCCGTACGCTGTTCCAGTGGCTCGCGGAGCAGGCCGGCTATCCGCACGACGGCAAGCTCACGGCGGCGGCGCTCATCTCGCTGGCGGCGGCGTTCCCGGCGACCCTCATCTACAAGCTGATGCACGGCGTGAACGCCGAGCCGTTCCCGAACGGAAGGTTCCCGCGCCTCCAGCAGGGCATGCTCGGCGTGACGATGCCGAAGGTCTGCCGCGAGATCGCCTGCATCGTGGGGATGGTCTCGGTGATTCCGTCCGCCGCCGGCGACATCCTCGGCGAAGCGAAGCCGACGTGGATGACGATCCTCGGCCTCGGCTTCACCGCCGCGGTGTGGGTGCTCGAGAACGGCTATCCGGAGCTCACCGCATTGCAGTGGGCGTCCGTCAGCGCGGTCGCGGCGAATCTGTTGTGGATCGCGCCCGCGGCGTACTTTGTCCTGGAGACGGAGAACGCGGTGCTGCTGGACAAGATCAAAGCGGTGAAAAGCGACGCGCTCTCCGTCGGCTTCTCGCTGTACGGCGCGTTCTCGCTGACGATGGGCATCCTCGTCGACACGACCACGAAGGTGCCGCTCGGCCAGGGGATCGCAAACATCCTGCAGCCGCTGCCCTCGCTCTTCTCGTTCCTCGGCTTGAGGGCCATGCGCAACAACCCCGCGGTCGCACCGTACGCGATTGCCGCAAAAGTGCTGGTGGATTTCGTCGGCACCGTCGGCGGCGGCGCGGAGAAACTCGTCAGCGTGATGAAGTCGCCCGCGGCGGCGTAAGGAGAACGGGATGACGACGACAACACAATTGATCGCCGCCGCCATGAGCGGCCAGGACGCGTCGAACGGTTGGGATGCCGCGTACGGCATGAGTCTCCAGCAGGTCAACGCCTTGTTCCTGCAACAGTACCTGCAGAACGGGCCGACCAATCCGACCATGCCGCTGCGCGTGGTGATGCAGGTGCAGCAGACGTTCTGGATTCTCGACGTCGTACTCGGTCCGCCGAAGCTCGCCTTTCACGCCGACAAGGAAACGGCGACGCTGGAGATGGAGCTCGTGCGCGGCTCGCTGATCACGTTCGATCCGCGCACGTCGAAGATCGGCAGCGCGGCGCAGATCCGGCCGAACGAGTCGAAGCTCACCGGGCCGGTCGAGCTCGCGAAGACGAAGGGCGAAGTCAACGAGCTCGGCAAAGTCGTCGCCGACCTCGGCGCGTCCGCCTACACGCCGTCGATCGCGGGCGTCGATCCGAAGTCGGTGCTGACGAACGAGATCGCGCAGGCGGTGCGTACGTTCTTCGCGGCGAACAAGACGGTCTATCCGCTCGGCGCCATCGCTCCGAACAAGGATCTCCCCGCGTCGCTGCGTCCGACCGATTTTCACTTCTACACGCAGCGCAAATCGGGAGCGAGCGATGCGTGCGTGCTGCTGCTCATCCGCACGAGCGGTCCCGCGGGCACGATCGGGCCGCTGGCGACGTATCCGATCCCCGACGGACAGTCGGCGGCGCTGATCATCGCGTCGCGCGTCGTGAGCGGCCTGCTGGTCGAGTACCTCGACCAGGTGTTCGCGTCCATCGGCTCGCGATTCAGCACGCAGCAGAACGGCGCGTCGTGGAAGGTCACGGCGAACGGAGGGGAGATCGACTTCGGCCAGGTCGGCGTCAAAGGGCTCGACTACGACCAGGTCTTCTCGTGCGACGCCAACGGCTTCGAACGACCGATGCACATGTCCTGCGCCGGATTCACGGTCGAGCCGTCGCAGGGAAATCTCGTCGCGTCGTGGAATCGCGACTGGATGCAGTACTTTGGCAAATTCGAAGGGATGAGCGGGAAGCTCGGACCGCAGTACTCGAAGCACGAAATGCACGTGCAGGTCGGGTTCCGGCAGGACGGGCGGCCCACCGTCGATCCGGTCACGGACGAGGTGACGTTCAGCGGGAATCCGAGCTACTCCGTCACCACGCCCGGCGCTCCTTCCTGGTTCGAGCGGATCTTCCTCAATCGCATCGATTTTCCGGGCATGGTCCGCAACAAGATCCAGGACAAGCTCGGACCGATCGTCAGCAAGGTGCGCTTGCCGTCGGTGAATGCGTTCGCGCTGACGAACGTGCTGTTCCCGTCGCGCCACGTGGTGAGTCTGAAGGAAGCGGCGATTCCGGCGGACCTCTACCTGACGGGAACGCTCGTGCAGCCGATCGAAGTCACTCCTGCCGAGACGGCGGTCGTGCCGGGAAAAACGGTGCAGTTCAAGGCGGCGGGACGCAATGCCGCGGATCTGTTGTGGAGCCTCAAACCGCGCATCGGCACGATCGACGCGAACGGCGTCTACACCGCGCCGAAGAACGTGCACGAGGCGACGGTGGTCGTCGTCTCCGCGGTGAGCAAGCACGACGCGAGCACGAGCGGCAGCGCCATGGTGCTCGTGTACGAGCCGGTCGCGGCGGGCGGCGTGGCGGTCGCGCCGGGCGCGGTCGTCGTCGCCCCCGGTCAGTCGATCGATTTCTCGGCAACGAACGACAAAGGGGAGCCGATCGCCGTGAACTGGACGCTCTCCCCCAATCTCGGCCGCATGACGAAGGGATTTCTCAAAGGCCAGTACTCGTACACGGCCCCCGCGAGCGTCGACAGGGCGACGGAGATCCACGCCACGGCGACGAACGGCGAGCATGCGAATCAGCATGGCGTCGCGTCGATCCGGCTGGTGCCGGTCGTCGACGTGACCGTGACCCCGGCCGAAGCGTCGGTGAAGCCGGGCGGCACGGTCGAGTTGACGGCAGCGGCTCCGGGGATCGATCCGACGCAGTTCCGCTGGGCGATCTTCCCGACCGGCGCAGGGTCGGTCACCGCGCACGACGATCACTCCCGCGCGACCTATCGCGCACCAGCGACGCTGCCCACCGAGCACGAGGTGCGCGTGGTTGCGTACGCGATCGACGATGCCGCGGGACTCGGTTCGGCGGACATCACGCTGACGCAGTAGGACACGTGGAGGTCAGGTGAGAGCGGCGGCGATTCGCGGCTCTCACCTGACTCGCGGCGAGGGCCGGACGACGCCCCACGGAGCCGCCGATCCCGGATCGGATGCGCAACGCGACAGGAGCGTGCGTGGGAGGCAGCCGCATTGCAGCGGCGAGGCCGCATGTCATTCCTCTGGATCACCAAACGCCCCGGCCAGCGCGTCCGCGGCGGGGGCTGCATCGGGTGCGTGCCGTTCGGGTGTCTGCCGGTCCTCGCCATCGTCGCGGGGGCGTTGGCGTGGGTGATGGCGTGAGCTACTCCGCGTAGGCATCGCCAGGCTCGTAGCGCCACTCGGTCTGGTGTTTCGCGCCTTCGGCGAAACGGGGGTCGACGTACTCTTCGAAGGCGATGTCGCGATCGAGGACGCCCGTCTCGCGCATGAGCTTCACGATCAGCTCGAAGTCGCTGCGCAGCGGCGTGAGCGGCTGGTACTGCACGCGATCGACGGGATTGGTCAGCGCCCACTTGAGGAGGCGCGGGTCCTGGCGAAAGTAGAAGCGGCCGACAAAGTCGGCGGCATGCTCGCGGCGCGCGCGGCGTTTGGGAGGGTTCTCGAGCCAGAGGCCGGAGCGCGCGATGCCGTCCACGAGCACCTGCACGGCTTCCGGTTTGCGCGCGATCGCGTCTTCGCGCACGACGAGGACGCACGAGATGTAATCCGGCCAGTATTCGCGCGCGTGAAAGAGGATGCGGCCGAAGCCGGCCATCTCCGCCTGCGACGGATACGGCTCGCCCATGGAGAACGCGTCGATCGCGCCGGCGGCGAGCGCACCGGCCACGTCCGGCGGCGCCATCTCCACCATGCGCACGTCCTTCGCGTCCATGCCGTTCTTGGCCAGTGCGCGGAAGAGGATGAGGCGCTCATCCGAGTAGCGGCTCGGAATGGCGATGGTCCTCCCCTGCAGATCGGTGAACGACTGCACCGGTCCGTTTTTGTGCACCACGACGGCGGAGCCGTAGCGGTGTCCGAGGTAGACGATCTTCACTGGGACGCCCTGAGCACGCAGGGCGATGGCCATCGGTGCGACCATGAACGCCGCCTGCATCTGATTCGAGATCAGCGCTTCCTTGATCTCGGGAAATCCCTGGAACATGCGAGGGATGAACAGATGACCCGACTTCGAGTAGGCGGAGATGTAGTCCGTCACCGGGCACGCCAGATGTCACGTCACCGGAATGTACGCCACGTTCAGCTTGCGCTGGCTCTCCGGCAGCCGCTCATTGAGCAGCACCGTCCAGTCGACGTTCGTCGACAGATGCAGCGCGGTAATGACCGCGACCCAGGCCAGCAGCCCGAGCGCGATCTTGCGTGTCGATGTCATGAAGCACCTCCTTTCTGGCGAGATGGAGCGACGTGGTTGAGCGATGGAGCTGTTGAGCTGTTGAGCTGTTGAGCCGTTGAGCTATAGAGCGGTAGAGCTATAGAGCGGTAAAGGGGCTCCGCCGCCCCATCCCCTCTATCGCTCTACAGCTTTACAGCTTTACAGCTCAACGGCTCAACAGCTCAATCGCTCCATCGCTCCATCACTCAACAGCTCCGCGGCCCCTCCTCCTCACTCACTAAACGACCACTTCACAAACCTCAGCTTCTCGGTGCGGCGGATCAGCGCGTCGAGCGCGAGTCCGATGAAGCCGATGAGCAGCATGCCGCCGACGACGAGGTCGTAGCGTTTGCCGGCGTTGCGCGCGTCGATGATGAGGTAGCCGAGGCCGGAGTCGACGGCGATCATTTCCGCCGCGACGAGGACGAGCCACGCCACGCCGAAGGCGATGCGCAGTCCGACGAGGATGCGCGGCAGCACCGCGGGAAACACGACGCGTACGAGGAGGGCGCGCGTGGAGAGTCCGAAGTTGCGGCCCGCCTGCACGTAGACCGGCGGCACGTTGCGCACCCCGTTCATCGTCGCCACGACGATGGGAAAAAACGACGCGAGAAAGATCAGAAAGATCGGCGCGAGATTACTGACCCCGAACCAGATCACCGCGAGCGGCATCCACGCCAGCGGCGAGATCGGCCGCAGCATCTGGATGAGCGGATTCGCGGCGCGTGCGAGCGACGACCACCAGCCGAGGGCGAGACCGGCGGGCACGCCGAGCAGCACGGCGGAGAGATAGCCGGCGGAAACGCGGAAGAGAGAGTCGCGCGTGTACGCGGCGAGATGCGGAAGCTCGGTGAGCCCGCGGAGAACGTCGAGAGGAGACGGGAAGATCGTGGTGGCGGTCACGATCACGGCGAGATGCCAGAGCACGAGAAGCAGAACGCAGAACGCAAAACGCAGGACGAAGAATGGAAAAAGGACGGCGACAGTGCGCGCCCCCTTTCTGCGTTCTGCGTTCTGCGTTCGGCGTGTGGCGTTCATGTTCTAGACCTGATGCGCGAGTCCAATCTCGCCGAAGATCTCGTCGCGCAGGGCGATATAGCGCGGATCGGACAGATCGCGCGGGTGCGGGATGGCGACGTCGAGCACGCGGCGAATGCGGCCCGGACGCGCCGAAAGCACGACCACGCGGTCGGCGAGCTGCACCGACTCCTCGATGTCGTGCGTCACGAAGAGGATCGTTTTCTTCTCCGCCTGCCAGATGCGCAGCAGCTCGCGGCGCATCTGCAGACGCGTGATGGAGTCGAGGGCGCCGAACGGCTCGTCGAGGTAGAGCACGTCCGGATTCACGGCCAGCGCGCGCGCCACTTCGAGGCGCTGCTTCATGCCGCCGGAGAGCTCGCGCGGATAAGCCTCTTCGAATCCTTTGAGACCGACGAGCTGCACGTAGTGGGCGATGCGCTCGCGCTTCTCCGCGTCGCTCTGCCGAAACAAGCCGAAGCCGATGTTCTCCTCGACGGTGAGCCAGGGGAACACGCCGCGCTCCTGGAAAACGAAGATGCGGCGCGGATCGGGTCCGGTGACACGCTCGCCGTCGATCGTGACCTCTCCTTCCGACGGCTGCAGGAAGCCGCCGACGATGTTGAGGAGCGTCGACTTGCCGCAGCCGGAGGGGCCGAGGAGACAGACGAATTCGCCTTCGCGGACGGAGAGGTGGACGTCGTCGAGCACCCGGTTGCCGCCGAACGTCTTGCTGATGCCGGAGAAGACGACTTTCATTCGGCGGCGTAACCCCAGCGCACCCCCGGCAGTCGCTCGAGGGCACGCATCAGCAAGTCGAGCAGCACGCCGATCGCGCCGATGAGGATCATGCCGGCCACGACGAGATCGTAGCGGTTGCCGGCGTTGCGCGCGTCGACGATGAGAAAGCCGAGGCCGGAGTTGACGGCGATCATCTCCGCGGCGACGACCACCAGCCAGGCGATGCCCACGGTGATGCGCATCCCCACGATGAGCTGCGGGAGGATGGCCGGGACGATCACGCTGCGTACGAGCTCGCGCGTGGTGAGGCCGAAGTTGCGGCCGGCGGCGAGATGCACGCCCTCGATGTTGTGCACCGCGTTGACGGTCGTCAGTGTGAGCGGCAGCACGGAGGCGAGGAAGATCAGGAACACGGCCGCGAGATCGCCGACGCCGAACCAGAGGATCGCGATCGGAATCCACGCCAGCGGCGAGATCGGCCGCAGCAGTTGCAGGATCGGATTGATGGCCACTTCCCCGCGGCGCCACAGCCCGAGGAGCACGCCGGCGGGAACCGCGATGAGAAGCGCGGCGAGATACCCCCAGGTCACGCGAAACAGCGAAGCGACGATGTAGCGGACGAGCAACCCCTTCTCGGCCAGCTCGACGATGCCGAGGATCGCCTGCAGCGGCGACGGCACGAGCGTCCCCGGCGACGTCGCGACGAGGACGTGCCAGAAGAGGAGAAAAAGGAGGATGCCGGTGAGAGGGAGAAAGTGCCGCAAGCGAGCTCGGGGGGAGGGTAGCAGAGTTTTAGAGGATGAATGCAGAATGCAGAACGAAGAAGCCGGCGCATCCGCCTCCTTTCTTCCTTCATCATTCTGCATTCTGCATTCACGCTGCAGGCGCGCTGTAAGCGCGCCGTAAGCGTTCTGTAAGCGCCGTCGCGCACACTCTCGCGCGTCATGCGTAAACTCCTTTTCCTTCTTCTTCTCGCGTTCCTTGCCGTGCCGGCGTGGGCGGCGTGCGATCTGTCGCTGACGGTGAACTGTCAGGGTGGGACGTGCACGGCGGTCACGACGAACAACGGCTCGAGTGCCTGCTCGGGACTGCTGTATTCGCTGTGGTTCTCGGAAGAGCATCCCGACAACCTTCACATCAGCGCGCCCAGCACCTCCATCGGCCTCGAAGAGTGCGTCGACTCCGACGTCTTTGGCGAGTTCGGCGTGGAGATGGCTTTCGCCTTCTGCTACGGCCAGGGTTCGATCGGTGCGAAGCAGAGCTTCACCTCGACCGTGCAGGTCAGCGGCGGCATCGACGCGCCGCTCATGGCGATGACGTGGGTCGGTGACGAGGAAGGAAACGAGACCGGCTCGGCCTACGCGTTCCTGAATTTCAACGTGGCGACGTGCCAGCCGACGATCAGCGCGCCGCCGCTGTCGCAGTCGGGCATCGAGTACACGGTGAGCTGGACGGCCGTATCCGATCCGAGCGCGCAGTACGTCGTCGAAGAATCGACCAGCGCTGACTTTTCGGCCAACGTCACCTCGACGCAGGTCAACGGCCTCTCCAGAACCTTCCGCCACGACGGCATGGCCACGACCACCACTTATTACTATCGCGTGCGTCCGACGCACTGCACCGGCAGCGAGCCGCAGTTCTCCCGCACGGCCCAGACCGTGGTGCAGGCCATCCAGCCGCCGGTCACGCAGAGCGGCGACATCGCGGTGCCCTTCGGCAGCAAGTCGCCGGTGCAGTTCCAGGTGTTCGTCCCCGGTCCGAGCGGCAAAGCCGCGGTGACGACGACATTCGTCGCGAGCGTCGACAAGCCGTACCTCACCGTCACGCCGAGCTCCGGCACGCTGCCGCCGAGCGGCATCACGCTCACCGTCACGGCCGATCCGTCGTCGCTCCCCCCGGGCGCGAGCACCGGCACCGTCATCATCGTGACGGACGTGCAGGGCCTCACCGGCGGCGGTGGCGCGGCCGGCACGACGCTCACCATCCCGATCTCGGTCAGCCTCGTCACGCCCGTCGCGCCGGCGACGAAGACCACGCCTCCGAACAACGCGCTCGTGATTCCGGTCGTGACGCACGTCAACGGCGCCGCGGGTCCGTTCCTCTCCGACGTCCGCCTCACCAACGGCGGCTCGACGCCGGTGCAGTACGGAATCATGCTCACCCCGACGCAGACCGACGGCCGCCAGACCAGCAGGATCACGCAGATCACGGTCGACGCGCTGCAGACGATCGCGCTCAACGACATCGTGAAGAATTTCTTCGGTTACGGCGCGACGTCGAATCCCGGCGATGCCGGCTTCGGCTCGCTCGAGATCCGTCCGCTCAATTCGTCGTCCACGGCGACGTACGCCTCCAGCCGCACGTATGCGAGCACGCTGACGGGCACGTTCGGGCAGTTCATCGCGGCGATGCCGTTCACGAAGTTCGCGACGCGCCGCCTCCTGACGACGCCGCTTCCGGGCAACCCGTCGCCGCAGGCGAGCGCACTCCTCTCGCTCCAGCACATCTCCGAGTCCGCCAAATTTCGCACGAACCTCGGCATCGTCGAAGGTGCCGGTGAAGCCGCCAGCGGCAAGATCCGCGTCTTCGACGCACTCGGCGCGCTGCTCAAGGAGATCGACTACTCGCTGCTGCCGGGCGAGCACCGGCAGATGAACCGCTTCATCGCGCTGAACGCCGGCCTCTCCGCGCTCGAGAACGGCCGCATCGAGATCACGGTCGACTCGCCGACCGGCGCGGTCACCGCGTACGCGTCGGTGCTCGACAACGTGACGACGGACCCGCTCGCGGTGATGCCGGTCGATCCGGCGAAGGTGAGCGCGACGCGTTACGTCATCCCCGGCATGGCCGAGCTGCCGAACCGCGCGGACAACTTCCACTCCGACCTGCGCCTCTTCAACGGCGGCGACGACACGCCGGTCACGCTCACGTACTACCCGCAGGGCGGCGGCGCGCCGGTGACGGCGGAGCCACGCACGATCCGCAAGGGCGAAGTGCTCGTGCTCGACAACGTCCTGCCGTCGCTGTTCCACGTCGAGAACACAGGCGGTTCGATCGTGGCGACGACGCCGCAGCCGTCGTCGCTCGTGGCGACCGGCCGTACGTACACCTCGATCGACGGCGGCGGCTCGTTCGGCCAGTTCATCCCCGGCGTCACGCCGAACGAAGGCGTGGGCCTCGGCGAGCGTCCGCTGCAGGTCATGCAGCTCGAAGAATCGGCGGGATTCCGCTCCAACGTGGGCCTTGCCGAACTGACGGGCAATCCCGCGACCGCGCGTGTGTCCGTGCACCTCCCCGATTCGAAGGTGACGGCGTCGGTGGACGTCCCGCTCGCCGCGAACGAGTTCCGCCAGATCCGCCCGATCCTCTCCCTCGTGCCGAACGCGCAGAGCTACAACGCGCGCGTGACGGTGGAGGTGGTCGGCGGGAGCGGCCGCGTGACGGCGTACGGCTCGGTGATCGACAACAAGAGTAAGGATCCGACGTACGTGCCCGCGCAGTAGCCGGAAGTTGGCGTCAGGACCCGCGGCGGCTCGAAGCCGCCGCGGGGACGTCTGGGATTTCTCGCGTAAACGCATCTCTCGCTAGCACGCGCCGCCAGCCGATCCCTCCCAAACTCCCCCGTGCGCGCCCGCAGCGCGCGCGGTTCCTTTTTTTTACGGACTTTGGTGAGCGTCATCACACCTCCTCCCTCACACGGCACCTCGCTTGCTCGTGCTGCCCGCTCAATGGCGACCCTCGAAGATCAACCGACCCGGCGCAGGAGCGACGACGAGTTGCGCGGTGAGCCGCTGCGGGTTCTGGCCGTCGATGACGACCGCATGTACCTCAAGCGTCTCCGCCTCGTGCTCACGCGTGCCGGATTCGACGTCGTGACGGCGGACGACGGCGCCGCGGCCATCGAGCGCCTCCGGCAGGACCGCGACATCAGCGTCCTCCTCATCGATCTCTCCATGCCCGGCATGGACGGCATCGAGACCGTGCGTCACGCGCGGGACGTCTCGGCGTTTCCCGGCCTCTACGCGATCCTGCTCACGGCCAGTGACGGCACCGAGGTGAAGCTGCGGGCGCTCGACAGCGGGCTGGATGATTTCCTGACCAAGAGCTCGCCCGATTCGGAGATCCTCGCGAAATTGCGCAGTGCGGCGCGACGCATTGAAATGGAGCGGCGCCTGCACCTCGAAAACGAGGAGCTGCAGACGCTCGCTCTCACGGATGAGCTGACCGGCATCGCCAACCGCCGCGCCCTCTTCCGCGCCGCCGACGCCATCCTCTCATCGGGGAAGACCCTCAGCGTAGCCCTCTTCGATCTCGACCGCTTCAAGCAGATCAACGACACCTACGGTCACCTCATGGGCGACCGCATCCTCGCGGACGTCGCGGCGTGCCTCAAGCAGCACACCCGCGTCGACGATTTGATCGCGCGCTACGGCGGCGACGAGTTCGTGCTGCTTCTCCCGGATACGAACATGGGCGAGGCGCGCCAGATCGTCGACCGCATCCGCACCCGCATCGCCGATTTGCGGTGGGAGCACGCCGGCCGCTCGATCTGCATCGCGGTCGGCACCGGCCTCTCGACCGCAGGCAGCGGCAGCAGCATCGTGACCCTGCTGGCGGAGTCGGATGCGAAGCTGTATGACGCGAAGATGTGCCGCGACTCAGGGGAGGGGGCGGAGCTCGGGCTCAGCCTCTAGGTACTCCGACCGCACTTCCTCCGCCCACTGGGAATCGGGATCGAGCTTCAGATACTCGTTCCAGACGGCGTTCGCCTCGTGCTCGCGCCTGAGCGTTTGCAGGGCGAGGCCGCGATTCCATAACGCCTTGGGGGATTTCGTGCGGTTCCAGACTTCGTCGGCGAGCGCGAGCGCGCGATGTGCGTCCGGTTGATCGTCACCGGCACGATACGCGTTGCGCTCCAGCAGAGCCGCGGAGAGATCGATCGTGATCGCATCACGGTCCCGCGCATCGGCTTTTGCGAGTGCCTCCTGCAGTTCGGCGACCGCCGCGTCGTACTCCGGACGCGTCGTCGCGAGCATCAGCAGGCCCAGCCCGCGTGTCCATCGGTTCGGGCGTAGCGACGCTTCGTTGTTGCCGAGGATGACGGCGATGCGGGCAGTCTCAGAGTCTTCGACTCCGCCCCGCATCCGGTCATGTTTCAGGTACGGAACGGGCAGCGAGAGCTGGCCCTCAGTCGGACGTTCTACGAGCGTGCCCGACGCGGCCACGAGCGCGCCCGGGTTGATGCCGAACACCTTGTACCGCACGTCCGGAATCAAAAACACCGCCCCCACCGCCGCGGCCGCCGCGAGCGGCGCCAGCCATCGCCCTCCGAACCGAGGGCGCACCAGATTCGCCGGCTCCTCGAACGCGACATCCGTCGCCATCAACACGACATCCCGGCAGTCCGCGCACACGTTCATGTGCTCGATCACCATCGCGCGCTTCTCTTCGCTGGCGCGGTCATCAACGAAGGCGGCCAGCGTCTCGTCATCGGGGTGGTACAGTTCTAAAACGGGAGCAGTCATCCGAGTCCCCCCTGGCCGCCTCGAGCTCCCTCGCCACTTTCATTGGAGAGACGCATGGACGCGATTTCCGCGGTCGTGACGAGCTCGAGCCTCAGCTCCTGGTCCCCATGCACCAGCAGCCCCGCCACATCCGACTGACTCACTCCCGCCCTCTCGAGGCCGCGGCGCAGCTCGACGTAGAGCTGGTCCAGCCTCTTGTAGATCTTCTTCTGGTCCATGTGCAACACGCGCGCGATCTCCGGCACCTTCCGCACGTACCAGAAACGCAGGAGCAGCATCAAACGATCCTGCGACGGCAAAGTCTTCAGAATGTCGTCGATCGTCCGCGCCGCGCGCCGCATCGCCTGCTCACGATCGCCCCGTTCCACGCGGTCGTGCGCGTCGGACTCGACCGCTACCGCATCCGGCAGAACGTCACTCGAGATCTCCATCGGCCGCGGATTGCGATGCGGCAGGCGAATGTAAATCGCCTCCAGCTCCGGAATCGTGAACTGTGAGCCCGCCGGCGTGGTCAGGATGTACACCGCCTCGTGAAACGAATAGCCGTCGCGGAACAGCAGACGCTCGAGCAGGATGGCCTTGTCGCCGATCCGCTTCGCCTCCGCCGACGGCCGCCATTTCCCCCACTCCTCCACCCGCCGCTGATGCAGCAGGCGCGTGATGACGGTGGTGAGGTACGTGGAGAACGAGCTCTCCCCCTTGAACTTCCGGATGATCCCGCAGTCGTCCTCATAAATCCGGACGCAGACCTCCTGCACGAAATCCTCGGATTCCTGCGGATTGAGGTGGCCCCGGCGCGCGACGCTCGCCGCGATGCGCCTGATGGTCGGGAGGTGCTCGTCGTAGACCTTCTTCGGATCCATCCCCTGCCGCGCTCACTCACATGTTTTCGGAAGCATGCGCAGTCTAGCAGCAAGGGAGCCTCTAAGCGTCAAAGGCGGAGGGACGGCCTTCCGGCCGTCCCTGTTTTGTCACTCCTCGCGCCCCTTCTTCACCGAAGTCACGTCGTCGGTGCCGTCGAGGCGGCTGATGCCCGGTTTGGTCTGATGGCCGCCGTGCGCGTTCTCGCGTCCCTGCCGTTCGTCCATCTTCGCGCCGGTGCGGCGAGCCTCGTTCTGCTCGACCGTCAGCCCGCGCGGACCTTCGTACTGATGCCCGTGCGCCAGGCTTCCCTTCACCGTGTGAATCACGCGATTTCCGTCGATGCGCGTCTTGCGGTCCTGCGATCCAACCTTCGGATCGGGACCGCTCTGGTCGTCTCTCATTCGTGTGTCCTCCGCCGTCAGAAAGAGCAATCCGCACGCCGTTTGCACCCGTTGCAAGCCGTGCAGAAAGAAATCGAGCGCAACGACTGGCCGGTATTTTTCGAGTCCTTCACTCTCTCGCACGATCACTGGCTCGTGAGCGTCGACGGAGAGAAGGAGACTCTGCCGCTGGAAGGGATCATCGCCCGCGAAGATCAGATCGTCATCCGTCTGGGCGGCGACATCAGTCATCACCGCCGCATCGTCATCGACGGCGACCGCGTGACGGTGCAGCAGCGGAACGGCGTCGACGAAGGTGTAACCATCCTCTCGAAAGACGGACACACGACGCGACTGCAGTTCCGCTCCCCCATGCCGCCGGAGCTCGTGGACGGGATCGCATGAATCTCGACGCGCTGCGCGGCGCCATGCATCCCGTGACCGGCGATCCGGGCGATTACGACGCGCTGCTCGAACAGATCGGCGACGCGCGCATCGTCTGCATCGGCGAGGCTTCGCACGGCACGCACGAGTTCTATAGCGAGCGCGCGAAGATCACGAAACGCCTCATCGACGAGAAAGGCTTCAACGCCGTGGCCGTCGAAGCGGACTGGCCGGACGCGTTTCGCGTGAACCGCTTCGTGCGCGGACAAAGCGACGACGTCGGCGCGATCGAGGCGCTGGATGGATTCAAAGCGCGCTTCCCGACCTGGATGTGGCGCAATGCGGACGTGCTCGACTTCGTCGGCTGGCTGCGCGCGTTCAACGACGCCATCGAAGACGAATCGCAGCGCGCGGGCTTCTACGGCATCGATCTCTATTCGCTCTTCTCGTCGATGGAGGCCGTGATCCGCCATCTCGAAGAGATCGACCCGCAGGCCGCGAAACGCGCGCGCGAGCGCTACTCCTGTTTCGACCATTACGGCGAGGAAGCACAGTCGTACGGCTACGCCGCCGCGTTCGGCGCGGGCGAGTCGTGTCAGGAAGAGGTGGTCAAGCAGTTGACTGAATTGACGCGCCGCGCCGCGGAGTCGGAAGAGTTCTTCTCCGCCGAACAGAACGCGCGGCTCGTGGCAAACGCGGAGGAGTACTACCGGTCGATGTTCGCGGGGCGGGTTTCGTCATGGAACCTGCGGGACCGGCACATGGGCGAGACCATCGAGGCGCTGGTGGAGTTCCTCACACAGCACACCGGCCGGGCCAAAGTCGTCGTCTGGGCCCACAACTCCCACCTCGGCGACGCCCGCTTCACCGAGATGGGGCAGCAGGGCGAGCTGAATGTCGGCCAGCTCATGCGCGAGCGCTACAACGAGGAGGCGTTTCTCATCGGCTTCAGCACCTACACCGGGACGGTCACGGCCGCTGACGACTGGGACTCTCCCGCCGATCGCAAACGCGTGCGCCCCGCTCTCCGCGGCAGCTATGAAGACCTCCTGCATCTCGTCTCGACGTCGCCGTACTACCTCACCTTCCGCGGCGAAAGCGTGGCCGCGCAGGAGCTGCGCGAGGCGCGCCTGCAACGCGCGATCGGTGTGATCTACCGCCCCGACACCGAACGCCAGAGCCACTACTTTCACGCCCAGCTCCCCTACCAGTTCGACGCCATGATCCACTTCGAGGAGACGAGAGCGGTGGAGCCACTCGAACGCACCGCGCGCTGGCACGAAGGCGAGCCGCCGGAGACGTATCCGACGGGGATCTGACGGGTGAGAGCGGTAGAGCTGTAAAGCTGTAAAGCCAGGGAGCTGTTGAGCCCTTGAGCCGTTGAGCTGTTGAGGAGACGGTGGCAGTGCGGTGTGAGCGGCATCCGTCTGGTTCTGGTCACGTGCAGTTGGAGCCGTCGACACCCGCCACGGCAACCAATGGAGCCCCCGAGTCCAACGCGCGTGCTCCAAGTTCCTCGACGCCATCCACGGCCCCCAACCCTCTCTCGCGACGCCCTGCCACCGTCTCCTCAACGGCTCAACAGCTCAACAGCCAATCCCCAAACGCGCGTGCTCCGAGCTCCTCAAACGCGATCCACGGCCAGCTCGCGACGCCCTGCCACCGTCTCCTCAACGGCTCAACAGCCCAACAGCCTCGAGCTGTAACTCTGCAGGGCCATCGAGCGCCCGAGCCCCTTTACAGCTCTACAGCTCTAAAACTCTACAGTTCCCCCGCCCACCCTTGACATCCACTCACTTTAGACTTAATCTAATACTCGTGAGCGTCGAAACAACCCTCCGCCACCACGGCATCCAGCCTTCCGCCCAGCGGGTGGCGGTGGCGTCCTACGTTCTCACCACCGCCGAGCACCCCTCGGCCGATCTCGTCTGGCGGCGCGTGAAAGAGAGCTTTCCGTGGATCTCCCGCGCGACCGTCTACAACACCCTCAACCTCTTCGTCGATAAAGGGCTGCTGCAGAGGCTGACGATCGCCGAGGACAGCGTCGTCTTCGATCCCATCCTCGAAACGCACCACCACTTCATCGACGAATCCACCGGCGCGATCCACGACGTTCCGTGGGATCGCGTGCAAGTCTGCAACATCGAATCGCTGCGTGATTACGAGGTGCACCAGTACCAGGTAGTCATGCGCGGAACATTGAAAGTACAAGGAGAGAAGTAAACATGTTGACCGTAGGCGATCAGTTCCCCCAGTTCTCCGTCACCGCGAACGTCGGCCGCGAAAAGGGCAAGGAGTTCAAGACCCTCACGAACGCCGATTTCGCCGATAAGTGGCTCGTCTTCTACGCCTATCCGAAGGACTTCACCTTCATCTGCCCGACCGAGATCGTCGAGTTCGGCAAGCACACGCAGGATTTCGCTGATCGTGACGCGGTCGTCCTCGGCGGCTCCACCGACAACGAGTTCTCGCACCTCGCGTGGCGCAATGCGCATCCCGATCTGGCCGACCTGCCGACGCCGCTCGTGCACATCAATCCGAGCCTCGCGAACCAGCTCGGCATCATCCACAAGGAAGGCGGCGTGGCACTGCGCGTGACGTTCGTCGTCGATCCGCAGGGCACTATCCGCTGGGTCGGCGCGTACGACCTCTCGGTCGGCCGCAACGTCCCCGAGGTCCTGCGCACGCTCGACGCGCTGCAGTCCGATGAGCTCTGCCCCTGCAACTGGCAGAAGGGCGAAGAAACGATCAAGGTGGCGTAATGAGCCGCATCGAAGAGCTCCGCGCCTCCATTCCGGAGGCGGCCAAAGACATCAAGCTCAACCTGCAGAGCGTTCTGCAGCCGGGAGCTCTCACGCCGGCCCAGCGCTGGGGTGTGGCGATCGCTTCGGCGGTCGCCACCCGCAACGCGGCCCTGCGTGAGGCCGTCATCGCCGACGGCCGCGCGGAAGTCGCCGCGGCGGTCATCGACGACGCGCTTGCCGCGGCGGCGCTGATGGCGATGAACAATGTCTACTACCGCTTCCGTCACATGATCGGCAAAGAGTCGTACTCGCAGATGCCGGCCCGCCTGCGCATGCAGCGCATCGCCAGGCCCGCGTCGAACAAGGCCGACTTCGAGCTGTTCTGCCTCGCCGTCAGCGCGATCAACGGCTGCGAGATGTGCATTCGTTCGCACGAGGAAGTGGTCCTGGAGGGCGGGATTTCCGAGGAGCAGGTGCACGACGCCGTGCGCATCGCCGCGACCATCAACGCGGCGGCCGTGGCGCTCGAGCTGCCGGTCCTCGAAACTGCCATGGCGTGATGACGTGGCGACGGCCCGGGCGGCCGTCGCTACCCTTCACCGCGCGACGCGCAGGTCGTTCTGCACGTCCTTTACGCCGCGCACGCTCTCACAGATGTCCTCGGCCACGCGTTTCGCGTAGCGCTCGTGCACCGTGCCGCTGAGCGTGACCACGCCGCCAGCGACGTTGACCTCGATGTCCGTCGCGTCGACGTCGTGATCCATCGTCAGGCGCTCGCACACCTCTTCGCGGATGCGCTCGTCGGAACGCTGGTAATTCTTCGGTCCGCGCCCGCGAAAAGACTCGCGATCGGAGCCGCTGCCGATGTTCCACCCGCGATCCGCGGAGCTCTCGAGGTCGCTGTAGCCACGCGGCCGCGGACGAGGCTCCTGCATGAAACCTTCGCCTTCGTATCCGAACATCCCGCGGTTGCGTTGATCGTTCGCCATCGATGCCTCCTCCGTCTCAATGGCAGCAACTACAATGCCTTTCGATGGCGCAAGTGCAGGGTTGCCGGTGGTGCAAGGGGGCGGTGAGCGGACGCCGGCGCACCTTCTGTTCCGACGCGTGCGTGCACGAGTGGCGGCTGCGATCGAGCCCGACCTATCTCCGTGAGTGTGTCTTCGACCGCGACAAAGGCGTCTGTGCCTTGTGCGGCTATGACGCGCACAAAGAGCGCCGCAAAGTGATGCGCCTGCCATTTGCGGAACGGATGCGCGAACTGAAGAGGCTGCAGGAGCACGGCATCATCCATCCGAAACGCAAATCATGGTGGGAGGCCGATCACATCCTGCCCGTCGTCGAAGGCGGCGACTCCAATCTCGAAAACATGAGGACGCTCTGCATCCCCTGCCATCGCGGAGTGACGACGGAGCTGCGCCTGCGCCGCCGGCCGGTACAGTCCTTGAACTGACACGCTCCGACAACAAAGGAGCACTCATGCGCAAAGCGAGCCTTCTGCTCACCATCGTCCTGCTCGCGGCCTGCAGTACGAACCCCGCAACAGGAAAACGTGAATTCAACATCGTCTCCGAGTCGCAGGAAATCTCGATCGGACAATCCTCCCACCAGCAGATCATCCAACAGTTCGGCGTCTATGACGAAAAGCCGGAGCTCACCCGGATGGTCGAGCGCGTCGGCCGCAGTATCGCCGCCGCCTCCGAGCGTCCCAATCTCCCCTGGACGTTCACCGTGCTCGACTCCCCCATTGTGAACGCGATGGCCTTGCCGGGCGGCTACATCTACATCACGCGCGGCATGCTCGAGCGCATCAATTCCGAGGATGAGCTGGCGGGTGTGCTGGGGCACGAGGTCGCGCATGTGACCGCGCGCCATTCGGCACAACAGATCTCCCGCTCCCAACTGGCCCAGCTTGGCATGGTCCTCGGCGCCGTCATCGCCGGACCGGAGGCATTACAGCAGTACGGCCAGCTCGCGGAGCTGGGCATCGGCCTCCTCTTCCAGCGCTATTCACGAGCGCACGAAACGCAGGCCGATCTCCTCGGCACCGGCTACATGGCCGCAGCGCGCTACAACCCCGTGGGCTCGGAGCGCATGCTCATGACGCTGCAGCGGCTCGACAAATCGCCGTCGGGAGGATTGGACCGCTACTTCATGTCGCATCCCGATCCGGCGAAACGCGTGCGCGACGTCCGACAGAAAATCACGGAAATGGGCGGCATGATGTCCGCCGCCGGCACGCCTCCCCCGCAGCCCGATCGCCAGGCGTATGTGCGCCTGCTCGAAGGCGCGGTGACCGGCAACAGCACCGAGCACATGGTCATCCGCAACGGCACGATCTATGACCGCGGCCATGGCCTGGTCATCAATGCGCCGCGCGGCTGGCAGGCGTCCGCGGAGCCGGGGACGCTGTTCGCAATGCGCCCCTCCGGCACGAACGCGCAGAGCTATTTCGTGGCGCAGGAAGTCGACGCGCGCGAATTGCAGGGCCGCGACGTCCAGAACGCCGTGCGCATCCGCCTCGAACAGATGGGCCTCAAATACGTCGGCTCGCGCGAAGCACGCATGGGCAGCGGCGAGCGTTTCGCCGTCGACGTCTGGCAGGGACAGACGCAGGGCGGCGTCGTTGGCGTCGAGACGACGCAGTTCGCACACGGCGATCACGCGGCGGTCTTCATGTTCGTCTCCCCGTCCATCAGCCGCACCGGCAGCCCGCTCGGCGAAGTGCTGTCGCAGATGCGCGTGGATCGCGCGGCGGTGAGCCGCGTCGATCCGCCACGCATGCGCATCGGCACTGTGCGCAGCGGCGAGTCGTGGTCCGAGCTCGCGCGCCGCGCCACGGGTAATGCCGGCGATGCCGAAGTCGTCGCGAACATCAACGGCTTCGACCTGCAGACCGCGCCACCGGCGGGAATGACGGTGAAACTGCCGGAGGAAGTCGTTCGCGATTAGTGGCGATGACCGCATAACGCGATTTGAGCCGCAGGAACGGCCGTTCGAACCAGAGGTACGACGCTGACGCTACGAGTAGCGTCAGCGTCAGACTCACCGGATAAAGTGCGTCGACGCCGAACGTCCTCAGTACGAGCTGGATCACCACCTCGTGAACCATGTAGATGCTGAAGGAGATGTTGCCGAGGAAATCGAAGGGCGTCGCGGGAAAGCGGAGCAGCGATTTCGGATTCGTGGCCACATTGAAGATCAGCACGCCGAAACAGACTGCATACCATCCGTAGCTGAAGATCGGCTTGTGTGCGTCGGTGACGAGCAGATAGACCGTCAACGCGTAGACGAGCACCTGCGTGATGCGGCTGTGCAGGACGCCGAGAAACTTCTTCTCGAACGCGGCCCAGGCAAACAACCCGCCGATGGCCATGCACTCCATGCGCGTGAAGTAGAAGTAATTGATCGCGTAATTCCAGAGTTGCAGCGCCTCGCCGTTCGCACGGTTGGCCTGCGCCATCCACAATGCGCCGTACCGCGCCGCCAGCGTCACCACGATCACGACGACCGCGAGTTTCACGAAACTGCGGAAGCGGCGCATGAGCAGCGGCCACAGTAGATAGAACTGCTCCTCCACTCCGATCGACCACGCCGGCTCGGCAAACGGCACCGGCTCGAAGATACTCAGGGCGAGCTGCGGCAGGAAGAAGAGGAACAGCGGCAACGTCCACTCGAGGTTCATGTCCGCATGTCCCGGCAGACGCAGTATGCCGATGTGCGGAAAAACGAAGAACGACAGTCCGATCAACAGGAAATACAGCGGCCAGATGCGCAGCATGCGGCGGATGTAAAACTGCCTGACCGCAATCGTCTTCGTCTCCCGCTTCTCCTCCAGCAGCAGATATGTGATCAGAAAGCCGCTGAGGACGAAGAACAGCGTCACCGCCAGGCGTCCGAGCTCATAGACGACGGGGCGGTCGGCGATGTTTGGCAGTCCGTTGTACTGCTTCAGCAATTCGACGTGACTGACTGCCACGGCCACCGCGGCGAAGAAGCGCAGCCCATTGAGACCGGGAAACCATTTCATGCGCGCACCCATGCTTTCAATTCCGAGCCGATTCCGGCGAAGGTCTTGTGATTGAGTGGAAATTCGAGGAGCACGTGCAGGAGACTGAGCACGTACAGGACGCTCAGGCCGGTGTTGTAGTCGTGGATGTAAATCGCCACCGCCGCGACCCACAAAGCGAGGATGGTCGCGAAGCGCATGCGCGGCACGTCGTGCCAGCGGATGATCGACGTCTTCGAGAACCAGTTCAGATAGTGATACATGTACGCGAAGGCGATGAGGCGCATCACCGGCAGCGGCTCGAATCCGAGGAGCGTCATCAACTGCTGGTTCAGCGGCTCGAAGAAGGTGTAGATGCCGCGCAGCGTCTCCGACGCCTCGGCCAGCGGAGCGACGTCGAGCGTCAGTAATGCTGCAATGCAGCCGGCGTAGATGAGCAGCGACGCAATTGCGCTCCTGCTCCGCGATTTCAACGCGCCGTACAGCACGAACGCCGCGGTGAACACGAGCACGTGAATCACCGTGACCATCAGATACGCGAGCTGCGCGTACGCGCGGGCGCTGCTGAAGAGGGCGAGGGCGATGATCCCGCCGAGGACGAGCGCGCCGGCATTCACGGGATGGTGTACCCATAAGAGCAGCGGCGCGGTGAGGAAAACGAGATAGACCAGCCCGATCTCCAGGGTCGGCTCCGCGCTCGTGACATAGCCGTACAACAGCACGGCGATGGCGATGCCGACGAGACTGAGCCACCATCGGCGCGCGGCCGGCCGCGGCGCAAAGTAGTCGCGGTCGTGCAACCAGGAGATCTCGGTCAGGTAATGCAGCGGACCAAGAAAGGCGTAGGCGAAGAGGAACAGGTGGAACGGCGCCGCAAACGCCACGACGCACGACACCACCATGAGCGCGGCGTTCAGCCGCTCCACGGACTCTCGATTGTGCATGCGGGAGTTTACCGGGGTGGCGAGCGCGACGGCTGGCGTCCGCGCCACTGCTCACTAGCACGGCAGCGGGGACGCTGCCGGATCAGCCGGCGTGGGCGCCGGCGTTCCCTCAGTTGCTGCTGCGGATGTTGCTTCCGTGCAGATGGGCGATCCGCCACCGCCCACCCTCCCGCCGCAGCACGAACGTCCGCCGCGAGGTCACGTTCGGGTTCGCGTTCTGGAAGGTCACGAGCGCCGTCTCGCCGGACGTCTGCACGCGCAGGTCCTCCGGCGCGGGCAGGCCGCCGCGATAGCCGGGCATGGCAAAGAGCGAAGCGAAAACGGCGGCGATCTCCCCTCGCCCATTCGCCCGCAGCGGGCGGTCGTTCATCGGAAAGAACACCGTCGCGTCCTCGGTGAAGAGCTCCCCCACCACCGCATCGCCCGTATCGAGCGCGGCGAGGAACGCATCCACCGTCACGCGCGGCGACTCCGGCACCGACGCACACGCAACCAGCAGCAGCACGAGCGCAAGTCGTTTCAAACGTCCTCCACCATGTGCAGGCGCGCCGCGCCCATCGGATCGAGATCGACCCACGCGCGGCGGATCACCGTCAGCACCTCACGCCCCAGCCATCCTTTGGATCCGAACCCGAACGGCTGCGGCGCGATGAACTGCTCCCACTCCTCGAACGTCCGCCAGTGGCGCTCATAAAGCGGAGCCGCCTCCGGCCGCGCGAGCAGCACTTTGTTCCCGCCGATCGCGATCGGCACGAACGCACGAAACTCGCGCAGAAAGGCGTAGAACCCCTCACTGACGCCCGGCCAGTTCGGATTGAACACGTCGTCGACCGCCACCACACCGTTTCCGAGGAGGGCGCGGTCTGCCGTGTGGAGATCGGCGATTACATCTTCCGCACGATGGCCGCCGTCGATGTGCACGAACCTGCACTCCGTCGTGGTCTCTTCGGCAGTGAGCTCCGAGGAGAGCTTCTGGAAGATGCGCACCCGCTCTTCGCCGAGGTGGCGGAGGAAGGCGGCCAGGTTCCCTTCGCCGGAGCGATCGCGATTCAGCTCCTGCTCGTCGAACACGTCGCACACGCCCACGGCCTCGGAGCCGCGGCGCATGCGCGTCAGGAACAGCGCGGTCTTGCCGTGATGCACGCCGATCTCGAACAGGTTCCCCGCGATCCCCTCGCGCCGCTGCACCTCGTCGACGATGGCAAACAAAAGGGCGTCGATGGGAAAGAACCACCCTTCGACGCCCTTCGTGGCTTTCAGATACTCGGAGACCTGCGCGCGATTCATTGCGGCGCGATTGTACGCAGCGCCGCCTCCACGATCCGCTCTTTCGACGGGACATACGCCTGCTCGAGCGGGTACGAGGCCGCCGTCGGCGCGTCCGGCCCGGTGATGCGCACGACCGGAGCTTTCAGCGACGAGAACGCCTTCTCCGCGATCATCGCTCCCATCTCCGCGGCCACGCCGCACACGCCGCTCGCCTCCGTCACCACGATCGCGCGGCCGGTCTTCTTCACCGACGCGAGCACGGTCGCCTCGTCGTACGGCTTGAGCGAGCGGAGGTCGATCACCTCGGCCGACACGCCGCTCTCCGCGAGCTCGGCCGCCGCCTCGAGGCACTTGTGCACCGTCTTCGCGTACGAGATCAGCGTCACGTCCGCACCTTCGCGGCGCACCGCGGCCTTGCCGATCGGCACGACCTCGTCGTCATCGGATACTTCGCCCGGCGCGTACATCAGCGCGATGTCGACGAAGAACATGACCGGGTTGTCGTCGCGGATCGCGCTCTTGAGCAGTCCCTTGAAATCGGCGGGCGTCGACGGCATGACGACCTTGAGTCCGGGCGTGTGGACGAACCACGCCTCGTTGTTGTGATTGTGCTGCGAGCCGACGCCCCAGCCCGCGCCGGTGCGCACGATCGTGACGAGCGGAAACGAGAACTGTCCGCCCGACATGAAGCGCAGCTTCCCCGCGCTGTTGGTCAGCTCTTCCATCGCGAACGTGAGGAAGGGTGCGAAAAGGAGGTCGATGACGGGACGCAGCCCGCTCGCGGCCGCACCCGCGGCGGTGCCGGCGATGATGCCCTCGGCCAGCGGCGTGTTGCGGATGCGCTTCGCGCCGAATTCCTCGACGAGCTTGTAGTTCTTCGTGGCAACGCCTTCGCCGAACGCGATGACGCGCGTGTCGCGGCGCATCTCCTCGGCGAGTGCTTCCGTGATGGCCTGGTCGGCAGTGATCGTTCTCATGGTCGTGATTTTCCTTTTACGCGTAGACGTCGGTGGTCAGCTCGTCGAAGCTCGGATACGGCGAGGACTGCGCGAAGGCGAGCGCGGCTTCGATGGTCTCGTCGACGCGTGCCTTCATCGCCTCGACTTCCTCGGGATCGAGTTGCGCCGTGACGCGCGCGATCGGGTCCTTCTGCTTCCACGCCTGCAGCTCGTTCTTGTCGACGTAGGCCTGATCGTCCGGCTCCATGTGCCCGCGCACGCGGTAGGTGTACGTCTCGAGGAGGAAAGGCTTGCGGTACTTGCGCACGTACTCCGCGGCCTCGCGTGCGGCGGCGTGCACGGCCTCGACGTCGTTGCCGTCGACGGTGCGCGACTGCACGCCGTACGGCTTCGCGAAGCCGCTGATGTGATCCGCGTGCATCGTTTCCTTGCGATGCACGTACGCCTGCCACTGGTTGTTCTCGCAGACGTAAAGGATCGGCAGGTTCCAGATCGAGGCGAGGTTCAGCGACTCGTGGAAGATGCCTTCGGTGAACGCGCCGTCGCCGAAGAACACCGTCGCGATCGCGTCCGTCTCTTCCATGGAAAGCGCGAGGCCGACGCCCGTCACGAGCGAGAGCTCGCCGCCGACGATGGTCGAAGTGAGGACGACGCCGAGCTCCGCGACGGAGATGTGCAGCGTGCCGCTTTTCCCTTTGCAGTAGCCGGTGCTGCGGCCGAGGATCTCGGCGAGGACGCGCTTCGGATCGGCGCCGCGGGCGAGCAGATGTCCCGCGCTGCGATGGTTCGTGAGGATGCGGTCCTGCGGACGCAGCGCGCGCACGACGCCGACGGCCGACGCTTCCTGTCCGACGGACGTGCACGTCGACGGCCCCTGCCCCGCCGCCTGCAGCGAGGCGACTTTCTCCTCGAACGCGCGGATCAGCAGCATGGTCTCGAGCTGCTGCGCGACTTCCGGTTGCACTGCGACTGTGGTGGTCACTGGTTTCGATCTCCTTCGACGCTCAATCTAGGCGGCGCACGGAAACCGCGTTGCTAAGAGTTCCCTACGCAGATCCGAAAAGATTGCGGGGTCGCGGCGGCGTTCTTAAACGATTGCTAAGATCGCGACATGCGCTCGCCCCTCGTTTCGTTCGAAGACCTCCCGAAGCTCGACGCCGTGCTCCTCGACGCGCGGCAGAAACAGGACGCGTACGACGCCGGCCATCTCGCCGGCGCAATTCACGCGAACCTCGAGACGCAGCTCAGCGCGGCGCGCGATGCGAATGCGGATCCTTCGCGCGGCGGACGCCATCCGCTGCCGCCGATCGAGCGCTGGGCGAAACAGCTCGGCGCGTGGGGCATCACACCCGATCGCAACGTCGTCGTGTACGACGATCAGGCCGGAGCGAATGCCGCGGCGCGGCTGTGGTGGATGCTGCGCAGCGCGGGACACGCGAATGCGTTCGTGCTCGACGGCGGCCTCTCTGCGGCTCTGCCGCTGACGACCGATCCTCCGCGCGTCACACCCGCGGTTCCCTATCCCGTCACTTCGTGGCAGTGGCCGACCGTCGACATGGCGCAGGTCGAATCGTTGCGCAACGATCCCGAATGGCGCGTGCTCGACGTGCGCAGCCGCGAGCGCTATCGCGGCGAGATCGAGCCGATCGATCCGATCGCGGGACACATCCCCGGCGCGATCAACCTGCCGTTCACGGAGAACCTCGAGCACGGCGCGTTCAAATCAGCGGAGGCGCTGCGCGCGCAGTACGCGGAGCTGTTCGGCGACGTGCCGCCCGAGCGCGTGGTCGTGCACTGCGGCTCCGGCGTGACCGCGTGTCACACGCTCCTCGCGCTCGAAGCGGCGGGGCTGCACGGCGCGTCGTTGTACGTCGGCAGTTGGGGCGAGTGGTGCAGGAATCATTGAAGCTCGCGCTCTGCGATCTTCACGAGCTTCACGAGATGAGTCTTCGCCGATCCGACGAACGTGCGCGGCTCGTCGACGTAGAAATACTTCGGATATGTGAGCGGCCTCACCAAACGCCTCCGTTACACTGCTTCCGTGAGCTCTCGTTTCGAAGGAATCCGGCCGCGTGCGAACGTCGACCAGCTCCTGCGCACCGTCCAGCAGCATCACGTGCAACTGAGCGCGCTCGCCGATACGAAGGCGGGCCTGATCATCACCATCTCGTCGATCGTGCTGACGATCGCGCTGAGTCGCGCGGGCGATCCGCAACTGCGCGCCGCCTTGCTCACGCTCGCCGTCGCGTGTCTGCTCGCGCTGGTGCTGGCCATCGTCGCAGTGTTGCCGGCGTTCGCGCCGGATCGAACGTCCCGCGGCGCGGTGGCGCGCAATCTCCTCTTCTTCGGCCATTTCGGCCAGCTCACGGAAGACGAGTTCCTCGACGAGATGGAACGCGTCCTCACCTCGGACGCCATGCTCTACGAGAGCGCGCTGCGCGACATCTACAGCCTCGGCACATATCTCTACCGCAAGAAATACCGGCTGCTGCGTTTCGCGTATGTGGCGCTGCTGGCGGGCTTCGTCCTGGCGACGGTCGTCGAGATCATCGTCGTGACGACGTAGGTCACCAGGAGCTGCTCGCTCCCCCGCCGCCGCTTCGTCCACCGCCGCCGGAGTAACCCGACGAACGCGAAGACGAAGACGAAGAAGAGGACGACGAGCTGCGACTGCTGCTCGTGGCCCACGATCCCGAGGAGCCGCCGCCGTTGAATCTGCGTCCGCCGCTGTTGAACGTGCGCTGCAGCGCGAGCAGCACGAGCGACGCGGCGAAGAGCACGAACCCGAGGCCGGTCATTACGATGACGAAGCCGGCCGCTTTCTTGCCGAAGCTCTTCGCGGTCATGCCCATGAGCACCGCGCGTTCGGAGACCGTCTGTCCGTCGCCGGCGTTGCCCTCGCCGCGTACCGTATCGACGATCGCGCGCGTTCCCGCCTCGATGCCTTCGCTGTACGCGTCGCGTTTGAAGAACGGCTTGACGACGTTTTCGAGAATGCGCTTCGACTTTGCGTCGGTCAGTACGCCTTCGAGGCCGTAGCCGACTTCGATGCGCATCTCGCGATCGTGCAGGAAGACGAGGAACAGCACGCCGTTGTCACGGCCCTTCTGCCCGATCTGCCACGCGTTGTACGACTCGTTCGCAATCTGGTCGATCGTGCCGTCCGGCATCGACGGCGAGACGTAGACGACGACCTGATTCGACGTCTCACGCTCGAAGGAGGCGAGCATTTCGTTCAGGCGCGAGGCCACCGCCGTGTCCATCACACCGGCGTCGTCGGTCACGTACTTTGCGGGCCGGACCCCCGTCCACATCTGCGCCGAGACCGCGTGGGACGCCGGACTGGAGATGTACTCGTCCCAGCGGCGCATGCCCTCGCGATAGAGCATGGCGAAGATGCTCCAGCCGAAGATGAGCAGCGGAATGGCGCACTGCACCAGCGCCGCCGCGTCAGGACGCGACCGCGAGGTAGTGATCCGCCTTTTTTTCCGCGCCATCAGAAGGTATCGCAGTCACGGATGTTGCCAGACTGGAAGCCTCTTTGGAACCACTCCATGCGTTGCGCGGACGAACCGTGTGAGAACGACTCGGGATTGACCGCGCGTCCGGACATCTCCTGAATGCGATCGTCGCCGACCGCGGCCGCGGCGTCGAGGCCTTCCTCCACGTCCCCCGGCTCGAGAATGTTGCGACGCGCGGCGTGATGTCCCCAGATGCCGGCGTAGCAATCCGCCTGCAGCTCGAGCCGCACGGAGTACTCGTTCGCATTGCGGCGATCGCGCTGCATCGCCTCGTGCACCCGGTCCGAGGTGCCGACGAGGTTCTGCACGTGGTGCCCGATCTCGTGCGCGACGACGTACGCCTGCGCGAAATCGCCCGGCGCGCCGAAGCGCTGGTGCAGCTCGTCGAAGAAGCCGACGTCGAGGTACGTCGTGTTGTCGCCGGGGCAGTAGAAGGGTCCTGTCGCGGCCTGGCCGGTGCCGCACGCCGTCTGCGTGACGTCGCGGAAGATCACGAGCCTGGCGCGGTCGTAGCGCATCCCTTCCTGCTCGAAGATGCCGGCCCACGTGTTCTGGATCTCGTCGAAGAGGAACTGCCGGAGGAACTGCACCGTCCTCGCCTCTTCCGGCGACTCGTTCACGGGTGCGGTGGATCCCGGTTCCGCGGGCGCCTGCTGCTGCGGGACGGCCTCGCCGCCGGAACCGCCGAGGAGCGCGAAGAAGTTGCGGCCGGTCAGAAGACTGAGGACGAGGAGGATGACCGCGCCACCACAACCGACCTGCGGTCCGCGTCCGAAACCGAATCCGCCGGCACCGCGCCGGTCGAAGACATCAGGGCTGATTCCGCCAGGCGTCCAACGCATGACCTCGGTGCTAGCACGAGCGAGGCCAGTTTCTTCCGCCACGCCGCGTGCGTCTAAGCCGGAAAAGGAGTCAGAACGATGCGCAAAGCCACCGGGTGGATCATGGCAGTTCTCGTGGTGGGCATGGCCGCGTGTGCGCGGCACGACCGGCAGCCCGCGGAATACGATCAGGTCACAGGGCGCGCGTCCGCGCGGCACAACACCGCGTCCTACGCATACGCGAAGGCCGGCGCACCGATGCAGGTGCCGGGGCTGTACGAGGAGCAGGCGTCCGAGCTCAACGCCGAGGAGTACGGGCGGTTCGAAGAGAACCCGTTCCTGCGTCCGACCGATGCGCCGCTGTCGACTTTCTCCATCGACGTGGACCGCGCGTCGTACAGCAACGTGCGCCGCTTCCTCAACGCGGGAAAGCGTCCGCCGCGGCAGGCCGTGCGCATCGAGGAAATGGTCAACTACTTTACCTACGAATATCCGGACGCGACGGACGCGCCGTTCTCGATCACGACCGAGCTCGCGCAGTGCCCGTGGAATCCGCAGAACAAGCTGATGCTGGTCGGGCTGCAGGGACGGCGCATGAACGTCGCCGACCTGCCGCCGAACAATCTCGTGTTCCTCCTCGACACGTCGGGCTCGATGATGTCGCCGGACAAGCTGCCGCTCGTGCAGTCGGGATTGCGCCTGCTCGTCGAGCAGATGCGCAAGCAGGATCGCGTGGCCATCGTCGCGTACGCGGGCAGCGCGGGACTCGTGCTGCCGTCGACATCGGGCACGGACAAGGCCACGATCATCGCCGCGATCGATCAGTTGCAGGCCGGCGGCTCGACGGCGGGCGCCGAGGGAATCGTGCTCGCGTACGACATCGCGAAGGAGAACTTCCTGCGCAACGGCAACAACCGCGTGATCCTCGCGACGGACGGCGATTTCAACGTCGGCGTCACGAGCGACGGCGAGCTCGAGGACCTCATCACCGACAAGCGGAAAGACGGCATCTACCTCACCGTCCTCGGATTCGGCACGGGCAACGTCAAGGACTCGAAGATGGAGCTGCTGGCCGACAAGGGCAACGGCAATTACGCGTACATCGACACACTCGCAGAAGCGCGCAAGACGCTCGTGCAGGAGATGGGCGCGACGCTGTTCACCATCGCAAAGGACGTGAAGATCCAGGTCGAGTTCAACCCGGCGCACGTCGGTGCGTATCGATTGATCGGCTACGAGAATCGCATCATGGGCGCGCAGGACTTCAACGACGATAAGAAGGACGCGGGCGAGCTCGGGGCGGGACATTCGGTGACCGCACTCTACGAGATCGTCCCTCCGGGCGCGGCGATCCCCGGCGCTTCCGTCGATCCGCTGAAGTACCAGAGCGCAACCGTGAACGGCGGCAGCGAGCTGGCGACGGTCAAGCTGCGCTACAAGAACCCCGACAGCGAGACGAGCCAACTGCTGACGCGCACGATCGGCGATACCGCGGGTGCAATGTCCGGCAACCTGCGTCTTGCGGCCGCGGTTGCGGAGCTGGGCATGCTGCTGCGGAACTCCGAGCACAAGGGGAACGCGACGTATGACGAGGTGATCACGCTCGGCAGCGCGCAACCGGAGCTCGTCGAACTGGCGACGAAGGCGAAGGGGTTGTCGTAGGCGCTAAAACCCAGGCAGCTCAACACTCGGTGGCGCGTGGATTCCGGCGTACTCTCGCACGATCGCGAGCTGGGCGTCCCATTGAACAACGTCGATTTCAAGAGCGTCCGCGATCTTTCGCGCTTCATGGAAACGGCCCTGTGCAGCCAGAATTTTAGAGAGCGCGGCTTGCGAAACTTCGCGAGCCGCGTCGTTCTGTATCACTTTGCGACTCATAGCGATACGGCTTGCGTCGTCGTACGTACGTTTAGCTTCGAGCTTGTTGCCCGCACGCCAAAAAGCAACAGATATCTCCGCAAACACGATCACAACGTTGAGGCGATCGATCGAATGGATCGTTTCGATGCGTCGTGCGAGTGCGTATGCTTCGTTGAGTCGGCTCTGTTCGAGGTACTTCGTTACGAGCGACGGTAATAGTTGGGGATCCGATTCCGTAGCAACCACCACCGCGTCGTTCAAACGATTATTGCGGACCAGCGCCGAGATTAATTGAGGCGCCAGTTCGCGATTGAGTGGCGGACCGAGTTCGCCATAGGTCGCGAACGCACCCGCGAGGTCGCCGCGAAGAATCTGGCCGTAGATTCGACTGGTTTCGCTGGTTGTTAACGGCCCTCTCCTATATCGTTCAAGCGGAAGCGAACGGCCTGTAGCAATTGTGAGCGTATGCAGCCGCGTTAGCACGGCCACCCTCTCGTCGACCGGCAGTTGGTCCAATCGTTGATAAATGCTCTGCATGATGGCGTGAGCACTTTCGGGCCGACCGTATCTGATGAGAATCGCGGCGCCGTTAAGAAGGATGTTGGTTGATGGCCGTGACTCGGCGGCCGAAACCGCTTCGAAGTAACGCTCGGCCGCCCGACTCGCGGCGGTTGAAAGTCCAGCGTCGTAGTATTCCGCCGCCACCGTGAGCGCATCGCCCGAAACCCCGGCGGCTCGCTCTGCGATGATCAGAAGCGCGAGTGCTTCGTCGGTGGATCCGTGCTCACGATAGATCGACGCAACACGCACCGTGGACACTACACCCTCCGCTTTTGCGACATCATCCGCTCGTACGATTGCGCGGTGCACGTCGGGTGCGGGAAGACCAGCCATGCGCGACGCCATCGCAAACTCCGCCAGCCGCTCCGCACGTACTCGCTCGGCGTTATGCACCGCATTTTCCAAATCGCTGCGCGCGCCGAGGCGGATCAGCGCCGCCATGTCATACACGGGTTGATGCGACGATGCGACTACATATTTCGCCGGCGAGCGGGCGAGGATTTGCCGAACAGCGTAGGAACCGGTTCGCACCCAGATCATCCAGGCAACGACGACCATAACCGCTACGACGCCGAGTGCCGCTGCCGTGTAGACGTTGCGGCGCCGGGTGCGCATTTTTGCGAACCCCGTGTCGATATAGGCGCGCTCCTCCGCGCTCAAGTCCTCGCGTCGGTCGCTCAGAAATGACTGCGCTTCCGCCAGCCGCCCATCGCGCATCAGTACACCATCAGGATCGGTCGCGCGGTAAACGTCGAGTTGCTGGCGCCAGAGGAGGAAGCGGCGGTCTTCCTCGATCCATGTGCGCAGGGTCGCCCATTTCTGGATCAGGGCTTCGTGTGCGACTTCGACTGTGTCGGTGCCGGCGACGAGGAGTCTCGCGTTCGGGCCGGTGAAGATACGCACGAGCGACCAGGCCTCGTCGTCGAGCTGCTGGCGGCGCACGCGGCGCCGGGCGTCGGCGCCTTCTTCGTTCGCGGCAGAGACGCGCACGAGACGTGTGAAGAGGCGTCGGGCGGCGGGTTGCTGGCGCGGGGGAAGTTCGTGGAAGAGCGTGTCCGCGCGTTTGGCGAGGGCGCTGGTCACGCCGCCGATCTGATCGTATACCGCGAACGTGAGCTCGCGGCTCGTACGATTTTTCCAGAGCTCGGTCAGCGCGTACTCGAGGAAAGGCAGGTTTCCCGGTTCGTCGCCGACGTCGTCGAGAATGCGATCGACGAGGCCAGGCGCGAACGTCAGACCCACGATGTGCGCGGGCTTTTCGATGACGTCGCGCAGTTCTTCACGGCGGATCGGACCGAGATTGACCTGCGCTTCCGCGAGTGCGTTGCTGAGGTCACGATCGAGCGCGATGGCGCGGCCGTAGTAGTCGCTGCGCAAGGTGAGGACGATCGTCATCGGCGCATTGCGCGATGCAGTAAGGAGCGCAACGACGAATTCCCGCGCCGTCTTTTCGTCGGCAGCGGTGAAAAGCTCCTCGAACTGATCGACGACGATGAGCAGATGTCCCGTGCCGGCGGACTCCTTGAGGATTCGTTTGATGATGCTGGCGATCCCGCCGTCGCTCTGCAGGGCGGGCATCAGCGTCGTCGCTTCGCGTAATTCCTCGACGATCATGGCGTTCGGCAGCAGCAGCGGTGCGAGCGCATCGGCGAGACCGCGCCACGGCGTCTGATCCGGCTTGAACGTCACGGCATCCCACACGACCTCGGGTGGGCGCCGACGACGTAATGCGGGCACGACTCCGGCTGCGACGACAGACGACTTCCCGCTTCCCGAGGGACCGACGACCGCAACCAAGCGCGGCGCGTCAAGCCGGCGCGTGCTCGCGTCAATGCGCTCCAGCAGCTTGTCGATGGCCTCCTCGCGGCCAAAGAACAATGGCGCATCTTCCTCACTGAACGCGCGCAGATCGCGATACGGACAGATCGCGGAAACCGGCCGCGCCTCGACTACTTCGCGGCGAACAGCCCGGACGATCTGCTCGATTGATTCGTCGGAGATGCCGCGCCGCAAGTCGATCCACGTGTTCAGTTTCAGAAAACCGGACGGAGGCTCAGCACCCGCGAGCAGCACGGCAAACACCGGAAGCGTGTTCTTCGACTCGACCTGTGCATCGAGAGCGTAGTACATCTCGCGCGTCTGCCACGGTCCAAGTCCCGATGGTCCCACGATGATCGCAACCGCGCGCACCGCGTTCAGCGAACGTTCGAGCTTGGACGGCCAAGGCAATCCGACTTCGAGATCTTTCCAGTCGGCAAACGCAGTGATGCCGCGAAGCGAAAGCGCGCTGCATATCTCCCCTACGACCGCACGGTCGACGTGGTTATAGCTGAGGAAGACGTCGACGGCCTGCGCCGCGGAGGACCGCTCCATAACGGGATGGAGCGATTGTACCGGCTAAATCGTGTCGCCGGCCGCGGGGGGATAGTCGTCGGCGCGTACGAGGATCTCGCGTGGCTTCGAGCCCTGCGAAGGGCCGACGATGCCGTTCGCTTCCATGATCTCGATGAGGCGCGCGGCGCGCGAGTAACCGAGCTTGAGGCGGCGCTGGAGGTACGACGCGCTGGCCTGGCCGGTGGTGAGGACGACGCGGACGGCGTCGTCGTATTTCGGATCTTCGAGGTATTCGACGCCGTCGGCGCCGTTCTTTTCTTCCGCGACTTTGGTGATCTCTTCGAGGAACTGCGGCGCGCCCTGGTTCTTCTTCACGAACTCGACGATGTCGTTGATCTCGCTCTCGGAGACGTACGCGCCGTGCAGGCGGCGCACGCGCGCGGTGCCGGGCGGGAGGAAGAGCATGTCGCCGTTGCCGAGGAGCTTTTCGGCGCCCTGGGCGTCGAGGATGGTGCGGGAGTCGATCTTCGACGCGACCTGGAACGAGATGCGCGACGGCAGGTTCGCCTTGATGACGCCCGTGATGACGTCGACGGAAGGACGCTGCGTGGCGATGATGAGGTGGATGCCCACCGCGCGCGCTTTTTGCGCGAGACGCGTCACGGAGTCTTCGACGTCTTTCGAGGCGACCATCATCAGGTCCGCGAACTCGTCGATGATCACGACGATGTACTGCAGAGGGTCGTCGGCCGGCGTCGGTGCGTCGGCTGCTAATTTTTTCGCACGCCGATAGGAGTCGGGATCTTTGAGCAGCGAGTTGTACTGCTCGATGTTGCGCACGCCGCATTCGGCCAGCGTGCGGTAGCGATTCTCCATTTCGTTCACGGCCCAGATGAGGGCGTGGGAGGCGAGCTTCGGATCGGTGATGATCGGATGCAGGAGGTGCGGGATGTCCTCGTACACCTTCAGCTCGACCATCTTCGGATCGATCATCAGCATCCGCAGGTCTTTCGGCAGCGCCTTGTAGAGCAGCGACACGATCATCGAGTTGAGGCCGACCGACTTGCCGGCGCCGGTGGCGCCGGCGACGAGGAGGTGCGGCATCTTCGCGAGATCGGTGACGACCGGCTCGCCGTGGATATCTTTGCCCAGCGCGAGCGAGAGCAGCGAAGAGGAGGCGTGGAAAGTCTCGGTGTCGATGATGTCGCGCAGCGCGATCAGCTCGCGCTTGCGGTTCGGCACTTCGATGCCGACGGTGGACGAGCCGGAGATGCGCTCGATGCGGATCGACTCCGCTTTGAGCGCGAGCGCGAGATCGTCGCCGAGGTTGACGACCTTCGCGTACTTTACGCCGGCGGAAGGTTTGAACTCGAATGTCGTGACGACCGGGCCGGGGTGATACGCGGTCACTTCCCCTTCGACGGAGAATTCCCGGCAGCGGTCCTCGATGAGATGCCCGATCTCGAGGAACTTCTTGTGGACCTCGTCGTTGATGCCGTCCTGCTTCGGACCTTCCGTGAGGAGGTTCATCGGCGGGAGGTGATCGTGCGTGAGCTTGATCTCGCGCTTTTTCTCGGCGGGCCTGCGCGCCGCGGGACGCGGGATGAGGGGCTTCGGCCTTTCGACGGGGAGGTCGAGGTCTTCGAAGAGCGGATCTTCGAGCTCCTCCTCTTCGATCGGAGGAGGTGGAGGTGCAGCGACTTTGCGAGGCTTCGGCGCCGGCGGTGCGTCGACCGCGCTCGGCAGGACACGCGGGGCGGGCGCGGACGGCGCGGCCGTGTAGAGCTCGAACGGATTCTGCGTTTCCTGCTGCGCGAGCGCTTCCGCGGCTTTGCGCAGATCGGCCTTCGTCACTTTGCGGATCTGGAACTTGCCGGCGCCTTTGACCTCGCGCACGATCGGGCCGCGCAGCGGTTCGTCCTCTTCGTCGTCCTCTGCAACCGGTGGGACGAGGCGCAGCGGCGGCGGCTCGACTTTCTCGAGATGCTTCCGGACGATCGCGTCCTTCATCTTCTCTTTGCGCCGGCGCTCGGTGAAGCGAGCCCACTGCAGCGACATCGTGCGGCCGAGGGCGACGAACTGCTGGTGGATGGCGAGGAAGACGGCGGCGAGACTGATGCGCGTGGCGAGCAGGAGTCCGATCAGCAGTGCGGTGACGAGGGCGATCACCGCGCCGCTCGTATTGAGATTGCCGCTGACGGCGCGATTGAGCTCGTGGCCGAGATACCCGCCGGAGGCGATGAGCGAGCCGCGCAGCCAGACCTTGCCGAAAGCGAGATCGAAGAGCGGCGGCAATGCGGTGGTGAGGATCACGAAGCCGATCAGCTTCGTGTGGAAGTACTCGATGTCGCGGCCCCAGAAACGGTTCCAGCCGCCGACGAGCAGCACGGCCGGGAAGAGGAGACTGGCGAAGCCGAAGAACCCGACGAAGATCCAGGCGAGCGTCGCGCCGTAGTAGCCGATGGCGTTGCGGATCTCGATGTCGGTGGAGGTGTAGAACGCGGAGGAGTCACGCGGGTGATACGTGAGGAGAGCGGCAGCGAGACTGATCCCGATCGCCACGACGACGATGCCGATCAGCTCTCCTCCCCGCCTGCTGCGAAAGAATTCGACTAGCTGCACCCTTCCCACACTCCCCAGCTTTCGCTTTCGCAGGGAGTGTAGCAAATTTCGTGCGTGAGAGAACTGCCCCTCACCTGCTCTCTCCCCGCATGTGCGGGGAGAGAGCAGGTGAGATTACGGTTGTACGGCGAGCTCGCCGGTCATTTCGAAGTGACCGCTGCCGCACAGGCTGTTCGTGCAGGCGAAGAAGTAATTCCCCGCGGACGGCAGCGTGACGGTGTGCTCCATGACGCTGTTCGAGACCGACGGCATGTTGATGAGAATCGAGCCGTTCGGAGCCTGCAGCACGAAGCCGTGCGTCCCCTGGGTCTTCGAGATGCGGAACGTCACTTCGTCGCCGGCGCGCAGCGTTGCGGACTGCGCGACGTTGAATGCGAAATCGCGGGCGGTGATGCTGACGGTCTTTGCGGGCGGCGGGACAGGCTCGACGCCGCTGTCCGCCGAGGCGGGGATGAACGTCGGATCGTCGGAGCCGTTGTCGTTGACCGAGCCGTACGCGAAGATCGGCTGGTCGGACTCGAAGCTGATCCACGCGTCGCTGAGATTGCGGTTCGGGTTGCCGAAGAAACCGGCGATGTTCGTCGGCCCGATGACGCCGAACGGCTGGATGGTGAGGTTGTTCGTACCCGCGAGGGCGTTGGTGTTGTCGTACAGCTTGAAGGACACGTTGGCGACGCTGGCGTTCGGATTGACGCCGCCCCAGTTCGTGCGGAACGTTCCCTTCGTGCCGCCGCTGCCGTTCTGCTTGAGCTGCAGGAGCACGCCCTTTTTGAGGGCGGCCGTGACGTCAAGCCCGGGGACGAACTGTCCGAGCGTACCGTTCTGCGCGCCGTTGGACTGGTCGGCGTAGATGCGCTGCGTGGCGACGAAGTCGTCGTCGGACGTGAGACGCACCGCACCGAGGGCCGGGCCGCCGCCGAAGAGCGACTGCACGACGTCGTTGTAAACGGCCATCGAGCGCTTCGGCACGGTGATGCTCTTCGTGGCGACGCCTTCGTTGTTCTCGTTGCCCGCCGGCAGATAGCGGGCGGTGACCGTGATGTCCTTCTCGAACGACGGATTGAAGATGCGTGCGTCCGTCCGGAAGATGCCGACGCTGCCTCCGATGGAAAGATAGACGTCTTTTGCGAACAGAGAAGTCGTCAGAAACAGAGCTGCCACGACGAACGTGAGTCGCACACGCATGAGAAATCCTCCTAATGGATGGAGGAGATGATACGCGGTCCGGTGACAGCGTGCCGGACGGCGTCCGGATTCGTCTCGGGCGCCGTAACCGTTCTGTGACGCCCGTCAGCGCGGCGGGGCTTCGTCGCCACTGAGGCGATACGCCTCGATCTCGGCCCAGCGATCCTCGTAGTCGACGAGCTGCGCGTGGACGACGTTGTCGGCAAGATTGAGCGCGCCGAGGCGAAGGTGGCGGAAGCGGATGGGGCGCGGCTTCTGCGCGAGCGTGATGGCGGGAGGATCGACGGAGTCGGTCTGCAGTGCCTGCACCGCGTGCACGGCCTCATGGTTCCACGTCGTTTCACGGGCGCGCGTCCACGCGCCGGGGTAGATACCCCACGTGTAGCCGAGGAAGAGGCGGTCGTCTTCGCGGACGGGATCGCGCGTTTCCCACCAGAGCATGCCGTCGCGCACGTCGACGTCGTCCGCGTCGTTCAGCATGCGCGCGAGGTAGATGGTCTCGGCGAGGGAGACGTCGATGTCGACGATCGATTCGCGTGCGCGATCGAGCGGCGTCACGAGCCGGAGGCGAAAGGGGCCGAAGGTGTAGCCGATGCGGCCGAGCGGATGCTCGCCGGCGGTGGTGTTTTCGACGAGGGAGGTGGCGGCGTTCGCGAGGAGCCACCCTTCGGTGATGTCGCCGCGTCCGGCGAATCGTTTGGCCTGATAGAAGCCGGCGCCGGCGATGGCACCGATGCCAAGGCAGCGGCCGGCTTCACGCCAGGTGCGGGCGTGCTTCTGGACGTAGCAGCTCGCGAGTGTCACGACCGCGGTCGCACTGACGTTGATGGCGGCGATCTTCTGGCGATCGGCGGCCGACATCGGCAGGGCCAGCGTCAGGAGGAGCAGGAGAGAGATCCGACGAGGGGGTCTCCGGCGGGCCGACGCGGCCGGCGGCGCTTCCGTCCACACGTGCGGTCGCGGGGATCGCCCGCTGCTCGCGTGTGGCGTGCGTTCTGGCTGGGCCAACCAGCGCCGCCGACCGCGTCGGCCCGCCGGAGGCCCCTGGTCGGTCCCCTGCCCGCTCAGAACAGCGCAGGCTCCTGGTACGTGCCGAAGACGTCGCGCAGCGCGTCCGAGATCTCGCCGACGCTCGCGTACACCTTCACCGCGTCGATGATGAACGGCATCGTGTTCGCGTCCGGATCGGTCGCCGCGTTGCGCAGCGCCTGCAGCGCGTCCTGCACCTTCTGCTGGTCGCGTTCGGCGCGCACCTTGTTGAGCAGCGCGAGCTGTTCTTCCGTCACCGACTCGTCGATGTAGAGGATGTCGTACGGATCTTCCTTCTCCATCTGGAACGAGTTCATGCCGACGACGAGCTTTTCGTGCGAGTCGACCGCGCGCTGGTACTGGTACGCGGCGTCCCAGATCTCGCGCTGCGGGAATCCCGCCTCGATCGCTTCCACCATCCCGCCGAACTGATCGATCTTCTCGATGTACTCGAAGCAGCCGCGCTCCATGCGGTCCGTCAGCTCCTCGATGTAGTACGAGCCGCCGAGCGGGTCGACCGTGTTGATGACGCCCGATTCGTGGGCGAGGATCTGCTGCGTGCGCAGCGCGATGCGCGCGGCCTGCTCGGTCGGGAGCGCGAGCGTCTCATCGAGCGAGTTGGTGTGCAGCGACTGCGTGCCGCCGAGGATGGCGGCGAGGGCCTGCACGGTGACGCGGACGATGTTGTTGTACGGCTGCTGCGCCGTGAGCGAGGCGCCGGCGGTCTGCGTGTGGAAGCGGAGCTGCCACGAGCGCGGGTCTTTCGCGCCGTAGCGGTCGCGCATCACCTTCGCCCAGATGCGGCGTGCGGCGCGGAACTTCGCGACCTCTTCGAAGAGATCGTTGTGCGAGTTGAAGAAGAACGACAGGCGCGGCGCGAACTCGTCGACGTCGAGACCGGCGCGGATGCCGTACTCGACGTACTCCATGCCGTCGCGCAGCGTGAACGCGAGCTCCTGCAGCGCGGTCGAGCCGGCCTCGCGGATGTGATAGCCGCTGATCGAGATCGTGTTGTATTTCGGCACGTTCTCGGCGCAGAAGCGGATCGTGTCCGTGATGAGCCGCATCGAGGGACGCGGCGGGAAGATGTACTCCTTCTGCGCGATGTACTCCTTGAGGATGTCGTTCTGCAGCGTGCCGGAGATCTTCTTCCAGTCGGCGCCCTGCTTCTCCGCGACGACGAGGTACATCGCCAGCGCGATCGGCGCGGTGGAGTTGATCGTCATCGAGACGGTGACGTCCTCGAGGTTGATGCCGTCGAAGAGCGTCTCCATGTCCGCGAGGGTGTCGACGGCGACGCCGCACTTGCCCACTTCACCGGCGCTGTAGTGATGATCGGAGTCGTAGCCGTAGAGCGTCGGCAGATGGAACGCCGTCGAGAGACCGGTCTGTCCCTGCGTGAGGAGGTACTTGAAGCGTTCGTTGGTCTGGCGCGCGGTGCCGAAGCCGGCGAACTGGCGCATGGTCCAGAGGCGGCCGCGGTAGCCGGTCGGGTGGATGCCACGCGTGTACGGGAACTCGCCGGGATAGGCGATCTCGCGAAAGTCCTGCTCGGCAACCGAGAGCGGGGTGGCCAGCGGATTGACTTCCATGCTGCTGACGGTCGTGTAGTCCTTCTTCCAGTACGGCTTCTTCTGGAGGACCGGATTCAGCACCTTCTCCCGCCACTGCGCTTCTTCCTTCTGCACCGTCTTCAGGGCGTCGGAAGAGAAGAGCGAGAGCTGCTCGTCCTGCGCTTTCGGGACGTGCGGCACGGCGGTCGTTTCGCGGGAAAGCTCCGATTCGATTCGGCTCATAGGTTCTCCGTACTATATGACGGCCTCACCTTAGCGAGGAACGCGCCCAGACCCTTCTGCGGCTCTCCGATGGCGAAGAGGCGGGCGAACTCGGCGCGCTCGAGGCTGTCTCCGCCGCGGGAGCGGATGAGCGCCGCAGCGGCATCGAGAGCGATAACGCTGCGATGCCGCGTCCATTCCTCCCGCCATGCGTCCGGCGGTTTTGCCGTGAGCTCGTCGACGACTTCGCTCTGCTTCTGCCCGCCCGCGGCCCAGGCGATGGTGCGCCGGCCGAGACGCCACGCGACCGCGGCCCACGCTTCCGGCGTGTCGACGGTCAGCGTGGCGTTTTCGTGGAGCACGGCGTAATCAGCGAAGAGGAGCGCGGCCGCGGCGAGACCGCACACTCCGCCGTCCGCGTACGTGACGACCATGTCGGTGCGCCCGAGGAGGTCCTCGAGCGCACGCGGGGTCAGCCCGCGAAGATCGGCGGGCGCGAGGAAGAGCATCAGCGGAAAAGCGAGAAGACCTTGCCCATCACGCCGTCGTCCTGTTTGGAGAGCTGGTCGAGCTCGCCGGCGTCGAGGAAGATCCCGCCGCAGTTGGCGCACTGATCGATCTTCACGCCGTGCAGATCGATCTCTTTGAGATCCATGCCGCACTTGGGGCACTTCATGAAGTGGAGCTGTTTGAGCTTTTCCTTCTCGTCGGCGGCCATTTTCGCGGCCTGCTCCTGCGCCCACTTCTTGCGGCGCTCGAGCTCCTGCCGGGCAAAGTATTCGTCTTCCGCCTTGCTGGGTTTGTCCAAATCGGTCATCGCAACCTCCCGTGTTGCGGCGGATTCTAACCGAGCGTAGGATCGAAGGAATGGCGCGGACGGTGATGGTGACGCTGGACGACGAACTTGCGGCGCGACTCGAGGAAGAGGCGCGCCGGACGGGCGTGTCGCTGGACGCGGCGGTGAGGGAAGCGGTGCGGCGTGGCGTGGATGAGCCGTTTCGCATCGACGTGCGGCCGCTGCGTGCGCGGGATGGCGTCTCGTTCGAATGCGTCGCCCGCCTCCTCGGCGAGGCGGAAGAAGAGCCGTGGCGCAGGTGATTGCGATCGACGCAAACCTGCTGATCTACGCATACGTCGAGTCGCTTCCGCAACACGCCCGTGCAAAGCAGTGGCTGATCGAAACGTTTTCTTCGGCGACGCCGGTGTACCTCCCCTGGAGCAGCATCCACGCGTTTCTGCGGTTGACGACGAAGCCGACGCTCTTTCACGAGCCGTATGGCAGCGAAGAAGCAATCGCTATCGTCGACTCGTGGCTGGCGCGGCGGAACGTCTCGGTCCTCGAGCCTGGTGCGCGGTACTGGACGATTCTTCGCGACCTCATCCGAGTGCATGACGTCCGCGGCGATCTCATGACCGACGCGCATCTCGCCGCGCTCGCGATCGAGCACGAGGCGACCGTCTACAGCGCGGACAAAGACTTTGCCCGCTTCACCGGCCTTCGCGTGATCAATCCGCTCGTCTGACCTTCTTCGCCACCATCAGCAGGCCTGGCCCGAACGGGAGCCACGAGAACAGGCCGTCGAGCGCGAAGATGGCGCGGACGAGGCGCACGAGGCCACGCGAGCGGCCCGCTTTCGCCACCGATTGCAGCGCAGCGTCTTCCGTCACCTTCCGGCGCGCGCGGCGTTTGTTCATCGGCAGAAGGAACAACGTGTCGTACGTGAGCACCACCGGGAAACCCCAGTAGTTCGCTTTCTCGATTTGCAGGCCGGCAAACATCGACGTGAGTTGTTCGCGCGAATAGCGCCGGCGATGCTCGTAGTAATCGTCGGACGCGCTCCAGAGGCTCTGCAGCGCCGGCACGGTCGCGATGCACGTGCCGCCTTCGCGCAGCACGCGTCCGATCTCCCCTGCCGCACCCGTGTCGTTCTCGAGATGCTCCAGCGTCTCGCCGGTCGTCAGGCCGTCGAACACACCATCGCGAAACGGCATGCGCGTCATGTCCCCGACGACCACCGGCACGCTCGAGTTCCGCCGCACGTGCAAAGCGGCGTCGAGTGAGTAGTCGATGCCGAACACGCGATAGCCGCGCTGCTGCATCCGCACCGCGAGCTGGCCGAGCCCCACCGCACCGTCGAGCATGCGCGCGCCGCGCGGGAGCTTTTCGACCTCGCGGACGATCATGCCGAGGCGGTGCTCGTGGCGGGGCCCGAACATCTCGGGCTGCGTTCCCCAGGCGTGCGTGGTCGGTTCGGTCGTCACGGCGATACCTAAACAAAAAGCCCGCGCGTTCATTCGCGCGGGCTCCGATTCAAGGCGATTTCCTGCGCGTCACTTCGGGATGGCAAACGCCGCGAGGCTGTCCGCCGAGCCGCACGGATTCGTCACGCGCACCCAGTACGGCGTCATCTCGTTGATCGCGCCGGTCTTCAGCTCGGCCGTGTTCCCGCCCGACGTGACCGGGTTGCGCGTCATGCCGGTGAAGCCGGTGAACCACTGGTACGTCTGCGGGACGCTGCCCATCGTCTGCACCCGGAACGTCGCGGAGGTCCCGCGATCGACGAGCTGGGTCTGCGGTTGTCCGATGCCGAGAATGGACGGCGGCTGGCAGTCGACCACGACGATGATCGTCGCGAACGACTCCGCTCCCCCGATCGCGGACCGGATCGTCACCACGTGCGATCCCGGCGGGGTGTCGGGACCGAGGACGATCTTCATGTTGGTGAACATCTGCTCGTCCGCGCCGTGGTACATCGGCGAGAACGTGATGGTCGCGCCCGGAAGGCCGGTCGCGGTGAGCTGCGGCGGTGCGCTTTCGAACGCGTAGTAGAGCGGCAGCGCGATCTCGGTGCCCTGCGCGCCGTACTCGGCCTCGATGACGTCCTCGCGCGGCTGGATGATCGGGGCGATCTGCGATCCGGAGATGCCACCCTGGGCGATGAACACCGCCGTGTCGAGCGCGCCGTCCGACGTGTCGGCGATGGCGATGCGGATGTGATGCGACACGCCCGGCTCGACGACTGCCACCGCGAGAAGCGGCGTCGTATAGCCGTCGAACTGCGTCGCCACGCCGCCTTCGTTGTCGCGATAGAGGCCCTGATTGCGCAGGTGATTGATCGTGTTGATGGTCACGGGCGCGCCGGTGCCCGGGGTGATGGCGATGTTGGAGCCGTTCACGAAGAACGCGAAGACGTCATTGAACTCGGAGTCGACCCACTCCCGATACTCCTCGGAAGCAAAGACGTAGCGGATGGCGAACGTGGGCGATTCGGTGATGACGTCGAACTCGAGGACGGAGGCGTCGTGCGTCACGAAAGGGGCGACGACAGCGTCGAGCGCGGCCTGACCCGCGGTGCCGAGATCCGCACCGGAGTTCGTGATGGTGTTCGGACCGGCGACATCGGAAATGTTCCCCGTGCTGAGGACGACGCCCTGTTCGATGCCGAGCGCGGAGAACTCGGTGAACTGGCCGATGGCCGTGGCACCGCCGGTGATCCGGATGTTCGAAATCCGGGCGCCGGAACCCGTCAACAGGGTGGCTACCTGATCAGCGGTGAGGCCGTCGCTGACGCTTTTGACTTTCACCGCGAAAGCCGGAACCGACAGCAACAACAATGCGAACGCACACACCCACGACCGACCACGCATGACTCCACCTCCCATATTCGCCGGCAGATTGCCGGAAAAAAGATACTAGAGGCGAGGGAAAAATGCACGGCCGAGGGCGCTTTGGCCTCCGGCGTTGCTGGTTTTCGGTTGCTGGTTGCTCGGGAGTTGCCGCGCGAAGCGAGGCCTCGCGGGCAACCAGTCACCAGCGACCGGCAACCAGCAACAGGTCAGGCGAGCAAGTCGCGCAGCGCGCTCTGCGCCGTGTCGAGCGCCTCGTTCAGGCGATCGGCGTCCTTGCCGCCGGCCTGGGCGAGATCGGGCTTGCCGCCGCCTTTGCCGCCGACGATGGGCGCGAGCTTGCCGATGAGGGTGTTCGCCTGGACGCGGTCGAGGAGGTCTTTCGTGACCGCGGTCAACAGCGTCACCTTCCCGTCCTGCGCGCTGCCGAGGACGACCACGCCGCTCTTGAGCTTCGAGCGCAGCTCATCCGCGAAGTTGCGCAGGTCGCCGCCGGTGAGCTCGTCGACGCGGCGTGCGATCAGCTTGACGCCGTTGACGTCGACGACGGCATCGTCCGAGGACTTCGTCGCGCCGCCGCCGGTGGCGAGGCGCACCTTGATCGCCTTCAGCTCCTTCTCGAGCTGCTTCTGCTTTTCCTGCAGCGAGCGCACGTACGTCGGCAGCTCGTCGAGGGAGACATTCGCCTGAGACGCGAGCGTGTGCGTGGCGTCGTCGAGTTTCTGGAAGAGCGCGAGCGCACCACGTCCCGTCACGGCTTCCATGCGGCGCACGCCTGCCGCGAGCGAGCGATCGGAGACGATCTTGAAGATGCCGATGTCGCCGGTGCGGTTGACGTGGCAGCCGCCGCAGAACTCGCGCGAGTAATCGCCTGCCGCGACGATGCGCACCATCTCGCCGTACTTTTCGCCGAACATCGCCACCGCGCCGCTCTGCTTCGCGTCGGTGATCGGCATGACGCTCTTCGTCACCTCGTAGTTCGCCCGCACCCGGTCATTGACCTCGGCCTCGACCGCGCGCAACTGCTCGTCGGTAAGCGGCTGGTGATGCGTGTAGTCGAAACGCAGACGATCCGGCGCGACGAGCGAGCCCGCCTGCTGGACGGTCGGTCCGAGGATGTCCTTGAGTGCCTTGTGCAACAGGTGCGTAGCCGTGTGATTGGCGGTCGTGTCGAGACGCAGCGGCGCCGACACCGACGCGCGTACCTGCGCACCGATGGCGAGCGAGCCTTCGTCGACGCGCACGCGCGACACCGGCAGCTCGCCGAACGGCTTCTGCGTGTCGAGCACGGTCGCGCGGCCGCCTTCCCACTCCAGCGTGCCGGTGTCGCCGATCTGGCCACCCGACTCGGCGTAGAACGGCGTCGGCGAGAGGACGACGTCCCCTTCGCTGCCGTGATGGAGCGCATCGCGCTCCTCGCCGTTGATGACGATCGCCTTCACGACGGAGTCGATGCCGACGTAGTTCTCGTAGCCGACGAACTCCACCGGACCGGCCTTCTCGGCGATCGCGGCGAACGTCTCCGCATCCGCGCTCAGCGCGAACTTCGACGAAGCCTTCGCCTTCGCGCGCGCGTCGGCCATGTTCTGCTCGAAGCCGGCGCGATCGAGGGTCACCCCTTCTTCTTCCGCCATCTCCGCGATGAGGTCGATGGGGATGCCGTACGTGTCGTAGAGGCGGAACACTTCGGCGCCGCCGAGCGTGGTCTCGCCGCGATGGCGGACATCGTCAATGACTTGACCAACGCGCTCCATGCCCGAGGTGAGCGTGCGCGAGAAGCGCTCTTCTTCCGACTCCAGCGTCTTGACGACCGCCTCGCGGCGATCGCGCAGCTCCGGATACGCCTCCCCCATCGACGCGATGACGCTGTCGACGAGCTGCGTGAGCAGCACCGGCTGCGGCAGCTTGCGGCCGAAGCGGATCGCCCGGCGGATGATGCGGCGCAGGACGTAGCCGCGTCCTTCATTCGACGGGATCACGCCGTCGCTGATGAGAAACGACGAGGCGCGGGAGTGATCGCAGAGGACGCGCACCGCGGTGTCGAGGTCGTCCTCCATGTCCGCTTTGTACGAGTAGCCGCTGATCTCTTCGATCTTCTTTTTGACCGGCGTGAAGAGGTCGATGTCGTAGTTCGTGTGCGCCTTCTGCATCACCGCGGCGATGCGCTCGAGGCCCATGCCGGTGTCGACCGACGGTGCCGGCAGCGGCGTGAGCGTGCCGTTCTCGTCGCGGTCGTACTGCATGAAGACGAGGTTCCAGATCTCCATCGTGTCGTCGCCGGGACCGTTGACGAGCTCCGGGACGTTCTTCGACAGGTCATCGCCGCGGAAGTAGTGGATCTCCGAGCACGGTCCGCACGGACCGGTGTCGCCCATCTGCCAGAAGTTGTCTTTGCGGCCGAAGCGGAGGACGCGTTCGGGACGCGCGCCGGCTTGGACCCAGAGCTGCGCTGCCTCGTCGTCCGCGGGAACGGCGTCGTCCCCCTCGAAGACGGAGAACCAGAGGCGCTCCGGGTCGAGGCCGTAGACGTTGACGATCAGATCCCACGCGAAGCGGATCGCATCTTCTTTGAAGTAGTCGCCGAACGAGAAGTTGCCGAGCATCTCGAAGAACGTGTGGTGGCGCGCGGTGCGTCCGACGTTCTCGAGGTCGTTGTGCTTGCCGCCGGCCCGGACGCATTTCTGCGAGGTCGTGGCGCGCGTGTAATCGCGCTGCTCGCGGCCGAGGAACGCGTCCTTGAATTGATTCATCCCGGCGTTCGTGAAGAGGAGCGTCGGATCGCCGGCGGGGACGAGCGAGGAGCTCGACACGCGGCGGTGCGCGTTCTTCTCGAAAAACCGGAGGAATTCTTCACGAATCTGGCTGGTGGTGAGCAACCCTGATCTCCTTCACTGCCTCGTAAACGAGCGCGGCATCGTAACCCTGATTCAACAGATAAACGGCCAGTTTGTTTCGTCCCTCGGAGGTGCTGAGGAAATCGGGACCGAGCCGCCGCGCGAGCACCCGGGCCCGCTTCTGCGCGAGCTCGCGCAAGGCCTCCGCTTCGCGTTCGCCGTCGAGGTTCTCTTCGACCGCCTTTCCGGCGGTCTCGCCGTGCACGCCCGCGGCCTGCAGCTCGCGCAGGATCCGTTTGCGTCCGAGTCGTTTGTTTGCGCGCGTCCGGACCAGCGCGCCGGCGAAACGCTCGTCGTCGAGCCACTTCTCGTCGTGCAGTTGCGCGATCGTTTTGTCGATCTCGGCGGCCTCGAACTTTTTGCGCGCGAGCTTGCGGCGCAGCTCCGCCTCACTGTTGAAGCGGTAGTTGAGGATGCGAAGCGCGGCGATGTAGCAATCGGACATCGCCGCGCTCCGGAGTTACAGCGTGTTCGAGAAATCGAAGGGCGACTCGTCTCCGAACGGGTCGTCGGTGCCGGTGCCGGAGATGGTGAGCTTCTGCTCCATCTCCTCACGCGACATGTCGGCCGTCGACTGGATGCCGGAGAGCTTGAGGCGGAACTCGTCCGGGTTCGAGGCGCGGCGCAGCGCTTCGTCGAGCGTGATCAGGCCGTTCTTGTACAGCGTGTAGAGCGACTGATCGAACGTCTGCATGCCGTACTGCGACGTGCCCTGCGCGATCGCGTCCTTGATGAGCTTCGTCTTTTCCTTGTTCTCGATGCAGTCGCGGATGTACGCGGTCGAGATCAGGACTTCGGCCGCGGGCACGCGTCCCAGTCCGTCGGCGCGCGGCAGGAGGCGCAGCGAAACGACGGCCTTGAGCACGGCGGCGAGCTGCAGACGGATCTGCTTCTGCTGGTGCGGCGGGAAGACGGAGATGATGCGGTTGACGGTTTCCGTCGCGTCCATCGTGTGCAGCGTCGAGAGCACGAGGTGGCCCGTCTCCGCCGCGGTGAGCGCGGTCTCGATCGTTTCGTAATCGCGCATTTCGCCGACGAGGATGACGTCGGGGTCCTGACGCAGCGCGCTGCGCAGCGCCTGCGAGAACGACTTGGTGTCGACCTCGACCTCGCGCTGATTGACGATCGACTTCTTGTCGCGGTGGAGGAACTCGATCGGATCCTCGACCGTCATGATGTGTTCCGTGCGATGGGCGTTGATGTAGTCGATCATCGCCGCGAGCGTCGTCGACTTGCCGGAGCCGGTCGTGCCGGTGCAGAGAATGAGGCCGCGGCGCTCCTCGGCGATCTTCTCGAGCACCGTCGGCAGCATCAGCTCGCGGATGGAGAGGATCTTGACCGGGATGACGCGGAGGACCATGCCCACGGTGCCGCGCTGCTGGAAGATGTTGCAGCGGAAGCGGCCGAGGCCGGGGACCGAGTAGGCGATGTCGATCTCGTAGTTGTTCTTGAACTTCTCTTTCTGCCGCGACGACATGATCGAGAACGCCATCGCGATCGTGTCTTCCTGCATGAGGCGCTTGAGCTCGACCAGCGGCACGAGCTCACCGTCGACGCGGATCACGGGATGCGAGCCGACCTTGATGTGAAGGTCCGAGGCCCGGCGCTCGGCGGCAATTTTCAGAAGATCATTGATGTGCAAGGGTCACCTCGAGGGATCGAAAGCGCGATTCTACCGGAAGTACTCAGGATTGACGTACTTCGCCTCGTAGACGCGCAGAGCGGTCCCGACGTTCGCGTTCATCATCAGATTGACGAGGCCGTCCGTGTCGAGGAGCCACGGTACGGAGCTGCCGAGGAGCGTGCGCACGGAGGCTGTGAGCGCACCTTCGCCGATGACCGCGACGGCCGCCTGCGTGATGTTCGCGCCCTGCATGGTCATGCGGAGGTTGTCCGCGTCGTCGGCCGAAAATGGTCCCGAATGGATGCGCACGAGGAATGTCGGCAACGCGTTGGAACGCGGACGCGCGAACGCATGCGCCCACCGTGCGCCGGAGGCCGCGCGCTCGCCGCGATAGTCGTTGCGGAACAACGCGGGCACGAGGTCGACGGCGAGCTTCTGCAGGACGGGATCGGGCACGTCGCGGAGGAGCTGGCGCAGCTCCTCCATCGTGCGAGCGCGCTGTTCTTCCACGAGCCGGACGAAGGGGTCCTCGGTCATCGGGAACCGGGATCTACAATGCCCGTTCCACCCGGCTGCGTCTTGTCGTATCCCAGCGGATATTTGATCTGCGGCCGCGGCACCGGCACGTCGCGCGTGAACCGGAACGACGACGGCGTGACCTCCCACGAGCCGTCGGTGCATTGCGTATCCGGCACGGGCGGCTGTCCCGCGCGGATGCGCAGGACGTTGCGACGCGCTTCGCGCTCGGCGCGGAAACGCATCAGCCGCTCCCAGTGGGAAATGAGGTTCGGCGTGGCGCGCGCGCCGAGCTTCTCGCGTACGGCGTCGAACTGCGGGCTGCTCGCGTCGCACGCCTTCGCCTGCAGGACCTCGGCCGCCATGCCGCGCAGACGCTCGTTCAACGCGGGGCTTTTGCTGCGCCACGCCTCCGCCTGATGGGCCGCGGCGAGGTGCCACTCGTAGGGAGTCGTGTCGAGCTCCGCCAGCCACGCCGGCGGCGGGAGCGGCATCTTGCGCGCGGCACCGTTGACCATCCGCGCCGCGGTGGACGCGCCCAGCACCGCGGTCTGGTCCGGACGTCCCCACAGCGGCCGCGTCAGCTCCCACGTGGTGCGCAGTTCATCCCACGCCGCGGCGTTTCCGTCGCGCGCGGACGTGAGCGCACGCGCCACGAAGACGCGGTGGAGGTGCTGCAGAGCGAAGACGCTCGGCCCGGTCAGAATGGGACCGAAATCGTCTTCGCGGCCTGTGTTGAGGTCGGCCTCGAACACGATCGGTGTGCCGCTCAGCGCGAGCGTGCGGATCGCGTTGAGCGTCGCCGCGTTCTCGGTGAGATAGCGCGCCACGTCCGCCGGCGGGGCGTCGATCGTGTCGCCGCTGCGCTCGATCTGCACGCGCACGTATTCGGCGAACTCGTCGCGCAACTCTTCGCGCATCCCCTCTGGGCCGCGCCGCGTGGGCCTCTGGCGCAGCTCGACTTCCGCCTCGGACGCGAGTTGGTAGAGCTGCGTCGCCGAAGCGTTGTCTTTCACCGGCGGAAAGCGTTTCGGCGCATCGGCGACGACGCCGAGGTCCAGCGGCCACGGACGGTTCGCCGTTCCCGTCTCCACGCGCGAGCGTCCGAAAAAGAGCGCGGCACCGATGCCGAGGAGGACGAGGGCGAGCCAGATCCAGAGCTTTCGCACGGAGGGAGCTTACCAGCGTGAGCAGTGGCGAGCGTGCGTTGCAGCCGAGGTGAACCTACATTGCAGCATCTCTGGTTGACGGGAGGTGCGAGTCATGCGTCTTTTCGCGCGGAAACGGGTAGCGCCGACGAACAACGGGCGTGCGGTCATCGACGGAGCACCGCGACATGCGGCGCCGCGCAGCACTCCGGCTGCCGCGCCGCAGTTCAGCCAGAACTTCGTTTCGGTGCCGGTGCACGCGTCGCGTGACGCCGTGATCCGGCGCAAGCTGATCGACGGCGAGGAAGATTCGTACGAACGCGAAGCGGACCGGCTCGCGCTCCGGATTCTTCACGAACCGAGCGGCGGGAATCGGCGCGCCGACGTTCCCGCACCTCCCCGCCCGGCCAGCCCGTCGAACGTCGACCGGCAACTGGTGACCTCGGCAGTCTCCAGCGCACTCGACACGCCGGGCCAGCCGCTCGACGCTGCGACGCGCGCGTTCATGGAGCCGCGCTTCGGCCGGACGTTGGCGGACGTTCGCATCCATGCAGACGCCGCGGCCGGGCGCGCGGCGGCGGACGTGCACGCGCGCGCCTTCACGGCGAAGAACCACATCGTCTTCGGCAACGGCGAGTACGTCCCGCACAGCAGTGCGGGCCGCACGCTGCTCGCGCACGAGCTGACGCACGTCGTGCAACAGCACGAGGACTCCGGTGCCGGGCCGCTGCAGCGCACGCCATGCACCGACGAGCGCGCCCCCGGTCCGTTCAACGTGGCCGTCATCGGCGCGCCCGGCCCCGGCGAGATCCGCGCGTCCCATCCGTACCAGTTCATGGATGCCGCACGATTCGCGGGAGTCACGCGCAACACGGTGTGGATCGTCGAGCGGACCGGCTACGTGGCCGGCGGCGTCGACACGGCACACGTTCAGACAAGCTCATCACCCGGTTGCCTGATCTGGATGACTCCCGCCACGCCGCTCCCGTCGATCCTGGAGTCCGAATTGCCGGCGGCGAGCATCTCCTCGATGACGATCTACAGCCACGGCGTCCCCGGACAGGTGGCACTGCGTTACGGCTGGGGCGCGCAGGGGCTGCCGGATTACGGCATTTCGATGTCGCAGGTTCGCTCGTTCAACAGCTCGCGGTTTACGCCGGATGCAACGCTGGCGTTCAACTCCTGCAACACCGGCACACGCGCGGATGAGGGAACGCTCGCGCAGGAGATGGCCTACAGCACCGGGCGCCCGGTGCAGGCGTGGACGGGACGGACGTCGTACGCCGAAGTGAACGACGGCAGTGCCGATAACGACACGGCCGTGCAAGGCTCGCAAATCTGGCGCGGAAACCGGCCCGACCTCACCGAAGCGGGCAGCCGGATCCTGGGCCGGACCCCGGTGCTCACGACGTTCTCGCCTCCCGGCCCGCGCGTGGGCGGTTTCAGCAGCGACTTCGAGATCGTCGCGCACCTTCCGGAATCTCGTCACTTCGACGTGCCCGCGAACGGCACCGTGGCCGTGCGCTGCTCGAATGCGGAGTATCTGCGCCCGGCGCGTAGCGCCACTCCGGCGGACCGGATCGGCATCTCGCTGATGCGCTCCGCCGATTGGGCGATCGATACGGAAATCGGACATGAAGCGTTGCGCGCCGACATCCCCGATATTGCGATCTTCAGCAACCTTGCCGCGGGCGAGTACTACCTCGCCATCACGGCCGAGAGCGTGCCGGGCGTGGATTACGAAACGCTCTCGAGCGACATCACGGTCGATGTGCATGACGCCTAACGAGTACTGACGGGCCGGCCGCCCTGCACCGCGCGGATTCCGTTCTGCGCCTCGGCGTTGTTCGGCTCGAGGCGCAGCACTTCTTCGTAGCCTTGCAGCGCCAGTGCGAGCTCGGCTCCCGCGCGTTCTTTCTCGCCCTCGCTCTTCGCCAGTTCCTGCCCGAGGTACTGCCGCCAGGAAGCCTGCTTCAAGCGAAATGCGATTCTTTCCGGGGCGAGCGCGATCGCCTTCTGCACGTCGATCAAACCGCTGCGGACGGCGTTCTCCCACCCCGCCGAGCCGAGCTTGCGACGGACCATGCCGAGCCCACACTTCGCCTCGGCGAGGGAAAGCCGGTAATCGCCGTTGGCCGGCTCGCGCTGGACCAGGCTGTCGGCGACGACGACCGCCTCCTGGAGGAGTCCGAGTGCCGCCTCGTGGCTCTTCGTGTTGTTCTCGGCGACCAGAGCCTGCGCGAACGCATTGCGCGCTTCGAGCAGCCTGCTGTTCATCGCGCTCTGCGCGGACTCGGGAGCGAGCCACGCCGCAAGCTGCGCCGCGTGCATCGATGCACTGAGCGCCTCGAATCGTTCCTTTTTCCGGCCGAGCCGGGCGTCGGTCCGCTGGAGCCAGTCGTAGACATCGCGAAGCTCGTTGTACGTGACGTACGAGGCGGGGTACCGCCGAACCGCCTCGCGCAATGCCGATTCGGCAGCGACGAACTCACGGGTAGCCGCCGCGGAATCGTGACGCAGAAGACTCGATCCCTTGCTGACGTGAGTCATCCCTCGCTTTCGCAGGTCGATCGACGCCCGCAGATGTTTCGCCTGGAATTCCGGGAGTTTTCGGCGAACGTACCGAGGGCGCCGTTCCAATCTCCGCCCTCGAGCAGAAGCGCTGTTTCACGGATCCGAATCCGGGACAGCGTCTGGTAATACGGGACATGTTCAGGATGAGCTACGACCAATCTGCTCGCGCGGTCGATCGCTCGACGGAGCGTCTCTCGCGCTTCGGCGAGACGGCCGAGCTCGCGGAGAATGTCGGCTTCCTCCGCGAGGAGATACACCGCCGTTTGTTCGCTGCCGGCGTCGTTCCGATCGCGCAGCGACCGGTCGCGAATGTGCTGGGCATCGCGGATCGCGACCAGTCGCTCGGCGGCACGGCCACCTCTCGCTGCAAGCATCGCGGAACGCACCTGGGCCGCCCAGATCAGATCATCCTGCAGCGACATGTTGGCCGGATCGGCCGCCGCCAGCGCACGCAACGCGGCGATGGCCTCCAGCACGAGGGATTCCGCGTCGTCGAGCGACGGCATGGGCGTGCAGGAGCCCGGCTTCTGACAGACGACGATCCCCCCGCTCACAAACAATTGCGAGGCCGCTCGCTCGCGCTGCCACAGATGATCGTTCGGATCCGATCGCCGCAATTCCTCAGCTTCGGCGAGCACTTTCCGGTAATCGGTCAGCGCGGCTGCCGGATCTCTCGAGAGTCGGACGTTGCCGCGCCATGCCAGCGTGAGCAACGCGGTTCTTCGCGCGGAGAGCGACGATGGCCGCAACAGGCGCGCCTGCTCGGCGAGCGCCGCGGCTCCTTCATGATCGTAGGACGAGGAAAAGAGGAATGCCCGCGCGAGCGCCGCGCGGGTGAGCGCCTGCATGACGTCGGGATCGGGATACGGAGCGGCCTGCTCCGCCATCGGTCCGCATTCGGGCGGCGCCTGACCGCGGCCGAACATCAGTTCCGACAGGATGGTGAACGTCCTTTCGAGATCGGCCACGGCTCGCGCCGACGCCCCCATGCGCGTCCTGATCTCGACGGTCGACACGAGGCTTTCGGCCATGCTCGTACAGTCGGCCCGTACGACGTCCACGGAACCGGCCGTGTTTGCGGCTATGCGCCAGTATTTGTCCGCCGCCTCGATGTGAGGCAGGGCCTCGCTGAGCTTCCCCTGGGTCATGAGCGCATTGCCGAGGCGATCGTGAGCGCGGGCAATCTCGCGGGCGCGATCGGGATTGTCGGGAGCGCTCTCGAAATCCTTCAACGATTCCCGAAACAGCTTCGCCGCCTCGGCCACGTTCCCCTCGGTGCGCCGGATCTCCCCTTGATTGCGCAGAGACAGTCCGCGGTTCAATGCACTGCGCATCCCTACGGCACGCCGGTCGACCTGCCCCTGCACCTGCTGCAATAACGTGCTGCGGCCGACGTCGCGGACCTCGCCCATGAACTGCTCGCCGAGGAGAAATCCGAGGAGGTTCTCGGCGCTGTCGCGTTCCTTCTGGACCGTGTTGTTCCAGTGCAGCAGCACACCCATGACCACCAGTCCCATGATGACCAACGCCGCGGCGCCGGAAGTCCATAATGCGCGCTTCACCGATTTCGGCAGCTTCTCGCTTCGCGCGGCGAATACCGACTCGGCCAGCCGGTCGTGGCTCAGCTCGTAGAACGTGCTCTCCATGCGGCGCTCCTCGCGCACGAGACGCTCGCGGGTCAAAACCTCGAGCGTTCCTTCGGCGACGCCGTAGTCGCTGAGGATCTGCGCTTTTTCGAGCATGAGCCGCTGTCCGGACGATCCGAGCAGGCCGTCTTCGCACAATGCGGCGGCGCATTTGCGCTCGGCCGGGGAGGAAATGTGCGACAGCACGTCGCGGTAGAAATTCTCGAGCACGACGCCAAATGCGTTGCTTCCCTTGAAATCGCTCATTGTGAGCGTGACGGGCTCGCTCTGTGTCGCTTCCTTCCGCTCCGCAATCCCTTCGGCATGCTGGCAGAGCAACTGAAGCTGGAACGGCTCGATGACGTCCGAGCGTCCCTTGAGATAAGTCAACATGTTGTCCAGAGCGCGTTCGTCATACGTGAACGGCTTCGTCGTATAAGGACCGACCAGTTGCGCCGGCTTGACCACGGCGTCGCGTGCGGCGCTCTCGGACAATGGCTCCAGTCGCAGGCGCTCCTGAAACAGCCGCGGAATGCGGGCACTGAATTGTTCCAGTTCGCCGAGGTGCGTTTCCTTGAGACTGATCAGCAGCTTCACTTCCGGATGGTCGATGAGCGCGCCGAGCTCCGTCGCCAGCCCGTCCCGGAACGTCTGATCGCGGAGCGTGAAGACCTCCTCGAATTGATCGAACACCAGGACCGGCGTCAACAACAGATCGTCGCGCCAGGCGGTGGTGCCGGCGAGCAATTCCCACAATCCAGCCGGGTTCGCGGTTTCGATGTCGACGCCTTCGTCACGAACACTTTCGCGAATCGAGCGCGCCACCGCGTCGGTCAATGACTCACGCGGGTCATTGAGGCGGATCATGACCGGAAGAAACGCCTTGGCCCGCAGGAGCGGAAAAAGTCCCGCCTGCAGCAGCGACGTCTTGCCGAGGCCGGACTTGCCGAATTGCAGGAGCAGCGGGACGCTCAGGATACGGAGATACAGCTCCTCCGTCTCGCTTTTGCGCCCGAAGAAACGCGCCGCGTCGTCGGGACCGAAAGGACCTGTGCCCGGATACCGTCTCACTAGGCGACTGCCTTCGAGCGCGCGCTCAATGCGGCGCGCTTCTGCCAGTCCTCGAGGATCGAGTCCGCGAGCGCGTCCTCACCGCCGGGCGCGTCGACGTCGATCACATGGCGGGTTTCGAGGCTGCTGAGAATCCCGCACGCGCCACACTGGACGGGAATCAGAAAGCGCAGTTTCTCCCCTTCGTACTCCGACATCCCCCACTGCCGCACTTCCGCTTCCCGGATCTCGCGATGAAACACGCCTTCCGTCCGCGACAGCATTTCGTCCGTCTGCAGAACGACGACGTAATCGACCATCTTCTGGATCACGCGGATCAGTTTCTGGTTCCAGTCGTCTCCGGCGCGGAGATTCTGCCGGTCCTGCCAGACGTTGATGCCGCGCGCCTGCAGTTTCACCATCAATTCCTCCACGCGATCGCGGTTTTCGCTCGCGTAGCTGATGAACGCCAGCGGCGCCTTCTCCGCAAAGCTCACGGGCGCGGACACCGCGTCCGGCGCTGCCGCATGCACTCTCTTGCGAGCGCTGCTCTCGTACGCTTCGGCCAATTGCTTGGCGAAGGTCTCCCACTGCAACGGCCGGAATTCGATCAGCCGGTCGCCGGAAAAGAAGCCCACGACCTGCTGGCGTTCGGGATGATTGAAAAAGTGCGTGTCTTCGAACGCGATGGCCTTGCTCTGGTGTCCGTAGACGTGCATCACCTGGAGCAGCACGCGCAGATACCAGTTGTGAAACCCGAAACCGATGAAGAGGAACGACGCCGCGGCGTCGGCGAGCATCGAGCGCACCTGATCGGGTACGGCCGGCGCGCCGCGCACGATGGCCACGAGGAACTCGATCAGATCCCCTTCCGTGAGCACGAGCGACTTCGCCTCTTCGTGATGGCCGAAGAGGTGATAGACGATCGGCCGTTCCGGTGTGGGTCGCGCGAGACGTGGTGTCGCGATGGGGCGAAAGGCGTAATACCCCTTCTGCGGCGCTTTCCCTTCCGTCGCCGCGAAGGCGTTGAACATCAGACTGTCGGGCGACGCGCTGATGCAGAGGCGGAACGGCAGCTTCGCGAGATCGCGATGAAAGTCGGTCGTGCCGCTCGCCTCTCGGTCGTAAAAGTCCTGCACCGCGACGTCGAGCTCCACGCGATCCTGCCGCGTCCGGTAGTAAAGGTCGGCCGCGCGATGCAGGTTCGACCCCTCGGCGCCCGGAATCCCGAGCGACTCGGTCAACTCGCCGGCCAGCAGACCATCGAGCGGCTGCCGCTCCGGATCGTCGGGACGGACGGCCACACGCGGCCCGAGCACGAGCACGCAGTCGCCGCGATTGATCCTCTCGACGAGCCCGCGCAGCTCCCGCAACTCCCGTTCGTTCTGTCGCGACGTCTCCACGTGCACACTCCTCCCGCGGTTCGAGGGGCTGCTTCGAATGATGCGGACCGCGGGAGCGTGATTTTACAGCGTGGGGCGTGGGCCGTGATTCGGCGGCATGACCGACGCGATCCCCGTCTCCACCTCCACCGCCCTCCCGCCCAAACCGTACGGCTTGCACTTCCACGACCGGAGCGCGTCGATCGCGACCACGCGCCAACGCAGCCGCCGAGACGAGCAGATCCTTGTGCGATTCCACCAGACCTTCTCGCGTGTTGCTCGTACTCCGGGTGCGGGAGCGGGCAAGCACGAAACGGGCATGGCGCGTCTACAATGCGCGCCGCCATGCTCCGTCACCGCGTCGAAGTGCCCTCCCGCAAAGCCGAATCCGCGTCGATGCCGATGGTCGTGATGATGCACGGCCGCGGCGCGGACATGAACGATCTGGCCGATCTCGCTCCCCTGCTCGATCCCACGGGCGGCGCGCGCTTCGTCTTTCCGAACGCACCGCGCGCGTGGGAGATGCAGCCGGGGATGTCGTTCGGGTGGACGTGGTTCGATGGCTGGCCGCCGGAGCAAAAGTCCGTCGCCGCGTCGCGGGAAGTGCTGTTGCAGTTCCTGGACGAGATCACGGCCAAGTACCCCACCACTTCGCTCGTGATCGCCGGCTTCTCGCAGGGGGCGATGATGTCGCTCGATGTCGGCTTGCGCCGCGAGGCCGCGGGCATCATCGCCATGAGCGGCGGTCTGTACGAGCTCGATCTGCCGGAGACGCTGCACAAGGCGCCGGTGTTCCTCGCCCACGGGTCGGCGGACGACGTCGTCCCGGTCTCGTACGCGCGCCGCGCGCGCATGCTCCTCGAAGAGCGCGGCTTCGACGTCGAGTACCACGAGTACCCGATGGGGCATCAGGTGGCGATGGAGGAAGCGCAGGCCGTCAAGGCGTTTCTGGAGCGCGTGGCGACGCCGTCATCCTGAACTCTCACACTCCGCGGGTTGCCGCCCGTGGCGTCGCGGTCGAACCCCTTCGCCGCCTGCGCGGCTCAGGGTGATGGGGCAGCGCGGCCCACGCTGGTCCAGTCGTTCATCCGCGTCTCGAGCACCGACAGTGATGAAGAGCGTATCGCCGCCGGGGAGCCGGAACCTCGATATATTCGCCGCCAACGCCCGCAGCAATATCGGCCGGCCACATTTGACCATTCACGACAATGCCAGGTACGTACCGTCCATCCCCTGCGCGATCTGCCAGGTCGGGCGATGCTGGCACGCCGAGGTCATCGCGTGGGATGCGGTGAGAACCAGAAGTCGTTTCAACGCACACCTCCGCGCAGCTCGTTGTAGTGGACTGCTCTCATGGGATCACCAGCCGCGGGTGGATCGGTGAACGCAACGGCCGGCAGGCCGAGCTGCGCCCGGACCGCGGCAATCGCCGTACGCAGCTCGCTCCCATGCGCCGCCTTCATGATCAAGGTCCGTCGTCACGAGATCAGGATACGTGAACGGCGCCAATCCGGCAGCCACGCGGAGAGCATCGGCCGCCGTACGCAGCTCACTCGGATGAGTTCCGTTGGTGGTCGTGACGCCGGCGATCACCGGGTCGTCGGTGAAGGAGACCGTTATTGCGACGCTGATGCCGGTCAGGCGACCGGTGAGTCGTTGACTTCATGGTGTCGGCGTCTGCGACAACGTGGACCGTGCGAAGAACATCCGGTTGTTGGTCCAGTCCATCTGCAACACGAACTCGTCGCCATCGCCACACCGCTGGAAGCGTTGCGAGCCATCGGGCGTGGGCATCTCGTCGGGCCATGACGTAAGTGACGACGGTCGTCGCAGAGATGGTCTCGGTCCGTTCCAGTCGACGACCTGTCGACGAAGTGATGGCTCATCCGCATCGGTGAACGTCGCTACACCCCAGCTCTCGTTCGTATCGACGTTCTGCTCTGCCTCGATTGCTGAAGACGGCGGGACGCAGCTCGGTATCCACCCTCGCCCGACCGCAGCCGTGACAGCGTCCGGAGTCTTGTATTCGTACCGACGCTGTTCACCACACGCAAGCAGGCCGACGAGAGTCACATACGTCACGGCTCGCCACATCGTCAGTACCCCGAGGACAGCGCAGCAGGACGAAACCTTGCGCAAACCGTTTCACACGGCAGGCTTATTGCGCCGTTACGCCCGGCGGCGTTGGCTGCTTGGTCGCCAAGCGAATCGCCGCGCGGGTATCCTTTTATATTCTGGTCCCAGACCTCACGAGCATTGCTGAAGCGCTCAGAAATCCCGAAACCGTACGCGCCCTGCCGAGCCCCCTTGCAGTTCGCTATGCAATGGAAGTAGCGGTCAGCGCCAACAGTGTTCGCTTCTCTCATGTCGGTGTAGTTCTGAAGGAACATTCGACCCACGTCCAGTGCATCGGTGAGCTGCCGAGTCAACATCGTCACAGGTCCATCCGGACGGCTTCGCTCCAACGGAAGCATCGGAGCGACACGAGGCATCGGTGGCTGCTTCCTCCTCTGATCCTCCTGCTCTTGCGCAGGATCGCGCGCATCGACACATTCGCCATCGACCTCAGCGCCGTCGTCCACGCCTGCTGCTTTCGCGTCGCTACCCGTCAGCCTCACCTTGCACGGGTACCGCCCTGTCGGATCGGTGTACATCAGCGGGTTGTTCATGACGTACGCGTACCGATTCCAGCCTTGTGGCCGGTCGAGAAGCCCACACATCGGATCGACTGATAAAAACCGCCCCATCGACGGATCGTAATACCGTGCGTGCATGTAATCGAGCGTTGCCGCGTCGCGCTCGTGACCCGTGAATTTGAGGCGTTCGCCGTCGTTCGTGCCGCCGGGGATTCCATGCCGAAGGGGTAGTAATGGTGGCTGCCTACCTGAGCACCCGGGCCGCGGCAAATCGCCGTACGCAGCTCGCTCACATGCGCCGCCTTCATGACCAGGTCCGTCGTCACGAGATCAGGATACGTGAACGGCGCCAATCCGGCAGCCACGCGGAGAGGATCGGCGGCCGTACGCAGCCCTCAGATGAGTTCCTTTGGCGATCGTGACGCCGGCCTCGCTATGGCGATCGAGCAGCGCCAGAACGGCCCGCCGCGTTCCATCTCCGACTCGCGTTTCGAGACTTCTACGAACAACCGCCGCAGGTGACAGTGCGCTACCTCACCCGCTGGTACAACTGGCCACACGAGACCGCATCCCGATGGTGGCGCGGTAAACGCGCTACGATTGACGCTTCGACGAAGATCGCTTCACGATCCATCGCAGAGCGTTGGCAACAGTCCACCACCACAGCGCAGAGAGCGCAGCGAACGCGGCGAGCAAGAAAGCGGCCCTTCCGGATGGCGAGAGAACGAAAAACGCTCCGGCAAGATTCGCAATCGCGCTACCGAGTGGAACCACTGGCGGGTTCAGGAGCACAAAAGCACTGCCGGCTATCCCAAGGGCAGACTCCAGCGGTAGTCTTGCGCTCCGACCACAGCGAGGACAGTCGCGCGCCAGTCACCACGCCACGCGTACGAGCTTGCAATCCCGAGCAGGAATAGACTAGCGCCATAGCCGAGCAGGATTACTCTCCTGCGCAACTCACCACTACTTCTGTTCCGGGTCAAACATATCTCCACAAGCGACGTCATATAGCAAAATCCTTGTTCCCGAAAACTACGGTGGTGACGTCGTGCCCGGTGAGGCGGATCATGGCTGATGCTTCCATGGGCGCGACCGTCCGCAATTCCGTCGCGGTCGAGTCGCGCACCGGTGTCGCGTCAGAGAGACCTCGACGCGGGGAAGCACCCGCAACCACCAAACGACGGGCCGTCTGCACGCCGTTGTGTTACGCAGATGAAGCACCGTGCGCACAGTCGCGCGAAGTCTGAGGACAGCAGCGAAGGCGCCGTCAATGTCTCGAGAAAGAGACCACGTTCCCTTCGTCGGGATCACCGGCGAAGTACTCAAGCCGCACTTCTTCACCCTGTCGTGTCACATAGAGCGACACGGCATACGGAGCGCGGCGGCTTCCGTCGATTTCGAAAAACTGTAGCTTCAGCACGTCACGGCCAGACCCGGTGGCGACTTTCCAACGCCCACTACCGCTAGTCGTGCGGAGCGGAGCCGGCTCCACAAACAGCAGATCTGCTGGGATCTCCAACGCCCGGAAAGTACCGTCACGATCAATGATCAGCTCTGCTCGTGCGGTACTCAGCTGAAGCCGCTGTCGTACCTCCGCATCCACCATCCACCTGCCGTTAACTTCCGCAACATTGACAAGCTCACGAGAGCACGCCACACCACCGAGCCAGAAGAGAACGACTGCCAGACGACACACGGTGACTCCCAGTTGTCTTCTCATGACCACGGCTAACTTGAAGTAAACGTCCGCGTCGCTTCCGACATAGCCGCAGGAGAAAGCGTCGTTGATAGGACTCCCGACGTTCTTGTGCTACCACCGCGTATCCGGTCACTGGCGGCTGGACCCCAGAAGCTACGGAGAACTGTTTTTGACCATCATGTGCACAGAACCGTTCGCCGGACCAATGTTCCGTATGTGACGTATCCCGTGCCGGCCTCTACCTCAACCAAAACCTCCGCATCGACCACATTCTCACATGTCGATCTTCGCGTGCCTCAAATAGCGCGCTGGGTTGTGGCGAGTTACTACTATTGCTCGGGCTTATCCCCGATGGTCGGAGCAACGTCACTGGGCAAAAGGGCACGCACTGTCACTGAGACGGGGGACGAAATGTTCTTTGGCGACGCCCGAATGATTTGCGCCGCCTCTGTTCCGGTTCCGAAGGTGACGGGTACGTATGCCCACCAGCCCAAGTCGCTTTCTGGATTCAGCGGCTCCCCAGTTACTACTACAACCCCGGGTTCCAGTTCACCAATTGGAAGCCCTGTAGGGTTTGTGAGAATAGCTCGCTGACGTATCTCGTACGCGTATGTCGGGCTTGACGATCTGCGGCCCGCGAACCACCCCACAGCACCTCGACGCCGCCGCCGATGACGCCAACAAGCAACAACGATATCGTAGTCTTGATCATTGATGGTTCTTCTTTTCGGCTTCTTCTTCCTTTGTGATTTCGGCCACTTCATCGTACACGTCACCCGGATCATTCTCGTCGCGTACTCTGCCGAAGGCCGGCAAGTGTGCCCCGGCTTCGCGGCGCCTGCAGATCGGATCGAATCTGTGACGCCCGAACCGGCGCTCCATTCGTACGGGAGACCTCCATCGCCAGCCGGACATTTACATCGGTGACACGACAGCGGCGGTTGGACGCAATCACTATCTCGCGCCCGTCGGGATCGACGTACTTGACCGGATTGTTTGCCGCATACGCGTACCTGTTCCACGTTTGCGGCATCCCCAGACGCCAGCTTACTTTTGGATCGACCGACGAAAACCCCATCGACAAATCGGGGACCGTGCATGTAATCGAGCGTTGCCGCATTCGCGCTCGTGACCCGTGCCTTTCCCACACCATCGGCGCAACTCTCAACGGACCTGACTTGCCGACAGTGCCACGCGACCATCTGGCAATAAAATGACAGTGTTAAACAAAACTACGCCGGCTGAGGGATCCCAGGTATAGATCCGCACGAGCATCACATTACCCGCGCCGCGCTCTATACGCGGCGGCTGAAGCTGTCGACGCAACGTATTGAGCGTACGACGCATTGTCCGGCGCAGACGGCGCGACTGAGGAAGCGAAATCTCATCGACGGTGTTCAATATGCGTCTCGAGTTGCTTCGGTATACAAGCTGCACGAGCGCTTGCGCGATCGACAATGGCGACTCGTATCTGATATCCGATTCCTTGCGGACCGCACGGTTGTACTGGACGACCGTAAATGAAGCGACCTCATCCTGTGTCATCGGGATGCCGAGAAGCTCGCTGACATCTCCGCCGATCAATGTACATCCGGCGTCGGGAATGAATGTAACAACGTATCCCGGTCGACGCGTGAGTAACTCGGCGGTATAGAGCTCCAGCGGTAGTTCCTTGTGTGTCTGTTGCACGTGCAGCCATTCACTTTGTGCTGTGTCCTTCGTCAGGTCCACGCCGTTTCGAATGGCAACCGGCGTGAGAAGCCGCGCGGCGCAATCCCGTGCCACATCACTTCTTGCCGCTTGGGCCGCCGCCCTTAATGGCGACACGGGTACGAGAAGGAAGAGTAAGACTAGACTGCTGCGTAGTAAATCGCGGGTGGTGTTCATAGCTAAAGTGTTAGCGCTTGGGTTTTAGCAGCGATTCGATCGCCGCTTTCTCTTCTGCAGTCGGCCTCGCTCTTGTCGCGGGGTCTGCCGCCACCGTTTCGCCGAACACTCCCGCCTCCTGCTCTTCACGCTCCGGATTAGTGCGCAACAACAGTCGGCCCTCTGGCGTAAGGTAATTCTGAGCATGGTCCATTTCGTGGGCAATCACCGTCACATCAGAGATCGGCACGGTGGTATTTTTAGAGAAGTCAATGTTTTGGAAGTCGACCGCAACGTCCACTTTAGTGATCGCTGTATTGTCGGCGTTTGTAGTAATCGTGGTGCTACCATATTTGATCTTGCCGCTACTACCGTATGGGTTCACTATGAAGTCATTTTGAAGCTTGGCGGTGCCGATCGGCACGGGCATGGTCGCGGCATCCGCTGTCGTGAGTCTCTGTTTGAACTCGGCATTACGTGATGCTTTCGCCAACGCGTTGACGACTCGCGCCCGCTCGGTTCGAGATAGGCCAGGCGCCAGAACAACGTCTCGGCCATCAGGATCGACAAATCTTAGCGGGTTGTTCACGGCGTATGTGTAGCGGTTCCATGTCAGTGGAACATGCGGTTTGGCGCTGACTCTATAAGGATCGACTGATAAAAACCGCCCCATCGACGGATCGTAATACCGTGCGTGCATGTAATCGAGCGTTGCCGCGTCGCGCTCGTGACCCGTGAATTTGAGGCGTTCGCCGTCGTTCGTGCCGCCGAGGATTTCCATGCCGAAGGGGTAGTAATGGTGGCTGCCTACCTGAGCACCGCCATTTCCGGTGATGAGGCGCGGAGTGCCGAGGTGGTCGGCGTGATAGTGGAGGACTTTCGCAGGAGATGGAATCTCCGAGGCGATGAGACGGCCCGCGCCGTAGATGTAGTCCTGACTCCAGCTCCACGTCCCGGCAGTGCGGTCCATGCGGCGAAGCACGCGGCCTCCCGGATCGCGAATCGTCCAGAACTCCTTCGCATAAGCAGGATGAATCGACGCGATCCGCTCGTCGGAAGCCGAATACAGGTACAGCGTGCGAAGGCCGCCGACCGTCGACTCTTTCGGCATGTGGAACTGGTCGTAGGTGAACGTGCCGGTCGGTGACCATGCGACGTTGCCGAACGAGTCATAGGTCGCGACCATGTTGTTCGCGACACCGTTCGTGGAGTTCTGATCGATCCGGTTGGTTTTCGCGTTCACGCCCAGCCGCGTCGTGTCGGTCGTCGTCACGTTACTGGCGCTGACCGACGTCGTCTCCATCTTCAGCAGGTTTCCGTGACGGTCATAGGTGTAGGTCTGTTCCGTGACGGCACCATTGGTGACCGACGAGAGGCGGCCGACGCGGTCGTACAGATAGGTACGCGGGCCGGCCTGAATGATGTTGCCACTGCCGTCGTAGCCGTAGTTGCCGAGTCCCGGCGCGGCCGCGGTTTGCACGATCTGGGGATTGGCGGCCAGCGCAGCCGACACGATCGCGAGGGATGCGGCGAGAACCAGAAGTCGTTTCAACGCACACCTCCGCGCAGCTCGTTGCAGTGGACTGCTCTCACGAAATCACCAGCCGCGAGCGACGGATCGGTGAACGCAAGGGCCGGCAGGCCGAGCTGCGCCCGGGCCGCGGCAATCGCCGTACGCAGCTCGCTCACATGCGCCGCCTTCATGACCAGGTCCGTCGTCAGGAGATCAGGATACGTGAACGGCGCCAATCCGGCAGCGACGCGGAGAGCATCGGCCGCCGTACGCAGCTCACTCAGATGAGTTCCTTTCGCAGTCGTGACGCCGGCGATCACCGGATCGTCGGTGAAGACGACCGTCGTTGCGACGTCGAGCGGACTGGCGGAGGACGGCGTTCCCGACTTCTGCGATCGCACGCGATAGACATATGCCTTGTTTGCGAGCGCCGTGGTATCGCTGAAGGACGTGAGCGCACTTGTCCCGACTAGGCTCCACGGGGCACCGGCTGATGCACAGCCGGACGCGCAGCGCTCGATGCGGTAGTGATCGACATCCGCTGACGCGGCGATGGTCCACGAAAGCTGGACGGCGTTCGCGGATGTCGCGGCAGCCGTGAGCGTCGACGGCGCAGGAGGCGCCACGGTCACAGTCACGGAGGGGAACGATCCCGAGCAGCCGTTGACGGTCGCGATACCGTACGTCGTCGTTCCGGAGGGTGCGACGCTGACGGATGCAGAGCCATTCACCAGCGTCTGCGTGTCGGAGCGGTGCGCCCATCCGACCGTCCACGGTCCCGCCTGCGGAATGTTCGCGGTGAGGGTACTGGCGGTTCCCTGTGCAACCGGAGATGTCGCCGTTGCCGTGACGGTCGGCGTGACCGGCGTCATCGTTCGCGCGGTCGACGCACTGGTGCCGCACGAGGCCGTGACCGTGAGCGTCAGTGTGAATGTGCCGCCGCAATCGGAACGAACTGTGACGGTGCGCGCTGTGGCGCCGCTCGTGATCGTGCCTCCTCCGGTAATCGTCCAGGTGTACGTCCCGCTCGTCGCATTCGCCATCACGGTGGCCGCTCCTCCACGGTTGATCGTGATCGCCGGGAACGATGCATCGGGCGCAGCGCACTGGTTGACCGTCACGGTCGCGACGGCACTGTCGACGCTGCACGTGCCGTTGAACGCGCGTACCCAGTACTTCGTCGTGGCCGACGGCACGTGAGTCAGCGTCGCGCTGGTCTGGCCGCTGATCGGAGTGCTCTGTCCGTCGATGGACCACGCGTAATGCGTCGCTCCCGCTGCCGACACCGTGAGATTTGCCGGCTCGCCGGCCGTGATGGTCTTCGATTGCGGCTGTGTCACGGCGAAGTCGGGACAGTATCCCGTCACATCGATACTGGCCGGGCGGCTCATACCGGAGGAATCGCCGGTCTGTGTCCACAGCGGACCGTTCGTGTCATCCGGATTCAAGTGCTGAATCGTGTTCAGCAAGCCATTCGCCAGATATCCGAACGTCGCATAACCGGTCACCTCGGAAGGCAGCCCGTCCTCGACGGTGGACGTAACCGTCCGGGACGGAGGCGATCCGCACGAGGTACAGGCGGGATAAGTGACCGTCTTCACGTTTCCGAGCTCGTCATAGGAATAGACGTCCGTGAACGTGGGGCGGCCCGTGGTTTCGCTCTTCTTCGACACCATGCGACCTGCGTTGTCGTACGTGTAGATCTCCTTGACGACGATCTCGCCGCCGAGATCCGGCTGGTCGTTATGACGTGAGGCGGAAGTCATTTTTCCAATGCTGCGGTTCGATCCACTGTGCCCCTCGTCATACGTGTACTTCTTGAGTGGCACCGACGTCGTAGTGGTGGCGTCGTCCACCCGGAGGAGCCGCTCGAACGCATCGTAGGTGAATCGCAGCTTCAGCTTGTCGGCCGCGCCCGACGTGTCGCCTGGTACGGTCCTGGTCAGCATGTGGCCGCGCGCGTCGTAGGCGTAACTCGTCGCGCCATTCTCGGGATGGTTTTCATATACGAGCAGACCGGCGGCGTCGTAATCGAACGTTCTCGTTTGCAGATCGGCACCCGAGCCGGCGCTGACTTTCACGAGCCGGTCGCCCTCGTCATATTCGTAAAACGTCGAGAGCGCATTCGCGGAAAGCTGCTGCAGCGGATCTCCGGAATCCTCGTCGATACGAATCATGCGGCCGAACGCGTCGGATGTCTCCTTGGTCCATACCGTCGAGTCGGCCGCACCGGCGATGCGGATGTTCGCCGAACGTCCGGTCACGCTCGCGCCCACGTAACGCATCTCCGTCTCACTGTCGTCGGGCTGCGTGACTTTCGTGATGCGGCCGAGGAAGTCGTACTCCCAGACCGTTTTCTTCGCGTCGGCCGCGATCGCGGCATAGATGCCACTGGTCGCGCCCTGCGGAACGGAGACCGTCTTCTTCCTGCCGGCCGCGTCGTAAGTCGTTTCGGTCACGCTCCACGGTGCCACTGTGCCCGGCATGGCCCGCCGCTCCTGGACGAGACGCCCAAACGCATCGAAGGAATAGCGGCTCTCGGTCAGCGGACTCGCGCAGGTGGTCGCTGTTTGCGCGCATTGCTGTACTTTCACGCTGGCTTTCGTATTTACAGTGGCAGCGCCGTATTCATAGCGGGTCCAGGCCCCAACGGCAGGCTTGACGCTGGTCACGCGGCCGAGGGTGTCGTAGTCATGGGCGCTGGCAAATCCGCTGGCATCGCGCGTTGTGCGTGGCAGACCCGAAACATCGATGTCACCATCGACGAGCGCAAATGTGGATGACGCGTACATTGTCTTGCTCCGGGAGCCGTACGCGTATTCGTGCTCGAGCTCATAGGCAGACGTGAGCGTGTTCCGATCGCCGGTACACGTAGCGAATGACGACGGGATGGGCTCGGGATCCGTTGACGCAAGCCGGTCGCCGCCGTAGAAGCGTTCGATGGAAACGTTTCCGTCTTTTGTCGTAGATCCGGCCGCCTCGTCCTCGTAAATCGTCAGTAGATCCGTGATACCGGCCGCGGCGCCACGCCAAGTGCGCTTCCGGAGAAGGAACGCGGTCGTCGCATCCCAGCAATACTCCGTTCGCGCACTGGCCACGGTCGTCGTGCCGACCACGTCTTTCGTCTCGGTGTAGGTGAACATCCCGGGCAGCCATGCACCTGCGGATGGGATGACGGAAAGCGGACCGAATCCAGGATTGTAGTTCGTCGTCTGTTCGCGCGTGTTCGCTGTTCCGAATCCCGTTCGCTTGACGGTCCGATAATGTCCCATCCCGTCGAAGCTGCTGTACGCCTCGGAGGTCGCCTCGCTGACCGTCCCGTGTTTCACGACCGTCCTGCGGGCCTTCACCTGATCGACGCTGAAACTGGTTTCGTAGGTAACGTACGACGAACGCTTATAGTCGCCGGAGGTCGTTTGCGTGGACAGGAACAGTGTGCTTTCGACCGGATTGGGGCCGCCTGAGGAGGCTTCGGCTGCCGGAAATCGCGTGAATGGCAAACCGTATTCGGATGCGAAATAGCCGGCAGGACAGACATGACAGGCGCCAAAGTACGCGGTCGTCGCGCTCCCCACGGGATCGGTGAGGGTCGTGTAGGAGGCCACCTGTCGTCCGAGCGCTCCGTACTGCTGCCCCTGAGCGTATTGCCACGTCGAGCTCACGTCTCCCCCGGTCATCGTGCGGGTTTTCACGCCGGCGGAGTAGCTGCGGTACGACTCGTCGGCCGGTACGGAGGGACTGCCTTGCGGGCCGTCCGTTGGAAACATGTAGCGGATGTAGTCCCACTTGTACGTTCCGAGCGTCGGCGTCTGGAGCTCCCTGAGGTGACCGGTATAGCTGCCGGGGTTGAGCCCTGTAGTCAGGGAGCTGGTCTGGTTGGGAACGGCAGTGCTGTTGCTGTCGAGTCCCGCACCGTCGCGCATGCCGATGTCGTAAACCATGCGGTAGGAGCCGGCAGACGCGGGAAGCTCCACGCGGGTCAGGAGTGGCACCGTGACGGTGGCACCGACGGATGGCGGCAGGTCGGTGTCGACATACTGTCGCGAGATCGTCTTGTTCGCGTAATGGAACTTGTAATCAGCGTACCGTGCGGTTCCACCAGCGGCGGAGAACGCGCGTAGTTTGGCGTGGCAGAGCCGCTCACTGAACGGCTGCTGATCCGTTGGCGTACCCGTCAGCCTGTAATAAAGATAATGATCGCGTCCTGTGGAGTCGGCGATGCGAACCGCGCGGTATTCACCATCCGATCCGCAAACCGTCGTGTCAGGCACTGGCGCGGTCGTCGAGGCTTCGGACGTTACAAAGTTGCCGAAACGGTCCGCGATCTTGCTCAATCTGCCGTTTGCGGTGAACTCGCGCGTCGTGCCATCGGGGAACTCGAGCTTGTACCACACCGTATGATCGTCTTCGACGATGCGCTTTTTGCGGATGTAGGTACCATCGCGTGTATAAGCGACACCCTCCTCGACGGCAGCACCGTCGTGCAATGTCGGTTCGAAACGATGTTCGCTTCCGTCCGGTGACTGGTACGTCGAAAGGTCCGTCGTCGTGCTGAGGGGGCCTGCGCTCACCATGTTTCCGAGCGTCATCATCCACCCCAGCCCCACGTTCGTAAGCGCGCCCGGGTAGGACCAGCGGATCGTGTGGGTTACCGGCTCGCTCGGCGGCGTGTGGATGTCCTGCGTCATGTACTCGTAGTCCCATACGTTTCCGCCGTACGCGAGACGGAACGAATAGGAAAGGTTGCTGCTGACCTGGTAGGCCTCACCGACGGGGATGGTGACGTTCAAGTTCCCATTGAAGAGATTCACGTTGTCCAGGTCATGGACCGAGAACGTTTTGTCGGCCTGAAATCCCCTGGCGAGGTTCGGTTGCTGGTCGCCGGTGGCCGCCTTGGAAGCACCAAGCAGCATGAGGGCGCAGAGCACGCGCCGCATCATTCCGGCACCTCGGTCGCCATGACGAGCATACGGCTCGGATCGACGACGATGACGACATCCCTGTTCCGGAATCTGCCGGGTGTCGCGTCGTCGCCGGTGAAGCGGATCATGGCCGATGCGTCTATGGTGGTATGGCCGTCCGCGATCCCGTCGAGATCGAGTGGCGCGCCGTCGAGTGAGGAGATGCGCCATGCGCCTTTCTTCGGCCGCACGACGATCGCCTCGAGCCAGCGGGTCTCGATGTCCAGCATCGCGTACTCGCCGTCTTTCTTCGTCAGCGCCTTCGCCGGAAATGTTTCGAACCGCACCTCCGGGTTTTCGGGAGTGGCCACCGTGTACTGGCCGCTCTCCGCGTCGACGACCGCATAGACCGACCGCGGCACGACAGGGCGCGGCAGATCGAGACGCGCGCTTCCGGAGCCGTCGGCGATGATCGAATGAAATGCAGTGGCCGTGCGGAACGCATACTGGAGCGGCTCCCGCGCGACGGAGAACAGGACGAGGTTCCCTCCCGGTGTCGCGCCGGAGATCACGATTGTCTGCGACTGCACGACCACCTGAGGCGCCGCGCCGCCGGCGGCATGGGCTGGAGAGATTCCCCAGAAAAGCGATACCACAAGCAGACAGCACGTACCGATCGTGCGCATAGAACTCCTTCTGTTTCAGGGACCGTTTCGGTCGCTGCAGGGACGCGGTGGTCTGCCGCTTCCTGATACACTTTCTCTTCGCACCGTCATCCAGAGACTTCTAAGCAGGCGGTCACTCTCGCGAGCTGGCTGGCGCGCGCGATGATTCGACGCGGCCCCTCGTTCACGTGTCGGGTGGGCGGGCGGGCCGTATTTTTAAGGGGTTGCTATGGCGCTGATGCTAGCTAGGTAGTGACTCTATACCTACCCACATAAAAATGTCAATTCTTCCTGTGGGAACGCCGGAAAAACATACCTCTTGCTTTTGGCTGTGGCCCTCCCTAAATTGGTTGAAGCTTTCATGCTATCGTCCAATCCTGTGGCGTCACGACCATCGAGGCGCGAACATCCGACACCGGGTGAGCGTGTGCGTGCCGCGCGGACTCGCGAGAATCTCACCCAGCAGGAACTCGCCGTCCGAGCCAAGAAACACATCAACACCATCGCAAACCTCGAGGACGATTCAATGGGGCCACGGGTCACCGCTCGTGGATGGCAAACCGTTGTGGCGGTTGCGAAGGCGCTCGGAACGACACCGGAAGAGCTCGGCTATCGCAGGAAGCATCGCGTCCGCGCACGCGAGCTGACCGCGGAACAGCGTGACGTCGTCGAAGACATCCTCTCGTTGCCGAAAGACGAGCTCACCGCGATTCGCGAAATCCTGCGGCAGTTCGAAGCGAGACGCAGAAAGGGTACCCGTTGACGCGTCCGTCCTGCCCCACGTTTGAGGAACTGACGGCACTCATCGCAGGAGATGTCAAGCAGGGCGTCGCCGCGCACGTCGATTCTTGCGAACGGTGCATGCGGCTCGTCGAGGTTGCTCGCCAAGCCGTCAGGGTCAACATCGGCGACGCCTTGCTGAAAGATTCAGTCCGTGACATCGACTTGCTCGTCGATTCGCTTTTAGAGCTCTCACCCGAGGAACGCCTGCGCGCGAGTACCGCGGACGATTACCTGCGTCCCGGCCTCGCCCGCCGCTTTTCGGAGCTTGCGACGGAGGCGTGGGACATGGACCTGAACACCGCGTTGGAGCACATTCACGTCGCGACAGCGATCGCGGACCACCTCGCGATCCGTAACGGCCACGCAGCTGAATTGCAGTTCGAACTTTGGAAAAATCGCAGCACCATCCACCGCGAACGCGGGGAAACGGATGCGGCGCGTGCGTGTCTCATGCGGGCGACGAGCGCAATCGACCGCTGCGATGACCGCGAGATGAAGCACGCCATCGTGTGGTACGCAGACGCGGCGATCTGCGCATCCCGCGATGTTTGGGAGCCGCAGCAGGCGCTCGAACTCCTCATTCGCGCCGAGCGCGTTTTTTTACTTCGGGACCGTGAGAAGCGACGAGGTGCCCAGACGCTGCGCGGGATCGTTCACTTGCATGGAGGCGAGTATCCGGCGGCGGTGGAGGAGTTCGCGGCAGTTCTCGCAGGAACCGACCCTCGCGCCGGATCGGTTTTCGCCGATGCTCAGCGGAACCTCGCAAACGCGTTGATCCGGGTCGGACGGAGCGACGAAGCCGAGAATCTCCTGAACGCGGCACGGACGTTCGATCGCGCCGCGAACCGTGAATTGTCGGTCACCCGTGACGATGCCCTCCTCGCCTTTGCGGCCGAGGCGAACGGCCACTTCGATCGCGCCGCGCGTGGGTATGCGGACGTCCGGCGCCGCTTCACCGCCGCAGGAGAGCACGAATCCGCCTTGATCGCCGGCAAAGATCTGGCGGTGATGCTCGTCGCGATGGATCGGTTCCGCGACGCCGCGGCGATCCTCCGGGAACTGCTCGAACATGCGAATTCGAACGGCGGCGACCGGCGGCGGTTCACCGCAGAAGCCCTGGCGTACCTCCGCGAGCTTGCGCAGCACGACCAGTTGACACTCGACGTCGCCTCACCAGTCAGCCGGTACGTCGATCGCATCCACGTTCAGCGCGCGATCCCGTTTACGCCACCGATGCCGCTCTTCACCATGTAAACGACCTGTAGAATCAACGGCGCGAGAGTGACCCCCGCCACCGACCGAAGGGGGTCATCATGAAAATTTTCACCACGATCGGCAAGCTCGCCGCTGTTGCCACATTCATTTCGCTGCTCGCCACGCCAGCGCTGGCGGAACTGGTCGTAACGCGCGATCACCACCGCGAACCTGCGATCACACGAATCGCAAAGTTGGCCAAGCGGTTCTTCGGCATCTGGTCAACAGGAGACTACCCAACGGTGCCGAAACCGTAATCGAGTGCACCGCCCCTCAACGCCGACACCGTCGAGGGGCGTCATCCGGAGATCGGCCCCGTTCGGAACGGCTGCGTCTCCACGCATCCCGAAGAAAGGTCGCACGTACATGTACCGTCGCGCGATCGAATTCACGCGACGCGCGATGGCTTTCATCGGACCGGCGAGTCGGATGGAAGCGATCGGCGATCACATAAAAATGAAGACGGTCCGCTCGTTGAGCTTTTGACCGGCGATCCGCCGATGCGCGGCCAATGTGCAAGGTTGTACTCGCGGCAGCTCGCAGCCTTCGGCGGACGCGACCATAGCGGAGCAGCAACACTCGCAGGGCCGCGCCTGGTCGCAGTGGCGTATCGCTTGCTTAGGAAGGCTCCGACATGCGTGCCCTTTCCCTGACGTTCGCAGCCGCCCTCCTCCTCGCGCCCCTCACCGCCGAGGCCACGATCTCGCGCGCGATGAAGTTCGATGAGAAGGTCGAGAACGCCGCCGCGATCGTCGTCGGCAAGTGCATCCGCCAGACCTCGCAGTGGGACGCGGCCCGCAACTGGATCCTCACCTACTCGACGTTTCAGGTCGAGAAGACGCTCAAAGGGCAGCCGGCGCAGGAGATCACCATCGTCACGCCGGGCGGCCAGGTCGGAGACATCGCCCAGGACGTCGTCGGCGTGCCGCGCTTCCGGCAGGGGGACGAGAACGTCCTCTTCGTCCGCAACAGCAACGCCGGCCCGACCGTGCTCTACCTCGATCAGGGTGCTTACCGCGTGGTGAAGGACGACCGCGGCAATCGCATGGTCAATCCGCTCGTCTCCAACGCCGTGCTCGTCGACATGCAGCGCGGCTCCGCCGTCGCCCCCGAGCGGCCGCGGCCGTTGCGCGAGTTCGAAGGCAACGTCCGCGCGACGATCCGCCATCGCGAGGCGCTGCGCATGGAGATGGTCGAGCGCGAGAAAAAGCAGAAAGCGTCGCTCTGGCATCAGGTCCAGCGCAACAAGACGCTCGTCTTCCTCGCGCTGATCGGCGCCGCGCTCGCGACGTGGCAGCTCATGCGCCGCACGTCGTAATGGCGGACGAGGGGGCGAAACGCGCGGCTCTCGAGCGGGCGCTCGACGACGACGAATCGCTCGTCCTCCTCTATCAACCGATCCACGACGCGAAAACGCGCGAGGTCTACGCGGCCGAGGCGTTGCTGCGGCAGCGGCGCGAAAACGGCCAGTTGCGGGAGGCGTCGATCATCCACGAGGCGGCCGAGGAGAGCGGCGGTCCGGAGCTCTTCCTGCTCGATCACATCCTCGTGCGCAAGGCCTACATCGAGGCGGCGCACTGGCCGGAAGCCGTCCGGCTCAACGTCAATCTCTCCCCGCGCGAGTTTCAGGAAGGGAACATCCTCGAGCGACTGCGCTCGCTCATCGGCTCGTGCGGCACCGATCCGCATCGCGTGAACGTCGAGATCACCGAGACGAGCTACATCGAAAAGCCTGAAGAAACGATGAACGTGCTGCACGCGATCCGGAAGCTCGGCGTCCAGTTGTGGCTCGATGACTTCGGCACCGGCCACTCCGCCCTCACCCATCTGCAGCACTTTCCGGTCGACGGACTGAAACTGCCGGGTGCCTTCATCAAGCCGCTGCCGGACGACGAGCGCTGCCGCGCCATCGTCGCTTCCCTGCTCGCGCTCGCGCACGACCTCGGCATGAAAGTGATCGCCGAGGAGATCGAGCGGCAGGAGCAGCTCGAGTTTCTACTCGAGCACGGATGCGACTACATCCAGGGATTCCTCTGGAGCAAACCGATGCTGCCGGAAGACTTCGGGAAGTTCGTGGAGCGCCGGCGTCCCTCCGGCTGATCGGCGGCATTCCCGCCGGCGCTCCGCGTCACCATCCTAGTACGGGCATTGCGGCTGGCCCGAGCCACCGCAGGTCTTGACGCTGCGCGAGTACACGTCGCACAGGTTGTCGTTGTCCGTCACGGTCAGGGTCACCGTGTAGATGTCGGCGCCGAACGAGTGCGAGATCGTCGAGCTGGACGTCGTCGCGGTCTCCCCGTCGCCGAAGTCCCAGTGATACGAAACGATGCTGCCGTCCACGTCATAGCTGCCGGACGCGTTGAGCGAGTACGTCACGAAGCCGGTCTTCGCGTACGTGAACGTCGCGAACGGAGGCTCCGGGTCGTAGCAGCACTGCACGGCTTTGAGGGCGCCCCCACCGATCGAGGCGTTCGGCCCCATGGCGGCGTCGGCGCGCGCACCGAACGTTTCTGCGGCGAGAGGCAAGGCGAGGAACAGCATTGCGGCGACGAGGGCAAAACAGCGGGAAAGCTTCACACGGTCCTCCGAGATCTGACGTTTCGCGGCGGCTCCATTGCCACCGACATTCCGTGCAGATGGAAAGACCGCCACGATGTTCCGATGGACCAACGGAAAAAAACTCCGTAAAACGGAAGACGTAATACCTGATGGTGGAACGATGCTCCGTGCCCAACTGCTGTTCCTCGCCCTCCTCACCGTTTCCGATCCTCCTCCGCTCCGCGAACGCGCCGAAGCCTTCGTCACCGCGATGAACGCCGGCGACGTCGCGCGCGTCACGAGCATGTGGCATTCGCAGTCGACGACGGGACGCCACCGCATCTCCCGTCTCGGGCTCGACGGCGTGCAACTGAGCATCAGCGCGGTGCGTGACGATGCCGCGATCCTCGAGGTGCGCGATGCCACGCAGACGCTCGTCGCCGAATACGAGCTGCGCTTCCAGCAGGAGAACGGCGAATGGCGTATCTGGTCGCTGCTCTCGACCTCCGCCGCGCAGGCCGACGATCCGCGGAACGCGACACCCACGCTCCCGCTCGTACGCGAGCTGCTCTATCGCGCCGCCGAGGCGCACGAGGAAGGGCGGAACGACCGCGCGGAGGCGGATTACACGATTGCCGGTGCGTACGCGGAGCAGCTCGGCCACACGCTCTTCCGCACCACCGCCGAGCGCGGTCTCGGCAACATCAGCCTCGGGCGCGGCGACACGGAACGCGCGGCGCGGCACTTCGAGAAAAGCCTCGAGCTCGCGCGCGCCGCGAACGATCGCAACAGCATCGCCCGCTCGCTCAACGCACTGGCGAACGTCGACGAGACCGTCGGCAACTGGGCGAACGCGGAAACGCGGCTGCGCGAGGCCTACGAGATTTTCCGCGAGATGGGCAAGAAAACGCTCGCCGGCTACATGCTCAACTCGATCGGCAACGCCTACGCCGCGCGCAGCGACTACAAGGAAGCGCAGCGTCACTACGAACAGGCACTGCAGCTCTTCGAGGAAATCGGCGATCTCCGCGGCACCTCCGCCGCCCTCAACAACCTCGGCATCAACCATCGCGTGCAGGGCAGCCTGCGCGAGTCCGTCGCGCTGTTTCACCGCGCCATCGAGATCAACCGCACGATCGGCACGCAGGCCCTCAGCGGCATGGCCACGTCCTGGAGCAACCTCGGACAGTCGCTCACGCTGCAGGGCAACTACGTCGCGGCGCTGCAGGCGTTTCAGGAAGCGCTGATCCTCAACGAGAAGCTCGGCCGCGCCGACACGATCAGGGCCACGCTCGACAAAGCCGGCGACATGCATCGCCGCCTCGGCGATCTGGAACAGGCGCGCACGTTCTTCGAGCGCTCCCTCGTCATCGCCGAAAAAGCGGAGGCGAAACCGGGCATCGCGTCGTCGATGCAGAGCCTCGCCAACGTGCGGCTCGATTCCGGCGACGCGCGCGGCGCGCTGACGCTGTACGAGAAGGCGCTCGCCATCGACACGGAGACGGGCAACCGGGCCGCGGTCGCGCGCGGCCTCGAAAGCATCGGACGCGCACAGTTGCAACTGCGCAATCGCGAGGCGGCGCGCAAAGCGTTCGAGCGGAGTTTCACGATCGCCGAGGAGATCAACGACCGGGAACTGATGGCGAGCTCGCTCGTGCGCCGGGCGTCGATCACGGAGGCATTCGAAGCCGTGACGCTCGCCGAGCGCGCCGTGGCGATCGCGAGCGAGCTCGGCTTGCCGGAGGTGGAGTGGCAGGCGCATCTCGGACTGGGCCGCGCGTACCGCGGCGCGCGGCGGACCAGCGAGGCGCGCGAGGAAGTCGAGCGCGCGGTGCAGATCGTCGAGGAGTTGCGGCGCGGCGTGCCGGGCGAGGAGATGACGCGGCAGCAGGCGTTCGAGAACATGATCGCGCCGTATCACGAGCTGGTGTCGCTGCTCATCGCCCAGGGTGAGAACGCGGCGGCGCTCGAATACGCGGAACGCGCCAAGGCGCGCGTGCTGCTGGATGTGCTGCGCTACGGACGTCCGGATGTGGGCAATGCGCTCACGCCGGAAGAGCGGCAGCGCGAGGCGGCGCTGACGGCGCAGCTCGCGGACGTGAATCGCGAGTACCGGCGCGCGCTCGTGGCGGGAACGCAGAACGCCGCCTTGTCGGCAAAGCTGCGGCGCGCGCGGCTCGAGCTCGATCGCTTCGTCACGAATCTGCATGCCGCGCATCCACAGTTGCGCATCGAGAGCGGCGAGGTCGAGCCGATCACGGCCGCGCAGTTGCGCGCGATGAAGGAGGCGGACGCGTTCGTCGAATTCGTCGTCACCGACGACGCGACGTATCGCTTCACGATCGCGGGAGGTGTCGTGCAGGTGGCGACGATTCCGATCCCGAAGGCGAAGCTGCAGAGCGAGGTACTGCATTTTCGCGAGCTGCTCGCCGACCGCGATCTCACGTACGCGGCGGCAGGACGCTCACTCTACGACCGCCTCTTCGGCAGCATGAACGTCAGCGGGACGCTGTGCATCGTGCCGGACGGACCGCTGTGGGAGTTGCCGTTCCAGGCGCTGCAGCCGTCGGCGACGGAGTTCCTGATCGACCGGCATGCGGTGTTCCTCGCACCGTCGCTGACCGTATTGCGCGAGATGTCCGCGGCGCCGCGAACCGATGCGGCCACGCGCCTGCTCGCGTTCGGTTTCCCGAATGCGCTCGCGCCGCTGCCGCAGTCGGAGACGGAGGTGCGCAGCATCGCCGCGCTTTACGGCGCAAGGAACAGCCGCGTGTATCTGCGCTCCGAGGCGCGGGAGGAAGTGGTGAAGGCGGAGGCGGGCGCGTTCGACGTCTTGCATTTCGCCACGCACGGCGTGCTCGACGATCGCAATGCGCTCTACTCGCGTCTCGTCTTCTCGCCGCCCGCGGCCAAGCAGGAGGATGGTCTGCTCGAAGCGCGCGAGATCATGCGCCTCCAGTTGCGTGCGCGGCTGGCCGTGCTGTCCGCGTGCGAGACGGCGCGCGGACGCGTCGGCGATGGAGAAGGACTGATCGGCATGTCGTGGGCGCTGTTCGTCGCGGGCGCGCCGGCGAGCGTGGTCAGTCAGTGGAAGGTGGATTCGACGAGCACGACGGATCTGATGATCGAATTTCATCGCAATCTGCGCATCGAGGGACGCACGAATGCGGAGGCGCTACGCCGCGCCGCGTTGAAGGTGCGCGCGAACCACAAGCATCCGTTCTACTGGGCCCCGTTCGTCGTCATCGGGCGGTAGGAACGCCGGCGTTCCGCCACGAGCGCACCTGTGCGAGCAGGTCGCTTGCGCCCGCGCGCTCGAGCTCGCGCTCCGCTTCGTCGAGTGCGCCGAGTTGCGCGAGTGCGATGCCGCGTTCGCGCGGCGTCGTCGCGTCGACGTCGTGCGCGGCGACGTGGAACAGCACTTCCGCATCCGCCGCGCCGGGCGCTTTCACGCGTCCGGAGGACGTGCGCGCCGTCACCTGCCACGTATACGTCTTCCCGCGCGGCAATGCGGTGTCAGGACGCCAGGAGGTCTCTTTGCTCGTGCCGCTGGCGACGAGTGTTCCCGTTTCATCGGCGACCGCGACGTCGTAGGAGGTCGCACCCGTCACCGCATCCCAGGAGAATTGCGGACGCTGCTCGGTGACGACGGTCGCAACCGGCGCACGCAGCGCGAACGAAGCGCCGGCGGATCCGCGCAGCACCGGCGTGGGACGGACGAGCGTGGCGAGGATGGCGGGTCGGGTGAGGATGACCGCCGGAGCGGGCGTTGCAGGCGCTGCAGGCGCAGGCGCCGCGGGCGCTGCGATCACCGGCTCTTCGGCGCGCCGCGGCAACAGGAACCACGCCAGCGCCACCGCGATCGCGAGCACCGCCGCCGCGGCCACGAGCCACCGCACCGGAGCGCCGCCCGGAAGCCGCCGCTCCGATGCAGCCAGCGCATCGCGCATCGCCGCGAGGTCGTTCGCCTCGCCGCGGCACATGGGACATCGTCCCAGGTGGGCCTCCGCGCGCGCACGCTCGGCGGCGTCCGCACTCCCCTCCGCCCAGCGTTCCAGTTCTCCGTACGTCAAATGATTCATCGGCGATTTCTCGTGAGGAGGACCAGGCTTGCTTTCCGTGAAGAGTCCAATTTCTCTTCGACGTTCCGTTGCTCGCGGTTTTTCTCCATTCTCCGCAGCCGCTCGCGCGCAAGGCGCCGCATTTTGATGACTTGGCGGGGCGACGCGTGCAGCAGCTCTCCGATCGCGGCGTCGCTGAGCGGGAGCTCCTTCCACAGCGCCTCGAATTGCTCCACCGGCATCTCCACGGCCGCTGCGATCTCCGGAAGGGTGGCGGTGCGTGTCAGCGGAAGCAGGCTCAGACACTCGCGGCCATGCGCGTCGCGCAGATTCAGCAGCAGCGCGGCGCGCTGTTTCGGCGCGAGCTGGCGCACGTCTTCCCACAATTGCCGCAGCGAGACGCGCAGCTCGAACGCCGTATCGGCCGGCGTCTCCGACGCGAGCTCGTTCGTCAGCGGCACGTCCGCGCGCTGCATTTCGAGATGAATGAGTCGCGCCACGGTCTCGACGAGCGTGTCGAGGAGGAGCGGCGCACCCACGCTGCGCAGGATTGCCGGCACGAGCGTGATGAGCTGCGCACGATTCTCGGCAGTGGGATCGCTGCGCGCCGGCACACTCACGTTGGCCTCGGCCACCGCCTCGCGCCCTTCCCAGTCGCGCAGTCCGCACACGACCGCGCCGTTCGCATTGCGCCACGTCGTCAGCTTCGCGTGATGACCGCAGAGGTACTGCAGTTGATTGCGCAGGCGCGCGCGTGCGGGATAGCGCTCGCGCATGCGTTCGTGACAACTGTTGTACGCGCACGTGGCGATGTAGCCGCGCAGATCGCGGATGGGCGGCGCGCCGCTGCCACGCAGATCGCGCAGCCGGCGCAACAGATCGACGAGCGTATCGGAGAGAAGATCCTCCGCCTCATCGCGCGCGATCGATTCGACGATCCGCCGCACCACCGGCCGCGCCACGTCCTGGAGCAGCCGCGCGAGCTGCCGGTCCGCCTCCTCTTCCGTAAGCGCCTGGAGATACGCGCGCAGCAGATCGTCCATGTCGAAGTATGTACGGAGAAGAGCGAAGAGGCGTTACTAAGAGGAGACGGGTTGGTTACGGAGGGGGCGGGAGGGCGGAGGGGGCGGCGGAGGGGGCAAGAGGGGACGGGGGACCCGTGAAGGCAGAATGCAGAATGATGAATGAAGAAAGGGGAACCAGGTTCAGGCGTGGTTCTTTTTCTTCATTCCAAATTCTGCTCCCCACCGTCCCGCGAATGCGCTGCACCGGTGTGGTGCGGCCATCGCGGCGGCGGTCTTCGACGTCGACGAATGCCTGGCTCATCTGCGGATTGGGGACCCGCGGCCATTCTGCACGAAAACGCCACAGGAATGAATCGGAACCGTTCCTGCTTAACCCGCGCGCATGCAGCAGTTTCGATACGACATCCGCAACGTTGCCATCATCGCCCACGTCGACCACGGGAAGACCACGCTCGTCGACGCACTCCTCAAGCAGGCCGGCGCCGTCCGTGCGAACCAGCACATGGACGAGCGGGTCATGGACTCGAACGACCTCGAGAAGGAGCGCGGGATCACGATCCTGGCCAAAAACACGTCCATTCGCTACCTCGTCGATCAGCCCGACGCCCTCGGGCATCCGGTCCATCACGAGCCCACGCACACCGCCAGCGGCCACGATCTGCCGGCCGAGTTCATCCATCCGGCCGAGGTGAAGATCAACATCGTCGACACGCCGGGCCACGCCGATTTCGGCGGTGAGGTCGAGCGCGTCCTGTCGATGGTCGACGGCGTCATCCTCCTCGTCGACGCCGCCGAAGGTCCGATGCCGCAGACGCGTTTCGTCCTGCGCAAAGCCCTCGGGCTCGGCCTCCTGCCGATCGTCGTGATCAACAAGATCGACCGGCCCGACCAGCGTGCGACGGAAGTCGTCAACGAAGTCTTCGATCTGATGATCGAGCTCGGCGCGTCGGACGAGCAGATCGACTTCCCGATCCTCTACGCCATCGGCCGCAAAGGCATCGTGCGGCACGAGCTGACCGACACCACCGAGGATTGCCGTCCGCTGTTCGACGCGATCCTCAAGCGCATTCCGCCGCCCCCGGGCGTGCAGGATTCGCCGCTGCAGCTCCTCGTCAGCGCCATCGACTACAACGAATACGTCGGCCGCCTCGGCGTCGGCCGCATCCAGCGCGGCAAGATCCGCCAGAACACGGACGTCGTCCTCATCCTCCGCGACGGCACGCAGAAGAAAGGACGCGTCACGAAGCTGTGGGCGTTCGAAGGACTCAAGCGTGCGGAGATCGAAGAAGCGGGAGCGGGTGAGATCGTCTGCGTCGCAGGCTTCGCGGACGTCGAGATCGGCGAGACCTTTGCCGCCGCCGACGCGCCGGAGCGCCTCGAGCCGATCGCGATCGACGAGCCGACCGTCTCGATGTACTGGATGGTCAACGACTCGCCGTTCGCCGGCACCGAGGGCAAGTACGTCACCTCACGCAACATCAAAGACCGTCTCGACAAAGAGCTGCGCAAAGACGTTGCGCTGCGCGTGCGTGAGACCGGTCAGGCCGACCGCTTCGAAGTGGCGGGACGCGGCGAGCTGCATCTCTCGATCCTCGCGGAGAACATGCGCCGCGAGGGCTACGAGTTCGCCCTGTCGCGCCCGCAGGTCATCCTCAAACAGGTCGACGGGCAGACGATGGAGCCGTACGAGGCCCTCGTCGTCGACGTCGAGGAAGCGCACGTCGGCACGATCATGGAGAAGATCCAGCAGCGCCGCGGCGAGATGACCGACATGGTCAACCCCGGCACCGGACGCGTGCGCATCGAGTTCAAGATCCCCACCCGCGGCCTGTTCGGCATCCGCACGGAGTTCCTCTCCGAAACGCGCGGCACGGGACTGCTGTACCACACGTTCCTCGAGTACGGTCCGTATCGCGGCGAGCTCGCCTCGCGCAATCGCGGTGCGCTCGTGGCGAAGGAAGCCGGCGACACGACCGCGTACGCGATCGAGCCGCTGCAGGAGCGCTCGACGCTCTTCATCGGCCCGGGCCTCAAGGTCTACGGCGGACAGGTCGTCGGCGAGAACTCGCGCGACGTCGACATGGTCGTCCAGGTCTGCCGCGCCAAGCACCTCACCAACATGCGCGCGTCGGGCTCGGACATGGCCGTCAAGCTCACTCCCCCGCGCCTCATGACGCTCGAGCAGTGCCTCGAATGGATCGAGGACGACGAGCTCGTGGAAGTGACGCCGGAATCGATCCGCATCCGCAAGCAGCTCCTCGACCATTCGCAGCGCGAAGTCGCGGCGAAGAAGGCGAAGAAGGCGGCCGCGGAAGGCTGAGCACGCGTCCCGTTTTAGACAGACATCCCTCCTGACGTCCGGCTAGATTGCCGCCATGCACGTGGCGGTGGCGGCACACGTTCGGACGACGGCGGACGGCGACGGAGCGGTGCTGCTCGATCTCGAGCGCGGCGTGTATCTGTCGCTGAATCGCTCCGGTGCCGCCATCTGGAGCGAGCTGACGGCCGGCGCTGCGCCGGCGGACGTTGCCGCTCGGATCGCGGCGCGCTGCTCGAAACCGGTGGCCGAGGTCGAGCGCGACGTGCGCTCCTTCGTGGACGAGCTCGCGCGCCGCGGCCTCGTCCGCGTCAGCGGGTGATCGCATGCGCACACTCCTGCTCCTCCTGGCGTGGCTCGCGTTTCTCGTGACCTCGCTCGCGGTGCGATTCGCCGGATTCACGCGTGTGCATCGGCGCGTGCGCCAATGGCGTGTTTCGCGATCGCGTCGACGGCCGTCGATCGAGATGCTGCGCGATGCGATCGAAGCGGCCGCACGATGGACGCTGCTTCCCGTGCAATGTCTGGAGCGCGCGGCCGTGACGACGTGCCTCTTCCGCACGTTCGGCTACGACGCGGCTTTCGTCATCGGCGTGCGGCGTACGCCTTTCTATGCACACGCGTGGACGGAGCTCGACGGTGCGGTACTGACCGACCCCGCCGAGCGCGTGCGCGAGCTCGCCGTCGTGGAGCGTTGCTGACGTGAGCGTCGTCGCGGGCGTGCTTGCGTTCGACGGCGCTCCCGTGGCCGAGGAACAGCACGCGCTGCAGGCGTATGCGCGGCGCTACGGCGCGGTGTCGATCGTGAGCGGCAGCGGCGTCACGCTGTTTGCGAACGACACGTTCGTCACGCGTGACGACGCGGGGCGCGTGCGTACCGCTGTCGCGATCGACGGCCGCGTCGACGTTCTCCAGGCTTACGAACGCAATCCGCACGACTTTGCGGGCCGGCTCATCGGCGACTTTGCCTTCGCGTTATGGGATGAACCGCAGCGCACGCTCTTCCTCGCGCGCGACGCCTTCGGCTCGCGTCCGCTGTACTGGCACGGCGATGCGAAGCGCCTCGTGTGGGCGTCGCACCTCGCTCCCCTCCTCGGACTCGCGCGCGAGCCGCTGTCGATCGACCGCGATTCCCTCGCGGCCTTCGTCATCCGCGGCGCGATGCGCGACCGCACGCCCGTCGCCGAGATCCGCTCCGTCCGCGCGGCAGAACTGTGCGTCGTACGCGACGGCGTGATGCAGCGCTCGCGGCACTGGTCGCTCGATCCACACGCCACCGTCGACGTCCGCTCGGATGCAGAGGCGGAGGAGAAGCTGCGTGCGCTATTGAGCGAGGCGGTTCGCTCGATGACGGGCGACGGACCGGCGAGTGTGCTGCTCAGCGGAGGCGTCGACTCCTCCTCGATCGTTGCGGTCGCCGACGCGGTGCGGCCGGAACCGCCGGTGCAGACGATCTCCTGGGTTTTCGAAGCGTCGCCCACGTCGGACGAGCGGGAGTTCGTCCGCGCGGTCGAGACACATCGTGGCCGCAGGGGCGTGCACATCGGCGAGCGCGAACAGGCGCTGCTCGAATTCGATCCCGAAGATCCCGGCACCGAGATCCCGACGTCGTACGTCTGCTTCGCGCGACGCTGCGAGGCCACGCGTGCCGCCATGCGCGCGGCGGGGTCGCGCGTGCTGCTGACCGGCATCGGCGGCGATGACGTGCTGTACGGCGACTTTGGGTTCATCGGCTCGATTGCGGATGCGCTCGCGCGCGGGCGCGTGCTGCGCGCGCTGTCGGAAGTGCGCAAGTGGGCGCCGCATGTCGGCGTGTCGCATCTGCAGTTGCTGTGGCGCTCGGGCATCCGGCCGCTGAGCGGTGCGGCGCCGGTGTCGCTGGTCGCGCCGTGGTGGTCGCGGGAGTTTGTCGAACGGATGCACGACGGCCGAGGATGGCCGTCTCGACCGCTGCCGAGCCGCCGGTTCGACCTGCAATGCTTCGAGGGACTCGTCGGCTCGATGGCGCGGCGCTGGTATTTCGAGCACGACGAGATCGTGACGCGCGAGCCGTTTCTCTACCGGCCGCTCGTCGAGTACTGCTTCGCGTTGCCGTTCGAGCAGAAGCTGCGTCCCGGCGCGACGCGCTCGATCCTCCGCCGCGCATTACGCGATCTCCTGCCGCCGGCCATCCTGACACGCCTCTCCAAGTGCGGGCCGGACGAAGCGCTGTTGCGTGCCGCGCAAAGACGCGCGGGTGCGCTGCGCGCGCTGTTCGCCGAGGCGCGAGTGGTGCGTCACGGCTTCGCCGACGGCACGGCCATCGACGCCGCGCTGACGAAGATCGCGCACGGCTTCGACGCCGGTGTCGCCTTTCTCCTCCGCCTCATCGCCCTCGAGCTCTGGTTGCGCTGGTTCGAGCGCCGCCCTCTCTCATCCACCGCCGCAGTCACTGAAGTCAACGGAGGAATTGCATGCACGAGCACGAAATCCAGAATGACGAGTACGAAGTCCCGACCATCCTCGAGCTCGGCGACGCCGCCGACCTGACCCTCGGACGTCCGATGGGCGGCCAGGCCGACGCGGCCGACGAGTTCCGCATCCTGTAGCACGCACGCGCGGGCGGCGCGGCGAGGCCGCCGGACGGCGAGTCCGGCGGCCTCGTTTTTTGCAGGGAGCGTCGGGCATGGAACAAGCCGCACGCTGTCCGCTTCGCGTTCTCGTCTTCGCCGCCTCCCTGCGCCACGATTCGCTGAACGCGAAGCTCGCGGCGCTCGTCGAAGGGATCGTGACGCGGCACGGGGCGGAGGTCGTGCACGGGTCGATGCGCGACTTCGACTGCCCGTCGTACGACGGCGACGTCGAGACAGGCGCCGGCATCCCCGCGGGCGCGCAGAAATTGCGCGACGCGCTCCATGGCTGCGACGCGTTCGTCATCGCCTCGCCGGAGTACAACGCGTCGATGCCGGGCATCCTCAAGAACGTCGTCGACTGGACGTCGCGCTTCCGTCCGCAGCCGTTCAACGGCAAGCAGGGGTTCCTCCTGTCCGCCTCTCCGTCGATGGCTGGCGGCAACCGCGGCCTCTGGTCGCTGCGCATCCCCCTCGAGCACCTCGGCGCCCGCGTCTATCCCGACATGTTCTCCCTCCCGCAGGCGCACGAGGCCTTCCGCGAAGATGGCCACCTCACCCGCGAATCGACGGAGAAGCGCCTCGAAACGATCGTCTCCTGCTTCCTCGACATCACCGAGGCGAGCAAACACTACGGCCGGATGAAGAAACAGTGGTTCGAGTTCCTCGGCGAGCACCCGAACGAGGCCACGGACCGCGTCGAGGCGACGGAGGTCACGGCTTCGCCGGCTTGAACTCCGGTCGAATGTCGGCCGCTTCCACGAGGATGTAGCCGGCCAGCGCGAGGATTTGCGGGATGGCACGGACCATTGCGCGATCGACGTCTTTCCACTGCGTCGGGAGCTTCGACCACGGCACCAGATACGGACTGTGTTTGGGACTGTCCGTCGCCTCATCTCCTTTGACGTACCCAGCGGCCTTCTTGCGATTCATCCAGATGTCGTGCTCCATCTTCGCGAGCTGCTCGTACTCCGCGTCGGTCAGTTTCCGCTCTTCCGCACTTCCAGCGGGAGCGATCGTGTACCCGGCATTTTCGAGCTTCCGCGGAATCCAGCGGACGGTTCCGCGATTCGCTTCTTTCGCGTGCTCGGGGAGCTTCTCGTACTCGACGAGGAGGTTGTGACGCCTCTTCCCGTCGTTGCGAACTTCCGCGTAATGCCAACCCTGTTTCGTCTTCGTCTCGCAAAACACGTCATGAGCGTATTTCGCCTGTTTTTCGAGCACCTCGATGTCGTCTGTGAACCGCGGCACGTGCGTCTCGCTGACAAAAGGCAGTTCGACGTGCAGAGCCATTTGCGGCTCCGGCGGCAGACTGGAGCTCTCGAAACGTTTCCGTCCAGCCAGCATGCTCATGGCGATGACGGACTCGAGGGATCGTGCCCCGTGCAGATACGTTTTGGTGGTCAGGAATGCCCGCAGGACGCCGGGTGCAATCCGCAGAGTTTCGTCTTTTCGGAAAAGATCTTTGCAATGCCGCAGGAGCATCGAGCGCAGCAGAATGGCGCGGCGAATGAGGTAATGCGGATCGCCGTTCGGATTGCGCCTGTTCGGCCCGATGACGTTCAGGAATCCTTTGAGCCGGCTGACGAAGTCCGGGACCTTCAGCGCTTTCCGCTCCTCGGTGGAACCGGGCTGCATGAAATCTTCGATGGAAGCCGCGGTTCCTCCTGCAAAGACGAAGATGCTCGTGCCGATCGGATGGGTGACCTGGTCTTCCTGAAACTCACCGTCCTGCATGGGACCGATGAAGTAGCGAAGCCACCCAAGCGGTTTCCCTTCGTGCGTCGTATCGAACTCGTCCCAGAACACGAGTGGGATTTCTCCCTTCAGTGACACGTCACGCACCTGATGAAACGCACCGTGCAGATCTTCATAGCGGGCGAATTGCGTGAGGTTGAACGTCAACCGCTTGATTTTTTTCTGTCCGCCGATCGACTTTGCGATCTCTACGACCCCAAACGACTTGCCTGATCCGGGCGAGCCGAACACCGCAATCGACAGCGGCTTGCTCGGGGTGCGATCGACGTACTCCGACAACAGTGCTTTGACACTGCGGTACGCCTCGATCTCCTCTCGGTCGACCGTAAACAGGTCGCCGATGCGCAACTGCGGAACCTCGGCCAGAGTCTGGTCGGGACCGTAAATCGCGACTCGCGCCGCGAGCTCGTAGAGCGGATCGTCGGATTTCCCGTCCGGAGCACTCCTCGCCGCCGTGCTGAGACGGTCTTCGAGGATGCTCCAGCTCTTGCGGCTCGGATCGTGGACGACGGCAGTGGAAACGCTCTCCTTCCTTTTCAACACGGCCTGCGTAATCGCGGGAAGTGGCATCTCCGGATTCGCTTTGTCTTTTCCGAAGCCGCTTTCGAACAGCGCACGCATTCCCGCGATCGCGCGCGGCAGAGCGTCCGCCAGTTGCGGCCAGGTGGGATGGAGCATCACTTCGTGAGTGACCGCCGCGGCGGCGATGGTCGCGTAGCCGATCATGTGTCCCGACGGCTTCTTCGGCGGCGCCCACTCACGCTCCATCAGTGAGGGATCAAACACCAGGCGCGGTGGCTCATCGTCGCGTGGCAGCACCATCGCACCCGCGGGGCCGAACGAAACGATGAGGTACTTACAGCGCCGCAATGCGTGCAGCGACGTGCTTTTTCTGATCTCCGTGACGACGTCCTGCGCCGTCCGCTCCCACGACACCCGCCGAATCAACTGAATCTCTTTCCGGCGCAGATCGTCAGCCGTCATCACGACGATCAATCGATCCGCGTGCTTTGCCGCGAGGTGCTGCCACAGTTTTTCGTGAAATGCCGGTACCGACGTCTTGAGGATCACCCACGGCGTGTGTTTGCCGTTGCGAATCGCGGCAGGCCAGAACTTTTCCTTCATCTCGAAGCCGAGGTCCGAGTCGAGCAGCGCCACGACCGCGGCCTCGGGATCGTCGTGAGAAATGTCGTGCGGAGGCGTGCCCTTGCTGCGTTCGACGCCGAGAAACTCGTGGACTCGCAGGACGTCATCCGTCGCGGACGTGACGACGGTATACGTCTGATGAACAGAGGCATCACTGGCAGGACGAACGATCCCGCGAACGATTGCGTCAGGAGCGAGCTGTCGGATCAGATCTTCGAGCAGCCATGCGCCGCCGTACTGCCGAACGCGATGCACGTCTCCTGCGTCCGCCCATGACCGCGTCGCCACGATCTTGTCGCGATCGACCGAGAGGTTCCAGTCGATCATCACGTCCCCGGCCACGACCACGGTGTTTGCTGAGCTCATCACAAGTGGAGTGACGGGGACGTTCTTTTTCCTACCCGCGCCGCCGCGTCACGGCACCAGCTTCACTCCCAATTCCCGCAGAATCGGATCGATCGGCAGGACGATGGCCGTCACTTTGTCCGAGCCCCAGAGGATGCCGACGAGGTCGTTGTTCTCGTTGAAAACGGGGGCGCCGGAGTCGCCGCCTTCGGCCTGGAAATCGGTGAGGATCTCGTCGTCGCGAACCTCCACCACATGGCCGGTGGTGATGCCGGAGCCGCGGGCGATCATGCGCAAGGTGTCGCCGGAACGCACGGTCGCCGTCCGGCCGGAGAGGCGGCCGAAGCGCCAGAGTGAGGAGTCGATCGTGACGCCGGGGCTCAGCGCGACGAGCGCGCCGGAGCGATAGTCGTCCTTCCCCGCGCGGGCGAACGTCCCGATGACCGACCGCGCCGTGCCGCCATCGCCGGGACCGGGCTGGATGACGCGGTCGGATTTGCCGCTCACGATGAACGGCAGCGTCAGCGCGTAACGCGTCCTGCCGTCGGTCACCGCGCAACAGAGGCTGCCGGTCGCGCCGCCCGCGGAGCCGATGCTCGCGCCGAGGCGCAGGGGACGGGTCATCGAACGGAGATTCCAGCGCGTGGCGTCGAGCAGGCGCTCCGACTGCGAGGTGATGACCCGGTTGAGCACCGGCGTCATCGCGCGCTGCACGGCCTGCGTGGCCTCCACCTTCTGCTCGACGAGCTCCTTTTCGGCCGCATCCCTCGCTTCGAGAGCTGCCTGCAACTCGCTGTTGCGATGTTCGACGAGCGCCAGCGCCTGCAGCGTTTTTTCCTTCTCGGCTTTCAGCTCGGCGGCGTACTTTTGCATCGCGTCGTAATCCGCTTTGTTGACCTTGCCCAGCAGTTCCTCCGCACGCGCGGCCGCGATCTTCGCTTCGATCTCTGCTTTGTCGGCTTCCCGCTCGGCTTTGGCCTTGTCACGCTCGCTGCGCAGCTTCATCCATTGCGTGTACATCACCGCCAGCACGAGCACCGCGACGAGCGCCAGCGCGAAATGCTTCACGCGACGCTGCGAATTCACCAGCTTCCGGCTCTCCCGTACGAGCGCCTGCAGCGACTCGCTCGCGCTCAGATCACGCGCCTCTTCGCTGCTCAGCCACGCCTCCGCCTCCTCCACCTGCTCGCGATCGAGATACCCGCCGCGGCGATCGAAGCGCAGCCATTCATCGGCGAGCGCTTCCAGCCGGCGCAGCTCGACGAGCGCGCCGCGTTTGGTCTCCAGCCAGCCGACGAGCAGCGGCCAGTTGCGGATCAGCGCTTCATGCGAAACCTCGACGGTGTCCTCGTCGCCGCTCTTCCCTTTCGTACGGCGGATCAGCTTCGATTCCTCGAGCTTCCCCAAAACCTCGGCGATGCGTTGCGGATCGTCGCCGATCGATCGGACCAGCATACCGACGCGTACGCGATTGCTCGTCAGCTCCGCGCCCGCCGCCGCGCGGACCATGCGCAGCAGCACGCGGCGCATCGTGTCGCGCGATTGCGGCGTGAAACCGCGATAGACCTCGTCCGCCGAACGCTCGAGCGCCGCCAGTCCGCCGCCGAGCTTCTTGTACGCGGCGAGCGTGAGGCGATTGCGATCGCGATCCTTCCACAATCGCCACAGCGTGAACTGCAGGAGCGGCAGCGCACTCGCCTCCCCTTTCACGTCCCGGATCAGCGCGTCGGTGAGCCCCGGCTCGAGCTTCAGCTTGATATTGGCCGCCGGTTTTTCGATCGCTTCGCGCAGCTCGTCTTCGTCGAGCGCGGTCGCGGCGATGCGGCCGGCGCTGTAGACCTTCTGCAGTTCCGGAATGGTGGTGAGGCGATATTCGTAATCACTGCGGATCGTAATGACGACGCGGCAGAGCGCACCACTCGCGAGCGCCACGAGACGCCCCGCGAACGAAGAGCGCACCTGATGGTCGTCACAGAGCGTGAAGAGCTCCTCGAACTGATCGACGATCACGACCAGCGTGCGCCCGGCTCCCGCCTGCAGCAGCGCGTCGATGCCGGCCAGACTCTGCAGCGGATCGCTGCCCGGCGTGACCGGATCCGCGTAGAGCCACTGCTCGCTTCCTTCGATCGCACCGTCTTTGAGCGCGGGAATGATGCCGGCCAGCACGATCGACGACTTGCCGCTGCCGGACGATCCCGTCACGCCGACGAAATGCGACTCCCGCAGCCTTGCGAGGGCCGCGTCGACCGCGCGTTTGCGGCCGAAAAACTTCTGGCTGTCGCTTTCGCGGAATGCCGTCAGTCCGACGTACGGACAGAGATGCTCCTCGAGCTTTTCCGCGAACGAGTTGTCGAACTCCGCGAGTGTGGAATCGTTCACGCCGAGCGACGCGCGCACGAGCGTGGTCGACCAGTAGTCGATGAGACCCTGCGCCGCATCGCGCTGCTCGTCCGCGTCGAGGTACACACCGGTCAGGCGCGCGCGGCGGATGAACAGCCGCGCCTCGTCCGCGACGTCCGTGACCGACATGGCCTTGCGCTGCCGCGTGAGCAGCGAGGTGTGCGTCGCGCGCAGCTCCACGATCGACGGGAACGCTTCCTTCACGGTTTCCGCAGTGACAGGGGTCTCGCTCATTTCAGTGCCTCGACGACCTCGGCCAGCGGCCTGCCGATCGTGCCGAGCTCCTCGCATTGCTCTTTCAGGTTCGTGTCGACGGTGAAGAACCGCGTGTTGGCTTTCTTGCGGAAGCGCACGAAGAAGCGGTTCATCTGCGCGGGATCGCCCGCGGCAATGGCTTCGTCGACGCTGCGCGCGTCGTCGCGGAGCGGCTGCACCCAGTCGCCCGGCGACGCCCACAGCACGGTCACCATCTTCAGGAGATCGCTCCAACTGATCTCCAGCTCGCTCGCGTCTTTCGCCGAGATGTTCGTCTCGATGCGCCGCATCTCCACCTCGACGTCCTGCCACAGGCGGTGACCGCGGACGAGAATGCCGAGGTTTTCTTCGAGGGCTTCCATGACATCGCGGGCGTGCTCGAGGGAGAGCACTTTCTCCGCGGCCATGCCGAGCTCACGGCCGGTGCGGCAGACGAACGAAAGCGCGTCGATGACCGCTTCCAGCTCGAGATTGGCCGCCGCTTCGCCGAGACGGGCGTCGATGCGCGCGGGCTCGTTCGCAAGCACGCGATTGAGGAGCCGCGCCGCGCCGCGCACCCCTTTTTCGTCGCGCGCCTTCACCGCCACCGCCAGCGCCTTCTGCGCCTCGGCCAGCGTGTCGATCCACGCCATGCGCATGTTCTCGAACATCGGCCTTGCGTCGATCTCGCGCAGCGTGCCGATGGCCCGTTGCAGGTCGTTGGAGTAGTAGTCGATGGCGTCGACGGCAGTGTCGTCGTCCGCGATGCGCGGTGCGTCGCGGAGGATCGCCTCGTAGACGTGCAGTTGCACGTGGTGCAACTGGTCGTGCACGGACTTGAACGCATCGAGGCGGTGGATGAGGCCGACGATCGTGTTGAAGCGGAGCTCGTATTCGAGGAGTTTCTCGCGCACGTGTCCCGCGGAGATGAGCTCGGACATCGTCCGGAGCCCCTCGCCCACGGGTCTGGTGCGGACGACGTCGGGCGCGCCGAGGGGACGGGCGAGGCTGCGGACGAGCTTCGCCATCTGATCGCTGATGGTCGCGTCGTTGACGCAATCGACGTACGTGCGCAGCGACAGCCACGGCGGGGCGTTGCATTTTTCGCGGAGGATCGGGATCAGCCGTCCGCGTGCGCCGGTGGGATCCTGCTGCACGCTGAGCATCCCTTCGAACTGCGACCACTCGCTGTCGACCCAGTTCTGCGTGAGCACGGCCACGGTGCGGCGCGACTGGAGGACGCCGTCCGTCATGTTCGTGATCGAGCTGTTGCCGGCGGCGAAACCGTCCTCATCGACGAGCACGCGCAGGCCGCCGTCGCGCAGCGCCTTCACGAGCACGCCCGAAACCCACGCCTTGTCTTTGTGGCTGTAGCTCACGAAGACGTCATGGGGGTACTCCGCCGGTGTCGTGGCGCTCATGGATCCCTGGATGGACGGATTTCCATGAGTATAGCCCACCATCCTCGGCACTCCACGTGCACGCCCCGTTTGTCACACCTTTACAGGAGGCTGAACGATGAGAGTCGCCGTCGCCCTTTTCGCCGCCATCGTGCTCGCGCTGCCGCTCGCCGCTGCAAACGACCAGGAAGTCGAATACGAACAACTGCTGCTCACGGTCGCGCCGTCGATCGTGCATTGCGCGCGCGACTCGCGGTACGAGACGCGGCTCATCGCGTACAACGGCGACGAGAGCGCGCGCACGCTCTGTCCGGCAGGGCGCTGCATGGCCGTCGAGCCGAACACCGGCGCCGAGTTCACCGGCGATTACGCGGGCGGCGTGCCGCTGCCGGTGTTCATGTACGTGCCGAAGGAAGAAGCGGCGCGCATGCGCTTCTCGTTGATGGTCGAGAGCAGCGAGCTCAATCATCCCGAGGATCGCGCGTACACGGAATTGCCGATCGTGCGGGCCAGCGACTTCCGCGAAGGGAAGATGCAGTTCATCGGCGTCCGCCTCGACGAAGACTTCCGCCAGACCGTGCGCACGTACGGTCTCGACGGCAGGCAGACGGGACACCTGATCATGCGCGTGTACTCGCTGAAGACGGGCGAGCTCGAGCACTCCTGCCTGCACTACGTCGGCCCGCTCTCCGAGACGCCGGAACTGACCGCGGACGGCCGGCAGTTGCGTCCCTCGTTCGGAATGGAATGCAACATGGCCGACCACGTCCACGCGCACGGGCAGAAGGTGCGCATCGAGCTCGAGTCGCTGACGCCGGGACTGAAGTACTGGGCGTTCCTGTCGATCACGAACAACAAGACGCAGCACTTCTATACGGTGCTGCCGCAGTAGCTCGCCCGCGTCATCCTGAGCCGCGCAGACGGCGAAGGATCTCGAAATGCGCGTCCGCAGCCACGGGCCATGGGCGTCGCATTTAGAGCCCCTTCGCCGTCGTTCCGGCTCAGGGAGACGAGACGGCTACTCGGCGAGCGTCATGAGCCACACGTCCGCTTCCGTCTTGCGGTCGGAGAAGACGAGCGTGCGGGCGTCGGCGGAAAGGCTCATCGACGCGATGGGGAACGGCGCGTGGACGTCGCGGATGGCATTCGTGTCGATGTTCACGATGCGCAGGCGGCCGCCGTCGCCGTAGAGGATCTCCCGTCCGCCCGGCAGCCAGATCGCGCGCGCGCCGGTCTCGGTGAGCTCGCGATACGTCTTCGTGGCGAATGAGTAAACGGCGATGCCCGGCCGGCTCAGCTCCCCGGCCAGCATCGTGCCGTCCGGCGACCAGGCCGTGAACTGCGCTTTGCGTCCTTGCGGTCCCGGCGGCAGCGGCGTGATGCGCCCGTCCTCGAGCACGTACGTGTTCTCGTCGTTGTAGAACGAGAGGCGTTTTCCGTCCGGCGCAACGCCCGGATACCACATCGATTGCGTCGTCGAATGCGGCACGCGCGCGAGCCCGCTGCCGTCGGCGTGGATGCTCCAGATCTCGTAGCGTCCGGTCTCGCGCTGCGAGTAGAAGTAGATCGTCGAGCCGTCGGGCGACCACGTCGCGCCGCGGTCGCGCGCCATGTCGTTCGTGAGCTGGCGGATCTCCCCCGTCGCGATCTCGATCACGTACAGGTCTTCCTGCCCGCCGCGATTGGTGATGGCGACGAAGCGCCCATCCGGCGACACCTGCGAGCTGAAGACGAGGAACGAGCCCGCGACGATCGGCCTGGACTCGCCGAGAATCGCGCCGGATGCGGGATCGAACGGCGCGCTGCGCATCGACTCGCTCTGATCGATCGACGCGAACAGCATGCGCTTCCCGTCCATGGCCATGCTGAAGTGGCCGCTGTAGCGCGCGGGCGTCGTCACCGGCTCGGGCGTGCCGCGCGGCTTGCCGCTCTCCTCGTCGATGCGCACGCGCCACAGATTCATCGCGCCGTTGCGATCGCTGCCGAAGTAAAGATGTTGACCATCCGGCGACCAGGCCGGATTCCAGTCCACCGCCACGTCCTCGGTCACCCGCACCACCGTCGACGCCGGATCCTTCGCGTTCGGATCGATGGTCCAGAGATCGCGCTGCGCGCCGTCGCCGATGATGCTCCAGTACGCGATGCGCGAGCCGTGCGGCGACCACGCCGGCTGCACGGCGTCCGACGCGAGCAGCTTCCGCTCCGCGCCGCTGGCCACGTCGACGACGAGGAGGCTGCTCATCTTCCCGCGCGACGTCGGCACGTACCCCACCGGTTCAGTGGCGCACGCGATCTGCTTGCCGTCCGGCGACCAGGTCGGGTTGAAGCACGAGGCGGTGATGCGGCGATTCGACTCGCCTGTCGCGCCCATGATGAAGATCCCGCCGCCGTCGCACTCGGAGCGGTAGGCAATCATCGACCCGTCGGGGGAAAACGCCGGCTGCGAGTCCGCGGCGCGGCAGCGTTTGGTGAGGTTGATGGCATTGCGGCCGGTGACGCGCTGCAGATAGATGTCCGCGTTCGGACCGCTGCCGCGCGCGAAGACGAACGTCTCCCCGTCCGGCGCGATCGACGGCGCGAGATCGAGCCCGTCCTGCACGGTCAGTTGCGTGAACGACGCCGTCACCGCCTGCGCACCGGCGCTGCGGCCGCGCAGCAGCCACCCGGCCGTGAGTCCCACGATCAGCAAGGCCAGGGCGCCCCCGATCGCGGCCCACCGCTTCGGCGAGATTGCCGGCACTTCCATCGTCGGCACCGTGCCCGAAGCGGAGGAGAGCATCTCCAGATGAAACGCGAGATCGCGTGCGGACTGGAAGCGCTGCTCCGGACTCTTCTCCAGGCAATGCCGCACGACGCGATCGAGTCCCGGGGTCACATTCGGATTCGCGCCGACGAGGTCCGGCGGATCTTCGCGCAGGATCACCGACATCGTGTCGGCGGGCGAGGTGCTGCGGAACGGATGCTCGCCGGCGAGCATCTCGTACATGACCGTGCCGAGGGAGAAGATGTCGCTGCGATGGTCAACAGCTTGACCACGCACCTGCTCGGGCGACATGTAGCCGACGGTGCCGATGACGGTGCCGGGCGAGGTGTCCTGCTCCATCGTGTCGTCGTCGGCGAGGGCGTGATCGTCGGTGCGCAGTTTGGCGACGCCGAAATCGAGGATCTTCACGCGCCCGTCTTTGGTGACGAAGAGGTTCTCCGGCTTGAGGTCGCGATGGATGATGCCGCGGTCGTGCGCGGCGGCGAGTCCGTTCGCGATCTGGATCGCGTAATCGACCGCTTTGCGGATGGGCAGCTTCATCGGCACGCCGTTGTCGCGGAGGCAACTGCGCAGCGTCTGCCCTTCGAGCAGCTCCGTGACGATGTACGGCTTCCCGTCGGCGCTCCCCGCGTCGAAGATCGTGAGGAGATTCGGATGATTGAGCGCACCGACGGCACGCGCTTCCTGCTCGAAGCGATGCATGCGGTCCGCGAACTTGGCGAAGGTCGGCGGCAGGACCTTCAACGCGACGTCGCGCCGGATGCGCGGATCATGAGCGCGGTACACCTCGCTCATTCCACCCGTTCCGATCCGCGTCACGATTTCGTACGGACCGAGGCGCGTGCCTGGTGATAACGACATTGGACGGAGGAGATTGTACGTGGTTCGCGCTGCGCGCGCGGTTGTCGGTTGTCGGTTTTCCACCCGGCCGCATACCCGTTGCTCACCCAGTGGCGCGAGGAAAGCGCGGGCCGTCCGAGCACCACGCAGGCGACGCGCAGGAACGGGTGTGCGGCCTTGCGGACAACAGGCAACCGGCGTCTCGGACGTGACGGCTCGGTGAACACGTGATCCCGCTCACGCAACTTCCCGCGCTTCGGGCCGAATATGCACAGCACCATGAGCTACACCGATTGGCTTCGCCGTCAGGTCGAAACGATGGAGGACGAGATTCGCCGCCATTCCGTCTTCGACACCGACAGTCCCGCCACCGCGGGGCAGCTCCGCGAGCTGCGCTCGAAGGTGGTCATCCACACGTATCTGAAGCAGCAATTGCTGCGTCGCGAGACGATCCAGACGGTCGCGGAAGAAGAGCACGACACGCAGGAGTTCGTGCTGGTGCGGCGCTCGTAGCGCGGCATGGCCGGTTTTCCGTTGCCTGCACACCCGTTGAGGTGCGCGCCCGCCGGCGCGCCTTGCTCTCGACCTGAATCATCGGAGCAACGGGTGCGCGGGGAGCGGAAAACCGGTACGCTCGTCCGCGCATGGCGCATTACGACATTCCCCTCGACCTCCCGCACGCCGGCCGGATCGCCGGACGCATCGAGGAGCTGCTCGCGCGGCACGCCGAGGAGCATGGGAGCGGGATGGATGCGGCGCTGGAGCTCGCGGAAACGCTCGACCGCCTCCTCTTCCCTTACACCGCGAAGGACGAGAACCCCGAGGAATCGGAAGCCCTCGCCGTGCGCGAGCAGGCCGCGGACCTCGGCCGCAAGCTCGTCGACGCCCTCGAGGCGAGCGGCATCGCGGGGGACCGCCTCGGCCAGTTCGTACGCAATCTTTTCGAATGTCTCGCGCTGGGCGAAGAAGGGGCGCGAATCTCGCTCCGCGCGGGCGAGAATCCTGCATCGTTGCAGCGACCGGTTTAGAGTGGATACGGCGCGGTCCTTGCGAATCTTCTCGCGAGGCTGTCAGACTGTACGGATTACAGGCAAGAAAGTGATGATTGGATGCCTTCTAAAGTCTTTGTAGGGAACCTCGATTTCAACACGACGCGCACGGAAGTGCAGGACCTCTTCGCGCAGGTCGGCGAGGTTCGCGACGTGTTCCTGCCGACGGACCGCGAGAGCGGCCGGCCGCGCGGCTTCGCCTTTGTCGAATACACGAAGGATGAAGACGCGACGGCTGCCATCGAGCGCTTCAACGGCTACCAGCTCTCCGGTCGCGCACTTCGCGTGAACGCGGCGGAAGAGCGGCCGCGCACCGGTGGTGGCGGCGGTGGACGCGGCGGTTACTCGGGTGGCGGCGGCGGTCGCGGCGGCTACTCGGGTGGCGGCGGCTACGGCGGTGGCGGTGGCTACGGCGGTGGCGGCTACGGCGGCGGCGGTGGCGGCGACTACACCGGCGGCGGCGGCGGTGGTGGCGATTACACCGGCGGCGACTACGGCGGTGGCGGCTACGGCGGCGGCGGCGGCAAGTCGAAAGGCAGCCGGCGCAACATCCGCGGCAAAAAGCGCAGTCTGTAAACAGGTGTAGGGACGGCCGCCCCCGGGCGGCCGTCCCTGGTTCGCACCTAGTTTGCGCGATAGCCCTGGATCGTCCGCACGTTCGCGCCCGGTTTGGCCACGCTCACCTTGATCGTGCGCCAGCTTCCCGGCGTGACGCCCGTAGGCCGTTCGAACGAGAGCACGTACTGGCCACGGATGTCCTCCGCGAGCTGATCGAAGACTGCCGGCAGCTTCTCGAGCGGCGTGGCGTGGAACATCAGCCCGCCCGTGGCTTGCGCGATCGTGCGCAACGCGTGATTCATGCGTTCCCCTCCCTGCGGCACCACGACGTACACCGGCACCCCGATCGTCCGCGCCAGCCGCTCGCACTCTTTCGCGCTCGCGCTGCTGACGCCTTCGCGTCCATCCGTGAACACGATCAGCGCTTTCTTTCCGGCGATGCCCTGGAACTGCTGGAGCGCGAGCGTCACGCCGTCGAACATCGACGTGCCGCCGACCGGCGCAAGGTCGAACACCGAAGCGCGCAGCGACTCGACGTTGTTCGACCGCGGATGCACGAGCCGCGGCATCGTGTCGAACGCCACGATGAAGGACTGATCGTCGTCGCGAATGCGTCCCAGGAATTCGCTCGCGGCGCGGAGCACGTAGATCTGCTTCCCCTGCATGCTCGACGAGCTGTCGATCGCGATACCGACCGTCACCGGCTCGTCGTCGCTCGAGCGCAGGGATGCCGCGACTTTCCTCCCCTCCTCCTCGACGGCGAAATCGTTCGCCGTGAGCCCCGCCATGCGCTTGCCTGCCTTGTCGGTGACGGTCGCGATGACGGTGACGGCCGCCACCTCGACGTTCTCACTCACACCCGTCGCGTTGTAGATCTTCGTCGCCTCGGACGTCGTCCCGTCGTCGAGCACACCCACCGCGCGCAGATAGCCGAACTCGCGGCCGTGCACCTGCACGTTCGTGCGATACGGCGGTGCGGTGAGCGTCGCCACCGGAACGTCGTTCCACGACACGTCGACTTTCTGCACCGCGCGTCCGGGCGGCACACGCACGTCGAGCTGCACCTCGGTCTCACCTTCGACGGTCGCCGCCGCCGGCGAGACGATCGAGACGAGGAACGCGTCGTTGCGGTCGTTGATCGTGAGGACGGCCTCCCCCTGCGCGCTGCCGGTGCTGTCGAACGCGCGCGCTTTCAACGTGCGGACGCGGGGCGTGGGACCGACGTCGATCGACGCGCGGAACGGTGCCTCGTTCCGCGACGCCACCTTCTTTTCGTCGAGATAAAAGTCGACGCGCGCCACACCGCCCGGCGTCTCCACGAGAAAGTCCGCGTCGCCCGTGAGCGTCCGCCGCGCCGGAGGGACGATGCGCAACGCCGCCTGCACGCCTTCCTTCGGCGGCAGCGGACGTTTATCGAACTGCGCGAGCGCGCGACGCGCCATCTCGAGGGTCGTCGTGCCGGGTGCCGCGAGCGCGTACGCCTTCCGATACGACTCGACGGCGAGATTCATCTCGCGTCGGTTCGGCGCCGCGGTGCCGACGGACGTGAGGACCTGCATCGGCAGCGATCCCGTGCTGTTGCGTCCGCGGCGTCCGGTCGGAGCGATGGGCGTGGCGTCGACCTGCCGCGCCTGTGCCTGCGACACGTGAATCGCCCCCATCGCCAGATGCCCCTCGGCCGCCACGGCGTTGCTGATCGGCTGGCGCAGGATGTCGCCGACGATCGTGCGTCCGCGCACTTTCTGTCCCGCGCCGTACCAGGCATAGCCCGCGGAGACGCGCGCGAGCTGCTCCGATTCTTTGTCGCCCGCCTTCGCATACGCTTCGGTGGCCTTGTCGAATCGAACCGCGGCCCCGGGCCAGCGGGCGATGCTGACGAGTGCATTGCCGGTCGCGAAATCGGCCGCCGCCTCCTGTCCCGCGAGACGCAACGCGGCAGCCTCGGCGACGAGGTCGCGAATGCTGCGGAAGCGCAGCAGGTCTTCTCCGATCTGTGCCGTTGTGAGCTTGTCCACCACGCCGAGCTGCACGCCGGATGCGTCGTAGATCGCGAGCAGCGGCACCTTCTCCCGCTTCGACAGCTCCTCGGCGATCGGATGCTGTACCGCCCCTTTCGTGATCTTCAGCGGAAGAAACGCGTCGAACGCGCGCAACAGGACCTCGTCGGTCCCCAGCTTGCGCATGAGCGCATCCGCGTCGTCGTTGCATGTGTCGCAGTCATCGCGGAAGTAGACGAGCAGCATCTTCTGCTGCGCACGCGCGACGGCGCTGGCGACGGTCGGCACCGTGTGCCACGGAATCGACGGCGCATCCTGCGCGAACGTAACCGGAACGAGGAGAACGAGCGCGAATACCGCTGCAGCGGTGCGGATCATGACCCGATCAGTGTAGCTCCCCTCTTATCGCAACGCGGGAGAGGAGACTGGAGTTCGGCGAACAGACACACGGAACCAGGCATGCTCGCCGGACGAGGACGTTCAGCACTTCCTGCTCAACGAAATACACGAGCGAGTATGGATACTCGGAGCGACGACGAATGACCGGTTCCGCGGCGGCGGATCGTGCAGAGCCCTCGCACCTCGTTTGGTGCCTTTGTCGCTGTATTTGTCGGTGGATCAGATGCCGGTAACGCGCACGACTTCTTCGAAACTCGTGATCCCCTCGGCCAGTTTGCGCAGCGCGCTCTGCCGCAATGTGCGCATGCCGCGTTTGATGGCCATGTCCTTGATCTTGAGAAAGTCTTCGCCGTGGTCGATGAGGTCGCGGATGGCGTTGTCGACGGGGAGAATCTCGAAGATGCCGGTGCGGCCGAAATAGCCTGTGTTGCGGCAGCGGATGCAGCCCGCGCCTTCCTTGACGATGATGCGCTTCCCTGCCGGAGCCTGCAGGTTCAGCATCGCCGCCTCTTCGACCGTCAGCGGGCGATTGCGTTTGCAGTCGTCGCAGATGCGGCGCACGAGGCGCTGCGCCATCGCGCCGACGAGCGACGAAGAGATGAGGAACGGCTGGATGCCGAGGTCCGTGAGACGTGTGATCGAAGTCGCGGCGTCGTTCGTGTGCAGCGTCGAAAAGACGAGATGGCCCGTGAGCGCGGCCTGCACGGCGTTCTGCGCGGTCTCCTGATCGCGGATCTCGCCGACCATGATGATGTCGGGGTCCTGGCGCAGGATCGTGCGCAGCGCGGATGCGAACGTGATCCCGATCTTGTTCTGCACCGAGGTTTGATTGAACTCGTCGTGCACCATTTCGATCGGGTCTTCGATCGTAGTGATGTTGATCTCCGGCGACGCGAGCGATTTGAGCGCGGAGTACAGCGTGACGGTCTTGCCGGAGCCGGTCGGACCGGTGACGAGGATGATGCCGTGCGGGCGCTTGATCCAGTCCGCAAACGTCTTCATCTCGTCCTCATAGAAGCCGAGGCCCGAAAGCTCGCGGATCATCACCTCCGGGTCGAAGATGCGCATGACCACTTTTTCGCCGAACGCGGTCGGCAGCGTGGAAACGCGCAGCTCGATCTCCTGCCCCGCGTGCTCGGTCTTGATGCGGCCGTCCTGCGGGCGGCGCTTCTCGGCGATGTCCATGCGGCACATCGTCTTGAGGCGCGAGGTGATGGCGAGGTTGACGAGCTTCGGGACGCGCTGGATCTCGTGCAGCACGCCGTCGATGCGGAAGCGGATCACGGCGAGCTCGCGCTTCGGCTCGATGTGGATGTCCGACGCGCGCGACTCGTACGCGTGCTGCAGCAGAAAGTCGACGGCGTTGACGATGTGCGCGTCGCTGGTCTCGATCTCCGATCCCGACTTGAGCTTGATGTACTGCTCGAGATTGCCGAGGTCGATCGCGCCTTTGGTGAGGTCGCGCTCGGCCTTCGTGACCGAGGCTCGGAAGCCGTACTGCTCGTTGATGACGCCCATCACGTCGCTCTCGGCGGAGACGACGACCTCGATGTCCTGCTTGGCCATCGGGCGGTACGAGTCGATGGCCATGCGGTCGTACGGATTCACGACCGCGACGACGAGCTTTCCGTCGCGCACGGCGACCGGCACCATCTTGTGCTTGCGCGCGAACGGCCGCGAGATGCGCGATTCGATCATCTGCACGTCGAGCTTGAGCGTGTCGATCTTGAAGAACGGCAACCGCGCATCCTCGGCGATGAGGCGCGCGAGGAGGATGTCGTCGATGCGCGTCCCGTTGCCGCTGGCGTCGGTGAGGTTCATGGCCATGAGTGCGCGGAACGGACTCGCTTCCTCGTCCGTGCGGAGCTTGGAGCTGCGCGCCTGCAGCCGGAACTGCCGGTCCGCCGCCTCCACGTCCGCTCGCTGCCGGTCGTCGATGAATCCCGCGTTGAGGAGCAGATCGCCGAGGTACGCGACCGTGATCTCGCGCGAGGCGGTGGGCAGCGGAACGTTCGTGAGCGTGGTCATTGAGAGGAAAATGTTAGCCGAGGATGGGAAAACTCCCCACAAGGAGCGGCGGCGTCCGCGCCGCGCCTTCGATCACGGCAGGATGAGCGGCCCGTTTCCGGCGATCGCCGATGGAAACTGCGCGCGCACTTCCGGCATCGCAAATGGATCCGCGCCCGGCGGCAGGTGCGGCGGACGCGCCAGCCGCGAGAAGCCGCGATAGACGACGATCGGCGCGCTCTCGACGAGCGAGAGCAGGACTGCTTCTCCGTTGGCCGTGAACGGCATGCGTCCGCGCATCGTCTGATGCCGCGCCAGCGCACCGGCGGGCACGATCACGGCGCCGATCGCGACTCCGAGCTCGTATTCGGCATCGGCCGCGGTGCGGATGGCAACGTCGCGGACCGGCGCGGCAGGAACGCGCAGGCGCAGCGGTCCGGTCGCGGGGAGTGAGAGCACGGCGAGCGGATGACTGGCGCTGACAAACACCGCGCGCTCGTTCGCGCCGTGCGGCCGGCGATGTTTGAAGTTCCCGTCAGCGTCGACGCTGACGGCCTCCGATTGCGCGCCGTCGGGCGTGACGAAGAACAGCATGCCGCCCTTCACCGCGGAAAGGCCTTCGATGACTCCGGCGAATGTCTCGATGCGCGTCAGCGCGATCACGAGCGGATCGGACGTTTCGTTCTGCACGCACCGCGGCGCGTAGTCCTCTGCACGCGCGCAGACGGAGAACTTCCCGAGCGGCATGCGGCGGAGCGTCACGGCGCCGTCCTCCCCCGCGGGATCGAGCACTTCCGTGAAGCGCTCCGCCCGCGGGTTGCCGGGATCGACCACGAGCGCGTGCACTCGCGCACGTGCGATCGGCTTCGTGGTGGCGGCGTCGACTACGCGGACGTTGAGGGGCGAAGGGAGCTCGATGTCGAGTTTCGGGAGCGTCGACAGCGGGACCTCGGAAAGATGCACGAACTCGGCGTCGCCCGCACAATCGCGAATGACGGCGCGATCCGTCTCCTTCGGAAAAAGAATGGCATAGGCGCCGCCGCCTCCCGTGAGGGCGCTCCCGCCACCGGCAACCACGCGTGCGTGGACCGGTTTGCCGTTGCGCGTCACGCTGCCGGCGAGCGTGAACAGCGGAAGATCGAGCGTGACGTCGTGCGTCCCTGGCGACACCGTGACGGGCTGCTTCCATGTGTTGCCGAGGCGAAGCTCGTAGGTGCCGGAGGGGACGCTGGCGAACGTCGCCGCTCCGTCGACGAGTGGAAGCGCGCGCATGGCCGGACAGCTCGCGCCGATGCAGTGCAGCTCGAGCGCGCTCGGCTTGCGGCCATCGCTGCACTCCGGGTCGTCGAGGCGGCGCAGCCATTCGACCACCGGCGTCGTGGCGCGGACGCGCAACTCCGCGGCAGGCGCGAGCCGCAGCGCGGGAATCGTGGCCACCCGCGTGGCCGGTCCCGGCTTCACGGCCGTTTCTGCCGTCTCCCACGTGGCGCCGCTCAGCCGCAGCGTGCCCTCGCCGCCGGACACGCTTTTGAAGATCACCAGATCGCGATCGCGCAGCGGACCGCCCGCAAAGAGTGGCGTCTGCGGACGCCCGCCGGAGAGCAGTTCCACCTGTGGCGCCGGCAACGCGTCCGGCGGGCGCGATGCGGCGGCGAGATACGCCACGGCGTCGCCAGTCGCGGGGCGCTCAAAGTCGTCGAGCACGACGCGGGCACCTGCCGCTGCGCCCGCGTGCGCGTCGCCGAATCGAAGCTCGCCGTTCCGTACGCGCACCGGTACGAACGGCAGGTTCGCGGGGATGGTCGCCGTCTTCGACAGCATGGGCAACGCGAACGCGAGCGTCTTCTTCGTCCCCGGAAAGTAGAGGCGGCCCGGCTCCTCCGCGGACACCGTCGCCGCCGGGGCGAGGTCGATCGTGATCTCGCGGTACCCGCTGTCCGCGTCTGGCGGATCGTCGCGTACTACGAGCAGGTACGGATGCGTGCTCGCGTACTTGCCTTCCACGACCGCAAAGACGTTCCACCTCCCCTTCGGAAATGCCACCACCGTCGACGCCGGAAAACAGTCGACGCCACTGCCGCTGAACCATTGCTCCACCGGCGACTCCCCGCCGGCAAACGCGCACACCTCCGCCCCGCTCACCGGCTTGCCGGTAGGCGTGCGCAGCGTGAACCCGAACCGCACCGCAAACGCGGGAAACGCGAAGAGGAGCACCGCGAGGAGACGAAGCGTGCGCATCGCGTGAGTTACTGCATGATGCCGAGTGCCTCACCGCACCTCGAGCAGAAATCCCTTCAAATACTCCCCTTCCGGACAATACAGCGACACCGGATGGTCGCTCCCGGCCGTGAGCCTGCGCACGAACGACACCTGCCGTCCCGAATCCAGCGCCGCGGCGAAGATGACTTTCTGGAAGAGGTCGAGGGACATGTGGCCGGAGCAGGAGAAGGTCATCATCAGACCACCCGGCGCGACCATGCGCATGGCGTGGAGGTTGACGTCCTTGTAGCCGCGCGCGGCGCGCTCGACTTCGCCGCGGCTCTTCGCGAATGCCGGCGGATCGCAGATGAGGAGGTCGAACGGCTCGTGGCGCTGGCGCACGTACTGGAACGCGTCCGCGACGACGTGCTCGCCGGTGGTGCCATTCAGTTCGTGATTCATCCGCGCGGTCTCGATGGCAGGCGCGGAGATGTCGACGTTCGTCACGGACGATGCGCCGCCCGCGGCGGCGTACACACCGAATGCGCCGCTGTACGAGAACAGATTCAGAACACGCTTCTCCGCCGCGAACGAACGCGCCATGCGCCGGTTCTCGCGTTGATCGAGAAAGAACCCCGTCTTCTGCCCTTCCGACGGATCGACGCGGAACTGCAATCCCGATTCGAGGATCGTCGTCGCGGCACCGGTGCCCTCGTTGCCCGTCGGCAACCGTTCCAGCGCGCGCGAGGGCAGATCGTTCTTGAAGAAAATCGTGCGCGGTGCGAGCTCGCGCTGCAGCGTCTCGACGATCAGCGGCTTGAACTGCTCGGCGCCGCGATTCGTGATCTCGACCACCACCACGTCGTTATAGCGGTCGACGACGATGCTGCTCAGGTCATCGCCTTCCGCGTGCACGAGGCGCGCGGCGTTCGTCGAGCCGTCGGCGAAAAGGTGCTGGCGTCGCGCAATCGCGCGAACGAGGCGCGCGGCGATGAGCTCCGGCGTCACTTCCTCATCGCCGAACGTCAGCGCACGGAGGCGGATCTGCGAGTGCCGCGAGTAGAAGCCGCTCGCGACGCGCTTCCCCTCCGCGTCGACGAGCACGCCGAGCGGTGCGTCCTCCGGCCCGCGCTCCGCTTGGATCGCGCCCGCGAAGATCCACGGATGTTTGTTTGCAGCAACGCGTTCTTTTCCGCGCTTCAGCGTGATCGTTCGAATCATTCGTCGCTATAATCCCCCACCGATGGTTGCGCTGCGCAAAGAGTTCCACACCCAGTGCCAGGAGGAGGTCTACCGGCAGGTCAAGACCTACCTCGACGAGCTGGTCGAAGAGCATTTCGACGACGCGGATCACTGCGATTTCTATCTCAAGTACGGCTCGACCGTGCTCGAGATCTCGATCCACGCGTACGAGGAAGACGATGCGGTCATCGAGATCCTCGCCTTCTGCGTGCAGGGCGTCGAGCCGACGTTCGAGCTCATGCGCGAGCTGCTGCAGCTCAACTCCGAAGTGCCCATCGGCGCATTCAGCATGCTCGGGCAGGACGTCTTCTACTCGCACTCGTTCCTCGGCCGCCGCCTCCGTCCGGAACAACTGATCGCCTCGCTCGACAGCGTGGCCAGCGTCTCCGACCTCTACGACGAGCGCCTGGTCGCACGCTACGGCGGCGAGACCGCGCTCGAGCGCATGCGTGCCGACGCCAAACGGCATCGCTCGGTGGCCGTGCACGCGCAGAACAACTGACGGCATATCGCTTGCTCTATCTGCGGTCAATGAAAGTCGCCCTCAGCGCATTACTGCTGCTCACGCTCACGGTGGGATGCACCGGCGGCACCGAGTCGAATGCCGCCGAGGAGGCAGCACCGTCGAAGGAAGCCCCGGCCGCGCAGGTCCAGGTCAATCCGCAAAAGACGCTCGGCTCGATCAATCCCGCCATCCCCATCTATCACGGCGCGCAGTACCGCGACGACCTCACCCGCCGCGACGAAGTCATGATCAAGAGCCGTTACGGCACCGGCGCGCAGGTCTACACGCTGGCCACGGACGACTCCTTCCCGCAGGTCTATCACTACTACACGACATACCTCGCCCAGTTCCGCGGCTTCCCGTCGCAGGATACGTATCCGAGCCAGCGCAAGCAGTGGCGCACGCTCGAGGTGCAGCTCAACCAGGCCATGCAGGACCCCTTCATCCCCGGCAAACAGCTCGACCCCAACGGCCAGCAGGTCACGCTCCAGCTCGCCGAGACGGAGGCCGAGCCGAAGACGGTGATCCGGTACATCGTGACGCCGAGGGCGGTTGCGCCGCCGGCGCCGGTGGCCACGGCGTCGGCAGACTCGCAGACTGCGCCTGTGGCCAGATGAGGTATAAAGCTGTAGAGCTGTAAAGCCGTAAAGGGCCCCCCGCGTACCCTCCATAGCTTTATAGCTCTATAGCTTTACCGCTTTACAGCTCTACAGCCTCTCCAGCTCTGACATGTTTCGCCGCATCCTCATCCCCACCGACTTCTCCACCGCCTCGGAGTGGGTATTCGATGATGCGATTCGCATCGCCGGATCGTGTTGCGCGGAGCTCGTCATCCTGCACGTGCGCATGACGTGGGCGAATCAGGAGCTGCGGTTTCCTGCCGATCCCGCCGTCTACGAATACGCCGAACAGCAGGAGCTCGAGCGGTTGCGCGATCGCGTTCGCCGCGCGAACGCGGAGTTGTCGACGCGCCTCATCGTCCGGCAGGCTCCCGATCCCGGCAACGAGATCTGCCGCACGGCCAAGGCCGAGAACGTCGATCTCATCGTCATCGCCACGCACGCGCGCCATCACGTCGCGCACCTCCTCGTCGGCTCGACGACCATGGCACTGCTCAAAGATCCCCCCGCACCCGTGCTCGCGATCCGCTACGGCATCCGCAAACGTGCCGCGCTCAATCGCGTCGTCGTGCCGGTGCACCTCCAGCAGACCTCGCATCGCGCGCTCGAGCTGGCGAAGCGCGAGGGGCAGGAGATCCACCTCATCACCGTCTGCAACGAACAGGATCATGCGCAAGCCGAAGAGATGCTGCGCGGCCTCACCGCCGAAGGGCCGAACGTGAAGACGGCGATCATCCGCGGCAAGGATCCCGAGGAAGAGATCGTGCGTTACGCGACCAAAGTCGATGCGGACGCGCTGTTCCTCAACGCTGCCGCGGAGCCGAGCGCGCGCAAGATCGACATCATCCGCCACGCCTCCGTGCCGGTCATGATCGTGTGAGGCTCCGTCAGCCGTGCGGGATCTCGGCGCCGGACTAGCGCGCTCCGAACGCCGCCACGAACTCCCCCATCGTCGCGAACCGCTCCTGCGGCTTTTTCGCTAACGCGCGCTCCAGCGCCTCGGCCATCGGCTTCGGCACGTTCGCACGTTCGCGGATCGGCATCAGCGGCAGTTCCGTATGTCCGCGCACGACCGAGGCGAGATCGGTGGCCATGCCGAGCGGATGCTCCCCTGCCAGCAGCTCGTACGCGATGATCGCCAGGCTGTACTGATCCGACCGCGCGTCCGCCACATGCCCGCTCAGCACCTCGGGCGCCATGTACATCAGCGTCCCCACGATGCCGGTGCTGTGTCCCGACTGCACGAGCGTCGCATCGTCCTCGCCGATCGGGCCGGTCATCTTGGCGAGACCGAAGTCGAGCACGCGCGGCGTCACCTGCGCGTCGTGCTCTTTCACGATCATGATGTTCTCCGGTTTCAGATCACGATGAATGACGCCCGCGCGATGCGCCGCGTCGACCGCGTTCCCCACCGGCGTCACGAGCTCGATCGCGCGATCGAACGGCTGCGGCCCCGACGTGATCGTCTCGCGCAGCGTATCGCCGTCGAGATACTCCATCACCAGATACGCGTGCCCCGAGGGGAGCACGCCGAAATCGTGAATCGTGACGATGGCCGGATGCCGCAGCCGCGCCACGATGCGCGCCTCGCGCTCGAACCGCGAGCGCATCGACGAGCTGCCCACGAGATGCGACAGCAGCACCTTGATCGCCACGGGCCGGTTGAGCCGCTTCTGCGTCGCGAGGTACACCGAGCCCATGCCGCCGCGGCCGAGGAGCTTCGTCACGACGTACTTGTCTTCGATGACGCGCGGCACGCCCGATTCCGGCACGAGCGCCTGCCTGTCGAATTCGCACCGCTCCTCTTCCTGCGCGTAACACCGCCCGCACTTCGGGCAGAGCTGCAACGCGTCGCTGAGATGCAGATGCACCGGCGCGGAGGCGGTCGACGGCGACCAGACCAGCGACGGCGACTGCTTGAGCCGCGCGTAATCGAGCGTCAACGCGAGCTGCGCGCCGAGCATGCGCAGGAGCTCGCGATCCTCGCTGCTGTACGGCTCTTCGGATTTGCGCTCGCCGAGGACCATCGTTCCGACGAGACGGTGCTCGATGAGGAGCGGCACGATGAGATGCGCGTCCGCGTCGCGGAGCCAGTGACGCTCCGGCTCCGGCAGCCGCTTGAACAGCGCGCGCGTGGAACGGCTTTGCACGTCGAGCGGCTCGTCGTCGGCGGAGAGCAGCGTGGCGAGTGTGCCGGTCGCGGGCAACGGCTCGACCGGCGAGTCTCCGTTCGCGAATCCGCGATGCAGCGCCTCCCCCTCGGGATCGAGTTGCCACAGCGACAGATGCTGCGGATGCAGTGCGCGATCGATCTCGTCGAGTGCGGCGCGCGACAGCACGAGCATGTCCGAGCCGCCGCGGATGATCGAGACGACCTGCAGGAGCAGGCGTCGCGCGTCATACTGCTCGCGGAAGAAGCGGCGGTCGACCATCTCCAGCAGGCGCTTGCGAAAGCGGATCACGAGCACGAGCGGAAGGATGATCAGCACGTACACCGCGGGCGTGCCGGTCAGCAGCACGGCCAGTGATTCGCTGCGATGCGCGTACAGAAACCACGCGAGACCGACGACCGGCAGCGACATGAGCGCGAGCAACGTCCCGCGGGCGAGCGCGTACTGCAGGCTGCGCCGCACGAGCACGCGGATGTTGAAGATGCGATGGCGGACGATGGCGTACGCGAAAATCGCGGACCCCACGATGGTCGCGGGTGTGTGCAGCAGGCGCACGCCCGCTTCCCACTGATAGCCGAGCTGCAGGCCGGAAACGACGAAGCCGAGGAAGAACGCCAGACTCGGCGGCAGCATCGCCAGGAAAATCACCCGGATGCGGCGGCGCGGATTCGCGTCCGCGATGCGCATGTAACGCATCGCCAGGAGGATCAGCGACGCGGCGAGCATCAGCACGCCGATCGACGAATACGCGTCGCTCCACGGCAGCGATGCAGGACGCACGTCGCCCGCGATCCGCCGCGCGCTGTGCGCCCACGTCTCGATGCAGATCGGCGCCGCGACCACGTACGGCAGCACCTTCCACGCGCGCGGCACCTGCACGCGCTCGGCCGGGAAGCGCATCGCCAGATGCACGCAGCACGCGAAGAACAGCCCCGTGAAGAGGGAGTCCGCGAACAGCAGCGGTGCATGCAGCACCTGCGGCACGTGCTGCAGCAGCGCACCGAATCCCGCCGCGCGGAAGAGGAACGAGCCGCCGGCCCACGACGCGGAGACGAGCGCCGCGAGTCGCGCGTCGCCGTTGTCCGGACGCAACACGAGCAGCGCGATCGCCAGCGCGATCATCCACGCGTGCAGGGCCATGCTGAGATAGCCGTTGATCGCGGGCAGCGCGAGACGCAACCCGCGTCCGAGATGATCCCGCCGCGCCGCCTCGGCCGTCGCCGGCGTAATGGTCAACTGCTTGACCACGCCGTTCCGCTCGACGACCATCGGATACGGCTGCTGCGCGCGCGCCATCCACAAAGGACCGACGTCGCGTCCGACCTCGTGGCCGTTGAGCGTGACGATGCGATCGCCGGCTTGCAGTCCCGCGCGTGCGGCGGGACCGTCCGGCGTCACGTCCGTGACCACTTTGCGCGGGCGCGAGTAATCGAAGCCGCTCCACGGCCGCGTCAGGATGCTCACGAACGCGAAGAGCATGAGCACCGCTGAAGCGACGACCAGGGTCCAGCAGAGCAGCACCAGCGGCTTCGTTTTCATGCAGGGGGACGCGCGATTGTAACGCCGCCTTCCCGACGGCCCGCTGTGCTAGTCTTTGGCGTCGTGCGGAGTTAGCTCAGCGGTAGAGCATCTCGTTTACACCGAGGGGGTCAGGGGTTCGAATCCCTTACTCCGCACCACCTTCCTTCCCCTGTTAGACTCCCGCGCTCATGCTTCCTCTCCTCAAGCGCAAGGCGCGCCTGCTGGTCCTCGACGACGACCTCTCGATGCAGAAATTGATGGGGACGCTGCTGCGGCGCGCCGGGCATCGCGTGGACACCGTTACCGCCGGTGCGCAGGCCATCGAGAAGCTGGGACGTCACCAGTACGACGGACTCCTGCTCGACCTCATGACGCCGACCGAGGGAGGGATGACGGTGATCCGCCACCTTCAGGAGAACGCGCCGGAGATGCTCAAGCGCGTGGTGCTCGTCACGGCCTCGCCGGAGTCGGTGCTCAAGATGGCCAGCCGCGGCGTGTTCGGCGTCGTGCGCAAGCCGTTCGACGCCGGCGAGCTGATCTCCACGATCGAAAGGCTCCTGCAGCAGTAATGCAGCTCCGCATCTCCATCCTGCCCGAGCTCCTCGCCGTCTCCCGTCTCGGCGCCGACGCCGCCGTTCCCGCGTGGGTGCGCGGCACGTTCACCTCCGTCACGCGCACGAAGGACGAACTGTCGATCATCTGCCATGACGCCGCCGTGCCGAACGACGTCCGGAGCGAGCGCGGGTGGCGTGCGTTACGCGTCGAAGGTCCGATTCCGTTCGAGCTGACGGGCGTCGCGGCCGCGCTCATCGCACCGCTCGCCGAAGCGCAGATCAGCGTCTTCCTCATGGCGACGTACGACACCGACTATCTGCTGTTGAAGGGTGAGGTTTTCGAGCGCGCGGTGGAGATCCTGCGTGCGTCCGGTCACGAGATCAGTTGATCTTCGTCCGTGGCGCGGCGTTGCGTGACGCCGGGGCGCAAGGTCGCGCTGCGGATGCAACTGCGCACCACGTCCACGAGCTGCCGCAGATGCACGGGCCGGCGCAGGACGATCTGCACGATGTCGACGTCGAGCGAGCGGGCCTGCTCGGGGTTCGACGCGAGGACGAGCACGACGGGACGCTCGGCCGGCGGCATGGCCGCGATGCAGGTGATGACGCGCTCGATGTCCCCGGGCGGCAGGGCGAGGTCGATCACCACGACACCGTACTTTTCGGAGCTCAGCTTTTCGAGTGAGTCGGTCGTGTTGCCGACGCAGTCGGAGAAGATGTCGTGGTCCAGCAGCGCACTGAACAACTGCTGCCGCAGCGCCAGGTCGGCGTCTGCGATCAGGACACGTCGCGAGTCGGCACCCATCACCCTAGCAATTACAATAATTTTGCCAGCATTGAACGAATTTTTGACGCCCCTCCATCCGGACGCTGCCGCTGCGGAGTACGACCGGCGGCCTCCGCCGGCCTGCCGCCGGGAGGCGCGCCTCGTCGAACCGCCGCGTCACACCGCGGCAGCCTGCGAGTTGCGGATCCACTGCACGACACCCGCGACGGCTTTCAGGTCGATGCGGCGCTGGAGGTACTCCCACACGCCCACTACCTCTTCCCTCTCGCGTGCGCTGCGCGGCGCGGCGCGGCGCACGTCGTCGTCCGCGACGGCGAAACGCGCGCGTGTGTACCAGCGCGTCGCTTCCGCCGGATCGGACGCGAACCTGCGCACCGCGCGGATGATGGCCACCACTTCCTCGTCCGGCAGACTCGGCGGCTGTGCGGCGGCCACGCGGCGACGCTGGCCGGACTCGTCGAGATGCAGCTCGCGCGCGGCGCGCAACGCGTCGAGCGCGGCAGCGAGACGATCCACGTTCGCCGTGACCCGCAGTCCGCTGATGTAGAACGACGGCTCGTCGCCGCGCTGCGCAATCGACGTCCAGACCACCTGCGCGCGCATGACGAACGATTTCGACGGCGTGAGAATGGCGATGCTGAGACGCGCGTCCTCGCCCGGACGGATGCGCTCGGAGTGACGGATGCGCAGCCCTTCGTTCGAAAGCTGCAGCACCGCGAACTTCACTTCCCGGAAGAGGCCGCCGATCTGTTTGCGCGGAATGTAACGCGCGCCGAGGCGGAGATCCGGGCGCTCGGCTTCCGGCTCCGGCTCACGAGCGATGCGGACGATCTCTTCTTCGACCGGCTTCTCCGGCTCGAGCTCGAACTCCACTTCCTCCTGACGCACCGGCACCGCGGCGCGCGTGGCCTGCGTGTAGTAGAGGCGCATGAGCGAGTCGCGCAACAGCCGCTCGACCTCCTTCGCCGCGACCACCTCCGCGCCGTCGCGCCGCATCGTGGGGAGGGCACCGCTGGAGATCAGGGCGTGGATGACTTTCGGGTTGAGCTGCAGCGCATCGCCGAGCTCTTCCCGCCGCAGGGTGACGTCGTTGTCCGGGAGCATGGCCGGCTCCCATCCAACCGCTATGCCACCTTTGAATCGGAGGAGTCGACGATCGAAAACGACTTCTTGTAGATGTTGATGATCGACATCAGCAGCGAGAACACCAGCGGCCCGATCACGAGCCCCACGAAACCGAAGGCCTGCATCCCGCCGAGGACGGCGAAGAGGAGCGGAATGGCGGGGAGCTGCGCCTTGCCGCGCATCGCCCACGGACGCACGATGTTGTCGACGAGCGACACCGGCAGCGCGCCCCACAGCGCGAGGAAGATCACCTGCCACCACGGACGGTGCTCCATCGACGCGGAGATGGCGAGATAGATCGTCGCCGGCACCCACACCGCCGCCGCGCCCACCATCGGAATGAGCGACAGCAGCGCGGCCACCGCGCCCCAGAAGCCCGCGCCCGGCACGCGCGCGATGGCGAGGCCGATGCCTGTCATCGCCCCTTGCGCCAGTCCGGTGAAGAGCTGCCCGCGGAACGTGGCGTCGATGACGTCCTTGAAGCGCTCGCGGAACTCGATGTCGTAGCGTTTCGGCAGCGGGGAGAGGATCGAGAGCTGCTGCACGATGGATTCACCTTCGACGTAGAAGAAGAACATCGAGAGCAGCACGAAGACGAAGCCGATGAGCATGCCGGCCACGCCGCCGATCACCGCACCTCCGTGACGCGCGACCCAGCCGGGGATCTGCTGCAGCGCCGGCAGCAGCATGCGCTCCGGACTCAGCGTCGCGGGGTCGAAATTCGGCGCGATGCGCTTCACCCAGCTCAGGTATTGCGCGAAGTCGATGCGGCGGATCATCTGCTGCGCCTCGCCGGACTGTAAGTTTTCGACGACGACGTTGGCCTGCTGCACGAGCAGCACCGTGAGGACCGTCGCGGGGATGACGATCAGGAGCGTGATCCCGAGGAGCATCACGGTCGCGGCTTTGGCGGAGCTCCCCTTCGACGCGATGCGGACGCGGCGGAACATGTTGAACGTGAGGATGACGAGGATCGCGCCGAGGAGGATGGCCGTCATGAACGGCCAGATGATCTTGAACGCGGCGTAGAGCAGCAGCAGCGCCACCAGTCCGAAAAAGATGATGCCTGTCAGGCGCCACTGCGGTTGCTGTTCGACGTCCTTCTGGACGGCCTCACCGTGTTCGATCACGCGTCGCTCCTCCTGTGTCCGCAACTTTACCCGCTTTCAGCGGAACCGTTCGCGGCGCGGGCGTGGGCGGCGGCTCAGTCGAGCGGCCGCGCGAACTGCTGGGCAGGATCGTTCGTGATGTTGTCGGTCGTGGCGCCGTAGATGATGGCGCTGCCGCGCGTCAGCGTGATGGAAATGGTTTCGCCGCCGCGCAGGACGTAGCCGCCGAGGAATGCGGCAGAGCTGGTTTGCGCAAAGTAGTGAGCGTCGTATTCGCGCTCGGCCGACGAGACGGCGACGCCGTCGCGGTCGCGCACGATGATGCGGACCGCGGCTCCCTGCCCGAGCGTGCGCAGACCGACGTTCAGACGGAATTTGCTCATGTCGGACGGTGCGATGAGCGCCCCGGTATCGCCGGACCGCAACGCATCTTCCGGACGCACGGGCTCCTGCACGAGACCGGTCGTGCCCGCGGCGCCCGCGTCGTTGTAGATGCGGATCGACGACAGCGGCACGGCCATGGAGGCGTCGCCCGCGATGTCGGCGACGATCTCGGCGCTGCCGATGCCGCTGGCGATGCCCATCGCCGGGAGGAGGTCGTCGTAAGCGACGGTGCGTCCCGGCGCAATGCTGTACGCGAGCTCGGCGCCTGCTGCTCCGGCAACACCCTGCGGATGAAAGACGATACGGCCCGACAGCGTCGCCGCGGTCGGGTTGTAGAGCTGCACCGACGTTTTAAAGTACGAGCCCGCGTTGCCGGGCGTGGAGCCGACGACCGGGATGACGCGCATCGCGGCGACGGGAGTGTTCGTCACGACGACGGCCACGACCGCGGAACGCGCGGAGGCCGTGTCGCATCCCGAAGCGCGATTGCGCGCGCGCACCCGATGGAACCACGTGCCGGCGTTGCGCGTGAACGTGGCGCTGAGCGCGGTCGTGGAGGACGACGTGGCGTCGTTGAATGCCGCATCGGAAGCTTCTTCGATCGTGTATTCGGTCGCATCGGCAACGGCCGGCCAGGCGATCGTGTACGGCTCACCCGCGCGCGCGGCTTCGGGTGCCGTGGGACGCGGTTCGGCGGGCGTGGCACAGGTGGAGTTGTTCGACACGGTGACGTTGGCGGTATCGCTCGCGCCGCCGGCGGCGGACGGGAGACGCGCGGTGAGGACCGCACTCCCCTCCGCTGCGCCCGTGGCGGTGAACGTGGCCTGCTGCGCACCCTGCGCGATGACGACCGATGCCGGGACGGAGACCGCGGCGGAGCTCGAGGAGAGCGTGACGGTCGTCGCCGCGCTCATCGGACCGCTGGCGAGCACGGTCATCGTCAGCGAGGCCTTGACGGCAATCGTGCGCGACGAGGGGGTGAGCGACAGCGTGAGCGGAGGCTGCTGGACGTGAACCGCACCGTCGACGAGCGACAGCCGGCCGTTGGCGGACGTCTCTTTCGTCGCGGCGGTGCCGCCTTCGTCGGTGAGCTGCGTGAGCGCGGAATCGAGATGAAGCGTGATCGTCGTTCCCGGCACCGCCGACGCGGACAGCACGAGGCGGATGTTCGCGACTTTCGTCCCCGGCGCCGGTGCGCCGAGCACGAGCGGAATCGGACTCGTGGACTGCGGGAACGTGCCCAGCAGCGAGACGGAATCGGCGGTCTTCGGCGCGGACTCGAAGCTGGGCGAGAGTCCGGCCGTGACGCCGGAACGCGTAAACGTCGCGGACGTCACGGCGGACGCCGGAGAGTACGTGACCTTGATGCTGTAGGCCTGGATGTGCGAACCGGAATCGCGATCCTTGCCGAGCGGCGTGCCGGCGACGTCGCGGATGTAGACCGGCACGTCCACCGTCGACGAGGTGGTGTGCACCGTGTCGACGGTGACGGCGTCCTGCGCGAAAAGGGGCGCCGCGAGGCCGAGGATGGCCAGCGCGGCGGATGCGATCCGGGAGCGTACGTTCATGAGAGAGGGATTCCGTTCAGAGATGACGAATGGCGATGAAGACGACGCCGAGAGCGAGCAGGAGGAGACCCCACTCCGTGAGCGTCGGCACCGCCGCGGCGGCTTCGGCGCTGACGGTGATGGAGCCGTTCACGAGCGCGAGCGTGTTGAGCGCGACGGTCTCGCTGGTCGTGCCGCCCTGGTTCGAGAGCTGCGTGAGCGCGGCATCGAGGGTGAGCGTGATGACGTCGCCGGCGGTGGCGCCCGGCGCGAGCGTGACGACGAGCTCACCGATCTGATTGCCCGGCGCCGCTGCGTCGAGCGTGAACGGAATGAGGTTCGTGTTTTCGGCGAACGTATTGACCAGCGTGACCGAGCCGGGCACCGACGGCGACAACTCGAAGCTCGGCGTGAGCGCGGCGGTGATGCCCGCGCGCTGGAACACGACCGACTGCACGTCGGACGTCGGCGCGTAGTCGACTTTGATGCTGTAGGCCTGGATGCGCGATCCGGCAGGCTGGTCGATGCCCAGCGGCGTGGCGGAAACGTCGCGGATGTACACCGGCACGACCACCGTGGAGCTGGTGGCCGTGACGGTGCCGACGGTGACGACGTCGAGCGCCTGGGCCGCCGCCGGAGCGGCGGACACCAGGAGCACGCAAGTCAGAAGCAGAACCGGGATCATTCGCGAGAACGATCGGATCATCGAATCCCTCCACGGCCGAGGTTCGGCCGCTCTCTCTCTTCACGCGGTTCGCGCGCGATCGTCGTCCCGGTCAAACGCAGCGCACCATTGCCTTCGGTCGCCTTGCGCGTGCCGGTGACGTCGGTGACGAGCGTCAGCGCCGGATCGAGCTCGATGCGGCCGGAAGCGGCGCGCGGCAGCTCGATCTCGGCGATGACCGTACGGCCATGGATTGCGAGTGCGCCGCGGGTCTGGTCGAAGGCGACGAGGTACGAAAGCTCGCCTGCGCCGATGCGGCTGATCTCGAACGACGGCACGGCTCCGGCGGCTGCGCCGGCGCGGCGCACCGCGAGCGGCGCGACGGCGGACTGCATGCGCACCTTCAGCGAGACGGCCTGCGGCACGGCGCCGCCGGCGACCGGCTCGAAGACGACCGGCACCACCCAACGATTGCCGCGCAGGTACGGCGTGCCGAGGGTCAGCGAACCACCGAACGGTGCGGACGCGGCCTGGACGCTCGTGCGAGGCGTGGTGGCGTGCGGCTCCGGACCGCTGGCAAAGAGGTAGTTGACGAGATAGAAGATGTCGGACGGATCGACGACGCTGTCCCCGTTCGCATCGCCCGAGAGCACCCCCGCGACACCGATCGGCGCCGGGCCGCCGGTGAAGAGGTAGTTCACGAGATAGAAGATGTCGGACGGATCGATCGTCGTGTCGCCGTTCGCGTCGAACTGCTGCGGGGCGATGACGAGAGCGCCGGCCAGCGTGGCCGTGGTCGCATCGAGGTTGGTGACGGTGACGGCCACCGTGCCCGGCGCGTGCGCGGGCGTGGTGGCGGTGATCTGCACGGCGTTCACGACGACGACGTTCGTCGCGGCGATGCCGCCGACCGTGACCGTTGCGCCGGTGAGGAAGCCCGTGCCGTTGATGGTGATGGGCGTGCCGCCGAGCCTCGAGGCGATGCCGGGAACGACGGTGGTGATGTTGACGGCCGGCGGCGCGACGGTGACGGCGACGTTGGCCTGCTCCGCATCGCTGCACGACGCGCCGCTGGTGACGGTGACGTCGATCGTGAGCGCGCCGGCGGCACCGGCAGTGAAGTTGATGCTGCGCGTGCCCTGGCCCGCGGTGATGGTGCCGTTGCCGACCACCCACGCGTAGGTCGCGCCCACGCCCGCGTCGGCGACGGAGGCCGTGCCGCTGCCGCCCGCGGCGATCGTCGAGGCGACGGTGATCGTCGCATCGGGAGCGGCGTTGGCGACGACCGTCGTGGCGAGCGACGGGCTGCTCGTGCAGCTGCCGCTGGTCACGGTGACGGTGTAATCACCGGCGACGCTGGCGACGTACGTCTGCTGCGTGAAGCCATCCTGCAGCACGCCGTTGCGATACCACTGATTGCCGGTGGCCGAGCTGGAAGTGAGCGTGACGCTGCCGCCGGGGCAGAACGACGTCGCGCCGCTGATCGTCGGCGTGGCCGGCGTGGCGTTGACGACCACGTTCGTCGTACCGGGCAGCGAGGTGCAGCCGCCGACCGTGACGGTCACCGAGTACGTGCCGGCGTTGGCCGGCGTGGCGTTGCTGATTGCCGGCTCGCGATCGGAGGAGGTGAAGCCGTTCGGACCCGTCCACGCGTAAACCGCGCCGACGACGACCGGGGTGCTGAGGGTGATCGTCGCATTCTCGCAGTACGGACCGCCGTTCGAGGCGGTGGGCGTGGCCTGCGGGCTGTTCACGACGACGTTGGTCGTGCCCGGCAGCGAGGTGCAGCCGTTCACGGTGACGGTCACCGAGTACGTGCCGGCCATGGCCGGCGTGGCGTTGCTGCGCGTGGGCTCGCGATCCGGCGACGTGAAGCCGTTCGGACCGGTCCACGCGTACGTCGCGCCGCTGACGGCCGGGGTGCTCAGGACGATCGTCGCGTTGTCGCAGTACGGACCGCCGTTCGAGGCGGTAGGCGTGGCCGGAGCCGCGTTCACGACGACGGTCGTGCTGCCGGCGGCCGAAGTGCAGCCGTCGACGGTGATGGTGACGGAGTAGCTGCCGGCATCCGCGAGGGTGGCGTTGCTGATCGCCGGTTCACGATCGGACGACGTGAAGCCGCCCGGACCGCTCCACGCGTACGTGGCGCCGCTCACGAGCGGCGTGCTGAGCGTGATCGTCGCGTTCTCGCAATACGGTCCGCCGTTCGATGCCGCGGGCGTGGCCGGAATGGCGTTGACGACGACGCTCGTGCTGCCCGCGGGCGACGTGCAGCCGTTGACGGTGACGGTCACGAAATACGCGCCCGCCATGGCCATCGTGGCGTTGCTGCGCGACGGTTCGCGGTCGGACGAGGTGAAGCCGCCCGGACCGGTCCACGCGTACGTGGCGCCGCTCACCAGAGGCGTGCTCAGAGTGATCGTGCCGTTCTCGCAATACGGGCCGGCGTTCGAGGCCGTGGGCGTGGCCGGGACGGCGTTGACGACGACGTTCGTCGTGCCGGGCAGCGAAGTGCAGCCGTCCGCGGTGACGGTGACGGAGTACGTGCCCGCCATCGCCGGCGTGGCGTTGCTGATCGCCGGCTCGCGGTCGGAGGAGTGGAAGCCGTTCGGACCCGTCCACGCGTAGACCGCGCCGCTCACTGCAGGTGTGCTGAGCGTGATCGTGGCGTTCTCGCAGTACGGGCCGCCGTTCGTGGCCGCCGGAGTGGCGGGAGCCGGGGTCACGACGACGGTCGTGCTGCCCGCGGGCGACGTGCAACCGTTCACGGTGACGGTGACGGAGTAGAGACCCGCCATGGCCATCGTGGCGTTGCCGAGGGTGGGCTCACGGTCGGAGGACGTGAAGTTGTTCGGGCCCGTCCACGCGTACGTCGCGCCGCTCACCGCCGGAGTGCTGAGGGCGATGGTGGCGTACTCGCAGTACGGACCGCCGTTCGACGCGGTCGGCGTCGGCGGAATGGCAGAGACGGCGACGTTGGTCGTGCCGGCGAGCGAGGTGCAGCCGTCGACGGTGATGGTGACGGAGTACGTGCCCGCCATCGCCAGCGTCGCGTTGCTGCGCGACGGCTCACGGTCAGACGAGGTGAAGCCGCCCGGACCCGTCCACGCGTACGTCGCGCCGCTCACGGCCGGCGTGCTCAGGCCGATCGTGGCGCCTTCGCAGTACGGACCGCCGTTCGAGGCCGTGGGCGTGGCCGGAGCCGCGTTCACGACGACGTTCGTGTTGCCTGCCGCGGACGTGCAGCCGTCGACGGTGATGGTGACGGCGTACGTGCCGCCCATGGCCACCGTGGCGTTGCTCCGCGAGGGTTCGCGGTCGGACGAGGTGAAGCCGCCCGGACCCGTCCACGCGTACGTCGCACCGCTGACGGACGGCGTGCTGAGCGCGATCGTGGCGCCTTCGCAGTACGGACCCCCGTTCGAAGCCGTGGGCGTGGCCGGCGCCGCGTTGACGACGACGGTCGTGCTGCCGGCCGGCGACGTGCAGCCATTGACGGTGATGGTCACCAAGTACGCGCCCGCCATGGCCGCGGTGGCGTTGCTGATCGACGGCTGGCGATCGGACGACGTGAAGCCGTCCGGACCGGTCCACGCGTACGTCGCGCCGCTGACCAGCGGAGTGCTGAGCGTGATCGTGCCGTTCTCGCAGAACGGTCCGGCGTTCGACGCGGCCGGCGTCGCCGGGATCGCGTTGATCGTGACGTTGACCGGCGTCGCTTCCTTCACGCAGCCGTTGCCTTCGATCACGGAAAGCATGAGCTGCACGGTGCCGGAGGCTCCGGCGGTGTAGGTGACGGTCTGCGACGTCGCGCCGTCCGTGATCGTGCCGTTGACGATCGACCACGCATACGACGACATGCCGGCAGGAGCGCTGGCGGTGTTGCCGGTCGCGCTCGAGCAGACCGCGGCGGCCGCCGGAGTGATCGCGGGCGCCGGGCCGCTGCAATCGGTGTCGGCGTAGCAGAGCGTGACGTCGTGCAGCGCCGGCGTGACGGCCGTGTTGGTCGTGTCGAGATAAGCCTTGTACTGCAGGTAACGCGAGTCGAAGAACTGCGACATCGGCGCGGGTGACGTCGTAAAGTACGTCGCGGCCGTGCCGTTCGGACCGACGAAGTCGAACGGTCCGTTGATGGAGTTCGACGCCGCGACCTGGAAGCGCACGGTCGTATTGGCAGGCGTCGTCGCGTTCCAGGTGAGATCGCCCCAGACCGGCGTCAGGCCGGCCAGCGCGTTGCTGTCTTTGGTCGACGACACGAATGTGCCCGCGGGCGCATAACCCTGGTCGACGTACACGATGAAGCCGTGGTCGTTGTTGGCGTTGCCCGTCGCGCCGGCCCAGGTCGCGCCGCTGTTCGACGAGGACGTGCGGCGTCCGCCCGCGTACGGGTTCTGCACCGCGGTGGCGCCACTGGCGGCGCTGACCACGCCGAAGTAGCCCGGCGCGGGCGTGCCGGCCGGAATCGCCGCCGCGGCGCGCCACACGAGCGCGTACTGCGTGCCCGCGGTGACGGTGAACGGTGTGGCGAAGTGGGCGGTGAACCACCCCCCGGCGCCGTTGCAGAAGCCGGTGACGGTCGCGGTCGCGAGATCGGCGCCCGTCGGCAGATTGGCCGCGGCGTTGCGGATCGCGACCGTGACGTTCGGCATCGTCACCGCGCCGCAGTTGAGGCTGAAGAAATTGAGGTCGACGCGCGTGACCGGGCCGCTGACGGCGGCGGTGAACGTCTGCCCCAGCCAGGTCACGGTGTTGAAGCCGGCGCCCTGCGTGCCGAGGGTGGTGTTCTGCTGGTCGGTGACGAGCGGGCGGTCCAGCTTCAGATCACCCGGCGTCACCGTGTCGCTGACGTTGGTCAGCACGCCGGCCTGGAAATCGGGCTGCGTCGTGTCGACGAGACACGCGTTTTCGGGTGCGAGGGCGAGCGCGAAGTTCTGCGTCGTCGTCGCACCGTCATTGACGACGAGGCTGGCTTCGCTGGAGGTCACGTAGCCGGGCATGCTCGCGACGATCGACGAATACGTGCCGGCAGGGATGCTCGTGAACGTGTAAGCGCCCGAGCCGTTCGTCACCGCCGTGCGCACACCCATGCGTACCGTGGCGCCGGAGATGGGCAGGCCGCTGGGAGTCTCGGTCACGGTGCCGGAGATCGTCCCGCCCGCGCCGACCGGCGTGCATTCGGGATAGCGCACCGCGCCGATGTACGTTTTCCAGCGTTTGTCGGAGTCCTGCGAAACGGGATTCGCGTACTGGTTGGTGATCCAGAACGTACAGCCGTCCGGATCGAGCATCGCCGAGCTGTAATCCCCCCATCGCGTGGACGTGGTCTGCGACGCCGTTCCGGCGAGCAGCGACTGCTCGGTCTGGCTGAAGGTGTTCACGGGATCGCTGGCCAGACGGCCGGCGTAGAGAATCGAGGGAAAGGTGGTGGCGCTCGACGCGCTGTACGCCATCAGCATGTTGCCTGCGCGGTCGACGGCGAGACTGGGCATGAAGCGATGCGTGACGTTCGCGCCGTCCGGATCCCACGTCGCGGCCTGCGGCAGGGTCGCCGCGACGGCACCGCCGGTGACGTTCACCTCGTACCAGCGCGGCGTGGCGAAGCCGGTCGTGTTCGCGCGGCGAACCGTGTGCGGCACCCACAGCGATTCCACGCCGCCGAAATTCGTGTACTGGTTCTGCACCATCGCCCGGATCTGCAGGACGTCGAGCAGTGTTGCGGTTCCCGGTTGCGGAGCATTCCCGACCGCGGCGTTCGGCCAGCTGGTACCGGCCAGCGGTACGTCCGGTCCGGTGAACGTCGAAAGAGAGATGCTGTCCCAGTCGACCTTGAACTTGTACACGCTGACGCCGTTCAGGAAGTTCCAGGTGGAGATGAAGAGGTTTGGCCGTCCCGGCGGTGGTGTGCCGGTCTGGAGGCGTGCGTTACTCGGCACCACCGTGAAGTCGCCGGTTCCGATGTCGAAGCTGACGATCTGCACGGTCGGGCTGCCGGCGTACATCTGAAACTTGTTGATGGCCCAGGCGCGCGCGCCCCGGAACGACGAGCCGGCGCCGAAGCTGAACATGTTGGCCGACATGTAGATGCCGTCCGTCCAGACGCCGAGCTTTTCGTAATCGTGGAGGCCGTCGTCCACCTGGATCGAGTAGAAGTTCCAGCCGCCGGTGAGCGGGTTGCCGGTCATCGAGACGGCGAAGCACTGAAAGGCCGGCGCGAGCACGTTGCCACCCGCGTCGGTCGCGAATGCGAAGTCGGTCAGGATCCAGCGGTCTTCGAACGTGTCGTAGAGCACGACCGGATCGCCGAAGTTGTCGGTATCGCAGAGGTTGTTGAAATTGCCCTGACTCATCAGGGTGTCGAACGTGAACCCCGCCTCGAGGACGCCGTCGGACTTGCGGTAGATGCCCACGGAGGTGTTCACGGCCTGGATGTACCAGTTCGGGCCGACGTCACCGGTCGTGTCGGGCGGACTGCCCGCGCCCCAGTTCTCGCGGTCGAGACCTTCGAACGTGATGAGCGGCGCGGGCGCCGCGGCGGTGGCGATCGGTCCGCGCATGCCGAGCGACTCCACCGTCGCCGCCGTGTTCTGTCCCGGCTCGATCATGACCGGATCGGGCAGGACCTGCTCTTTCGGCGGACGCGGTTTCTCGCGGCGCGGCACCGGCGGCGTCTTCGGTAGCTTGCGCAAATCGAATACGCGGCCACCGCCCGCTTTTTTCAGTTGATGTTCGACGGGAGGTCCGACCTTCGCCGGTTTCCCTTTCGCCTTCCCATCGGACGGATCGCCGTTGGCCTGCTTCTTTTCAGGGCTGATCTGCGCCGTCGCGGCGGTTGCAGCCGGTCTCTCATTCGAGACGAGTGTTGCCGGAAGCGGCTTTTCGGCACGTTTCTTCGCCGCGGCGCCGTCGGGCGCAATGGCGAACATCACGATCAGCAGCATTTGCACTACGCGTTTCATTCGGCACTTCCTTTTCGTGGTGGAGACTTCGTGTAGGCCGGACGAGCGCCCGAATTCCTACGGGTGGGGTGGGTTTGTTTGGCAGTACCGGACATGGCCGCGCGTCCGAGCTCGGCGACCGCACGAGGCTTGAGCAGCAGCGCGCTCACCGTGCCTCCCGACACCGCCGACGCGATCGCCTCGGTGCCGTAAGCCGTCACCACGATCACGTCCGCGCGCGGCTGCAACTCGCGGACGGTGGTCAGCAGCGACAGGCGGTTCGGCTGCGCGCCCGCGGTCAGGTAGGGATCGACCATGACCGTGTCGTAGACGCGTTGCGCCATCAGCGCTTCCGCGGCCTGCGGCTCGGTCGCGAGATCCACCTCGCAATCGCGTTCGACGAGATATCTCCGCAACGAGCCGGCAATCAGCTCGTCGTCGTCGATCAAAAGGATTCTCGTCCGCGATTCCGCGGCAGCATTGCTCATCTTCTTTGGGGGAGCTCCAGGACCGGCGCCATGATCGGCGCACCGGCCGCGCGCGCACATCGGACGCTTACCGGTTCGTGACGAGTGAATCGACCTACGAGGTTGTAGGTAGTTTTTCTACAAACGGTCGAGGAGCTGGTGGTCGATCGCGTACTGGACGAGCTGCGCGTTGTTCTTCAGCCCCATCTTGAGCAGCAGACGCGCGCGATGCGTGGCCACGGTCTTCACGCTGACGTTCAGCTCGACCGCGATCTCGCGTGGAGGCTTTCCCGAGGCGATCAGGCAGAGCACCTGGAACTCGCGGTCCGAAAGACGGCCGTGCTTCGCACCGTCGCCCGACTCCATCAGATCGAACGCGAGACTCTCCGCCACCGCGGGGGCGAGAAACTTCTCGCCGCGCGCCAGCTTGCGAATCGCCGTCACGAGATGCGCGCGCGCGCTGTCCTTGCTCAGGAACCCGGCCGCTCCACCCTTCAGCACGCGCGCCGCGTACGACGCATGCTGATGCATCGTCAGCACGAGCACCGGCACGCGCGGATCGATGGAACGGATGTGCGCCAGCACGTCGAGACCCGGCCGGTCCGGAAAGTTCAGGTCGAGCACGACCACGTCCCATCGCCGCGCCCTCACCTGCTCGATGGCCTCGGCGCCCGTACGCGCTTCCCCTCCGACCGTGATGTCGTCCGTCTCGGAAACGATCTGCTTGACGCCTTCCCTGACGATGTCGTGATCGTCCGCGATCAGAACCGTGATCATGTCTGCTTCTCCTCCGGCGCGAGCGGGATGCAGACCGACACGATGGTGCCACGCCCGGGGATCCCTTCCACCGCGACGGTACCACCGACGAGAGCGGCGCGCTCGCGCATGCCGATCAATCCGATCGACGAAGGCGCACTCAGCTCCGATCCGGTGATCCCGCGGCCGTCGTCGCGGATGTCGACGAGCAGATCGGACGGGCGCGGCCGCATGCGCACCTCGACGCGCGAAGCATTCGCATGCCGCGCGACGTTCGTGAGCGCTTCCTGAATGATCCGGTAGATCGCCGCCGCGCGCGCCGGGTCGAGGTCGATCTCGTCCGGCAGCGAAAGGTCGCATTCGATGCCGGTGCGCTCCTCGAAAAGGCGCGCGTCCGATTCGACGGCTGCAATCAGTCCGAGGTCGTCGAGGAGGCTCGGACGCAGCTCCGAGGCGATGCGCTGCACCGCGACGACGATCGTGTCCAGCGTCGTCACGATCCGGTCGCGCAGCGGCGAATCGCGCGGCTGGGGCGCGGCCAGGAGACCGAGGACGTCCATCTTCAGCGCGGTGAGCGATTGTCCGAGGTCGTCGTGGATTTCGCGCGCGATGCGGGTGCGCTCCTCTTCCTGCACTTCCAGCAACCGGTCCGCGAGCGCCTTCTGCGCGCGCTCGCTCAGCGCCATCCGCCGTTCCGCCTCGGCGCGCCGCTCGACCATCACGTTGAACGAACGGGCGAGCGTCACCATCTCGCGCGGGCCGTGCGGCTCCTCGACTCTGCCATGCGCGCCCGCGGCGACGGCGCCTGCCGCGCGTGCCAATGCGTTGATCGGCCGCGACAGCGCCCGGGCCAGGACGATTGCCACCAGGCTGATGCCGGAGAGGATCGCGACCCCGCCGGCGACTCCCCTCACGAGCAGCGCCCGCACCGACTGCATCACCTCGGCGGTCGGCATCCCGACATACAAATGCCAGCCGACCTCCGGAATCATCGTGAATCCGTATTGCCGCGAGATCCCGTCGATGCCTTGCGCGGCCGTCCGTCCCTCGCGCTCGCGCAGCACGCGCGCGGCGAGACTCTCTTGGCTCACGTCGCGGCCGATCCATCGCGCCGCATCGGCCGAGCGCGCCACCACGATGCCGGCCGAATCGATGACCGTCAGCACCGCGTCCGGAGGCATCGTTTCTCCCGCCAGGTCGAGGACGCTGATCAGGACGAGAATGCCGCGATGCTCCCCTCCGCCTGCGCGGACCTCGCGGGAAACCGCGGAGATCCACTGGTTACGGAACAGACGCACCACGGGCTTGCCCGGCGCGAGCGTTCCGCCGCGCAACTCGCCCGCGATCCATTGCCGCGCCTCCGCCGACACGGACACGTTCATCGGATGCGGCTCGGCAGAACAGACGAGCTGGCCGGTGCGATCGAAGAAGAAGAGGTCCGAATACTGCGGAAAGAGCTCGATGACCGCGAACAGCTCGTCGCAGCGGCGTCCGTCGAACTCGCGGATCGCCGGCCGCTCCGCGAGGTGCTCGAGGAGCGACGCCGAATCACGAAACCCGCGTCCCAGCCCCTCGGCCGCCCCGCGCGCCAGACGCAACGCGCTCGTCCTCGCCTCCAGCTCCTCGCGGCGGATCTGCGTCGCGAACAGCCACGTCGCCAGGACCAGCAGCGGGACGACGGTCGCCAGCGCAAACGTCGCCAGCCACCAGCGGATCGAGCGAGCGCCTCGCACCATGCCGGCGAGAGTGTACGCTCGCGTGCTGGCACGCAGCGAGTAAGATACGCCGCCTGATGGAAAGCATTGCTTCAACGCAACTCTGGGTCATCTTCAGCATCTTCGTCCTCGGCATGCTGGCGCTCGACCTCGGCGTCTTCAACCGGAAGGCGCACGAGGTGCGATTCAAGGAAGCGCTGACGTGGAGCATCGTCTGGGTCGCCTTGTCCCTCGTGTTCAACGGGTGGATCTACTACAAATTCGGCAGCCAGAAGGCGCTCGAGTTTCTCACCGGCTACGTGATCGAGAAGGCGTTGTCGGTCGACAACATCTTCGTCTTCGTCGTGCTGTTCGCCTCGTTCGCCGTGCCGAAGATCTACCAGCACCGCGTCCTCTTCTGGGGCGTCCTCGGCGCGATCGCCATGCGCGCGATCTTCATCGGGCTCGGTGCCGCGCTCGTCGCGCGATTCCACTGGATCATGTACGTGTTCGGCGCGATCCTCATTTACACCGGCTTCAAGCTGATGAAGGAAGGCGACGCCGAGCCGCATCCCGAAAAGAATCCGATCTACAAGTTCGCGCGGCGGCTGATGCCGGCGACGCCGGAGTATCACGGCAGCAGTTTTTTCGTCATGAAGGACGGGCGCCGTTACGCGACGCCGCTGTTTCTGGTGCTGATCGCGATCGAGGCAACGGACGTCGTGTTCGCGGTCGACTCCATTCCTGCGATCTTCGCGATCTCCACCGATCCCTTCATCGTCTACACCTCCAACATCTTCGCGATCCTCGGATTGCGCGCGATGTACTTCCTCCTCGCGGGCGTCATCGACAAGTTCCACTTCCTCAAGTACGGACTGGCGATCGTGCTGCTGTTCGTCGGCGTGAAGATGATCGTCGCCGAGTGGTACAAGGTGCCGATCGGCGCGTCGCTCGGTGTGATCGCGGGCGTGCTGACGCTCTCCGTAATCGCGTCGGTCATGTGGCCGAAGGTGCCGGAGATCCCCGAGAAGCCCGACCTGGAAGGTCCGCTCGATGAAGATCACACCCACTGAGCTCCCGGGCGTGCTCGTGCTCGAGCCGCGGGTGTTCGGCGATGCGCGCGGGTGGTTCATGGAGACGTTCAACGCGGACGTCTTCCGCGCCGCGGGTTTGCCCACGGAGTTCGCGCAGGACAACCAATCGTTTTCCGTAGGCGGCGTCGTGCGCGGCCTGCACTATCAACTGCACGAGCCGCAGGGGAAACTCGTGCGCTGCAACCGCGGCCGGATTCTCGACGTGGCCGTCGACATCCGCCGCGACTCCCCCACCTTCGGCCGCTGGGTTTCGGCCGAGCTGTCGTCCGAAAACCGGCACATGCTCTGGGTCCCGCCGCGCTTCGCTCACGGCTTCGCCGTTCTCTCCGACGAGGCCGAAGTGATCTACAAATGCACGACCGTCTGGCACCAGGCATCGGACCGTTCGCTGCGCTGGGACGACCCCACCCTGGCCATCGATTGGCGTGTCAGTTCCCCCTCCCTCTCCACCAAAGACGCGTCCGCTCCGCTGCTCGCGGAAGCCGAGGTCTTTTCGTCTTGACACCCTCCCTCCCACTGTTTACGATGCGCGCCTCTTCGGGGAATGCAGTTGCGCCTCGGAGGGTTAGCAGGATTCCAACGACCGCGGGGTCGTAGTTCAGTTGGTTAGAACGCCGGCCTGTCACGCCGGAGGTCGCGGGTTCGAGCCCCGTCGGCCCCGCCAATCTAAAGCTCTCACCAGCCGCCACTTCGGCGGCTTTCGTGTTTTCAGTGGGTTCGCTTAGAAAGTTGTAACTCGCAAGCTGACTCGCAAGGTCCCGATTCTCGGACGCGAAAACCTGCGCGGAAAGCGCCACTAAAGCGCGCGATGTTTCACAAACCGGCGCGAGTGTTCCACGGAAAGAGGCGAAATCGGCTGGCGATCGGGCGCGGAACAGCGGCCCAGCGTTGCGAGGAAGAGCACGACGCAAGCACGCGCTGTGCGGGTGCGAAAAACGCGAACACTCGGAGATGTACGCCGTTCCCCTCCGGGTCGACGTACATCAAGGATCGCCCCCCGCATCGACAACTTCAGCGGTTATCCCCACTTCAGCACGCTCCGCGGACGTTTGAAGCTCAGCTGTCCGCCGGTGTGACGGCTGCATTGCTACCGCCGTTTCCGGCCGAAGACCGTCCGCTCCGCCAGTAGTCGAGTACTTCGCGACAGAGGCCGGGGAGCTCCGGAAAGACGACAGCCTCGGTAACACCCGCGCTGACAAGCTGAAGCCGGATCAGTTCGATCGCGCTTGCGGGGATCTCGATCATTCGTAGGTACGGCCGGAGCTGGTCATACTCCACGAGTGATTTCTCTTCCTTGCCATGCAGAGTAAAGACACCCCGCTGGACCGAGATACGCCGGGACGTATGCCGTGGCCGGATGGCAATCGGGTGCGGCGGGATCAGGCTCGCCTCACCGATCTTGTGCAGATACTGCCCGGCGCTTCGTTCCGGATTGAGGACCGCCTTTTTGCCGAGCAGCGTCAGGTTCAGAAACCAGGGATCGAGGATCCAAATGCCGGCAGAAGCATCGGGAGGAACTTTGCACTCCGGCCGGTTCCGATCGCGGACTGCGAAGTACAGGGCGACGAGCGAGCTTTCGGTCCAATCGAGCAACCGTGTCGGCAGCCCATAGTGCTGCATGTGGAAATACCAATCCCATTCGGTGCGCGGCGGATGTGCCGCGCCCTCCAGATAAACGGCGCCTCGGTTCTCGAAATCGCGACGCAGCGAATCCTCTCGCACCCGCAGGTGAGGCTGTTCGCGGTAGATCCCCGGCTTCAGGGGCCACGACTTGTCGGCGTGCCCGCGATACCAGAGCCGCACGGTCGTTCCGTGCCACTCCTGCGCGATGGTGGTCACATGGGCGATGTACTCCTGGAGCGAACCGGCGACGCGCAGATTGCTCAATGCGGCACCTCGTCATCATCCCGCGGCAGATCGACCGGCAGATCGACTCCGAAGAAAACGTCGGCAGCGACGTCGTGTGGACTCTTGAACTCCACGCCTTCGTACTCGGCAATCGCCGGCATCAGCTCGATCTCTACACCGGCGTATTGCTGCTGGAAACGCGTCCGCCATTTGTACAGCTGCTGCAGTGGGTGATGGCGAACGGTGGTGATGTCGAGGACGGCAACGAGTTGCACCGCCTCGAATACGTCTGCCCGGCTGAACACACCTTTCGTGAACGGAGACTTGATCGGCTCTCCCGGCTCACCGGAATTCCGTTCCGTGTGTTTCCGCTCGCCTTCCGGCTTCAATTCGAACACGTCCCGAACCTTCGGCTCGGCCACGAGAGCATCGCGGACAAGGCGCAGCTGCGCGTCGCCCGTAGTGGTGACGAGCGCGTACACCAGGTCACTCTCGCAGTTCGCATTGCCGACGAGCTTTCCGCGATACGAGCCGATCATCCGCGCCGCCTGGGCGCGGTCACATTCGTGAACCGTCACGGTGTCTCGTTCCTGGTGGAAGTCGTTGGCGAACCATCTCAGCTTGGTTGGATTCACTTCCATGACGATCAGGTCGATATCAGTCTGCCGCAGGCGCACCCCGGCCGAAACATTCAACTCCGCGCGCAGTGGATCGATGAGGTTCTCCCACAGCCAGTCCCCTGCGTGCGGCATGCTCCCGCGAATGATGGCGAAGGTGTCGTAAACCCATGGCACAGCATGAACAGACAGATACGCATGCCTCGCCGCGAGTGCTTCCAGACGGTCGCGCAGCGTCTTGTAGTAAGACTGCCTGCACGATACGAAAACGAGCGTGAAAGGGTCCCGTTCCCACTGAGGGTTGCCAGTGAGAACGACGTAGCGGTCGCCACGCCTGTACGCATCCGGTACGGAAAGGATCTCCTTCTGCTTCTCCGTCGGGCCCATGCTATCTCTTGGGACTCGGTTTGCCGCGATCACGACCGCGGCCCGGCTGCGGGTCGGGTGTTCCCACGGCAGGCGTCACGCGCGCTTGCCGGTCACCGTTGGCCGGTTCTCTGCGGCGGGAAGCTGCCGTTTCGTCGTCATGCGCTTTGTGAATGCTCGCGATTTTCACAAGGTGTCTCCTTTCCTGATTTGTGAGATGTGCTCGAGAACGCACGGGGTGTAATAGTCGGCGAGAAAGCGGTTCCAGTCGCTGACCGGTACCTGAATCTGGTCGAAGGCGAGCGGCAGGAACCGGGCGTGCACGTCGATGAGATTCGTCAGCAGATGACTGACAATCGTGCGCCCGAGTTTCTGGAACGTGTTCTCCGGGTTCGCCCCGCCGCCATACCACTCGCAGTTGACGACCCCGAGGAGTGCATCGCTGAGGCCGGCGCGCAGACGGAGGGGAAAGACGTATTCCGCGCGGGCGGGGCGCTTCGTGACTACGCCTACATAAGCGAAGCTTCGATACTTTTCCTTGAGCGGATCGGCCTCTGTAGTCCGCGACGGTTGGCGGGCCTGGGTTTTATCAGTCAGATCATCGACCCAGACGACGTTCCGCTCACGAATGCAGTAGCCGGCATAGGAGTCGTCGAGAGGAACCTCACCGTCCAGGCTGCGGACCGACGTGCTGCCGCGCTTCTCGCAATCGTCGCGGCTGAAAAACTCTTCGCCATGCCAGAGCGTGGCGCTCGTCTCGAGCGTCACCGTCTCGACCGCCGTGACCGTGCGATGCAGCACGATCACGTTCACGATCCACTCCTCCCAATGACACTCCGGGATAAGCTTCTGCAGCGCGACGAGAAACCGCCCGTTCAACTGATGGAGCGGCTCGCGCGGGTCGCGCGCGGGATCAACCGCCGCGGACGTACCGGTCAGCTCGGTGGTGTTCAAACGTTCTGCCTCCTGGCGGCCCGATGCAGCAATGCCCGCGTCGCCGCTCGATACACGTCGCAATAGCGCTCATCGATGCCGTAGACGTCACCGGTGCTTTCCTCGGACGAGCCGAGGCAGGTGCCTTGGCAGAAGCCTTCCACCTCGCAACCGACGCAGGCAGGGACATTGTGGTACGTGCGCATGACGACGCGTTCGTACTCGGGGCCATGGAGAGCGGCCTCGAGGTCGAAGATGCTGCCATAGTGCGTGGACATGGCGCGACAGGGGAACAGGTCGCCGCTCGGCTCGACGGAGATCTGATGCGACGTGGCCGTACAGGCGGCGCCGATTGGCGTCACTGTCTCTTCTTCGTCGCGGAAGCGGTGCGTGGCGAGGATGCGGTGGTATGGATCGACCCAGTCGCCGTGCACGAGCAGGCCGTGAAGGCGTCCGGTGTCGTACAGATCGCAGAGATTCTCGATCCAGTCCGTGTTCGCGGGGCCCGTTGATACCGGCGCGTGCTGCGTCTGCATTACCAGCGTCAGCTCCAGCTCGCGCGCACCGAGCCCGGCGATCCGGCCGATGAATCCGTGCATCGCCTCGAAGTCGCACATTGCCGTGAGTACGCTGCTCACACCGAACGGCACGCGCGCGTCGCTGAGAACGCGCAGGCCCTTTTCGACGGCTTCATACGTACCACCGCCGGTTTTCGCCGGCCGCACCGCGTCATTGAGAGGCGCCGGACCGTCGAGGCTGACCACCGTCAGGACGTCGAAGCGCCGCAGTTCGGCGGCGATCTCCGGAGTGAGCAGCGATCCATTCGTCGTGACCGACCACTCCACGCCCTCGGTCGAAAACGTCTCCATAAGCGCGCGCATGACGCGCCAGTTGATGAGCGGCTCGCGGCCGAGGAACTTCACGCCGATGCGCGTGCGGCCGTTGCGGGACGCGATCTCTTGTACGTTACGAATGGCGGTGGCCGCGAGCTCGTACGTGATGTTCTGCGGACCATCAGCTCCGCGCTGACGCAGCGGGGAACGGCGATCCGAGGCGTCGGCGAAGCAGTACGTACAGGCGAAATTACACGCGTTGCTGCTCGAGATCTGCAGCGCGCCGAGATACCTGCCGGTGTGGACCGACTGTCTGCGCTCGTCGAGCGCACGCGCGATCGCCTCGCGCTCTTCCGAGGGCGCCGCAACGAGGAAATACGAGTCCCACAGCAACTGCGCCGCGTCCGGACCGATGTGTTCCGCGAGACCGGCGAGCGTCAGTGCCGGCGGTGGCGCGGCAAGCAGGTCCCGCATCTCCGCGTCGATCCAGGCGAAGTTGCCGAACAGCTTGTGGTACGCGAACGGCCTCCGCGCACTGCAATCCGAGAGTTGGAGATGTTCCGACACGGAGACCGTCTGCTCCACTTGTAAGCGGGTCGCCGCACGAGCCTCGAACGTCATCGCCGACATATAGATTTCCGCCTGAAAGTATGAGGTGAATCGTACCACCATCAATTCTGGGCGTGGTATCAACTCCACCGCGAGTAAATCGGGCCATGATCCTGATGATGCGCGGCGTAACGATACAGTAAGTGGCCCCCCTGAGCGGCCACGCGTCGAGAAAAGGTGCGCACCTGCCTCCGCAGCCGACCGCTGCAAATAATGTATGTCGGTCGCTGTAGTTCGGTCGTTAGCTCTCCGGCCTGTCACGCCGGAGGTCGCGGGTTCGAGCCCCGTCGGCCCCGCCAAATCGATCATCGGAAGTTACCCGTACGCCGCTACTTAGCGGCGTTTGTCTTTTTCTGGACAGAAGAACCTTCGATGAGCGCGTCCGCGGTGGGCGCTTCCCACCCTTCGATCCTGTCACGGCTTCCGATGCGTGTGCACGGCGGCGAACGCGTGTGCGATCTTCGCCTTGGTGAGGAGTCACGGCTAAGTCGGAACATTCGCGATCAACTCGCCGATGTGTTGGACGGTACGCCCCGAGCGCCTGCGCGAGCAGCGTCTCGATGGACTCCGCCGCTTCGCTCAAGTTCAAGGATCAGCTTTCCAGAAGACTGCGGACACAGGTTCGTCACGGACCTACATTGGCTGCGTCGCCGATCCGCACGAAAGAAGAACGTTGCCAGCGACCCAGCCGCCGCGCTCGAGCGCGATGCCCCGCTTCCCCCGGCCAGGGAAGCGGGTTTTCTTTTTGGAGATGTTCAGTTCGCGCGATACCCACGGATCGAGCGCACCGTCGCTCCCGGCCGATTTACGCTGACGCGGATCGAGCGCCACGTTCCCTCGCGGATTCCGGGGGGCCGCTCGAACGACAGGATGTACTGGCCGCGGATCTCGTCGATCAGGCGGTCGAACGCCGGACCGAATGCGTCGGACGCGAGCGCGTGGAGCATCGTTCCGCCGGTGAGCTCGGACACCGGCAGCAGCGCGTGACCGCCGCGCTCTCCGCCTTTCGGCGAGATGATGTAGATCGGCACACCGACCGCGCCCGCCATGCGCTTGCTCACGTCGGCGCCGCCGACGCTCGAGCCTTCGCGGCCGTCGGAGATGACGACCAGCGCTTTCTTTCCGGGCACACCCTGGAACTGCTGCAACGCGAACGTCACGCCGTCGAAGATCGACGTCCCGCCGACCGGAGCGATGGAGAGGATCGACTCGCGAAGGCTCTCGCGATTGCCGGAGCGTGGATGAAGCAGCCGCGGCGCCGTGTCGAACGCCACCACGAACGCCTGATCGCCCGTCCGCAAGGCGCGGTCGAGGAACACCGCCGCCGCTTCGATCGCGTACAGCAAGTTGCCTCTCATGCTCGACGAGCTGTCGATGGCGATGCCGATCGTCACCGGCTCGTCCTCCGCGGAACGAAGTGCAGGCGTGACGGGCGTTTCTTCGTCGAGAATCGAGAAGTCGCTCGCACTGAGACCGGCGAGGCGATTTCCCTGTGCATCCGACGCCATGGCGATGACGGTCACGGCTCCGATCTCGGCGGTCGCGCTGGCGGTTCTCGCGTTGTAGATACGCGTCGCCTCGGCGGTCGTGCCGTCATCGAGCGTCGCTACGGCGCGGAGATATCCGAATTCGGTCGACGGAACGTCGAGACGCGCGCGGAATGGCGCGCTGGTCAGCGTCGCGACCGGCCGCTCGTTCCATGAAACTGCGACGTCGCGCAAGGTGCGGCCGGGCGGCACGCGCACGTCCAGCTCCGCATGCGTCGCTCCGGCCGTCGTCGCTGTCGCCGGTGCGGCGATGGTGACGAAGAACGCGTCGGCTCGGTCGTTGACCGTCACGACGGTCTCGCCGGCGACGTTACCGCTCCGATCGAAGCCGCGCGCCTTCACCGTGCGCATGCGCGGCGTGCTGCCGACATCGACCGCCACGCGAAACGGAGGCTGGTCGGCGCTGCCGACTTTCTGCTCGTCGAGAAAGACGTCGACACGCACGATCGACGGATCGGCTTCCACGACGAAATCCGCCGTGCCCGTGAACGTCATACGCGCCGGCGGGAGGATGCGCAGCTTGGTCTGCCGCGGTGCCTTCGAAGGCAATGGCCGCGAGTCGATCCGCTCGAGAGCGGCGCGCGCGAGCTCCTCGGTCACCGAGCCGGCCGGCGCGAGCTCATACGCCTTCCGATACGACTGGATGGCGCCGAACTTCATTTTGCTGCTGCCGTTGCGGATCGCGCCGAGGGCGAGATGGGCGTCGGCGGCGACAGCGTCGGAGATCGGGTTGCGCAGAACCTTGTCGAGCATCTGCAGCGGGTTGAGTGGCCGGCCGGGGCCACGCGCGGCATGCCACGCCATCGCCGCGCCGATGATGGCGAACTGCTCGGCCTCGCGATTCCCTTCTGCTGCAAATGCACTCGCGGCACGCTCGAAACGCAGAGCGGCATCGCGCTGGCGCATGGCGCTGCTCAACGCCTTCGCGAGCAGCATGTCCGCCGCCGCGGCATTGCCGCCGAGCCGCAGCTCCGCCGCCTCGGCGAACGATTCGCGATTCGCACGCAGGAGCAACAGCTCCTCACCGGCTTCCATGCGCCGCTCGTGGATGTTGATGGCGGTGAGCCACTCACCGGAGGCGTCGAAGATCGCGACGACGGATTCCTCGCTGCGCAATCGGTTGACGACCGGATGCGGCGGGCTCGCGCTCGAGACGCGCAGCAGTACGAACGATTCGAGCGCGCGTACGAACATCGGCTCCGTGACGGCACGCTCCAGCTCGGCCTCGATGCGCCCACAGTCGCCGCACGATGCGCGGAAGTGGACGAAGAGCATCGTCCGCGCCGCGCGCGCAGCATTCAACGCGTCGGCCGGATCGGTATGCCACCGCAGGTCGTCACTGGCGGTGGCGGTAGCGGCGGCAATGATGAGAAACAGCGCGATGACGATGCGTCTCATGACTCGTGCATTGTGCCTGTAAAAACATCCGACGGCGTCGCGAGCCCGCGCGATTCGGAACGGGGCCTCTCCTCGGGTGCACTGCACCGGACTCGTACACGGCGCGTGGACGGACGACGCTACTCAAAACGCCGGTCCGATCGGAGATCGGCCGACGATCTGCGCGCCAATTGGCTGAAGCGACTGCACGGACCGTCGTCCCTCTCCCCCCACGAATCTGTCCACCGCACGTCTCCTGCGCGGCGATCTCCACGCGCCGCTTCGACGCCCAAGATGCCTCCCCGCCAGCGAGTTCACGATCAGCAGGGATGGCGCGAGTTGTAATACGCCCGCACGCCCCCTGTTCTGCGCGTAATCGTCCACTCACTGATGCCGCGGCCTTCGTGATTCGCGCCGCGTCAACCCATCTGCACCGGCTCGTCGACGAGCTCCTCGACCATGCGGCCGCCCAGACGCGCGCGCGGCCCTCGTCGTCTTCGACGATTGTGACGCGCTCGATACCTTCGCTGTACTCGGGCAGGCGCTCGTGATCGCCGACGAGGGACCACACTTCGGCGACGGGCGCGTGGAGCTCGA
>DASPHZ010000057.1:0-107590 GCA_035629395.1 Thermoanaerobaculia bacterium
TCTTCCTCTACACGATGGTCGGCAGCCTGCTGATGTTCGTCGCCATCGTCTACGTGGCGGTGTCGTACCAGCAGATCACGGGCGTCTACTCGTTCGACATCCGCAAGCTCACCGAGCTGGTGCTCGACAGCGAGACGCAGCTCTACCTGTTCCTCGCGTTCGCGCTGGCGTTCGCCATCAAAGTGCCGATGTTCCCGTTCCACACCTGGCTGCCCGACGCCCACGTCGAGGCACCCACCGCGGGCTCGATCATTCTGGCCGCCGTGCTCCTCAAGATGGGCACCTACGGTTTCGTGCGCTTCGCGCTGCCGATTCTCCCGGACGCCACCAAACAACTGCTCGTGCCGATCGTGGTGCTCTCTTTGATCGGCATCGTCTATGGCGCGCTCGTGTCCCTCGTGCAGAAGGACATGAAGAAGCTCGTCGCCTACTCCTCCGTCTCCCACCTCGGATTCGTCATGCTCGGCATGTTCGCCCTCAATCCGATGGGCATCGGCGGCTCCGTCTTGCAGATGATCAACCACGGCATCTCGACGGGCGCGCTCTTCCTCCTCGTCGGCATGGTCTACGAGCGCCGCCATACGCGCATGATTGCGGATTACGGCGGGCTGGCGAAGCAGATGCCGATGTACGCGACCCTCTTCCTCATTGCGGCGCTCTCCTCGATGGGCTTGCCGGCGCTCAATGGGTTCATCGGTGAGTTCACGATTCTTCTCGGCGCGGCGAATTCCACCGCGTACGGCACGATCGCTTATGCGGTCGTGGCCGCAATCGGCATCGTCCTCGGCGCCGCATATCTCCTGTGGCTCTACCAGCGCGTCTTCTGGGGTCCGCTCGACAATCCTGCCAACGCCACGCTCACCGACGTCAATCGCCGCGAGCTCGGCCTCATGCTCGCCCTCATTGCGCTGATGGTCTGGATCGGCATCTATCCGAAGCCGCTCTTCGACAAGATGGAACGCCCCGTCAATTACATCGTGCAGAAGGTCGATCCGCAGTATTTCGCGAAAGAGCGTCTGACCTATCCCGCGACGCCGGAAGCGCCGGCCGCCGGTCATCATGAGGTGGCCGCGAAATGACCTGGGGCGATACGCTCTATCTCCTGCCGGAGATCATCGTCGCCATTGGCGCGTCGCTCCTCTTGATCGCGCCGGTGACGGCATTCCGTGAGGCCGTCAATGCCAAGTGGGCGATGCTGGTGCTGCTCGCCATTACGGCCGGATCCGTATTCGCCTGCTCTTACGCCGTCCAGAACGTCGACCAGACCTCGGCGTTCGCGTCGATGTTCGCCTTCGACGCGTTCTCCATCTTCTTCAAGCTCCTCTTCATCGCCACCATTGCGATGGTGACGCTGCTGTCCGACGACTACCTGCGGAGCTCGCGCTATTCACAATACGAGTACTACTCGCTGATGGCCTTCGCCCTCTGCGGCATGATGTTCATGGCCTCGGGCGTACATCTGGCCACGATCTACATCGGCCTCGAGCTCATGTCCCTGTCGAGCTACATCCTCGCCGGCTACTTCAAGAACGAACAGAAATCGACCGAAGCGGCGATGAAGTATTTCGTCCTCGGCGCGGTCAGTTCGGCGATTCTCCTGTACGGAATTTCGCTGATTTACGGCGTCACCGGCACGCTGAATCTCACCGACATCGCGCAATCGATGTCGACGCTCGTCACGAACGACGCGCTGATGTTCGGCATCATCCTCCTGGGCGCGGGTCTTTGCTTCAAAATCGCGGCCGCGCCGTTCCATGTATGGACGCCGGACGTTTACGAAGGCGCGCCGACGCCCATTACGGCATTCCTCTCGACGGCGTCCAAGGCCGCGGCCTTCGCGATCTTCGCGCGTATCTTCTACGTCGGCCTGCATGAATTCCGCGTCGACTGGGCGAACGTGCTCGCGGCGATCTCGGCGCTCTCGATGATCGTCGGCAATCTCGCCGCCATCACGCAGGACAACGTCAAGCGCATGCTCGCGTACTCGTCGATCGGGCACGCCGGCTACGTACTGCTCGGCATTTTGGCGGTCAGCGAGATGGGCCTGCGCGGCGTCCTCGTCTACTCGGTCGTCTACGTCTTCGCCACCCTCGGCATCTGGGCCACGGTTCTGATGCTGGCGCGGCACGAATACGCGGGCGAAAAAGTCGACGACTTCGAAGGGCTGCACAAACGCGCGCCGTTCTGGGCGTTCGCCATGCTCGTGTTCCTCCTCTCCCTCGGCGGCATCCCGCCGACGGCCGGCTTCATCGGCAAGTACTTTCTCTTCTACGCCGCGGTCGGTGCGGGCTTCGGCTGGCTGGCCATCATCGCCGTGCTGATGTCGGCCGTCTCGATGTTCTTCTACTTCCGCCTCGTCATGGCCATGTACCTGCGCGACGGACGGGAAGCGGAAGTGGTCAACGGCGGCGCGCTGAAGCTCGTGGCGGCGGTCTGCCTCCTCGTGACGCTCCTGTTCGGCATCCTGCCGCAGCCGCTGATCACCGAGGCGGGGCGCTCCGGCTCCTGGGTCGCCAGGCGCGTGGCCGATGCCGGACGATAAGCAGCAGCACCGTCGCGAGTACCGTCAGATGTTCGAGGCGTCCGCGCTCGCGTGGATGTTTCCCATCGCCATCGGCCTCGGCGCGCTGTGGGGGTGGGGGATGGACAAGTGGTTCGGCACCTGGCCCTGGCTGACGGCGATCTTCACCGGCTTCGGCGTCATTGCCGCGTTCGTCAATCTCTTCCGCATCGGCTTGCGCGAATGACCGAGGAGCCGGGGCCCTGGTATGACCGGGAGACGCCGCGGGACGTGCTCCGGCGGATCAAGCGGACCGCCCTCGGCACGGCGGCCGTTTTCGCCGTTTTCATGGCCATTTCGGGCGGTTTTCGAGGGTTTCTCGGATTGACTTGCAGTGCAGCGGTGACTATGATCTCCTTCCTTTGGTTGGAGGAGATCGTTGACGTTCTGCTCCAACCGGCGGCACACCTGCACGCTCGGAGGCTGACGTTGCGTACCCTGGCGCGCTTCGCTCTCCTCGGTGTGGCGCTCACGGTCACGATCATCATCGCTCGTTTCAATGCGTTAAGTGTGTTGCTGGGATTCTCGATCATCGTGGTGGGAATCTGCGGCGAAGCTCTGTACTCGCTGTACCGAGAGGTAGCTCGAAGGTAGATGGAACACGAACACTCAATACTCTACGAGCCGTTCAACAAATACGTGTGGCGTCACGCGTTCGGGTTCGACGTTCCCGATCACGTCATCATGGCGCTGCTGGTGCTCGTCGTCAGCCTGATCGTTTTTCCCCTCGCGTCCCGCCGCTTCTCGAAAGACAACCCGGGCGGCTTCCAGCATTTCCTCGAGGTGATCGTCTCCGGCCTCAAGGGACTGCTCGAGGACATCATCGGTCACGGCGCGTCGCACAAGTACCTGTACATCATCGGCGGCTTCGCCTGCTTCATCTTCGTTTCGAACATCTTCGGGCTGTTCTTTTTCCTGCAGCCCCCGACGGGGAACCCGAACACGACGTTCGGCCTCGGCCTGACGGCGTTCCTCTACTACAACTGGCAGGGCATCCGGACCCAGGGCCTCGGGCACTACCTGAAGCACTTCATGGGTCCCATGCCGCTCCTCGCGCCGCTGATGCTGCCGATCGAACTGATCGGCCACTTCGCGCGCATCCTGTCGCTCGGCATGCGCCTCTTCGGCAATATCTTCGGCGAGCACACGGCGACCGGGATCTTCATGGGCATGCTCCCGTTCATCCTCCCCTGGCCGATGATGGGCCTTGGGATCTTCGGAGCATTTCTACAGACATTCGTCTTCATCATGCTGACGATGGTGTACATCGGTGGCGCCGTCGCGGCTGAAGAGCATTAGGTTCGAGAATCTGAAAAAGGAGGAAGTTCAAAAGTGACCAAGAAGCACATCGTTCTGCTCGTGCTCCTCGCGTTGACCGCGTTCTCCGCGTTCGGCCAGGATGCAGCGTCCAACCCCGGTGTCCGCTGGGGTGTCATCGGCGCCGCGTTCGTTCTCGGCATCGCCGCCGCCGCCGGTGCCATCGGTCAGTCCCGCGCCATCGTCGCGGCCTGCGAAGGCATCGCCCGCAACCCCGGCGCCGCCGGCGCGATCCGTCTCGCGATGATCATCGGTCTCGCGCTCATCGAGTCGCTCGTCATCTACGCGCTGCTGATCGCGTTCTTCGTCTACCAGCTCTAAGACGAAGCGCCTCACACGCTCGCCACGAGCACGGGCCCGGCTGCCGCAAGGCGCCGGGCCTTTTCTTTTCGGGCAACGACTTTGCTGAGTCAGCCTGTTGGAGGTACACGCGTGAACTGGTTCAACCTCTCGTTCATCGGCTGGCTCATCGTCATCGTCGCACTGGCGCTCGTCGCCTGGCGCTTCGACGTCGAGCCGTTCTGGATCGGCATCGGCGCCCTGCTGCTCCTCGGCGTCGGCATCATCACATCCGTCAAACACTCGAAGCCGCGCATCTGAGCGTGCGCTGAAAAGAGAAAAGCCGGCGCACCCACGCGCCGGCTTTCTCGAGGGGGCCTGCGAGGCCTCTGCTGCTGACTGTTTTTACTGTTCGTGCACGAGGCGGCGGAGCGCGTCGACCGCGGCACTGCCCGTGACCTCGTTGTCGAGCGCGATCGAGCGCATCTCGCTCCAGGTCGTGCCCTTGAGGAGCACGTACGCGAGGCGATCGTTGTCGCGCGAGAAGAACGCCATGCGGTCGGAGCCGCCGTAGATGCCCTCGATGCGACCATTCGCGCTCTTGCTGAAGCGCGGCGTGCCGACGGAGCCCTCATTGCGGCCCACCGGCACACGCAGGCGGCCATTGGCTACCGGCGGAACCGACGGACGGATACGCACCTGATGGATGCGTTTGGAGAGGACGTCGCCGAACACGACGAGGACGCTGTCCTGCTCGGACGAAGCGAAGAGGTGCGGCTGTTTGAGGACCGTCAGATCGACGATTTCATCCGACTGCTCGGTCTCACCGTCGTCCTTCTTCACGAACTGATTGAGCTTCACGTACTGCGGCTCGCCAACGATCGTGCCGTTCTCGATGACGAACATCGCGTAAGCGACGTATTCGTCCGCGCCCGGCTCGCCGTCGCTGTCGTCTTCCCACCACGACAGGTGCACGCTGATCGCCGCGGCCGGGAGCAGTTTGCCGTTCGTGTCGGCGACGCGGCGCGTGACCGCGATGCGCAGGTTTTCGCGATAGTCGAAGCGATCGCCGAACGTGCGCGCCGGGCTCCAGGTCCCGTTGGCGTCGCGGCAGGCGAACATCAGCTCATTGGAGAAGAGGCTCTCGTGACGGAGCCAGAAGACGAACAGCGTGCGCGTTTCCGCGTCGTAAGCGATGGCCGGCTCGCGATGCGAAGCGCCGTCCAGCGTGCCGGGGACGATCTCCGTGGCGACGTCGGTGCCCTGCTGCGAGCGCAGCAGAAGGTGCCCGGAGACGCTCGCGCCGTCGTCGTTCGTCACGCGGCTTTCGATGGTGAAGAACTTGCCGTCGTGCGTGAGCAGAGCTTCACGCGGCTGCGCGGCGAAGAGCGGCAGCGCCAGAAGGCAGAGAGCGGGCAGCAGCTTTTTCATAGTTTGAAATTCACCATCGACCTCAGATCGATGGCGAAAAGAAGACTTTTCAGATTGCGGAACTGCGGATAGTGCTTCGCGAGCTCGTCGAAGTGGAACGTGGCACCCGCGGTGTCGCCGGCCTTGTAGCTGGCTTCGCCGAGGAGATAGTGAGCGTTGCGGATCTGCCGGGGCTCTTTCGCGAGCTCCAGTGCGGCCTCGCCGTAGAAGCGGGCCTTGTCGTAGTCGTGAGCCTCCAGATAGCCGTAGCAGAGATCGACGTACGCTTCCGCACGGCCGATGGGATCCGAGAGCATCTCCAGCGCCTCGTGGATGTACGCGAGACCATCCACGATCTTGCCTTCGAGGAGCTTGCAGTAACCGAGGTTCTCGATGGCGTAGGCGTGGCTGAGATCGCGGTCGCGATTCGCGGACGACTCTTCGCCGATCGCGAGTGATTCTTCGAAGCAGCGGATCGCCGTGGCGACCTGCGAATCGAGCTCGTACACGTTGCCCAGTTCGAGGAGGACGATGCGCCGCCACGACGGCTCGTTCGCTTCTTCCGCGGTGCGGAGGGCGAGCTGGCCGTAAAACAGCGCGCGCTTGAGGTCGTTCTCCAGGCGGTACTTGTACTGGAGCGCGTACGCCGCGAGATAAACGTGGCGCACGTTGCGGCGGCGCATGATCACCCGCGCGAGCTCGTGGACTTCGGGTCCGCTGCGCTCGAGCGCGATCATCGCGTCGGCTTTGTTGATCGTGATCAGCTCGCGGGCGTCTTCGTCCGTCGCGAGCGCGAGCGCGTCGTCGTACACGGCGAGCGCATCTTCGTAGTCACCATTGCGGACGAGCGCGAGCGCACTCTGGCGCAGCGCTTCCACGCGATCCAACGCGGCATGCTGATCAAGCATCGGCGTCTCCCCCATCCACCCCGTCGAACTCGTTCTCCTGCGCGCGCTTGAACTCGATGAAGCTCTCGACTTCCTTCTGAGCGCTCGGGCTCAGGGCGCGGTATTTCTCGAAGACCGTGTTCGCACGATTGTTCTCGTCGAAAAAGTCGCCGATGCTCAGGTCGAAGCACTGCAGGATTTTCAGCAGCGTGTCGAGACCAACCTTGTACTCGCCCTGCTCCATGCGGGAGAGGTCGGACTGATGAATGCCGATCTTTTCGGCGAGCTCCACCTGCGTGAGCTTCCGCTGGCGGCGTAGCTGCCTGATCTTGCGACCGACGAGTTCGAGTTGTGCTGGCCTGTTCATGGGCGTGGTTCGTTGACTTTTATGCTATTAAACAATAACCTGCCCCCCGTTGCAAGACGTGCGTGCTGCGTGGCGTGCTGATGGTCGAAATTGTTCAGCCTGACGTCGTCGCAACAAGAGCCGGGCGCCGAGGAACCTCGTCACGTACGCCACTCTCCACCTTTTACGCGAGCTGATCAAGCGCGATCTCGCCGCCCGCTTCACCGGCTCCGCCCTCGGGCTCGCCTGGGCCGTCCTCCAGCCGCTCAGCCTGGTCGTCCTCTACTGGTTCGTCTTCACCTTCATGATCCCGGGCGGCAGGGCAGGGGGGACGGGCGATGACTACATCTATTTTCTGATCGCGGGTCTGCTGCCGTGGCTCGGCGTGAGCGAAGGCCTGACGCGCGCGACGACTTCGGTGGTCGAGCATTCGGCGATCGTGCGGCGACTGCCGCTGCGCAGCGAAGTGCTGGTCGTCGTGCCGAACGCGACGGCGATGATCTTCGAATGCATCGGCCTGGCGATCTTCATCGCCGCGCTGGCGGTGCAGGGGATGCCGCTGCGCCAGCTGTGGATCCTGCCGGCGGCCGTGCTGCTGCAGTTCGCGCTGCAGGTCGGCGTCGGGTTCTTTCTCGCTACGACTTACGTCTTTTTCCGCGACGTCACGCAGATCATCGGCTTCGTGCTCGCGATCGCTTTCTACCTCAGTCCCATCCTCTATCCGGTGGCGGGACGCTTCGAGAAGTTCTTCTTCTGGAATCCCATGACTCCGCTGCTCGGTTTGTTCCGCAGCGCCATGCTCGGCACACCGTTACCTGACGCCGGTTCGATCGTCTTCTTACTGACGGTCGTGGCCGCGGTGTGCGCACTGGGGCTGCTGTTCTTCCGGCGCGCACAGCCATCGCTGGTCGACGTCATCTAATCCACCAGGAGAAAAAATCGAATGTCTCTTCGGAAGTTCGTCAGTTGTGTGTTGTCCGCGACCCTCCTCGCGGTGAGCCCGGCGCCGTTCGCCGCGGACGCGCAGGAGAAGCCGGCCACGCAGACCACAGCCGCTGCTGCCGCCAGCGCGCAGGAGATCCCGGACGGCGGCATGCCGCGCTACATCAAGCCGGAAACGCCGGAAGAGCGGCAACTGCGCCTCTCGACGCAGGTCGATCCCGGCATCGATCCGGATCCGGAAGAGATCTTCTACCGCTTCGGCAAGCGCTACATGATCGTCAAGCACGAGAAGCGCTGGGTGCGTCCGACCGAGCGTCCCGGCTTCGTGAAGGCTCCGGCCATCAACAGCGTCGAAGAGGTCTACCAGGAAAACGACAAGTACGTGTGGACCTGGATCGAAGTCATCGACCCGATCGCGCCGCCGACCGAAGAGGAGCTCCGCGCGTCGCAGTACACGCAGCTCACGCCCGAGCAGATCGACTTCCTCGAAGGCCTTCGCGGCGAATTCACGCCGCTCGAGCCGCAGAAGAGCGACAAAAAGCTAGCCTTCGAAAAATCGTCGAGCGGACTTCCCGTCGACGGCTCGTGGCGTAACTCGCTCGCCGTGGCGGACATGAACGGCGATGGCCACGTCGACATCGTGCTTCCGCCGGAGCGCGCGGGACGCGTGACGCCGTCGATCTTCGTCGGCGACGGCAAGGGCGGCTGGAAGTACTGGCGCACGACCTGGCCGAAGCGCCTCAACTACGGCAGCGTCGTCGCGGCCGACTTCAACAAAGACAAGAAGACCGATCTCGCGTTCGGCATCCACCTGAGCGGCGTCGCCATGTACATCAATGAAGGCGACGGCAAGTTCCGCGAGGTCGAGCGTCTCGTCGATTACCCGACGCGCCGCATCCTGGCGAAGGACGTCGATATGGACGGCTGGACGGACGTCGTCGCCATCAGCGAAGGTCCGGTCATGCGCGGCAAGAGCCCGGCGCCGGCGACCTACGGCTACCTCCGCGCATATCTCAACAAGAACAAGGGTGAGAAGTGGGAAGGGTTCAACATTGCCCAGCCCGGCCAGCGCGTCAGCGGCGACTGGCTCGCCTCCGGAAACTTCAACGACGACAAATATCCCGACTTCGTCGGCTCCAGCGCGTACCTGAACGCGATCGAGACCATCTATCTCAGCAAGGGCGCGAACAAGTACGAGAACCTGCAGGGCGGCAACGACATCGTTCCGTTCCGCTCACTGTACTACGCCACGACGGCGGGGCGCTTCTCCGCGCGCGATCGCGACGACGCCATCGTCACCTCCACGCGCCGCTGGGTCGGGAACCTCGATCCGAAGATCGTTCCGACACCGCCGCTGCCTTACGTGATCACGGTCGACCGCATCAGCTTCGCAGGCGGCCAGCCGAAGCGCACGCCCATCGCGCGATGGGGCGGACGCGATGCGGTCTCGGTCACGGGGATGAACAACGGGGACTTCGACGGCGACGGCAATCTCGACCTCATTTACGCGCGCGCCGATCAGCGCCAGTTCGTCCTGCTGCTGGGCGACGGCAAGGGCGGCTTCCGTCAGGCGACCGTCGATGGCCTGGAACTTGGAAGCCAGCGGCACTACGACCTCACGGTCGCAGACGTGAACGCGGACAAGCGCCCTGACGTGATCATCATGTACGAGGCCGAGTCGGGGACCTCGTTTTCGCGCAAAAACGGAAGGGTTGAGGTGTTTCTGAACCGCGGTATGGTGAAGAACCAATAAATCGGCCGAATTTCCGTTGCAGTCGGAGGCAAACGCGGGTATAGTCCCCAGAATCCTTCAGCGGGATATGGGGCAAAAGCATAAAAACCGCTTTTGGGTATTGACTTCGCGAATAATTCAGCCTACTTTTGCAGCGTTCATTCGATCAATTAGCCACTTTCGTCTAAAAAACGGATTGCAAAACTGATATACGGAGGTGATCGTATCGTCTGGATTGGGTGAGCCAAACCTTCGTTCGTTTCACAAATCAATTGGAAGTGTAGGAGATAGAAATGAAGAAACTTACCGTTTGGGCTCTGTTGGCCACGTTCGTGGTTGCAGGCTCGGCGTTTGCGATTGGGTCGCAGGGAGTCGCAGCGAATGCGACGTTCCTGACTGGCTCTCCCGCGACGACGAATAACGACGACAGCTGCGACATCGGCGTTGCGCCGGCTGCCACGCTGCTGCTGCCGTACTTCGAGGTCGACCTGGCGTCCCGCACGGGCGAGCGTACGATCTTCACGATCACGAACGTCTCGAACGTCGAGCAGGTTGCCCACATCACGCTGTGGACCGACTACTCGTTCCCGGTCATCGACTTCAACGTCTACCTCACCGGTTATGACGTGCAGTCGATCGACCTGTACGACGTCATCGCGCTGGGCGACATCGCCCCGACGCGTGGCACGGGCTACGAGGATCCGGGCTCGCCGGAAGGCGACTTCTCGGACGACAACCCGCTGGTCAACGAGGAGACCTGCCGTAACCTCCCGACCGACCTGAATGAGCAGTACGTCACGCGCATGCAGCAGGCCTTCACCGTTGGTACGGTTCCGGCCCTCGGCGGCGCCGCGGCCTGCACGGGCATCGGTTCTTCGGGTCACCCGAACAACGCTGCCATCGGTTACGCGACGATCGACGTCGCCAGCCGTTGCGGCACCCAGCTGCCTTCCGACCCGGGCTACTTCACGGCCGGCGGCGAAGCGCTGTTTGACAACGTCCTGATCGGCGACTACCAGCAGATCAACTCGGGCCAGAACTTCGCCCAGGGCAACCCGCTGGTTCACATCCGCGCGATCCCTGAGGGTGGCGTCCCGGGCTCGGGTCTCACCACCAACTTCGACCGCACGTTCTACGCTCGTTACCAGACGACCCCGAACGCTGACCGCCGTCAGCCGCTCCCGTCGCAGTTCGCTGCGCGCTGGATCGACGGTGGCACGGGCAGCTTCGAGACTCACTACAAGATCTGGCGTGAAGGCCGCGTCGCTCCGGGCGCCGCTGCTTGCACCGGCGCTGGCGATGTCAGCCCGGCCAACATCACGTCGGTCACCGAGTTCGTGACGTTCGACGAAGAAGAGAACGCGATCGGCGCCGCGCCTGAAGAGGGCCCGGTTTCGCCCCCGATCGAGCTCGACTTCGTCCTGCCGGAAACCGGCCGCTACCAGGTCGGCGAAGACGAGTTCCCTGAGCTCGACAACGGCGCGATCGCGGGCTGGATGTACATGAACCTCGACAACGTCGCCAACGACGCCATCGCGTCCCAGAACTGGGTCATCGTTTCGATGCGCGCCGAGGGTCGTTACTCGGTGGACTTCGACGCCGCGTGGCTCGGCAACGGCTGCTCGCCGGAAGCGGAGCTCTCGGAAGTCGATACGAACGGTGTCGCCATCATCGGACCGGCCCCGAACGTGACCCCGAACCTCCCGTAATCACTCTGTAGTTGGCTGTAAGCCGCAAGGCGGGCCGGGTTTCCCGGTCCGCCTTTTTTTTTGGCCGCTCGCTACGCACGTCATTCCGGCGTCCGAGCCGCGAAAAAAATCGTTTGTAAAGCCTGTCCGATCGCTTACAATAACTCGTCTTTCGTCCAATACGCTCGTGGTCCGTCTCTCCGTCGGTTCTCGATCATCAAAATACTCCGGGGGTGTTAACTTGAAGTCTTTGTGGAAGCTCAAAGTCGCACTAGTCACGCTCGTGCTCTTCGCGACTCCCGCTGCTTTTGCCCAGAAATGGCCCATGCCGTCCAAGAACACAGGCGTGGCGTGTACGCAGTGCCCGGGCACGCTGGCAGGGAAGCTCACTTATCCTTACAAGGACCCGATCGTCCGCCATGTCGGTCGTTTTCTCGACTCGACCACGACCGGTAACGTGCAGAACACCGGTATGCGTACGGTCCGCGCGCGCAACATGCGCCACTACACGTCGCGCAACCGCGTGTACGTGCAGGCCGGTGAATCGGCGTTTCTGTTCGACGCACGCACGTTCTTCACCGCGACACTCGCTCAGCCTCTCGTCGCGCTGAACAACATCAACCTGACCCCCCTTCAGGGATGGGGCGGACGCGGCGGCACGTACGAGCGCATCCAGTTGCCGGACCGCTACTTCTACGCCGAGTCGCGAGACTCCGGCTGGCAGGTCGGCGGCATCGACGTCCAGCGCATGCTGTACGACTTCGACATGGATGACCGCGGCTATGTGTACGCCGCCACCACGTCGAACGGCTGGGGTATCCTCCGCGACGACGGCTCCAATACGCAGGGGCACGTCGATCCGATCGTGCAGGTCTACAACGCCACGGTAACCGCGCAGTCGATCTTCACGATCAAGGCAAACGGTAATTACTATCTCGTTCTCGGTCAGCCCAGCTCCCCGCGCACCGAGATCTACGACGTCACCACGCTGACCAGCGGCGTGGCGCCGCTCAGCGCCGGCGTCCGCACCGGTGTGCAGAACGGTATTCAGGGCACCCGCTGGGCGAAGGACGACGCGCGCCAGCGTCTCGCACTCGTTCATACCGACGGACGCCTTCGCATTCACAGCTACTCCTCGTACATCAACAACGGCACTCCGCTGCTCGACCAGGCGCCGCCGGCCAACAAGGCGTTTGCTTCGGTGGCGTGGGATGAAAGCGGCAATCTGTGGGTTGCCGAAACGACCACCCAGCTCGAGACGAACGACCTCGTGAAGTTCGTTCCTTCCGGTGGCGGCTACACGCGCGTCCCGTACACGAACATCTATGGTGCCGCGTTCCGTCCGGAACGAATCACCGCCGGCGGTGGTCACGTCGCGGTGCTCGGTTTCACCAACGGCTCTTATGACGTTGCGCTCATGAAGGTGGAAGGCGGCACGCCCCGCCTCATGAACACCGACGGCTTCTTCCGCAAGTACTACGCGCACGCCCCCGATTCGACGTACGTCGCGCAGTACTCGCTCACGAACTCGTACTATGAGCCGGCCGGTCTGCTGCTCATCGAGCAGAACAACAAAACGTATCTTCTTTACGGCGCCGGCGGTCTCGGCGACGTTTACGAGATCGAGGGCGGCGAATCGATTACGGTTCAGCAGCTCGCCGGTCCTTATGGCACCGCCAATCCGAATTCCGCCACCACGGATGGCCCGTATTACGGCGACATCCTGAAGTTCAGGGCCACATCGAACAATCCGTCGGCCACTTACACGATCGACTGGGATTTCGGCAATCCGGATTCCGGCAATCTCAACGGCGCGCAGAGCGGCCTCAATGCCACGGTGCAGCACCAGTTCACCGGCCTCAATACCGCGGCGGAGATTCAGGCGTCGCGCAGCGTCACTGCCAAAGTGTCGACCGACAACTCGATCAGCGGTGCTGTTCCCGTCACGCTGAAACTCCCCATCGCCCGCGTCATTTTCCCGGGCTCCACCACCGCCGTCACGCAGCAGACCAAAGCCGCGTTCGAAGCGGTTCCGGGCGAAGTGTTCAAGGACGCCTCCGACGGTACCGTCGAAGGTCACTTCTCGACGTGGACCATCGACGGCGTTCCCGTCTCGGTCGCGCCTAATGCCACCGTGCCCGTCGGCGCGATTGGCTCCCATACGGTCGCATTCACGGCCAACTACGGCACCTACAATCCGACGACGTTCGCCAGCAGTTCGCCGTATGTGTCGACCATCAGCTCCGTCAATTACACCGTCAAGCCGTTCGTCGCGTCTGCAATCACGCAGGCCAGCAATGGCACGAACTACACGTACAACGCCTCCGCGCGCTACAGCCCGACCGCAGTGACGGCCACACAGTGGACCGTCACCTGGACGCTTTCCGGTGCCTCGGCCGGCACGGTGCAGGCGCAGGAAACGTCGACGGTCGCCGTCGGCACCGTCCCGCCGTTCCAGGTCGCCAAGTCGACCGTGCAGAACAATAGCGTCGTCACCCTGCAGATCTCGGTCGATCCGGCCACCGTCCCGGCGCCGGCGTACGCCACCTACACGCGTACGCTCAACGTCTCGATCCCCGTCATCGGCATCAACATCGTCACCGGCTGCACGAACGCCAATGAGGACTGCACGCTGCAGGCAGTCTCCACGGCGACGCCGGCCCAGTCGACCGCCAACTGGAACCTCTCCTGGTCGATCAAGCGCGGCGTCAACGAAGTCGCCAGCGGCACCAGCAACCCGATCACCTTCAAGCCGACGCAGGAAGGCAGCTACACCGCGACCGTCACCGAGACGTCCTTCGGCGTGACCGGCCCGCAGCGTGCGTTCCAGGTTGCAGCACAGACGTGCGGTCCGGTCGCCGAGGAGCATCAGGTCACCGTCGGCACCGACTGCGGCAACAACTGCGCGGCCGGCGTTTCCCTGACGCTCAACTCGAACATCTTCGGCTATCAGGTCCAGCCCTGCGACACGCTGAGCTGGGACTTCGGCGACAGCACGCCCGGTGTTTCCGGTAAGGCCGAGAAAGCCTCCGTCACGCACACTTACGCGCGCAACGGCACGTTCAAGCCGAAGTTCACCATCAAGAACAACAGCTACTCGCGCACCTGGGAAGGCACCGTCACCATCGGTGGTGGCGGCGGCAATCCGAATCCGAACCCGAACACCTGCCTTGCGCCGGCTGGCGTGTCCTTCACGTACTCCGGGAACAAGGGCTGCGGTCCGAACGTCCCCTGCAAGAACAACGAGTCGGTGCGCTTCACCGCGCTCCGCAACGGTGGCACGATCCAGAGCTGCGACAGCGCGACCTGGACCTTCGACGGCACCGACGTCGTCGAGGGCCGCAACCCGTCGAAGACCTTCTCGACTGGTCAGCACACCGTTTCGCTCGTCATCTCCAACACGGCCGGCACTTCTACGGCCTACCAGCAGACGCTGACGATCGTCAACGACACGTCCACGTCGACGTGCGAAGGCTTCGCGCAGGACTTCAACCTCGCGATCAACTACACCGGCCCGGAGAGCGGCTGCTCCTCGAGCTCCCCCGACAAGCCCTGCAAGGTCGGCGAGCAGATTCGCTTCCTCCCGTCGATCTTCGGCTACACGCCGCAGACCTGCGACACGTTCACCTGGTCGTTCGGTGACAACGGCACGTCGACCTCGCGCGAGCCGTCGCACGCGTACAGCACGGCGCGCGACCGTTACACCGTCACGCTGAAGGTCTCCAACAGCAACAACCCGGGCGGCGCCACGGTCTCCATCAACGTGCCGTTCCTCTTCGTCCCGGCGCAGCCGGCGGCCGAGCTCGAGTTCACGAACTTCCCATCGGCCTCCGTGTCGAAGAACACCACCGTCACGTTCTCCGCCCGCGTCAAGAACAGCAACGTCGTCTCCTCGGCGACCGGCTGGATCTGGGACTTCGGCGATCAGACCGTCGACACCAGCCAGAGCACGCACAACGGCGCGACCGCGACCATCACGCACACCTACACCCGCAGCGGCTCGTTCAACGTGAGCGTCCGTGCGCGGAACGCGGCCGACAACTCGTCGAACCCGCCGACCGGTCAGGCGGCCGGTACCGTGACCGTCGTGGACGTGCCCGAGTACCGTTACCTCCTCCCCGTCATCGCGCACGGCCCGGGTCAGAACAACTCGGTGTGGCGTTCCGACGTGCAGATCTACAACCCCGATCCGAACGCCGGCACGACGCCGCTCGCCATGACGGCCACGTTCCGCGGCGTCGACAAGCAGTTGCAGATCAACACGTCCACCTTCATCTACCCCGACTTCATGACTCTCTTCACGAACGGCAACGATCAGGGACCGGTGATCATCACCGTCCGCGCGCAGCACGCGCCGCAGATCTGGACCCGTACGTACAACCAGACCGAGGGTGGGACGTTCGGCCAGTTCATCCCGGCCATTCGTCTCGACGCCGCCGGCGGCGGCGCCGCGGTCGGCGAAGGCAGGTACTACATGGCCGGCCTCCGCAACGACGCCCGCTACCGTACGAACCTCGGACTCGTCAATCCGAATGCGCAGACGATCAACGCCAACGTTCGTGTCTACGACGACGAAGGTCTGCAGATCGGCAGCTTCACGCGCACGCTCGGCTCCTTCCAGCTCGACCAGTTCCCGATCACGCATGCCACGGCCGCTCCGAGCATCGACGGCAAGCGTCCGTTCAGCGTCGAGGTCGAAGTGCCGGCGGGCCAGTGGCTCATCGCGTACACCTCGTATGTCGACGGTGGCTCGAACGACCCGGTCTGGATCCAGGCCATCCGCGAGAGCGAGTTCTCCTCGGCTGATTACCGCACCTCGATCGTACCGGGTGTCGGCCACATCGGCGCGTGGCGCAGCGACGTCACCATCTACAACCCGAACGGCCGCACCGTGACGGTCGACCTCGCGTACCACGATCAGACGGGTGCGAAGGTCGCCGAAGCGAAGGCGGTCCCGGTCGGCGCGGGTGAGTTCCTGCAGTACGACGACCTGCTCAAGCAGGGCGTCCTCGGCAACATCACCAGCGAGTCGCTCGGCATGCTGCGCGTGACCGTGCCGAACACCGTCACCGCGGATCGCTTCCCGATGACGTTCGCCCGCACGTACAACGACAACGGCAGCGGTAAGACGTACGGTCAAGGCATCCCCGGCTTCGCCGCGGCCCGCGCCAACGTCAAGCCCGGCAAGCCAGCGCTCATCCCCGGCATCCGCAGCAACGCTTCGTACTACACGAACATCGGCGTGACGAACGTCTCCGACACCAACGTCGTCGTCAAGGTCAAGCGCCTCGACCCGGTGTCGGGCGCGGAGCTGGAGCTCATGACGATCAACCTCGCTCCGAACCAGAGCCAGGTCGGTCGCGTGGACATCGCGCCGCTCGAGACCGCGTCGCTGAAGATCGAAACCACCGGCGGCAACGTCTGGGCTTTCGGTTCGCAGGTCGACAAAGGCTCGAGCGATCCGGAGTACATCGCGGCCACACCGCTCCCGTAATCGCACCACCAACGCAGTTCTTAGAAGTGGCGGGCTCCGGCCCGCCACTTCGCTTTTTGGACGCCCTCTCACCCAACTCCGTAGAATGTCCGCGATGGAGACAGCCGTCCGTGCCGTGGACGTCTCGAAGCACTACGACGTCTACCGGCGGCCGATCGACCGCGTCATCGAGATCCTCACGCGCCGGCCGCAGCACGTCGTGTTCCCCGCGCTCGAAGGCGTTTCCTTCGACGTTGGGCGCGGCGAGACCGTCGGCATCGTCGGCCAGAACGGTGCCGGCAAATCGACACTGCTCAAGCTCCTCTGCGGCGTCACGCGGCCCAGCTCCGGCTCGCTCGAAGCGCACGGCACCATCGCCTCGATCCTCGAGCTGGGCACCGGCTTCCATCCCGATTTCAGCGGCCGCGACAACGCCGCGCTGAACGCCGCCATCCTCGGACTCCCACCCGCCGAGATCCGCGAACGTCTGCCCGCGATCCTCGAGTTCTCCGAGCTCGGTTCCTTCGTCGACCGCCCCGTGAAGACGTACTCCTCCGGCATGTACATGCGTCTCGCGTTCTCCGTCGCGGTGAACGTCAATCCCGACATCCTCGTCATCGACGAGGCCCTCGCGGTCGGCGACGGACACTTTCAGAAAAAGTGCATCGACAAGATCCGCGAGTTCCAGGAAGCGGGGAAGACCATCCTCTTCTGCTCGCACTCGCTGTATTACGTGACGTCGATCTGCCGCCGGGCGCTGTGGCTCGATCAGGGACGGGCGGTGCGCTTTGGTCCCGCGGTCGACGTGGTGCACGAATACGAAACGTTCCTGCGCGAGCGCGATCGCGAGCTCCCCGCCACCGAGCCCGCCGCGCCGGAGACGAGCACGCCCGTGCGCATTCGCGAGATCACCATCGTCGACGCGAACGGCACGCAGCGCGACCGCTTCGCGCGCGGTGAGGACGTGCACGTGCGCCTGCGCATCGAAGCGGACGATCCGAAGCAGCAGGTCCACGTCATCGTCGGCGTGCACCGCGAGTCGGATGACATGCAGTGCTTCGCCGTCGGCACGCACGCGGACGGCATGCCGCCGCTCGCGGGAGGCAACGAGTACGAGCTCACCGTGCGCCTCCTCGATTTGCCGCTGCTGCGCGGAGAGTACGCGATCATCGCCTACGCCGGCGACGAGCACGCCATCACCGTCTTCGACCGCCGCGACATGCGCTCCGCGTTCACGATGACCGGCGATCGCTTCGAGGTCGGCCTCATCGCGGTCGATCATCGCTGGGAGCTGCAATCGTCTGCGGTCGAAGTGGCGACGCGATGATCTCGCTGCTCGTCGTCAACTATCGTGCGGCGGCGCTGGCGGCCGAGGCGGTGCGGACGGCTCGGGCGGCATCGAGTGCGGCGCTGCAGGTGGTGATCGTCGACAACAGTTGCGACGCCGGCGAAGCGGACGCATTGCGCGGCGTTGCCGACACGCTCATCGTCTCCGAAACGAATCGCGGGTACGCCGGTGCCATCAACCTCGGACGCACGTCGTGCGACGGGCAAACGATCGTCGTCACGAATCCGGACGTGACGTTCGCACCGCGTGCGATCGATCTGCTCGTCGAGCAGGATGCCGCCGTCGCCGGTCCCGCGCTCTTCTGGGACGACGCGCATCAATGGATGCTCCCGCCCGGCGATCTCATGACCGGCATGCAGAAGCTCGACGAGGTCCTCGCCACCCGTTCGCGCGCGTATTTCGAGCAACGCGATCGCCGCCGTTTTCTGCAACGCGTGCGGTTCTGGTCTCTGCAGCAGCCGGTGGCGGTGCACATGCTCTCCGGCGCGGTGATGGCCATCCGCACGCGCGACTTCGACGCCCTCGGCGGGTTCGACGAACGCTTCCCGCTCTACTTCGAAGAAACGGATTTCCTGCGCCGCGTTTCCGCCGCACGCAAACGCATCGTCTACGTGCCGGCGTCGCGCGTGCGGCACCTGTACAACCAGAGCGCGTCGCAAGTCGCGAGCGAAGCGGCGACGCGATTCGCGCAAAGCGAGATGCGCTATCTCGAAAAGTGGAACGGCCCGTTCGCCGCGCGCACGCTCAAGCGGCTCGAGAAAGCGATGCCGCGCTTCGACGCGACACCGCTGCGCGAGCCGATTGCGTTCGATCAGGACGTCGCGATCGAAGCCTCGCCGCTGCCGAGCTTCGCCACCGCCGCGGGCCGTTTCGCGCGCACACTCGAAACGCCGCGGGCGCGCTGGACAGGCGACCTCTACCTTCGCGCCGTCGTCCGTTCCACCGGCCAGATCCTCGGAACATATAAAATCGAAGCTGCATGAGCTCGACGAGCGTCAGCATCGTCGTTCCTCGACGGAGTCCGGGCGCCCGCGCGCCCCTCGAGCCCATCGCACGTTTTCTCGAAACCACCGGCTTCACGTTCGAGATCCTCACGCCCGACGGCGACGCGTACGGACCGTCGCTGCGCAAAGGAGTGAGCGACGCGAAGGGGAGAGTGATCGTCGTCGTCGACGGCGAGCTCCCGTATCCCGTCAGCGCGATCGGCGACGCCGTTGCGATGGTCGAGTCGGGCGCCACCGATGTCGTCTTTGCGAGCACGCGCACCGACGCCACGGGTCCCGCCCTCGCCCGCTGGCTCCTCGTGCCGATCCTGCCCGATCCGACGATTCATCTGGCCGCGTTCTCGTCGACAGCCGGCAAGATCGTCGTCGGCGAATCGCGCCTCGTCGACGGCGGCTGTGAGCTCGAGATCGCATTTCTCGCGAACAAATACGGCTTCCGCGTGGAGCGTCTCGTCGTGCAGCCCACGCAGACGCACGTGAGGTCGTTCGGAAAACTCGGCGGCGTGGCGGCCGCGATGTCGGTGCGTCTGAACAACCGCCGCAACGAGTATCGCGCCGCGCGCCGGTGTCCGGTCTGTTTCTCGCCCGAAGTCTGGACGTGCGCGCAGATTCCCGGCAACGTCGTGCGTGCGTGCCGCCGCTGCAAATGCCGTTACCTGAACCAGTTCACTGACGACGAGGGAACGCATCCCGTGCGCCGCGTGCTGCGCACGCACGACATCCCGGCCGCGCCGGCGTACGAAGCGCATTCGCCGACCGCGCGCGAGCGCACGAGCCTGCGCCGCTTTTCCTGGGTGCGCAAAAACCTCCCGCTGCGTGCGCGCGTGCTCGAAGTGGGCGTGCGCGATGGCAGCTTCGGTGCGGTCGCCGCGCGTGACTACGAATACGTCGGCATCGACCCCGCGTCCGCGGCCGCACGGCACGCACGCGCGCGCGGACTCGAGGTCTACTGCGCCTCACTCGCGTCGTTCGTGAACACCGGCCCCGCCTTCGACGCCATCACCCTGTTCCACGTTTTCGAGAACATGGCCGATCCGCACGATGCGCTGGGCCGCATCAAAGATCTGCTCAAGCCCGGCGGGGTTCTGTATCTGTCGACGTTCGACACCGAGGGGCTGATCTATCTGTTTTCCGAGCAGAAGCGGATGGCGCAGAACTTCCGCACGCATCTCATCCTCTATTCGCGGTCCGCGCTCATCGAACTGCTCGAGCACTCCGGCTTCGAGATCGCCGACATCGGACCCGACTTCGAATATCGCGATCACAAGTTCCTGCGGCACTGGTTCGCCTCGCATCATCCCGTGCTCGCACCGCTGTTCCTCGGCATGCTCAGGGCTCTTCCCGATCCGTTGATCGTCAGCACAGGCTCGATCCGCATCGTCGCGAAGCGGCGCTCCGGACATCCGGCGAACGTGCGTGCGATCCGCTCGGTGGAGCCGACGCATGCCCGTTGAAACGCCATCCGCGCTGCTCGAAGTGCGCACCTATCGCGAAGGCGACGAGACCGCGATCCTCGACCTCTTCGCGCGCTGCTTCCCGCACGCGCCGCGCGCGCTCGAGCATTTCCGCTGGAAATACCGCGACAGCCCGTACGGCAAAGCGCACATCAGCCTCGCGTACTTTGACCGGCACCTGGCGGGACATTACGCCGGCTATCCCGTGCCGTTCCGCGCCTACGGGAAAGACATCCTCGCGCATCAGATCGGCGACACGATGACGGACGTCGGCGTGCGTCACATCGGCCGCGGCCCGACGTCCGTGCTCGGACGCACCGCATTGCATTTCTACGAAAACTTCTGCGAGGGGACGATCGCGTTCAACTACGGCTTCAACGTCGCGAACATCCAGAAGTTCTCGCTGCGCTTCCTGCGCAGCGATCGCGTCGAGCCGGTGACGTATCGCGTCGCACCACCGCCGGAACCGATTTCACGCCGCGAGCGCTGGCTGCGCGGCTACTCGTTCGAGCTGGTGCAGGAAACGACTGCCGAGTGGGACGCGCTCTTCGAGCGCGTCGCCGGCGCGTACCGCTTTTGCGTCAGACGCAACGCGGAGTACGTGCGCTGGCGCTATCTGAACTGCCCCGACGTGCCGTATCACGTGGTCGCGGTCCGCAAATGGCGGAGGCTCGTCGGCTGGATCGTCTTCCGCCTCCGCGAAAACCGCTTCGCCTGGGGGGACGCCCTCTTCGATCCCGATTTTCCCGACGCCGTCGAAGTCGCGCTGCGTCACGTCGTTCCCTCGCATCCGGTGGACCTCGTCGAGGCGTGGTTCCCGCCCCGTCCCCGCTGGTTCCACACGATCCTCACGGACCTCGGCTTCGCGACCCGTCCCGAGCCGCAGAATCTGTCGCTGATGTGCGTCCCGTTCGTCTGGCCGGACGTCGTCTCGAGCATGCGGGAAGACCTTTATTACGCGTGGGGCGACAGCGACCTTTTCTAGGCGGGCGCAACTTTCGCAAGCCGTTCTCATCCGTCGTTAGAATGCACCCCCGCATGAACCTCGACCACCAGCCGATCGACAAGGACCGTCGCATGAGCAGCGTGGAGAAGAAGCGCGTGCTCGTGATCGACGACGACCTGCCGATCCGCGGGATGCTCGCCGCCGCGCTGCGCCAGCACGGGTTCCAGGTGCTGCTCGCGGGCGACGGCGCGGAAGGGCAGCGCGCGCTCACTATCCATCATCCCGACGTGGTCCTTCTCGACCTGGCCATGCCCGGCGTCAACGGGTGGGACTTTCTGCAGCGCCTCCAGGAAACCGGTCATCTCGGCAAGGTCCCGATCATCGTCGTTTCCGCGCACGTGCGCGTCGAGCCGCAGGCGCTGCTGCAGATGGGCGTCGCCGCGATCCTGCCGAAGCCGTTCAATCTTCCCGAGCTCATCGAGCTGATCGAGCATCTTGCCGCGTGACGAGAAAACAGGTCGCTGAGAAGCTCGCCTCATTGTTTGAAGGACGCGCGATGCAGGGCTACGCGCGCTGGAAGGTGCGCACCGATCCGGCATACGCCGCCACGCTGGAGAATCTCCGCGGCCGCACCACACCGCTCCTCGACCTCGGATGCGGCGTCGGTCTGCTCGCTTTTTTTCTGCGCGAGCACGGCTACACGGCACCGGTGACCGGCATTGACTTCGATCGCCGCAAGATAGACATCGCCCGGCGCATCTCCAACCGCTATCGCGACCTGCAGTTCCTCACCGGCGACGCACGCGATCCCTTTCCGCCGCCTCCGCGCGACGTCGTCATCCTCGACCTGCTCCAGTACTTCGACGCCGAGGCGCAGCGCGCGATCCTCACGCGCGCCGCGAAATGCGGAGGCGTGGTGATCATCCGCCAGGGCCTTCGCGACGGCTCATGGCGCCATCGTGTGACCGTCTTCGTCGACGCCCTCGGCCGCGCCGTGCGCTGGATGAAAGCGGAGCGCGTGAATTTCCCGACGCGCGAAGACATGCTGGCGCCGTTCGCGAATGACTTCGAAGTCGAGGTACGCCCGCTGTGGGGCCGGACGCCGTACAACAACTACCTGTTCGTCTGCCGTCCCTCGAGCAGACGATCGTCGTCAGGCACGACGAGCTCGTAGCCGCGCGCCTGCACTTCGACGATCACGCGCTCGAGCACTTCGAGTGAATGCGGCCGTCCCTGATGCAACACGATGATCGCGCCCGGCTCGAGCTTCGCCAGCACGCGCGCGACGACGTCCGACGCGGATGTCTTCACGCCGTCGAAGCCGCGCGCGCTCCAGCCGATGAGACGCATGTTGCGCCGCGCGAGCAGGGGATGGACGAACGGGTTTTTCATCCCCACCGGCGCGCGGAACCAGCGCGTCTCGCCGATGGCGCGCGTGCAGTCGTCGATCTCCGTGGCGATGCGTCCGGGCAGCAGACACCAGAAGCTTGCCGATGGATGCGTGTGTGTGTGATTCGCAACCGAGTGTCCGCGCGCGCGCATGGCTTCGACCCACTCGCGCGACGCAATCGCACCCTTCACGAAAAACGTCGCCTTCGCGCTGTACTTGTCGAAGAGATCGAGAATGGCCGCGGTGTCCGCGGTTGGACCGTCGTCGATCGTCAGCCACACTTCCTTCTTCGCCGTGGCAAAGCGCGTGACCACGGGCCCGAGCCACTGCACGTTCGGCCGCAGCGTCGGATAGAGGATGAGCATGTGCGACAGAAACACGACGCCGATGCCCGCCGCGGGCGAATGAGGCCACAGCAGGATCATCGCGACCGGTGCGGCCACGGCGAAGCCGAGGATCAGCGCGCGGATTCTGCACCTCCGAATGACGCTTCCATCCGCGCGATCGAATCGCGCAGCAGAAACATGATCACGGCCGCGATCGCGTTGAGCGCAAACAACACGAGCACCTGCAGCCCGACGAAGCGGACCCACGACGCGCTCCTGACGAAATACGCGGACGCGCCGCCGAGGACGGCCATCATCAGGACCGAGTTCACGCGCACGGCGCTGACGCGCACCCGCGTGAGCGGCAGGACCACCCCGAAGAAGACGACCGGCACCTCCACGCCCACCAGCACCACCGGCACCGCGGCGAGCAACGCCAGCGGAAGGGGCCAGGAAGCGAACAGCGTCGCAGTAACGAAGCATGCCGCGGTGAGCACGTACCACCACGCCACGAGCATCGTCTCCGTGCTGCTCTGATGACGATCGAGGACGAGGATCACGTCCGCATGTTGCGGTTGCGCGTTGCGCGCGCGCAGATACGCGCCGAGGCGGAACAAGGCGAAGTTGTGCCGCGAGGGGAGATGCCGCGCGTCGGCGCGATCGCGCACGAGCTTCACGCCAGCTCCTCCGAAAACGGTTGAAACGTGAACCACTGGAACCAACCGGCGCGGATCACGATCTCGAGCTCGCGCGTCCACTCCGCGAGCGCGCGCTCGAATGCGGCAGCGCGATCGCGTGTGCGCTCGACGGTCAGCGGCTTCGCCACCACGAGACGGTAGCGCCGCCGTCCGCGACGCACGACGAAGACGGGGTAGATCGGCACGCGCGCCGTCATCGCCAGCGCGAATGGTCCCGCGGGCAACGCCGTCGTTTTTCCGAACAGCTTCGCCTGCATTGCGGTGATGCCCGGCGTGACGCGATCGCCCTGGATGGCCACGATCTCACCGCGCTGCAACGCGTGCAGCAGATCGAGCGCGAGGTCGTTCGCGCGCGTGGAGAAATCGACCTTCACCGCGTCCGCGGCGGTGCGTTGGTGCAGGCTTTCTTCGTACTCGCGCGTCTCGGGATCGGTCTCCGGCGCGCGCACCATCACGATCCTGCGATCGGACGTTTCGGCGAAGACGTGCGCGCCGAGGTCGTAGTTGCCCATGTGCGCGGTGAGGAGGATGGCGCCGCCTTTTTCCGCGAGCATCGCGCGGAAATGCTCGATGCCGGAGATCTCCCAGTCCGGACCGACGCGCGTTTCCTTGAAGCGCACGTTGTCCGCGATCGTCCACGCAAAGTTCCAGAAGACCGCGTACGTGCGGAAAAAGTTCGCCAGTGCGTTCGAGCCCGGCAGGATCGCGGTGAGATTGAGCATCACGCCGCGGCGGCCCGGTCCCCACAACAGAAAGATCAGCGACCACACGGCCATGATCAGCGGCTCGAGCCACAGCGGCACGCACAGCACGCCCATGCGCAGCAGGTGCCGCCAGAACACGCCGTTCACGACGAAGCGCCGGAGCCGGGGAGTTTTCATTTCATCAGGTCGCCGAGCGTCTTCTCCACACCGGGCAGCGAAGGACGCAGCAACCGGAACAACGCGCTCTGCATGAGCGCATCATCCCCCGGATACGTCGGCACGTAGTGCAGCGGGAAGCGGTCGAAGATCTCGCGGTCGCCGCGCTTGCGGCGCTGCTGCACCTCGTGCCGTTTCTGCGCGAGCCGCGACTCGTGCTTCACGATCCAGTCGAATGCCCGGAACTGCATGGCCGTGAGCGGATCGTCGATCGCGACGAGCGGCTTGCGCAGCAATCGCGAACGCTTCCTGGGCGGCGCGCCGAACGGCCGTTGCAATTCACCCGCGTTCGCGTTGCGCGTCGTGGCGTAGTGATGCAGGCGATGCAGGTACGTGAAGAACAGCGATCCGCCTGCCTCGGCGAGGTTCTCGTAATTCTTGATCGCCGTCTGCAGCGCGTTGCGCTCGAAGAGGACGCCGCGCTCGAAGTCGCCGAGGCGATTGCTCGTGGTGCTGGCGGCGTGGCGGGTGAGGGCGGCTGGCTCGAAGAGCACGCGATGCCCGGTGATCCACGAGCGCCAGCCGAAATCGACGTCTTCGAGATACGCGAAGAAATCGTCGTCGAACGCGCCGAGCTCCATCATGCGCGCGCGCCGCGAGATCATGTTGCCGCCGCAGGCGAAGAGGATCTCGTCCCCCGACTTTGGTTCTTCGCGCGAGCCGACGGGATAGCGGAAACCGTTCTGGAATGCGTGCCCGTCAAACGTCAGCACGCCGCCGATGAAGTCGATCTTCGTGCCGGTCGGATCAACGATCCGCCCGCCGACCGAGATCACATCCGCGGGCGCATGCTCGATCGCACTGGTGAGTGCGGCGAGCCAGCCCGGCTCCGGCACCGCGTCGTTGTTAAGGAAGATGACGTGGTCCGCGACCGAGCCCGCGAGCGCGGCCGCGAGTCCGCCGGTGAAGCCGCGATTCTCCGGGAGCGCGAACAGCTTCACGTTCGGATGCTTCGTCGTGATCGCGGTGGCGCTGCCGTCCGTCGAACCGTTGTCGACGACCGTGATCGACGCACCGGCGGTGAGCTGCGCCTGCACGGCGTCGAGGCACTCCAGCGTCTCGACGCGGTTGTTCCAGTTGACGATGATGATCTCGGTGGTCATGCGCGGAGGCGCCGCCTGAGGCGGTCGAGGATCGAGGGCGGCCGCTCCGTGATCGCCGGCTGCGACGCGAACAGCTCCTTCGTCTTCTCGAAGCGCGGCGCGCGGCAGAACTCGCGCAGCGGGGCGAGCGTGCGGTCCCACTGGTGCTCGCGCACGAACTGCTGCGCGCCGGTGCGCATCGCGTCGAACGTTGCGCGCTCGCGCAGGATCGACACGATCGCATCCGCGTGGTGCTCGACCGCGTCGTCGTGGATGACCGTGCCGGCGTGATAGCGCACGAGCAGTTCGTCGGTGCCGGGCGCGGAGCTCGTCACGATCGGCAGTCCGCACCAGAGGTAGTCGTAGATGCGCGTGCGCATCGACAGGTCCGTCTCCAGCGAACGCGGGAACGTCAGCAGCGCGAGCGCGAACTTTTCGAAATACTCCGCGCGCTCCGCGTACGCGGCCCACGGCTCGAAGCGCACGAAGTCGTACCGCTTCTTCTGCGCATACCCGATTGCTTCCGCGAGCTTCCCCTGCGGCGTGATGTCGGGATTCGGATGGCGCGTGAACGTGAGTGTGGCGTCGGGAATCGACTCGCGTACGCGCGCGACGACGTCGATCGCACGCACGGGGTCGTACCAGTCGTACACACCGCCGAAGAGGATGTCGTGGGAGCTCTGCGGCTTGAGCGGACGCGGCGCCTGCACGCCGAACGGCGCCAGGCGAATGAGCGATTCGAGTCGCGGGTCGCGCTCGAAGAGCATCGGATTGAGGCGCCCGGTGGCGACCATCAGGCCGAGGTAGAAGAGGCGCTGCGCTTCGGAAGCGCAGAGAAAAAAGTCGCCGCGTACGAGTGAGCCCATGAGCGTGAGGTGGTCGTACTGGAACACCTCCGCTCCGCGCTCGGCCCAGTAGTTCATGTTCTCGATGATGAACGGGTCGTACAGATCGACGACCGTGGGGACCGGTTTCGCGTGAAGAAAGAACGCATTGGCCACGTGACCCTGCACCACCGCCACGTCGCTCGCCACGCTGTGCGCGGCGAACGACTCATGGCTGAGGTGATCGGCGCGGCAGCCGTCGACCTTGCCCGCGTCCGGCGACAGCACGAGCACGTCATGACCGTCGTTCAGCAGCACGCGCGCGATTTCCACGAAGCGCACTCCGACGCCGGCAGGATGGCCGTGCCCCAGTGGCTCGGGGCAGACGAGCAGCACGCGGCTCATCCGCGCCCCTTCAATTTTTCCGCGAGCGTGTGCAGCTTCCACGTGCGCGAGCCGTAGATCATGTGGAGCAGACCGTTGAGGCGGTCGATCTCCACGCGCAGGCGTGTGATGTCGCCGCTCGCCGAGTCGTTGCTCGCACGCAGTTGCGCGACCAGCTCTTCGAGACGCGCGTTTTCCTGGCGCAGGTGCTCGATCGTCATCGCCTTTTCGTCGAGCAGCGGCACGAGCGCCTGCAGCGCGGCCAGCGAGCCTTCGAGCTCGCGCACGCGCAGCCTGTAGCCGTTCAGGTCATTCTGCCGCTCGACCGATTCGCGCGTGGCGCGTGCAAGCTCGACGTTCGCGGCGTCGGTCGCGCCCCTCGCTTCCACGAGCTCGGAGAACTGCGTCATCGCGCGGCGCTTCTGCTTTTCGAACGCGTTGGCGATGACGTCGCCGTCGATCAGCTTCGCGTGCTTCTTCCACACCTGCCGTTTCGCGGCGCGGAAGCGCTCGGAGCCTTCCGGTGCGGCGAGCACGATCGACGAGCCGCCTTCGAAATGACGCACCTCGCAGGTGATGCGCGGGATGCGCAGCAGCGTACCGCGGTGCGACAGGCGGATCAGAAAATCCCAGTCTTCGAAGAGATCGAAAGCCGCGTCGAAGCCGCCGAGATCGAGGAACGTCTCGCGCGGGATGAGAAGCGTGGGGAGCGGGATGTAATTGTCGAGCAGCAGCAGGTCGCGATCGAAATCGTGCGCGAAGAGGCGCATGCGCGAGTGCGTCTCGTAGCCGCCGCTCTCGCCGGGGCGCAGGAACGCCGAGACCGCGTCGCTGTACCACGCCGCATGCGGCGTGCGCGCGGCGGTGGCGAGCGTGGTCAGATGCTCGGGGTAGAAGAGATCATCGTCGTCGAGAAAGGCGACGAAGGCATTCGACGCTTCGCGCACACCCGCGTTCGCGGCTTCGCTGCGGCCGCGCGAAGTCTGGTGATGGACGACGCGCGCGCCGGAGACGTTCGGGGCGGCACCGCCGTCGTTGACCACGACGAGCTCGCACGGATACTGCGTCGCGCGGACCGAGTCGATCGCTTCCTGCAAAAGCGCGGGCCGGTCCTTCGTGCGGATGATCACGCTGATCGGCAGCGGCTCCGTCACCACGATCTCGCGCGGTGCGCCGGCGCTGCGGCGCAGCGCACTGAACGGAGTCGTCCGCAGCGAAGGCAGCGCCACCACGTAATACCCCTCGGCGAACTTCACCGTCGCCGGCAGCGTCATCGCGCGATACGCATTCAGTCCGCGGGCGTACGACGCGTAATCGCGCTCGCCGAGTTGCGACGCGTGTTCCGCGATCGCGGCCCACTTCTGTTCCGCCACGCCGGTGATGTCGACGAGTGCATTCGGACGCAGCGGCTGGCCCACCTCGTAGAAGGCCACGCGCGTGACGGCGAGATCGGCGAACAGCGTCTCGTCGCGCTGGATCAGCTCGCAGAAGATGCGCGCCAGCGCGTAGTGATCGGGATGGATCTCGATCGGACTCGGCACGCACACGAGATCGGGGCGGAAGTTCCGCAGCTCTTCGCGAATGCGTGTGGCCGCGTCGTCGCTCAGGGCGCGGTCGGGAAATCGGAGGAAGACGAGCTCCGCGTTGCCGAGCTTCGCCAGGCCGCGGCGCGATTCCTCTTCGCGCAAGGGCGCGTTCCCCTGCTCCGCGCCGTCCGTGGCGACAACCACGCGTACGGCGCGTCCTTCGCGGAGATGCTGCGCGATGAGGCCGCCGCACGCGATCGCCTCGTCATCGGGATGCGGTGCGAAGACGAGCAGCCGTTCGCCGCGGAGCTGCGCCGGTTCGTACGGAATCGCCTCCGCCTCGATCAACACGGCCGCATTGTATGCGGTTGCAACCACTACAATACCCACCGGGTTCGTGGATGTCCGAAGACGGTACGCACCGGCAGATCAATGACCTCCTGGTGCTGATTCAGGAGCTGACCTCGCATGCGGTCCGGAGTGAGTCCGTGACCGAATTGCTGACGCGCGCGTTCGCGTCGCTGTTCCGCTGTGTGCACTTCGACGCCGGTGTGGCGGTCATGCTCGAACAACACCTCGACCTCTACATCAATACGCGCGAGGGGGCGGAAACGCTGGTCTCCGACGCGCTCGTGGCGAAGATCCGCGGCTCGCTCGAGAAACTGATCCCCGTCTCTTTTGCGGCCACCGAGGTCGTGGTCAGGCACGAGAGCCACGCCTTCGCGAGCGCGGAGCGCGTCGGGCTCGACCACGACGTGCACGCGATGCTGCAGCAGGAACGGCGCATGTCCGGCATGATCCTCCTCTGCCGCGCGCAGCCGGAGTTCTCGAAACATGAACGCCAGGTCGTGGCCATCTTCGCGACGCAGGTCTCGATGCTGCTCGACACGATCCACGCGCGCGAGCAGATCAGCAATCTCGCCGACACCGACGACCTCACCGGCATCTGGAACAAGCGCTACTTCCGCCGGCAGTTGCCGCAGGAGATCGAGCGCGCACGGACGTTCAACGTCCCGCTGTCCCTGCTCCTCTTCGACATCGACGAGTTCAAGCAGATCAACGACGGCTTCGGCCACGTCATCGGCGACGTCGTCCTCTCCGAGCTCACCGGCGTCGTGCGCGAAACGTTGCGTCCCACCGACGTGCTGGCGCGTTTCGGCGGCGACGAGTTCGCGATCATCCTCCCGCACACCGACGCCAAAGGTGCCGTCGCGGTCGCCGAGCGCGTGCTCGCACGCGTGCGCGCCCTCACGATCCCGACCGACGAAGAAGGCGCCATCCAATGCTCCGTCTCCATCGGCATCGCCGAGTACCACGCCGAAGACGCCAGCGCGAACGACCTCATCCGCCGCGCCGACGAACGCCTCTACGTCTCGAAACGGCAGGGCAAAAATCGATACACTGGGTAGGGGAGTGAAGCTGTAGAGCGATAAGAGCTGTAGAGCCATAGAGGGGCTCGGGCTCTGCTGCCCTGCGTCTCTGCCCCTCTACAGCTTTACAGCCTTATAGCTTTACAGCCTCTCAGCTCAACAGCTCAATCGCTCATTCGCTCTATGCCCAAACACCTGATCGCCAACTGGAAAATGAACCTCCCCCCCGAGGGGATCGAGGCTTATCACGCGAACGTATCGGGGGTGGATCCGCGGGACGTGAACCTCGTCATCGCGCCGCCGTTCCCGTTTCTGCGGCACGTCGTGCACTGCGGCGGCGGGATCACCGTCGCGGCGCAGAACTGCAGCGACCAGAAATCCGGCGCGTTCACGGGCGAAGTCTCCCCGCTCATGCTCCGCGACTGCGGCGCCGAAGCGGTCCTCCTCGGACACTCCGAACGCCGGAACCTCTTTCACGAAAACGACGCGCTCATCGCGCGCAAGCTCGCCCTCGCCATCGAACATGGCCTCACGCCCGTGCTCTGCATCGGTGAGGATCTGCGCGTGCGCGACATGGGCGAGGTCTCGCGCTTCCTCGCCGATCAGTTGCGCATGACCGCCATCGACGAACTGGCGCATGCGAGCACGGTCGTGATCGCGTACGAGCCGATCTGGGCGATCGGCACCGGACGCAACGCCAGCGGCGCGATGGTGGCGGAGACGGTCGTCGAGATCCGTCACGCGCTCGAGCGTTTTTGGCCCGCGCGACTCGCGCGCACGCCGATCCTCTACGGAGGCAGCGTCACGCCGGACAACGTCGAAGACCTCGTCGCCAACGGCAACATCGACGGGTTTCTGGTCGGTGGCGCGAGCCTCGATTCGCGGAAGTTTCTGGCCATTCACGCGGCCATGCGATGAGCCCTTGACGCCGAGGACGTTTCCGGGAAGAATTCGCGTCCCTGGTCCGTTAGGGGTGGGGCACCGGGAGAACCGATGATTTATCTGCTCGTCATTTTGCACGTCCTCATCAGCCTGTTCCTGATCCTCGTCGTCCTCGTCCAGCAGGGCAAGGGCGCGGATCTCGCGGGCGCATTCGGGGGCGGCGGCTCGCAGACGGCGTTCGGCGCGCGTGGCGCGACGACGCTCCTGCACAAACTGACGACCGGCTTCTTCGTCGCCTTCGTCGTCACCTCGATGGCTCTCGCGATTTTCCAGGCCCGTCCTCGCGGGTCGGTCATGTCCGGCGAAACGGCGGCGCCCACGGCGCCGGCGACGCCCGCCAAGAAGTAACGCTCTTTGCACCCCGCTGCCCAAGTGGCGGAATTGGTAGACGCGCACGTTTGAGGGGCGTGTGGAGAAATCCGTGCCGGTTCGAGTCCGGCCTTGGGCACCATAAAAAAGCTCGCCGGGAGGCGAGCTTTTTTAGTTGCTGGTTCCTGGTTGCTCGTTGCTCGTGACGGATCGCTCAACCCGAACTCCCCAGCAACCAGCAACCAGTAACTAGCAACCAGCAACCAAGAACCACAACATCACCCCCGATCCGCGATCCTCCGGTCATACTCCGCCGCGCGATCGAGAAACGATTCGATACTCCTCCCCAGCGCCAGCTTCTCCGCCAGTTCCGCGCTCTTGTCGAAATCGCCGCGCAGGCGTTCGGCCTCGGCGAGGTAGTAGTCGCGCAGGCCCGCTTCGATGCGGAACTCGGGATATTTTTCGGCGAGGGTGCGCATCCACTCTTCCACCTGGCGGCGGCGGTCTTTGTCGCCCGCGCCGCTCTTCAGATCGTCGAGCAGACGGTTGACGACGCCGGAGAGGATCTGCATCCGCTGCTGCTGCAATGCTTCGTTCGCCATGGCGGCGAATGGTACAGCGATTACAATGCCGCGCGGCATGAAAGTGCTCATTGCAAACCGCGGCGAAATCGCCGTGCGCGTCATCCGCGCCTGTCGCGAAATGGGCTATCCGACGGTCGCCGTCTACTCCGAGCCCGATCGCGCCGCGCTGCACGTCGTCAGCGCCGATCAGGCCATGCCCATCGGCCCCGCGCCGTCACGCGAAAGCTATCTGCGCATCGATCGCATCCTCGACGCCGCGAAGAAAAGCGGCGCCGAAGCGATCCATCCCGGCTACGGATTCCTCGCCGAGAACGCCGCATTCGCACGCGCCTGCCGCGACGCGGGTCTCATCTTCATCGGCCCCTCTCCCGAATCGATCGACGCCATGGGCTCGAAGACCGAAAGCCGCCAGCGCATGCAAGCCGCGGGTGTGCCCGTGGTCCCCGGCCTCACCGAGCCGGTGAAGTCTTTCGAGGAGATCGCGGAGTTCGCGAAAAAGTCGGGCTTCCCGATCATGATCAAAGCCAGCGCCGGCGGCGGCGGCAAAGGGATGCGCCTCGTCGAGCGCGAGGAAGACCTCCGCTCCTCCTTCGAGCGCGTCACCAGCGAAGCGGAATCGTTCTTCGGCGACGGCTCCGTCTACGCCGAAAAATTCATCACCTCGCCGCGCCACATCGAAGTGCAGATCGTCGGCGACATGCACGGCAACATCGTTCACGTGGGCGAGCGCGAATGCACGCTGCAGCGCCGCCACCAGAAGGTCGTCGAGGAGTGTCCGTCCCCCGTCGTCGATCAGGAGCTCCGCGAGCGCCTCGGCGCGATGGCCGTCAAAGCCGCGGCCGCGGTGAACTACTACTCGACCGGCACCATCGAATGCCTCATGGGCCCCGACCGCGAGTTCTACTTTCTCGAGATGAACACGCGCCTGCAGGTCGAGCACCCGGTCACCGAGATGGTGTGGGGCGTCGATCTCGTGAAAGAGCAGTTGCGCATCGCACAGGGCGAGCAGCTCTCGTTCACGCAGCAGGATCTCCGTCCCCTCGGCCACGCCATCGAATGCCGCATCTACGCGGAAGATCCCGCGCGCAAATTCGCGCCGTCGCCGGGCCTCATCCGCTACATCAATCTCCCGCAGGGTCCGGGCGTACGCAACGATCAGGGCGTCTACGCGGGCTACACCGTGCCGGTCTTCTACGATCCGATGCTCTCGAAGCTCATCGTGCACGGGCAGACGCGCGCGGAAGCGATCGCGCGCATGCGCCGCGCGCTCACGGAGTACCGCGTCGAAGGGATCATGACGACGATCCCGTTCTTCACGTTCATCATGAACAATCCCGATTTCGTCGAAGCGCGCTTCGACACCGGCTACATCGATCGCGTGCTGCCGACGATCGATTTCGCCCATCGTCCCACTTCGGAGCACGACGTCGACGCCGCCATCGCCGCCGCGGCCATCCTCGCGTTCGAGGAAGCACAGAACGTGAAGCTGCCGGAAGACACCGGCTCACGCTGGCGCGAAGCCGCGCGCGAAGAAGCGGTACGGGGGCGGCTGTGAAGTTCATCGCGCGCGAAGGGGAGCGCGAGGTCGAGGTCGAAGTCGAGCGCCACGGCAACAGCTATCGCGTGCGCGTCGGCGACCGCTGGATCGACGCGGATTTCGTGAGCGTCGGCAGCTATGTGCGTTCGCTGCGACTCGACGACGGCACGCAGTTCTCTCTCGTTCACCACCGCGACGGCAACAGGCACGAGATCTCCTTCGGCGGTGCCACCGTCACGGTCGACATCATCGATCCGCTGGCCGCGAAACGCCGGCGTCGCGAAGACGAGATCGCCGGCGGCGGCGTGGTCAAGGCGCTCATGCCCGGACGCGTCGTGCGCGTGCTCGTCGCCAAAGGCGATACCGTGACCAAGGGCGCGGGCCTTCTGATCCTCGAAGCGATGAAGATGGAGAACGAGATCACCGCGCCCGCGGACGGCACCGTCGATGAGCTCTTCGTCGAGCCGGGACAAACCGTCGAAGCAGGCATGGAACTGGTCCACATTGCATGAGCGCAAATCTCGAGTCCGCACGCGATCTCCTCGCCCACATGCAGTGGGCGGACGCTGAAATCTGGCGCGCCATCCACGCGACGCCGAACGCCACGGAAGACGAGCGGCTGATGAAGCTCGTCATGCACCTGCACGCCGTGCAGCGCGCGTTTCTGAATATGTGGACGAACGTGGCCACCGAGCCGGAAAAGCTCTACGCGAAACGCGACGCGGCGACGCTGCTGGAGTGGGCGCGCACGTATTACGCGGAGGCGGAGGTGTTCGTCACCGGTGGGGAATCGCGCCTCGGCGAGACGGTGCACATGCCGTGGCTGGCGGGCTACGAGAAGCAACTCGGACGCAGCCTCCAGTCGCCGACGCTCGCCGAGACTTTGCTCCAGGTGCCGATGCACAGTGCGTATCACCGCGGCCAGATCAACACGCGCATCCGCGAGCTCGGCGGCGAGCCGCCGCTCGTCGATTTCATCGCCTGGATCTGGTACGGGCGCGCCGCACCGCAGTGGAGCGACGGGGTCTCCGCCGCCTCCCCGCGGGAGCAGGGATGAAGGCGGAGGGATGAGCGGGCTCGCGAGAGCGGTGCTGCTCGCGGTGCGTGAGTCCGCGCCGCCCGCCCCACACACGGGAGCAAGGATGAAGGCGGAGGGATGAAGGATGAGCGGGCTCGCGAGAGCGGTGCTGCTCGCGGTGCGTGAGTCCGCGTCGCCCCCGCCCCCACGGGAGCAAGGATGAAGGCGGAGGGATGAAGGATGAGCGGGCTCGCGAGAGCGGTGCTGCTCGCCGCGCATCTCCGCCTTCATCCTTCATCCTTCATCCTGCATCCTTCATCCTTCCGCCTTGCCCCAGTCTTGGCGTCCCACGCCGCCGCCTATAATCGGCGGACATGTCCTCGACCCAACCCATCGGTCCCTTCGTCATCGGCGAGCGTGTCGGCACATCGGTCTGGCTCGCGGACGACACGCGCAATGGGAAGCGTGTCGCGGTCAAGCTCCTCACGCGCACGCTGCCGAAGGAGCCCGCGAAGCGCGACGCACTGCTGCGCGAAGTGCGTGTGTCCGCCGCGCTCTATCACGCGTTCCTCGTGCCGATCCTGGAGATCGTTCCCGTCGACGACAACCTGCTCATGGTCATGGACGTCGTCGACGGCAAGGGCATCGTGCAGCGCGTGCACGGCAATCCGATGGCGCGCGAGGAGTTCTTCCGCACCGCGTACCAGCTCGCGAGTGTCGTGAAGTACCTGCACATGAAAAACCTGCTGCACGGCAACGTCAACGGCGACTCGGTGATGCTGACGCCTGAGGGGCAGGTGAGGCTCGGTGGCCTCAACATGAGCAATCTGCTGCGCCGCGAGAACATGTCCACCGCGTACCAGCAGAAGGGGAGCGACGCGCGTTCGGTCGCGTACCTGGCGCCGGAACAGATCGCGTCGTCGAAGATCGACGAACGCACCGACGTCTTCTCGATGGGTGTCGTCCTGTATCAGATGTCGACGGGCCGCCTTCCGTTCAACGGGGCAACCGCGCCCGATATCGCCCGCGCCATCGTCGAAGGAAATCCCGCTTCGCCGAAAGCCGCCTATCCGCAGATCGAGAACGCCGTCGTCAACCTCCTCGGCAACTGTCTGTTCAAGGACACGTTCAAGCGGCTGAAGGACGCCAGGGCGCTCGTCGAAGCGATCGAGAAAGCCGAGCCGCAGGTGGTGCAGTTCGCGGAAAAGCTCGAGAAGAAGATCACCCACCCCTCTGCAGTGCAGACGGAGACGCGCCGTTCGATTCTCCTCATCGCCGAATCCGATGCACCGTCGCGCATGCAGCAGATCCTCGGCGAAGCCGTGTATCTCTTCGACGGCACCGTCGTCGATCCGTTCAGCGAGCGCCTCGTCGCGGAACTGCCGTCGACCGAGAGCGCACTCGAAGCGGCGCGGAAAGGCGAATTCGACGTCGCCAACGTCGAAGGGGAGCCGCTGCACGTGCGCATGCTGCTGCACGCGGGCGAGCTCGAACTGCGCGACGGCGCGCCCGCGGGACCGGCCGTCGACAAGGCCGTCGAGACGCTCGCGCAGCTCACGCCGAATACGCTCTTCATCACCGAGGAGTTCGTGAAGGAGGGGAGGGGCAACGTGCGTCTGCGGGATGCGGGTGCGCGGGCGGGCGTGAAGCTGTTCACGATCGTCGCCGCCGAACCGGCCGCCGCTGCGACCGTCACCGAGGCGGAACCTCCGTCGCCGGAAGAGCAGGCCGCGGAAGTCGAAGCCGCGGCGGAAGCGGAAGTGATCGTCGCCGCGTCGAAGAAGACCACGCGCACGCTCACGATCGCCGCGGCCGCGGTCCTCGTCCTCCTCGTCCTCGGCGGCATCGCCTTCCTCTGGACGTGCGGCGCGCGCAGCGCCGCGGTGGTCACCGCGAAGACGCCGACCGCGCCCGCGGCTCCGGCCGCACCGACGGCGACGAATCCGCGGACGGTGTACATCGCCCCGTTCACGGTCGCGTCGCAGGATCCGCTCGCGACCGAGCGGGCAAACGCCATCCGCCTCGGCGCGATGGAGATTCTGCGCACGTTCCCCGAACTGCGCGTCGCGGATGCCGCATCCGCGGGTGCGGCATCGTTCTCCGCGACCGTGCGCGACGGCGCTGCAGGACCGGAGCTCGTGATGAACAGCGCCGCGCCTGTCGCATTGCTCGATGCCGCGAGCGGCATCCGCGCCGTCGTCGAGTCCGTGATCGCGAACGTGCACGCGAAACCGCGTGTGTTCGCGCAGGCCGCCGCGGTGAACTCGTTTGCCGATGCGGTGTTCGCGCGCTCGATCAACGACGGCGCGCGTGCCGATGCCTCACTCCGCGCGGCCATGGCGTCCGATCCGCAGTTCCTCCCCGCGCATCTGGTGGCGATGGACTTCTTTGCGTCGCGCGGCAATGAAGCGGATTCCATCGCCGCGGCGAAGCAGGTCGTCGTGCTCGATCCGGGCAACGTCGGCGCGGCGCGCAAAGTCGCGCAGGCCAGTCTCGCGAGCGGCGACATCCCGGCGGCGCTCACCCATTTCGATCTCGTCCTGCGCTTTGATCCGAAGAACGCGGAGGCGCTCAACTGCATCGCGCAGTACGCGCTGTCCGCGAACGACGCGGCGAGGTTCAACGCGGCGCTGGCGAAGATGAAGGCGCTGCCGCCGGTGCATGTCACCGCGCACGAACCCGATCTGCTCGCGGCGGCGGGGCGCATCGACGCGGCGATCGGGCGTTACTACAAAGTCGAAGAGACGGCGCCGGAGAACGCGGCACTCGCACTGAAGATCGGGCGCCTCGCGGTGCTGCGGCGCTCGCTCCCCGTCGCGGACGTGGAGCTCAAGAAGCTGGCGAACCTCGATCCGCTGTACGGCTATCACCTCCTGTCCGCGTACATCGCCGCCGAGAATCAAAACGCGGCGGATGCGGAGAAGGCGCTGAAGCTCGCCGTCGCGGCGGCGCGTCCCGGCGACATGACGTGGACGTCGTCAGCCGAGGTGCATGCGATTCTTTCCGATACCTCGGGGGTGCTGTCGGCGCTGGAGAAGGCCGCGCAGCGCAAGGAGCCGACCGCGGCGTACGTGCTCGCGCATCCGCTGTTCCGCTATCTCGAGAGCGACGCGCGCTTCCGGAACGTGGCGGCCAGCCTCACTCAGCAGCAGGCAGAGGTTCGCGAGGCGCTCGCCCGGTTGCGTTGACGCGCCACTCGACCGGCATCACGCGCAGCGACTCGCGCAGATCGACGATTGCCAGGCACGTGGCCTCGCGGAACATCGGCGCGCGCATGCGGGCGTTCAGCACGCGACGGTGTCCGTCCGCAATGCGCGTCGTGGAGATGGTCAGCGAATCCTCGTCCTGGCGCAGGTAGACGAAGCGTCTCGTCTGCGACGACAGCGCGCGCAGCAGCGATTCCGGCAGCGTGAAGACGCCGTTCTGACAGACGATGTAGTGGGGCTCGTTTGCATCCATAATTGCGCGCGATGATCGTTACGGCTCGATTGACGTTCTCGGCAGCCCATCGCTTGCACAATCCGAACCGGGATGCGGAGTGGAACCGCCGCACCTACGCCAAGTGCGACAACCCGCGCGGCCACGGCCACAACTACGCGCTCGAGGTGAGTGTGAAAGGCGCCATCGATCCCGAGACCGGGATGGTGATCGACCTCAAGCGCCTCAAGGACATCATGCGCGAGCGCGTGATCGACCGCGTCGACCACACGAACCTCAACGAGGACGTCGACTTTCTGCGCGACGTGATCCCGACGGCCGAAAATCTTGCGCGCTCGTTCTGGCAGCAGCTCGCGCCGGCGATCCCGCACGGCGAGCTGTACGAGGTCGTGCTGCACGAGACCGAGCGCAACTCGGTGCGCTATCGCGGAGAGGACGAATCGTCATGAACTACGACCTGGCCATGATGGCGCTCGAAGGTCTCACACGCGCGCCGATCACCGTACGCACCGAGGGCGCGAACGTCGTCATCGAAGCAGATCAATCGTCGTTCAAAGAGCTCGCGCGTCTCTGTCTCCTCCTCGGCGGCGTGCAGACGACCGAGGACGAGTTCGAGCTCACGCCCGGCGTGCACGCGACGAGCGAATCGTCGCCGCTGCGCCTGCGGCTCGTGAACAGTTGATGATCCGGCCGTATCGCGCAGCGGATGTCGACGCGCTCGCGCGTCTGCGCCACGCGCTCTGGCCGGAAGGGTCCGTCGACGAGCACGCGCAGGAGCTGCACGCGATGCTCGCGTGGGCCGACTACGCGGTGCTCATCGCCGAGCGCGACGGCGAACTCCTCGGCTTTGCCGAAGTCGCCCTGCGCTCGCGCAACCTCGGCTACTTCGAAGGGTGGTACGTGCGCGACGAACATCGCCGCCAGGGGCTCGGCGCCGCGCTGCTCCACGCGTGCGAGCAGTGGGCGAGGGAGCGCGGCTGCACCGAGATGGCCTCCGACACGTGGCTCGACAACGAAGTCTCGCAGCGCGCGCACGAAGCGCTCGGCTTCGAGGAAGTCGAGCGTGTGGTGAATTACCGGAAGAGGCTCTAGCTCTCGTAGTCCGGCGAGTACGTCACCAGCTCGTTGAGAAACGTCGCCTTCGCGCGCTGCTGTTCGTCGTCCATCTCCAGCAGGTCGCGGATGGAGATCATGCCGACGAGTTTTCCGTCGTCGACGACCGGCAGATGCCGTGCGCGGATGGAGTGCATTTTCTGCAGGGCGGAGTCGACGTTCTCCGTCGATTCGGCGACCACGAGCTCTTTCGACATCACGAGGCCGACCGTCGTGCCGGAGGGGTCGAGGCCTTTGGCGACGACGCGGGCCATGATGTCGCGCTCGGAGAAGATGCCGGCGAGGCGTCCCGACTCCACCACTGCCGCCGCCCCGATGTTGACCTCGGACATGCGTTGCGCCGCGGTGCGGACGTCCGTTCCCGGCTCGAGCACCGTCAGCGTCTGACCCGTGATGAGCTCTCCAATCTGTTTCATCGGACCCTCTCAGTAACGAAGCACGGAATGCAGGAGGAGATTGCTGTCGAGCTTCGCGCGTCCATCGAGGAACCCGAGCTCGATCACCGTCGCGGCGCCGATCAGGGATGCCTCGAAGCCGCGCACGAGATGCGTCGCCGCTGCAAGCGTGCCGCCAGTTGCCAGCACGTCGTCGATCACGAGCACGCGATCTTCCGGCGTCAGGGCGTCGTCGTGAATCTCGAGCACGTCCTTGCCGTACTCGAGCGCGTACTCGTGACGCCGCGTCGTCCACGGCAGTTTGCCCGGCTTGCGGATGGGGATGAAGCCCGCGCCGAGGTTCTGCGCGACGACGCTGCCGAAGATGAACCCGCGGGACTCGATGCCGGCGACCGCCGTCACGCCCTTGTCGCGGAACGGCTCCGCGAGCAGCGTGCACGCGGTCTCGAGCGCCCGGGCCGAGCGCAGCAGCGGCGTGATGTCCTTGAACACGATCCCCGGCTTCGGAAAGTCGGGCACGTCGCGGATGAAGGACTGCAGCTCTTGCGCGGTCATCAGAACTTCACGTCGAAGTCCGGCAGCTTGCCGGTGAAGTCCTTCGACTCCGCATCGATCTTCGTGACTTCCGCGTAGCGCGGGCCTTCGCGGATCTCCTCGACCCACTCGTCGATCGACTTCTTCTCGCCTTCGACCAGCGCCTCGACCGTGCCGTCGCGGTTGTTCTGGATCCAGCCTTTGAGACCCATGCGCCGAGCGACGCGGGTCGCATAGAAACGATAGCCGACTCCCTGGACCTTACCGTGGATCCGAAGATGCCGCTGTTCCTTCATATGGTTGCGGATTGTAAGCGAGATCAGCGACGCCGTTTCTTCGTGGTCTTCTTCGGCGGCGTTTTCTTTTTCGCGGGCGGGGCCTTCTTCGTCACCGCCGGCTTCGGCGCGGGCGCCGGCGCCGTCACGACCTGAGGCGGACGGTTGCCGATGTCGGTGACGTTCTTCTGCAGCGCGGCGATCTGTGCGGTCTGCTGCTCGTTCTGCCTGCGCAACACAGCGACGGCGCGGGCGAGATCGTCGCGCTCCTTCTGCGCGAGCGACACCAGCGCCACCGTCGCCGCGGCCGCGGCATCGGTACGCGGGTACTGCTGCACGATCTTCGTCAGCGACTGACGCGCCTTGACGTTGTTGCCGTCGGTGATGTCCTTGCGCGCGTCCTTCAGCAGCGAGTCGGCGCGCAGATCGTTCGGCACCGACAGCACGAGATAGACGACCAGTGCGCCGAGGATGGCCGACACGATTCCCGTGAGTGTGAGGACGGCGCGGACTTTCATCGGCTTACTCGCGCCAGCCGAAGCGGCCGACCAGCGGAACGAACTCGGCGCTGCCGCGATCCTCGATCTTCACGCCCGTCCCGACGCGCGTCACGAGCGCCAGCCGCTGATTGCCCGGCGGTCCGACGGGGATGATCATCCGCCCCGTGCGTGCGAGCTGCTGCACCAGCGGCTCCGGCACTTCCGGCGCGGCCGCGGCCACGATGATCCGGTCGAACGGCGCCTGGTCGGACCAGCCGTACGTCCCGTCGAACACTTTCACCGAGGCGTTGTGGATCTTGAGCTCCTTGAAGAGCTCGGCCGCTCTCAGCGCCAGTTCGTTGACCCGTTCGATGGTGAAGACTTTCGCGCACAGCTTCGACAGCACCACCGCCTGATATCCGGTTCCCGTGCCAATCTCGAGCACCTTCTCGCTGCCGCGCAGCTCGAGCAACTCGATCATGCGTGCCACGATCCACGGTTGCGAGATGGTCTGCTTCGCGCCGATCGGCAGCGCGCCGGCGCCGTATGCCTTCGCCTGCACCACCTGCGGCACGAAGCGGTGCCGCGGCACTTCGCGCATCGCCTGCAGCACGCGCTCGTCTTTGACGCCGCGTGCGGCGACGTGGCGCTCGACCATGAGCGCCCGCTGGTGCGCGAGCTCGCGCTCGTGCGCGCGCGCGGCCGTGCTGTCGAGATCAGGCTTTGGCGGCGTGGTGGGCAAGCATCTCCTCGAGCGGCTGCAGACGAGAGAGCGATTCGTGATGCGTGAGATCGAGATGCAGCGGAGTGATGGTCACGTAATTCTGCTGGATGGCCTCGAAGTCGGTGTTCTCCCCCGGATGCCACACGGGCGGCTCACCGCCGATCCAGTAGTACTTGCGTCCGCGTGGATCCAGCCGCTCGATCACGCCCTCGGAGTAAATGCGTTTGCCCAGACGCGCGATCTTCACCCCCGCGAACGGGCCGACGGGGAAGTTCACGTTGAGCACGATCTGCGGATCTCTGTGCTGCTCGAGCGCGATCTTCACGAGGTCGCCCGCGACCGCGGCGCATTGATCGAAGGAGAACCCTTTCCCCACCAGCGCGGAGAACGCGATGGAGGGGATGTTCAGCAGCGCGCCTTCGAACGCGGCCGAGATCGTGCCGGAGTACGTGACGTCGTCGCCGAGATTCGGCCCGAAGTTGATGCCGGAGACGACGAGGTCGGGACGCGCGTCCTTCATCAGCTTGAGCACCGCGAGGTTGACGCAGTCGGACGGCGTGCCGTCGACGATCCACGAGTCCTTCTCGATCTCCAGCATGCGCAGCGGACGGTTGAGTGTGAGCGCGTGCGAGGCGGCGCTCTGCTCGCGGTCCGGCGCGACGATGATCACCTCGCCGTGCGGGCGGCACGCCTCCGCGAGCTTCTTCAATCCTTCGCTGTAGATTCCGTCGTCGTTGGTGACCAGGATGCGCGGCATGGCGTGCGCATCCTACCGCGACTGCTGCGACTCGCGCTGCAGCATGCTGAGCGTCTTGTGCATCTGCACGAACATCAGCGCGAACAGGAGCAGCATCAGCAGTCCGATGATGCGCGCGGCCCAGCGATTCATCGTGCGAACCTCTCCGCGTGACGCGCGGCCCACTCGATCGCGTAACGCATCGGAGCCGCGTCCGCGATGCCTTTGCCGGCGATGTCGAACGCGGTGCCGTGATCGACGGAGACGCGCAGCCACGGCAGCCCGAGGGTCACGTTGACCGACTCCTCGAACGCGAGCGTCTTGACCGGGATGAGGCCCTGATCGTGGTACATGGCCATGACGACATCGTACTTGCCCTGCGTTGCGCTGAGGAAGACGGTGTCGGGCGGATGCGGTCCGCTGACCGCGAGTCCTTCCGCTTTTGCGAGTGCAACGCCGCGCGCGATGCGCTCTTCTTCATCGCCGAAGCGGCCGCCTTCGCCCGCATGCGGATTGACGCCCGCGACCGCGATGCGCGGCGCTTTGCCGTAGAGGCGCGCGTAATCGCGCGAGGTGAGACGGGCGAGGGCGGCGATGCGGTCCGCGTCGATGGTGCGGATCGCGTCGACCAGCGGCACGTGCACGGAGAGGAGGACGGTGCGCAGTTGCGGCGAGTCGAAGTACATCGCGTAATCGGCGCCGTACTCCGCGAGTCCCGCGCGCGCCGCGAGCAGTTCGGTGTGGCCGGGGTACGGCGAGCCGGCGAGGGCGATCGCCTGCTTGTGGATGGGTGCGGTGACGAGCGCGGAGCACTCGCCCCGTTCGACCGCGTCGACGGCGGCGTCGATGGCGTCGAGTGCGATGCGTCCGTACTCTGCGGAGATCTCGCCGTGGCGTACGTGCGCGGTCTCGCCGAAAAGGCGGCAAGGCACGTCGAGCGACTCGAGTGCCTTGCGCACGACCTCGGGGCCGATGCCGGCCGGATCGCCGAGCGTGATCGCCAGTGGCTTCAACGCCCGCGATGGTAGCGCGAGTTTTAGACGGTGAGCTCTTCCTGCTTGAACACGTACTTGATGCAGTGTTTCTGGATGAGGAGGTTCGGCGCGCCTTCGCGGTTCACCTTGAGGCAGCTCTTGTCGTACCACTCGATCCAGCCGCGGATCTCTTCGCCGTCGGTCATGACGATGACCATCGGCGTCTTCGAGTTCATCTGCTTGAGGTAGTAGAAATTCTCCGCGTTCGTCGCCTCGGGCGGAGCGGCCTTTGCGCCGCCGTTGTAGTTGCGGGCGGTTCCGTTGCCGTTGCCGTTTCCTTTGGCCCGTTTGAAATCGGGCATCGAGCGAAACGTCCTGCGTCCGTGCATCGTGTTGCCGTCCAGCTCATGCGGCCTGCTCGCGATTGGCATTGCCGTCCTCCGTTTTGCCTCGAATCGTGGGGAGTTCTTGTTGGCCGAATGCCGATTGCGATTTGCATGCCTCCTACATAGAATTGCGCGCGCTTCGCTGCCGTTGCCATCCCGGCAACGCAACTCCGACCGGAGGTTCTCCTTTTGAATTCCGTAGTCTGCATCTCGCACGTTCCCGATACCGAAGCCCGCATCAAGATCGCCGGCGCGAAAGTCGACGAGGCGGGTCTCAAGTTCATCGTTTCCCCGTACGACGAGTTCGCGCTCGAAGAGGCGATCCGCGTCAAGGAAAAGTCCGGCGGTGACGTCACCGTCGTGACGTTCGGTCCCGACCGCGCGCAGCAGGCGCTGCGCGAGGCGCTCGCACGCGGCGCCACGAAGGCGATTCACGTGAAGGGGGAGTCCGGCGACGCCGACGCCCTCGGCATCGCCAAGGTGCTGGCGGCCACGATCAAGTCCGTCCCGCACGATCTCGTGTTCTTCGGCAAGCAGGGTGTCGGCACCGACAATGGTCTCGTCGGCCCGATGGTCGCCGAGCTCCTCGGCTATCCGCAGGTCAACGTCGTGACGAAGCTCGAAGTCGGCGACGGCAGGATCACCGCGCATCGCGAGATCGAGGCGGCCGAGGAAGTGCTCGAGGCGCCACTGCCGGCGGTCGTCACCGCGCAGAAGGGTCTCAACGAGCCGCGCTACGCGTCGCTCAAGGGCATCATGGCCGCGAAGAAGGTCGCCATCGACACGAAGTCGATCGCCGACCTCGGACTCGACGAGGGCGACGTCCTTCGCCAGCGCGTCGTGGTCGTGTCGCTCGAGCTGCCGCCGGAGAAGAGCGGCGGACGCAAGATCGACGGTGCCGACGCAAACGCGGCGGCGCAGGAGATCCTCAACTACATCCGTTCCGAAGCAAAGGCGCTCTAGGAGATTTCGATGGCAGGCGTTCTGGTTTTTGCGGAAATCAAGGACGGGAAGCTGAAGAAGGCTTCCCGTGAGGCACTGACGATCGGACGCAAGCTCGCGGAGGCCGCGGGCGGAGAGCTGAGCGCGTTCGCTTCCGACGCGGCGGCCGCGGAAGAAGCGGGTCGTTACGGTGCGAAGAAGGTGTACGTCGCCGGCGTCGGTGCGTACTCGACCGAGTCGTACACCGCGGCACTCGCGGAGGCGGTCTCGCAGGCGCAGCCCGCGGTCGTGCTGTTCGCCGGAACGTCGGACGGACGCGATCTCGCTCCGCGTGTTGCGGCGCGTCTGAATGTCGGCGTCGCGTCGGACGTCGATCGTCTCGAATGGACCGACGGCAAGCTGCGCGCGCGCCGTCCGGTGTACTCGGGCAAGGCCTTCGCGACGGTCGAGGTGACCGGCACTCCGGCGATTGCGACCACGCGTCCGAACGCGTTCCCCGCGGAAGAAGCAGGCGGCGGCGCGGCGGAGGTGGTGAACCTTGCGACGCCGGCGGAGAACCGCGTGAAGCTCGTCGAGACGCACACGCCGGAAGCCGGCGAGATGTCGCTCGCGGAAGCCGACATCATCGTGTCGGGCGGACGCGGTCTGAAGGAAGCGCAGAACTTTTCGTACATCCGCGATCTGGCGCACGCGATCGGCGGTGCCGTCGGCGCCTCACGCGCGACGGTGGACGCGGGGTGGATCGATCACCAGCACCAGGTCGGCCAGACCGGCCGCGTCGTGAGCCCCACGCTCTACATCGCCGCAGGTGTCTCCGGCGCGATCCAGCACCTCGCCGGCATGTCGAGCTCGAAGCACATCGTGGCCATCAACAAGGACCCCGAGGCGCCGATCTTCCGCATCGCGGACCTCGGCATCGTGGGCGACCTCTTCCAGATCCTCCCCGCGCTGACCGAAGAAGTGAAGAAGGCGAAAGCGCACTAAAGACGCGGAGCGCCGGCGTCCTCGCCGGCTGGGGTGGCGGCGTCCGCGCCGCCACTCATCGACGGCAGCGTTCTCTCACGAAATGCGCATGGCGCGGATGCAGGGCTGTTCGCCGCGTTTGCCCGCTCGACGGTGATGATGCCGGCGACCCAAATCGTGCGGGGACCGCGCTACTGATCCACCGGCCGGTCCGGGGAGCCGAACTCCGGGTCGCCTTCCACCAGCTCGTCGTTCATGGCGTAGCCGGCGCCGAGGGAGGTGGGGACGGCCTGGACTTCTTCGCCGCAGCTCATGGCGAGGCGGACGATGTGGCGCGCGGAGGCGGCCTGGCACTCGGGGCTCACGCGTGCGCGATAGATGCGCGGGCTGCGGGCGGAGACGCGGCGGCCGTTGAGGAGCACGAAAAAGTATTCGATCTCGTCGCCGTCTTCGAACTTCGGCAGGACGAGGCGCGAGAGCGGTCCGATGTTCTCGCCTTCGACCGAGCACCAGTCCGTGGTGTTCGTGCGGCGGAAGTAGCCGCGCAGCTCGCCTTCCCCTTCGATCTGAATCTGCATGAGCGGCAGCTCGCCGCCTTTGATGCACGAGACGGGCGTGTACTGAAGCGACGGTGCCTTCTCCGCGGCCCCCGCAAAGGAGGCGACGAGCAGGGAGGCAGCGACGACGATGAGTGCGCGAGCTTTCATGGATTTCCTCGTGTGGAGCAGATTCTAAGCCTGTCCGCGACCGAAAAACGACTTGACGCGTGTGAAAAATCCGCCAGTAGCCTCTTCCTGAGGCTCCGGATCCCACGGCAGCGGCCGGTTTTCGACGACCGCACGCGGATTTTCGACCGTCAGCGCTTCGGTCACGGACTCGCCGACGAGTGAGCGTAAAGCGTTCAAAGCATCGCCCATCACCGGCGGACGCTTGCTGGTGTTGTGCGCGTCGGTGGCCACGAAGTGCACGAGCTGCAGGCGCAGGAAGGTCTCCGCCGCCTTGCGCGCCGCCGAGCCGAATGCGCCCGTGAGGCTCGTCGCCGTCAGTTGCGTGCGGGCGCCGTGGCCGATGAGATACGCCAATACGTCCGGCCGCGACTGCAGCACGACGTTCCGTTCGGGATGGGCGATGATCGGCGTCCATCCGGCGAGCTGCGCGCGATAGAACGGCTGCTCGATCAGCGGCGGGACGCTGTTCGCCGCGAGCTCGAGCAGCACGTAGCGACTTCCGGCAAGCGGGAGGATCGTCTTTCCCTCCTGCAGCAGCTCCGCCATGTCGTGGCTGAAAAAGTATTCGGAGCCGAGGAGCAGGCGCGGGGTGTCGCCGACGCGCGCGACCAGTTCGTCGAACTTCGCCTGCAGCTCTTCGCGCGAGAACGTCGGCCAGCGCTCGCGCAGCACATGCGGCGTGGCGACGATCGTCTCGATCCCTTCCGCCGCCGCCATCGCGCACAGGTCCGCGGCCTCGGCGAGGTCACGCGGACCGTCGTCGACGCCGGGCAGGCAGTGATGGTGGATGTCGATCACCCGGTCTTCCGGGCGTGCTCGCCCTCGTCCGCGTCGTCCGACTGGTAATAGTCGTAGTAGCTCTTGCGGTACGTGTAGCCGTACTGGCTGAGGTCGAGGTTGTTGAGGATCGCGCCGAGGACCGGGATGTTGGCCTGGCGGAGCCGCTCGGCGGAGCGCTGCACGTGCTCGCGCGGCGTCTGCCCGCCGTGCACGCAGAGGACGACGCCATCGGCGCCGGCCGCGAGCACCACCGCGTCCGTGACCGCGAGGACGGGCGGCGAGTCGAAGATCACGTACGCGAATTTGCCGCGCACTTCTTCGATGAGGTGCTTCATGCGATCGGACGCGAGGAGCTCCGACGGGTTCGGCGGAATCGGTCCGGAGAGCACGACCGCGAGATTCGGGACTTCGGTCCCCTGGATGATGTCGTCGAGCGGAATGTTGGCCGCGAGATAGTTCACGAGGCCGAGGTTCATCTTGCCGGTGAAGACTTTCTGCAGGCGCGGGCGGCGCAGGTCGGCGTCGACGAGCAGCACCGGCTTGCCCATCTGCGAGAGCACGGTCGCGAGGTTGACCGAGGTCGTGGTCTTCCCTTCGCGTGCGAACGACGAGGTGATGACGATGACTTTCGGCGAGTTCGCCGAAGCCAGCAGCAGCGAAGTCCGGAGCGCGCGATACGCCTCGGAGACCGGCGACCGCGCATCCGTGTGCGGGATCAGCTCCACGCCGCCGTTCTTCTCGCCCGCGTCGGCGGCGCGCAGACGCGGTGTCGTGCGTCCGTAGCCGTTGCCGTAGCCGTACTGGCGCGAGCCCATCGACGACGCGGCCGGGATGACGCCGAGCGGCGCAAAGTGCGTCACGCGCTCGAGCTCTTCCTGCGTCTTGATCGAGCGATCCATGTATTCGAGGAAGAAGATGGCCGCGAAGCCGAGGATCAGGCCGAGGGGGAAAGCGTTCTGCATGTTGCGCTGCATCGACAGATTGAAGCGTCCCCCCGGAAGGAGGGCGCTGTCGATGAGATGGATGTTCGACGACGCGCCGCCGTTGAGACGCGCGGCGACCTGCGTTTCGCTGAGCTGTTTCTGCAGCGACGCGAGCATGCTCTGTTTCGCTTCGACGGCCGTGCGCAGGTCGAGGGCGCGCGCGCTGTCGACGTTGAGCTGCTGCGCTTCGCCGCGCTGCGCCGCGTAGGCCGAGCGGACGGAGCTGAGCCGCGCGTTCGCGGCGTTGAGCTCCGCGCGCGCCGCTTCGATGGCCTTGCTCTTCGCCTGCGAGATGGCGCGGTTGCGGGCGGAGCGCGTCTGCTCGATGGTCTGCGAAAGACGCTGCATCTCCGGATGCCCGGCCTTGAGGACCGACAGCCGGTCGCTGTACTCGCGCTGCAGTTTCGTCAGCTCTTCGGTGAGCCGCTGCACGTTCGGCTCGCTCGCGGCCATCGCTTCGTCGGGCGTGCGCTGCACCGCCGTGTAGGCGGCCTGTTTTTCGTAGACGAGATTCTGGGCGGTCGTGACGTCCGCGGTGAGCTGCGTGAGCTTCAGCATGATCGGATCGGCCGTTTCGCCCTCACCGCCCGTGCCGATGATGCCGTGGGTCTCGCTGTACTTCTGCAGCTCCGTGCGGCTCGCGGCGAGGCTCGCTTCGACGTCCTGGATCTGCCGCGTGAGGAACTCGTTCGCCTGCTGCACGCTGCGCAGCTTTTTGGCGATGTTCATCTGGATGTACGACTCCCCCCACGCCTGCGCGATCTTCTGCGCGAGGCGCGGCGACGTGCCGACGTAGTAGATCTCGACGAGCGACGTGTTGCGGACCGGGACGATGTCGACGCCGCCGAGGAGCCCGCCGGCGATGCCTTCCTTGATCTGCTGCAGCTCCTGCGGCGTCTTTCCCGCGACGCCCGGCGGATAGAGCTCGGGATCGTTGTAGAGCTTGTGGTCCTCGACGACGCGCAGCGCGAGGCCGCGGCTCTTGAGGAGCACGTACTGCGTCTGCAGGAAATCCTGCTCCGACGCGGCGATGCCGAAGATGTCCTCGATGGTGACGGCCGGCGTCTCGCGCTCGATCTGGAGCTGGATGTGCGAGCGGTAGAGCGGTTTGGAGAAGTAGCTCGCCAGGAAGGTGCCGATCATCACGACCGTCAGGATCGAGACGGCCACCTTCCACCGCTTCCGAATGACGTTCCAGTAGTGGGAAAGATGGACTTCGGGCTGGGTCGTGGTGCTCAGGTCCATGACATCAGAATATGGCTTCGTCGATCCAGACGGTATCGTTGTCCTGCAGGACGAAGTCCGGGCGCTTGCCGCGCGCGATCTCCATGTAGTTCACCTTGATCGTCCGCGACTTGCCGTTCTCGACGCGTGTGATGATGGCGATCTTCGAGGCGCGGTCGGTCTTGCCGCCCGTGTCCGCGATGGCCTGCAGCAGCGTCGGCGTCTGCGAGCTGCGGAACTGCGCCTTCCCCGGACGCATCACTTCGCCCGCGACGTAGATGGTGATCGGGAGATCCACCGGCACGTTCACGAGATCGTTCGGCGCGAGGGGGATGTTGACGTCGGGATTGCCGCTGACCATGAGCTCGTCGACGTTGACGGCGACCTGCTCGGTCAGACCGTTGGACGCCGTGCGCAGGACGTAGAGCTCCTTGCCGTGACCCGCGGCGAGACCGCCGGCCAGCGTGAGGGCCTGGATGAGCGTGGTGTTGCCGGTCGCGGTAATGCGGCCGGGACGGACGACGGCGCCGACCACGGAGATCGGCTTGCTGGCGAACTCGACGACCTGCACGGAAACGGTGGCGCGGGCGAGGTAGTTCGCCTCGAGCAGCGACCTGAGGCGCGCTTCGATCTGCGCCGCCGTCATGCCCGCCACCTGCACCTTGCTGAGCGTGCCGTGAACGATGTTGCCGTCCTCACCGACGGTCACGCGGCCGTTCATCGACTTGTCTTCGACGACGCTGATGTCGATGACGTCGCGAGGCCCGACCGGCGAATCGGCCGACAACAGCGGCAGATCCTGTGCGGTCGCGGCAAGCGCGAAGATCAGGAGGAACGGGGCCAATGCAAGTCGCTTCATTTCTTTAGAAACCCTCAATACGGCACACCGCCGGCAAACGCACCGGCGGACGGAACGGGCTCACTCCTGACTATTGGACCGAGCCGACCTTAACGCTCCGCTGTGACGCCGGTGATGCAGCATGCGTGAAACGTCCGTGAAACCGCGTGCCTCGTCTGCTGCAGAAAACGTTATTTTGAGAACCGGTTTACGGGGTAAAGGACAAGTGCACGACGTAACGTATTCCTGAGTCGACGTCGCCGGCGTAGGTGGAATCTCTCTGGTACCACCCCACGTCGCCGCCGAAGCGGAGCATGCGCAGGCTGTAGATGAGCCCGACGCTCGTGAACGAGGTGGTATCGCGGCGATCGTTGCCGCCGACCGGGACGTCATAGGTGTCGCGCTGCCACGCCGTGCCGCCGCGGAGCGTGATCCGCCGCGACGCCACGTAATCGACGCCCGCGGTGAGGATGTCGCTTACAAAGTAGTTGTTCGCCTCGAAGATCGAGAAGCCGAGGTCGCGCTGGGCGCTGGCGCGGTAAGTCGTGCGGCCGTTCGCGCGCGTGGCCTGCGCCGCCGCGGCGACGCCGCTGAAGTCGCGCTGCGTCGGGTCCTCGAAATCGAGCTTCATCGGGCCGCCCTCGATGCGAAGCTGCGTGCGCCCCGAGTCGTACAGCGCACCGGCGCCGACCCACGTCCGCCGGCTGTCCTTGTAGGTCGCCTTCTCGAAGCTGTAGTTGCTGATCTCGGTCGACACGAACAGCGAGGTCAGCGGAAAGGTCTTGTGGATGAACGAGAAGCGGCCGTTGCGCTCGTTGCGGTCGAGGAGCTCGATCGGATTGAAGTCCGTGCCGGGCACGAGGTCGGGCTGGTAGCGGTCGGCGGGATAGGCCGTCGTCCGGTAGCGCAGATTGAAGACGCCGCTCGTGCGGCTCGAGTACTTCCACTCGCCGGCGAGGCCGGTCTCGTCTTCACGCGTGGTCGCGACGCGGTTCAGCTCGGCCACGTGCGCGCGCAATTGATCGGCCCGCTGTGCGTACAGATCGAGATACAGGTGGTTCATCAGAAAGTGCGCGTCGCCGCGCAGCAGGTAGTTGAACTGCCCGCTGTTGTCTTCCTCACCCTCGCGCTGGTCGCGGGTGAAAAACGCGTACCCGGGGACCACTTCCGCGCTGAGGATGACCTTCTTCGTCGGGACGAAGTAGAGACGCTGCGGCGCTTCGACCGCGAGCGAAAAGCCCGCGTTGTCGCCGCCGGTCGGCACGGCACTCGAACCACTGAAGCCGGCATCGGAGATGCGGATGCGCGACATGAGGTACAGCGGTCCGACGTGGAAATTGGCTTGCTGCAGGTCGGCCGCGAGTTTCTTCGCTCCCGACAAATCAGGGTCGCGGTCGCGCAGCGTCTGGGACTGCTGCGCCGTGGCAATGACCGAAGTCATCGCGATAAGGATCAATGAGATGATGAAGCGCCGGCTCTCTCCGCCCAACGGTGTCTCCCCCCTAAGCGCTGAACCGGCGAAGTTTAGCATGCGCTGTATCATGGCAGTGCCCGCTTACATTCTGGTTAAAACCCACTGATGCCCTACGCGTCGCGCTGGACCCGATACGCAGAGCGCACCTGCCTCGCCATCCTGTTTGCCTGGCTGGTCTGGTTGCCGCTGCCGTTCGGGTCGATCGTCGAGCGCGCGCGCCTGCCGCTCGTCGCCGTGCCGCTCGCGGTGTGCATCGCCGCCGCGGCGATCCGTCTGTGGGCCACGCGCGATCGCGGCAACACCGCGCAACCGACGCGGGCCTGGCTGATCTGGGGGAACGGCGCGCTGCTGTTTCTCCTCGTGGCGTCGCTGCAGCTCGTGCCGCTGCCGCAGTCGCTGCTGCAACTCGCGTCGCCGGAGTCGCACGCGATCTGGAGCCGCGCCGCGCGCGTCGCCGCGCTCGCGGGCGTGAGCGTTTCGTCCGCGCATCCGATCTCGGTCGATCCGCAAGCCACCGCGTTCGAGCTCTTTCGCCTCGCCGCGATGCTGGCCGCGTTCGTCGCGGCCGCTCTGATGATCCGTTCGCACTCGCGCCGGATGGTCCTCGCCTCGGTACTCTGCGTCGCCGCCGCGTTCGAGGCGATGTACGGGATGCGCGAGGCCGCGCTGCAGCGCTACGAGATCTGGGGGTGGGTCAACAAGCTGATCTTCAACCGCGTCACCGGCACGTTCGTGAACCCGAACCATTTCGCGCACTACGTGGCGATCGTGCTGCCGATGGCGCTCTTCCTCATCGCCGTGGCGTGGCATCTCACGGGGAACGACGAGGTGCCGGCGGCGCAGCGTTTCCTGCGTCTCATCGAGCATCACCTGCTGCGCACCGCGGTCGGGCTGCTCGCGGCGGTGGCGTGTGTCGCGGCGATTCTGCTCGCGCAATCGCGAGGGGCGTTCCTCGCGGTGACGGTGACGCTGCTCGCGCTCGCCGCGATGCTGCCCGGCCGTCGCCTGGCGCGCATCGCGCTCGGCTCGGCCGCCGGTCTCGTGCTCGTCACGGCGCTCGTGCTGTTTCTCGGGCCCGACCGCACCGTGCGCCGTTTCGTGCCGAGTGAAGCGGAGCAGGTGACGCTGATCGGACGGCGCATCGGCATCAGCGCGGCGATCGGGATCTGGCAGCGCTTCTCGATCTTCGGCAGCGGCGTGGGCACGTTCGATCGCGTGGTCTCGCTCGAGCAGCAACGCGATCCCGACAAGATCTATCACCACGCGCACAACGATTACGTCGAGATCGCGGCGACGTCCGGCACGCTCGGTTTCACGATCGCGATGGTCACGCTGATCGCGGGATACGTGGCGCTCGTGCGTACGACGTTCGGCGCCGCCGCGCGCGAGCTGACATGGCGCCGCCGCGCGTTTCAGGCCGCGGCGCTGACGAGCCTCACCATCGCCATGGTGCACGCGCTGCTCGACTTCAATTTCTTCATCCCCTCGAACCCCGCCACCCTCGCCACCATCCTCGGCGCCGCCGTCGCCACGGTCGATCACGACCGCAAACCGGAGCGCCGGCGTCCGGGCGGGTGAGCGATGGGGCGATTGAGCTATTGAGCCATTGAGCTATTGAGCCATTGAGCTATTGAGCTATTGAGCTATTGAGCTATTGAGCTCTGGTCCTCAACAGCTCAACAGCTCAACAGCTCAACAGCTCAACGGCTCAACAGCTCGATCTCCACGCCCAACGGCAGCGAGGCCGCTGCCGCATCACCCCCGGTGACCGCCGGCACTCCGGAACTTCACGCGGCGCTGGATGCCGCTCCGGGTCGTCGGGTTGATCATGCGCATCTCGACGCGATGCTCGTCCGTATCGCCGATGACCGCGAACGTGCGCGCCTCGTGAATCTCTCCCTCGGCCACTAACGCGTCGTCGACGTAGATCTCGACGTACGGCGGGATCTCATCGCTCTGCGCGACGTCGAGCGTGAGCGTCAGCGGTCCGCGATGCACTCCGCGCGCGCCGGCGCACAACTCGTCCACGCCGCACAGCCCCTCCCACACACCCACCTGCGGGCGCGGCGCGAGATGCGCGGTCGTCGAGAGCTCGAGCCGCCGCGCGGCCTCGGCGTTGCCGCTTTCTCTCGCCAGCCGGAGACGTGTGGTCTCGCGCAGCAGCGTCTCCGATGCGATCAGCGGCGTGAGTCCGCCGAGGGGCTGCAGTTTGTGATCGAGCGCATAGACGGTGAGCTCCTCGACGCCGCCATGCAGTTGCGCCGGATCGAAGACGCGGCGATCGAGCTCCGCGAGCATCGCGCGCACGAGCGGTTCGTCTTCCTTGCGCAGCGGATGCGGCAGCATCGCGAGCAGCTCCGCGATCTCGCCGTTCGCGCGGCGCTGCAGAAACTGATCGCGGCGCACGCGGCGCACGAGCGCGCGGAGCCCGCGGTACTCGTTGAACCGGCCGTGACGCGCGGCGAGCTCGCGTAACGACGAGAACGCGTCCACCGTCTGCGGCGCGCTGCGCTGCAGGTAATCGAGGTCGCGGGTGAGGCGGTAGAGCGGCTGATGGAGCTGATGAAAGAGCGTCGTGTCGCTGCGCATCAGCGGCGTCGCCGTCTGCAGCACGAGCGCGCGATCGGCCTCATTCAGTTCGTACCAGTGAAACAGTCCCGCGCGGACGAATCCCGCGGGCGGGTTCGTACGCCACGGCGCGAGCGCGCGTCCGGCCTCGAAGCTCGCGCGCCACAGTTCGATGCGCCGCGGCAGCGCCGAATCGAGCGAACGGTCGGAAAGCGCCGCGGCCGACTTCCAATCGGCGGGATGCTCCGCAAACCACGCGGCGAGCGCCTGCGCGTCCTCCGGCGGATCCGGATCGCGCGCGATCCCCGGGTTCACGAGAAACAGCAGCAGCACGAGCGACATCGTGACGATCGTCGTCGTCAGCAAAGTGCGCCGCTGGGTGCGCGTCAGCGTGATCACGAGATCTCCTCGAGCACGCGCTCCCACGCCGCGAACGCGCGGTGTGGCGCGAAGCGCGCGAGATAGAGCTCCCGTCCGCGGCGTCCCATTTCCCTTGCCTCGTCGCGATCGGCGGCCAGTTGCGCGATCGCGTTCGTCAGTCCGGCGACGTCGCCCGGTGCAATGACGACGCCGCAGCGGTGCTCACGAATGACGCGCGCCAGCTCGCCGTCGTGCGCGCCGATGAAAATCACCGGCCGCGCCACCGCCAGCACGCCGTAGAACTTGCTCGGCACGATCAGTCCTTCGAGCGACGGCTGCAGGGAGACGAGGTGCGCATCCGCCGCGGAGAGGCTTTCGCTCAGCTTTTCCCGCGGTGCGTACGGGCGGAACTCCGCATTCGAGGTGGCGGCGCGTTTCACCGCCTCGAGCTGCGCCCCGCCGCCGGTGAAAAGAAACCGCACCTCGGAGAGACTGCGCATCGCGCCGAGGATGGTCTCGAATTCATGTGCGCGCCCGAGGTTGCCCGAGTAGCCGACGGTGAAGCGATCGTTCTCGACGGGCACCGGCGAGAGGTTCGCGTCCGCCCAGTTGTGGATCACCACCGCCTTCGGCACGCGTGCGGCCATGAGGTCGCCGAGGACGACGTTGACGCGTGCACGGCGCAGAGACCAGTCGCGGATCGTGCGCAGAAACCGCGGCGCGCGGATGCCGAGCGACTCCGCGACCTCGGGGAAAAGATCCTGCACCCAGTTCACGATGCGCTTGCCCGTGAAGGCCGCGATCACCGAGGTGAGCGGGGGATCGGTCATGGCGATGACGACGGAGTCGCGCTGCCGGGCGATGGCGAAGAACGCGCTCGCGTAAAACGTGAGGTAGTCGACCGCGCGGCCGGCCAGGCCGGCGCGGCCGAAGCGCGTCGACCACACCCGCTGAATGCGCACGCCATTCGCAACGTCGTGCGCGGCGAGGCGCGCGCGCGGGTCGTCATAACGCTGACGGCTCGTGATCGCGCTGACCTCCCATCCTCGCGACGCGAGATGAAACGCCAGGTCGGACGCAATCTGACTTGTTGCAGAATGGTCGGGATGGAAGTAGCGATTTACGAAGGTAGCGCGCCGCACGCATGATCATTTTAGGCATCAATGCCCACCATGCCGATGCTTCTGCCGCAATCGTGGTCGACGGGAAACTCGTCGCGGCGGCGGAGGAAGAACGCTTCCGGCGCGTCAAACACTGGGCCGGATTCCCGAGCGTGGCCATCGACTACTGCCTGCGCGAAGCGGGCGTGACGCTCAATCAGGTCGATCACGTGGCGGTCAATCGCGATCCGAACGCACGCATGATGCAACGCGCGCGCTTCGTGCTCGCCAAGCGGCCCTCGCTGAACGCGATCCGGCAGCGGCTCGAGAACCGCGCGAAGATCAAGGACCTGCGCACGGAGCTCGTCGAGGCGTTCCATCTCGACTCGCTGAAGCCGAAGCTGCATCACGTCGAGCATCACCGCGCGCATCTCGCGTCGGCGTTCTTCGTGGCGCCGTTCCAGGAAGCGGCCGTGCTGTCGATCGACGGCTTCGGCGACTTCGTCTCCTCGATGTGGGGCGTCGCCCGCGGCAACCGCATCGAGGTCCTCGGCGAAGTCGGCTTCCCGCATTCCCTCGGCATCTTCTACACGGCCATGACGCAGTACCTCGGCTTCCCGCACTACGGCGACGAGTACAAGGTCATGGGCCTCGCGCCGTACGGCAAGCCGGTGTTCATGGACGAGATGCGCGACATCGTGCGCGTGCACGACGGCCGTTTCTCGCTCAACCTCGAGTACTTCACGCACCACACCATCGGTCTGAACATGGTGTGGCAGGGCGGCTCGCCGGTGATCGGGCCGGTGTATTCGGAGAAGCTGATCGAGAAGCTCGGCCCGATGCGCGCGGCGTCCGATCCGATGGAACAGCGGCACAAGGACCTCGCCGCGTCGATGCAGGCGATGTTCGAAGAGGCGTATTTCGCGCTCGCGAATGCGCTGCACGAGAAGACCGGACTGCCGAACTTCTGTCTCGCCGGCGGCTGCGGCTACAACAGCGTCGCGAACGGACTCGTGTTCGACCGCTCGCCGTACAAGGATCTGTACATCCAGGCCGCGGCGGGCGACGCCGGTGGCGCGATCGGCGCGGCGTACTGGGTGTGGAACGAGGAGCTGCATCAGCCTCGCTCGTTCGTGATGGACCACGCGTACTGGGGTCCGGAGTACAGCGACGGCGACGTCGACAAGGCGGTGCACCTGCGCCAGCAGGATCTCGACGAGGCGCACTGCGTCATCCGCCGCGTGCGGAACGAGCGCGAGCTTTGCCGTCTGACGGCGGAGCAGGTCGCGAAAGGCAACGTCGTCGGCTGGTTCCAGGGACGCATGGAATGGGGTCCGCGCGCGCTGGGCAACCGCTCGATCGTGTGCGATCCGCGCCGCGCGGACATGAAGGACATCCTCAATCACAAGATCAAACGCCGCGAGTCGTTCCGTCCGTTCGCGCCGTCGGTGCTGCGCGAGGCGGTGGGCGAGTGGTTCGAGACCGATTACGACGTGCCGTTCATGCTGCAGGTCTACCAGATCCGCGAGGCGAAACGGCCGCAGGTGCCGGCGGTGACGCACGTGAACGGGTCGGGACGTCTGCAGTCGGTGACGGAGGCGCAGAACGCGCGCTACTACCATCTCATCGAAGCGTTCCGCGACCTCACCGGCGTGCCAATGGTGCTGAATACGTCGTTCAACGAAAACGAGCCGGTGGTGAACACGCCCCACGAGGCGCTGGATTGTTTTCTCCGGACGAAGATGGATCTGCTGGTGATGGGCGACCTGATGATCCAGCGGCCGTAACTCCCTCGCCCCGCTAACGTGGGGCGAGGGGACGCGGACGTCGGAGCATCTCGCGCGACAGAATCAGCTCCGCGATGAAGCGTTCCCACACGTAGCGCAGCCCCGCGGCGCCATCGAAGATGAGGCCGCGCACGAACAGCGTGTGAAACGCCACCGCGAACGGCGCGACCACCACGAGCTTGCGCACGCGCCCCGCCACGGTCAGCGCGCGCGGATCCGCGCTGCGCAGCTTCTCCGCTTCCTGGCGCATGTACTTTTTCTGGCGCTCGAGGAATCGCGCGAACGATTTGCGGTCGTCGTGGATGATCTTCGTCTCGAGATCGCCGACATCACCATCCGCCAGCACGCGATGCGCATGTCCGTCCTGCCACACCTCGGCATGTTCCCGGTGCAGGAGCACGATCCGCGCGGGATACAGCGACGCGCGCAGCGGCTTGCCGTTCACGGCGTAGCGGAACGCGGCGCGGTACGCGCGCACGTTCAGCGGTGGCTCGAGCGCGCGCATCTCGTCGACGAGCTCCGCGGGGACGAAGTAGTCGGCGTCGAGCAGCATCACCCACGGCGTCTTCACGTGGCGAATGCCGAAATTGCTCTGCTCGGCGAGCGTGTCGAGCTCGCGCTGCACCACGCGCACGTTCGGAAAGCCGCGCGCGATCTCCAGCGTGGTGTCGGTGGAGAAGCTGTCGACGACGACCACGTCCTGCGCCCACGCGAGCTGGGCGAGGGTGCGGCCGATGTTCGACTCCTCGTCGCGCGTGAGGATCACGGGCGTGATCTGATCGAGCATTGGTAGACATTCTCCATCGCTTCGGCGACGCGCGGCCAGGTGAAGCGCGACGCGACGAGCGCGCGGCCGTTGCGTCCGAGCTCCGCGCGTCGCACGGGATCGCGCAGCAAGGCGTCCATCGATTCGAGTCCGATCACTCCCGCGTTCGCGCGCACCGCTTCATCGGCGAGACCGACGTCGGGCGAAAGAACCACGGGCGTTTCCATGGCCATGGCTTCGAGCACGGCGTTGCCGAAATTCTCGGACGTCGACAGGAGCACGAACAGCGTGGCGCGCGCGAGCAGCTCGTTCTTCGCCGCGCCGTAGACGGGTCCGAGGAACTCGACGCGATCGGCGACGCCGCGTTTTTCCGCGAGCTCGCGCAGGCGCGGCGTGAGTCCCTCTTCGTCATTGCCGGCGATGAGGAAACGAACGTTCGGCGGCAGCGCCTCGATCACGCGGTCGAGTCCCTTCTTCCAGGTCACGCGTCCGAGGAACACGAGCGTGTTCTCCTCGCGTGGCACGTCGGGACGCGGTTCGAGGTCGATGCCGTTCGGCACCACGGCAGGCGAGGGCAGTGGCAAGCCGACGCGCTGCGCTTCCTGGAGCTCGAGCGGTGCGGTGAAGTGAATCGACGCCGCGCCGGCGAGCGCGCGGCGTTCGAGCGTCTGCAGCCAGAGCGTTTTCACGACGCGGTTCTTCTGGCGAATCAGCTCCGGCACGAGCATCCCTCGGGGCGACACAATGTATGGCACACCATGCTTCTGTGCCGCGCGTGCGAGTGCGATGCCGGGCCAGAGATAGACCGCATGCGTGTGCGCGACGTCGTACGCACCGATCCCCGCCAGCGCGCGCCGCATCATCGGCGACCAGTACAGCCGCGGAAAGGGGGAGGGAAAGTAGTGCACGCGCACGCCGTCGAGATTCACCGGCGCCGCCACCGGCACGTCCAGCGTTCCGTCACCGTCGACGTTCGTCGTGAAGACGTCCACCTCGTGTCCGCGCGCCGCGAGCGCTTTGCAGAGGCCGTGGACCGCGACGATGGGGCCGCCGTAGCGCCGCGCGGGAAAGTACGTCGGAACGACGTGCAGGATGCGCACGCGCCGTACGGTGCTACGCCGGCACAGGCGACGTCAACTGCGGCGCCGCCTTCGCCCGCTCCTCGGCTGCCAGCCGCTCGTCGAGCGCGGCCGTCGCGAAGAGACAGCCGACGAAGAAGCCGGCGGTGAGCGCGAGCACGGCGTCGCTGAATGCCTGCGCGGACGCCATGAACGCCGCCCCGTTCGCGCCGGCCATGCCGAAGAGCATCGCCCGGATGAAGTGCGAGGAGCCCGGCACGTCGTCGATGGACGTGAGTCGCAGCAGAAGTCGGATGACGATCCATCCGATGAGGGCGATGGCGAGCATGCCGGGCAATCCGACTTCGATGGCGAGCTTGCCGAGGCCGCCTTCCTGCCAGCCGACCATCTGCTGGTCGCCGATGAGGTGATGCACTCCCTGCGTCGCCGCACCGAGTCCCGCGCCCATGAGGCCGTACTGCGAAAGCGTTTCGAGCGCGCCGCCTTCGAGTCGTTGCGCGAGCTCCACACGCGACGCCACCGCACCTTTGGCGTAGACGCTCGTGTCTTCCGCGCGCGTGAAATGCTGGATGACGCCGCCGAGGAGGAGGAGCACGCCGAGGAGGGCGACGATCTGGCCGCTGCCGATGCGCTTCACGCTGCGCCACACGAACAGCAGCGTGAACGCGAGCACGAAGTAGATCGCCTTGCGGCGTCCGCTGATCATGCAGTTGAAGAAGCCCCACGCCGCGACGCCGCCCCACAGCAGCATCGAGCGGCCGAAGCCTTTCCTGAGGGCCATACCGATGGCGATGACGGTGAGCATGCCGGCGTGCCACGCCATGATGTCGGGACCGCGGTAGAGGCCGGAGAGGAGGCGGATCTGGATGCCGGGGAGGTGGCGGATGTAGTCGCCTTCGTAGGCGACGAGGCCGAGGACCCGCGAGTTGACGCGGGCGTACTCGGCGACCGTGCCGAGGAGGGCGACGGAGGTGACGGCCGCGTAGAAGCGGAAGAAGCGGTACATCATCTCCTCGCGCTGGAACCAGGCGTAGCCGACGATCACGGCGACGAGCGGCACGCAGTAGGTGAAGAAGCTGACCAGCGGCACCTTCCACTTGTCGAAGCCGTAGGTGAAGAGGCCGTTGAAGGCGGAGATGACGAGCAGCAGGATGAAGGCGAAGATCGCGGTGTAGAGCTGCCCGAAGCGGCGCGCGAAATCGGTGAGGTGCGCGAGGATGGCGTGCCGCGCGCCGAAGACGATGCACGCGTAGAGGCCGACCACGAGGAACGAGACGAGCACGGGCGTCCCCGCGGAAAGCTTGCGCACGGGATCCTGCAGCACCCCGCAGAGAGCCACGAAGAACCACGCACGCCGCCAGTCGACGAGCGCGAACGCGCTCGCGGCACCGAGGAATGCGAGGTAGAAGGCGAGAGCCATGGTGATGGGACGTCGGGCGATTGGGCCTTTCGGCCCGAAGTCCCAGAAGTCTCGAGCCCGACGCCGCTATTCCTCGGCCCGGGCGCGCCGGTCTCCGGCCGGCGTTCCGGTCCACCCGAGGTCGGCTCGCCGGGCGCGCCACAGGCCGCGCAGTTCTCCCACCACTTTGAACGGCACCGTCCACGGGTGCGCGAGATGAAACCGCGTCAGCACGTTCTTGCGCAGACGCACCGCCACGTATCTCCAGAAATGCGGCACATGCCGTCTCGCAAAGTAGTAGTCGCCGAACGAATGCGCCGGTGACGGGCTGGTGCGGTGATCGCCCCACGTGCGCACACCGCCGCCCGGGGCCTTGAGGTGGCGGATCGAGGCCGCCGGCTCGTAGCGGATGCGGCCGCCCGCGCGCACGAGGCGCAGGGCGAAATCGGTCTCGAAGCGATAAGCGACGTCGATGAAGTGCTCGTCGAAGCCGCCGATCGAAAGCGCACGTGTGCGATCGACGGACAGATTGCCGGCCATCACGTTCTGCACGTCGCAGGCGGTGTCGTGCGTGAAGCGGAACTCGAGATCGCGCAGCGTGCCGCGGCGCAGGGTGTCGTCGTCGAAGTGCGACGGCGATTCGCCGGGCTGCAGCACCTGTCCCACCACCGCCCACACGCCCGGCTCGCGCAGCGCACGCGCGTGTGCGCCGACGAGGCCGCGATCGGGAATGACGTCGTCGTCGAGAAAGAGGACGTGCGCGGATCGGGCGTGATGGAGCGCCGCGTTCATCGCCTTCGGGATGGATGGCTCGGCGCGCCGCACGATGCGAATCGCGCCGGTTGCTTCGTACTCTGCCAGCCGCGCCGCCACGTCCGGCGGATGCAGCGGCGTCTGATCGACGATCACGATCTCCTGCGCGCGCGGCTCGAGCCGGAGGAGATGCTCGATCGTGTCGCAGAGCACCGCGCCGCGGTGATACGTGGGGATGGCGATCGTCAGCATGTCGCGCGGAGGGCCTCCACGAGTCCCTGCACGCCGCGCGCGTAATCCCACTCGGAGATCAGCTCGCGCGAGCGCGCCGCCATCCGCTCGCGCAGCTCCGGCTGTTCGACGAGCAGATCGAATTTCTGCGCGAGCGTGGCCGCATCGCCGGCGCGGAAGACGAACGCATTCTCGTCGTCGCGCACGATGTCGCCGATCGAGCCGACGCGGTCGGAAATGACGACGGGGAGCCCCGCGGCCATGGCTTCGTTGATGACGCTCCCGCGCGGCTCGTCGACCGACGGCAGCACGAAGACGTCGCACGCGGCGTAGTGCTTCGGCAGCTCCGTCTGATTGACGAAGCCGGCAAAGTGCACGTTGAGGCCGCGCTCGCGCGCGAACGTTTCCAGCTCCTCGCGCATGGCACCGTGTCCGAGGAAGACGACCGCGGCGCGATCGCGATGGCGCATGGCGTCGAGCGCGCGCAGGAGGGTCATCGGATCTTTGCGCGGCAGGAGCTTGGCCGAGTAGACGAGCGCGAGCTGGCCGGGACGCACGCCGAAACGCGCGCGCAGCGCCTCTCGCTCGCCCGGCGCGAAGCGGCTGTCCGCCGCGAAGCGCGCGTTGTCGACGGCCCACGGCACGAGGAAGAAGCGTTTCGGATCGGCGCCGTAGTGGCGGTAATACTCGGCGTTGAGGACGCCGCTGACGAGGAACGCGTCCGCCGTCCGGAACAGTGTGCGCAGCATCGGGTCGCGCGGAAAGCTCGGCGGCGGCGGGTGGCTGCTGTCGCCGAACAGAAAGAACGGCGTGGCGCTCATGCGGCAGGCGGCGATGCCGAGGAGCGAGGTGAGGGTGCCCCATCCGAGGAAGAAGGCGACGGCGTCGTAGCGGCCGAAGAGGAGCTTCGGCACGATGCCGGGATTGATCGCGCGCGCCGGTCCCTCGCCGGAGCCGAAGTTGCGCAGGAACGTGTGGCGGTAACCGCTGAGCAGGTCGAGATCCCACCGCAAACTCGTCTGCATTTCCGCGTCGAGATACACCTCGGCGCCGGCCCGCGAGCAGTAGATCACCTCGAGATCCACGTCGGGATGCCCGGCCAGCAGCCGGAAGAACGGCGCCTGATACTGAATCACGTGGGAAGCAACGAGCGCGACGCGGTACACGCGACACATCGTAAAGTACGGTTGTGCACGTTGCGATCGTCTGTCGCGGACTCGGCGGGAGCGGGAGCGTTGCCGCCGTGGCGCTGCGGCAGGCGCGCGAGCTCTCGCGCACGATGCGCGTGACGCTCGTCTCCGATTCGTTCGCGCCGGACGAAACGTTGCCGCACGTCGTGGCGCGCGTGCCCGACCTGCACCTGCTGCGTCGCTTCCGCCATGTGTTCGACGAGATGCTGTTCGCCCGCGCGGCGAAGCGTGTGGTGCGCGCGATCGCGCCGGATGCGATCGTCTGTCATTCGCATGTGACCGCGTATTTGTCGACCGGCGACGTGCCGTACGCGATGGTGATGCACGGCGACGTCCACGATCGTCCGCGGGGTACGTACGATCCTCGCGTGACGGCGCTGTATCGCTTCGTCACGCCGCGCGCGTATCGCAACGCGGCCATCGTGTTCGCGCCTGCTCGGCACACGATGGCGCTGGCGGAGCAGGGCGGCGCGAAGCACGTCGTCACGCTGCCGGTGGGGATCGACCCCTTGGACGTCGGTGCGGCCGATGACGTTGGCGTGGCTCACGACGGCGGACCGCTGCGCATCCTGTTCGTGGGACGTTTGGCCATCGAAAAGGGACTCGACGTTCTGCTCGACGCGTGTGCGCTGCTCGACGTCGACTACGAGCTCGACATCGTCGGCAGCGGTTCGCTCGAGCGGGAGATCCGCGCGCGCCGGAACGGCCGCATCCGCTTCCTCGGCCAGCATCCCCGCCGCGAGCTCGGTGCGCTGTATCGCTCCCATCACGTGTTCTGCCTTCCGGCGCGCAGCGAGACGTTCGGCGTAGTCGTGCTCGAGGCGCTCGCGTGCGGGTTGCCGGCGATCGTCACGAGCGTCGGCGGGATGCCGGACATGGTGGAAGACGGCGTGAACGGCCTGCTGGTGCAGACGGAAGACGCGCGGTCGGTGGCGGATGCCATCGAGCGCGTGGCGCGGGACGAGTCGCTGCGCAGGCGGCTCGCGGCGAACGCGCGCGCGTCGGTGCTGCCGCGCTTCGAATGGAGTGCGATCGGGGAGCGGATGGCGGACGTCCTCCGTACAATGCGCGCGTGAGCGAGCGCCGCCGCGACTGGCTGATCTGCATCGGACTGTTTCTCGTCTCGGCGCTGGCCCGGATTCCGTTCCGCAGCGAGCACATTTTCCACGGCGATTCGTACGGCCTCGCTGCCGGCGCGATGTACACGCTGACCGCGCATCCGCCCGGCTTCATCGGCTACTGCGCGCTGGTGCGCGTCGCCTATCTGTTCGCGGGCGATCTCAACGCCGGATTCCTGATCGTCAACATCTTGTCTACCGGACTGGCCACCGCGCTCGCGTATCTGGTGGGGCGGCACATGTTCGATCGCACGGCGGGGCTCATCGCGGCGGTGCTGTACGCGACGAGCCTCGACGTCTCGTACTTTGCGCCGGTCGCGCTGACGTATGCGGCGGAAGGCGCGTTTGCGACGGCCGCGGCGCTGACGGGGTGGATGGCGGTGAAGCGGCGCTCGTTCGCGTGGCTCGTCGCGCATTCGGCCGTGCTCGCGATCGGCGGGTCGGTGCGGCAGACGACGCTCGCGTTCCTCCTGCCGCTGTGGCTGTGGATCGTGTGGCGCTCGGTGCCGAAGTGGTGGCAGCGCGGCGTGGCGGCGGTGGTGCTGTTTCTCGTCGTGTCGACGTGGTCCGGTCCGAACGCGGAGCGGCTCGCGAAATACTGGGATCAGGCCGACGTCAGCTACTTCGAGAGCGTGTACAAGCTGCAGGTGGCGATGGAGCAGTATTACGACTCGGCGCAGTTCGGCGCGCCCGAATACTCGAAGCCGGAGCCGCGCTTCCACTGGCCGCTCGTGGAGCTCGGCGTGGCGCTGTGGAACGAGGTGAGTCCGCCCGCTGCCGATGCCCCGCGCGAGGTGCGCATGGCGTCGGTGTCGAACGCGCTGCGGATGATCGGCTATCAGACGGCGAAGCTGCTCTTCTATCTGGCGGTGGCGATGGGGATCGCCACGTTTTTCGTGCTGCTGTCGCTGCGCAGAAAAGTACGCACGTCCATCGGCTTCGAACGCTGGGTGTTCCTCATCCTCTGGATTCTTCCCGCTGCCGGCTTCTTCGCGTTGAATCACCTCGGCGCGTGGGGCTATCTGCTGATCTTCCTGGCCGGACTCTGCGCGATCGCGGCGCATGCGATCGTGGTGCTGTTCTCGGCGCGCGGACGCGTGGTCGTCACGACGATCATCGCCGTCGTGAACGTGGCCGTGTTCGTGTTCATGCGCCCGCTCCCGGAGACGACGGACCGCAACCGCCTGCTCAACATCGCCCTGCTGCAGTACGGCGCGCCGGGCATCCGCATGCATTACGCGCGTGCGCGCTCGTCGGCGTTCAATGCCGATCCGCGCCAGCTCGCGCAGGACTGTCTGACGGACGAATGCCTCGAGGTCCTGCTCAAGAAAGACTTTCACCTGCCCGCGGAGCTGCAGCCGGTGAAGCCGTTCAGCGACCGATGAGGATCGACGCCCACGCGCGCCAGTGCAGCGGATCGCGCGTGACGGCCTGGCGGAGGTAGTCGCGGCCGCGCGGGTTGCGCTGGCGGAGCAGACACTTGCCGATGAAGTAGAGCGCGGCGGCTTCGTTCTGCTTGCCGCCTCTTGCGGGCGCGACGCGCGAGGCTTCGTCGAGCAGGGCCGCTTCGTCGCCGCCATCGCGCAGGGCCACGGCGATCTCGGTCAGGCGCACCTGCGCCGCACGGTTCGAGGCGCTGATGCTGGACGGCGCGAACGTCGCTTCGTAGAGGACGTCGTCGAGGATGGCGATGCTGCCGCGCTGGGCGAGGCGGATCCAGAGGTCGAGGTCCTGGGCGAACCGAAAGGGGGGGCGATAGCCGCCCGCGGCGAGATACGCATCGCGGCGGAACATGGCCGAGCCGTGCGCGGGCAGCGCGTGGATGCGCGTGGCGTCGTCGCGCGTGAGACTGCGGCGTACGTCTTCGCCGTCCGCGGTGGAGATGTACATCGTGTCGCCCTGCGGCTCGACGAATCGCGTGGCGCATGCGACGAGGACGTGGCCTTCGTCGATTTTGGCGAGCTGCTTCGCGAAGCGCCCGGGATGCGAGCGGTCGCCGTTGTCATGACGCGCGATGACGTCGCCGCGCGCTTCCATGCAGCCGCGGACGAGCGCACGCGTGAGGCCGCTGTTCTGCTGCGTGATGACGCGAAGACCTTGATACGCGGCGAGGATCGAGGGCGTGTCGTCGGTCGAGCCGTCGTCGACGACGATCACTTCGAAGTCGCGGCAGGTCTGGGCGAGGATGCTGTCCAGCGTCGCGCGCAGCTCGGACGCGCCGTTGTACACCGCCATCACGACGGAGATCCTCATCGCAGGCGGTCCGTCATGCAGGCCAGGCGTCCGGTGAGCTGCCAGCCGAGGAGCTTCGTGGCGAGGGCGTAGAGGCGGAACTGGGCGTGATTGCGGCGATCGCCCGACGCGTCGCGTGCAAGCGCGAAGAGCATCTTCGATTCCTCGCGCAGGCCCGCGGCGCCGCACTGGCGCGAGAGGAGGAAGAGCTCGCGCGCGTAGCGCCGCATCTCCGGCGCGTCCGGCGTGATGCCGGCGCGTTGCGCGTGCTCGAGGATGCGCGCGTGCGCCGTGGCGCGATCGCGCAGCACGGCGCGTTCGAGGCCGCGCGCGGAGAGGCGGTCTTCGCTGTGCTGCCGCACCTCGACCAGCCACTCTTCGACGTAGTGCAGACGCACGCCGAAGCTGGCGATGCGCGCGTCGTACTCCCAGTCTTCCTCGTTGCGCAGCGCAAGCCACTCGCCGGCGCGCTGGATCAGCGAGGCGCGGTAGAGCGGCGTGGGCGTGTGCCACCAGCGTTGTTCGAGCATGGCCGGGAACATGGACTCGACGCGCTCGCCGGTGCGCTTTGCGGAGTGCGGCTCGAACGTGCCGTCGAGCTGGCGCGTGCGCGTCCAGCAGTACGACACGCCGCACTCCGGATGCGCGTCGAGGCCCGCGACCTGCAGCTCGAATTTGCGCGGGTAGAGGAGGTCGTCGCTGTCGAGATGCTGGATGAACTCCCCGCGCGCGGCGCGGCGTCCGGCATCGCGCGCCGGTCCCACGCCGCGGTTGGTTTGATGGATGACCCGCACCTCGGGATGCTCGCGCGCGAGTGCATCCGCAACGGCGGGCGTCTCGTCGGTCGAGCCGTCGTCGACGATGATGATCTCGATGGGGCGATACGTCTGCGCGAGCACGCTTCCGACCGCCTCGCGCAGCATCGCGGGGCGGTTGAAGACCGGGATGATCGTCGTGACGAGCATCGCCGTGAATGGTCGCACAGTCGCGGAGTCGCCGCGCCGCGCCGTCTCTGCCATGATGCGACTCCGCGCCTATGCGACTCTTCATCGCCACCCCGACCCACTACCTGCAAGGCGGGGTCGAGCGCATTCTCGAATCGCTGGCCACGCATCTCCCGGCGCACGGGCTCGAGGTGATCTTCGGACTGGCGAAGGGTGCGCGTTTTCACGATCCCGAGCGTTTTCGCGCGGCCTTTCCGGTGATCCGCGGTGTCGACGTCGACGGCACGAGCGGGACGGCGTACGGGCGGCGCCGTGCGTTGCGCCGGGCGATTCTCGCAGCCGATCCCGACGTCGTGCTGATCGCGCGGATGTTCGACGCGTATCCCGTGTGCGCCGCGCTGAAGTCGCAGCGACATCGTCTGCGGCTGGCGGTGACGATTCAGGCGTACGAGGACGACTATTTTTACGACCTCGCGCGCTGGCAGGAGTTCGTCGACGTGTGCGTGACGAGCGGGGAGCGGATCGCGTCGACGGTGCGGATGCTCACCGGCGTGCCGGCGGTCAGCATCCCCGGCGGTGTGGCGCCGGCGCGGCGGTTTCGCGAGCCGCACGACGGTCCGCTGCGCATCGGCTACGTGGGGCGCGTGGTGCAGGTGCAGAAGCGCGTCCTCGATCTGCCGCTCCTCGCGCGCGAGCTGGAGCGGCGCGGTGTGCCGTTCACGTGCGCCGTGGCCGGTGACGGCACCGCCCTCGCCGAGCTCCGTACGCAATGGCCCCAGGCCCGTTCCCTCGGCTGGCTGTCGACGGCGGAGCTGTACGAGCGCGTATATCCGGAGCTCGACGTGCTCGTGCATTTCGCGGAGTGGGAGGGGATGACGATCGCCCCGCGTGAGGCGATGGCCCATGGCGTGGTGCCGGTGGTGTCGCGGTTCGTCGGCGCGGAGGACTTTGTGGAGGAAGTCAACTCGTTGACCTTTCCGGTCGGCGATGTGAACGCGGCCGCCGATGCGATCGAGCGCCTGCATCGCGATCGCGCGTTGCTGGAGCGTTTGTCGGCGCATGCGCGTGTGTCGCAGACGGGGATTCGTTCCGAGCTCGGCGCCATCGAAGCCTGGTCCTCCGCGTTGCGGGATGCTCTGTCGCGGCCCGCACGCGTCGGTGCGTCGTTACCCGTGGCGCCGCGCGATCACGGCTTGCTCACGCGGGCCGGTGTGCCGGACGCCCTGGCCGAGCTCGTGCGCCGCGTGCGCAATCGCGCGCACGGCGATGCGGGCAGCGAGTGGCCTCACTGGAGCGGACTCCGCGACGACGAGGTCGCGCACGTCCTGCGGAACGCCGGCGTCCACGCCGGCTGATCGTGCGGTCCCCGCGGCCGCTCTAATCCTCGTGGACGGCAGCGTCCCCAATCGCCCGTGCCCGTTCGACAAACCTGTCGAACGAAAAATACTCCAGCCCCTCGGGCACTTTTCGCTCCCCACGCTGCAGCGTTTCGCGAATCGCGGCGCGGATCTCGGCGGGATTCGTCGGATCGACGAGCAATCCCAGTTTTCCGTCGAGCAGCGCCTCGCGTCCTCCATCGAGCTTGCTGCCGATCACGGGTACGCCGCACGCCATCGCCTCGAGGAACACGAAGCCGAAGCCTTCGCCGCGGCTCGGCATCACGTACGCGTCGGCGAGGTTGTAGAGGTCCGGCTTGTCGCTCTCCGCGAAGAGGCCGGTGAAGACGACGCGGTGGGAGATGCCGAGGTCGTGCGCTTTTCGCTGCAGACGCACGAAGTCATTGCCGCCGCCCGCGATCATGTACACCACGTCGTCGGGCAACTCGTGCATCACTTCGAGCATCTCGTCGAAGCCCTTCGAGCGCTCGCCGGAATCGAGGCGGCCGACGGTGAGGAGCACGCGTCTGCCGTGCAGTCTGTAGCGGTCGACGAGGTCCTGCCGTTTCGCGCGGATGCCGTACTGCTCGAGATGCACCGCGTTCGGCAGCACGTACGTCGGCCCGCCGTAACGCGACCAGCCGACCAGACGATCGCGCGTGACCGCGCTCACCGAGAGGATGCCGCGGCATGGTGCGAGCGGCGTGCGCCGCCTCTTCCACGCTTCGACGCCGTGCACGACGAGGAGCGGATGCTCGAACGCGAGCGGGAGGAGGTTGACGTGGCCGCAGACGACGAGATCCCATTTCTCGCGGCGTGCACGCCCGACGGCGCGCAGAAAGGCGAACTTGCCGTGCGCCGCCTCCGCGACGAAGCGCACGTGCGGCGGGACGTTTTCGACGGGGCCGCGGATCACGCGCGGCAGCAGCGTGATCTCGTGCTCGCTCCACGCGGCGCACAGCTCGCGATTGAAGAGGGCGATGCCGCCGTGGCCGCCGTACGCGTCGGTGGCGAGGAGGAGGATCTTCACGCGAACGACTCCCACACGTATTTCGCCCACGAACGCATGCGCGTGGACGTGCCGTCGTCCGGCAGGTCCATCCACTCTTTCATCGGCACGAAGAAGCCGCTCTTCGGTCGATCGCGGAGGTAGTCGGGGAGGATGGAGGCCAGCGCCGATTTGTCGCGCGTCTGCAGGAGGAGCGGTGCGAGCTGGCGGAGGAGGTACGCGTCGACGAGAGGCGTGCGCACTTCGACCGAATGGGCCATGCTCGCCCAGTCCGCGTCGCGCAGGAGCTGGTTGCGCATGTACAGCGACGCTTCGAGCGTGGCCACGCGGCCGAACGCGGTTTCGGGATCGGGCGCGAGGACGGATTCGAAATGTTCGGCGATGTTCAGGTCGCCGAGGAGCGGGGGGAGCTCGTCCGGCGCAAAGAGACCGCGCTGTAAAAAGTAGGCGCCGCCGTACGTCCCGGCGTACTGGCCGAGGAGGCGCGCTTTCGGATGGCGGCGCAGTGCGCCGGCCGCGCGCGCGGCGAGCGGAAACTGCGCGATGCGCGGCACGTTCGTGAACGACGGATAACCGCCGAGGAGCTCGTCGCCGCCGACGCCGGACAGGGCAACCTTGATCCCGGCCTCGTGCACGGCCTTGCTGATGAACCACGTGTTCACACCGTCGATGGTCGGCTGGTCCATCCGCTCGAGGATCTTCGGCAGGTCGGCGAGGAACTCCTCGCGCGTGACGGTGCGCATGCGGTGCTCGGTGCCGAGCTCGCGCGCGAAGCGCTCCGCGAGCGGCGCTTCGCTGAACTCCGCGAAATCGAGGGTGAACGTGTGCAGCGGCGCGTGCTTCGCGGCGATCTTCGCCAGCGCCGAGGAGTCAATTCCGGCGGAGAGGAACACGCCCACCGGCACGTCGCTGACGAGGTGATGGCGTACCGATTCTTCGAGGCGCTCGCGCAGCATCACCGCGGGCTCGACGAGCACGGCCTGTTCGCGCGCGTCGCGAAAGGTGCGGGCGATCGAGAAGTGCTGGCGCGCGGGTCCGCGTCCGTTTTCGTCGATCCAGAAGTACGTGCCCGGCGCGACGGCGCGGACGGCTTTGCGGATCGTGAAGGGCTCGGGCACGGAGCCGGTGAGAAAGAATCCCGCCGCGCCCGTCGGATCGATTTCCTTCGAAATCGCGCCCCCCGCCAGCAACGCCTTCACCTCGGACGCCAGCCGGAGGGTGCTGCCGTCGTCGGCGAAGTAGAGCGGCTTGATGCCGTACGGATCGCGTGCGACGAACATGCGCCGCGCGCGCGTGTCCCAGATCGCGAACGCGTACATACCGCGCAGCAGGCCGAGCATGCGGTCGCCGTCGCGGCGATAGAGCTCGAGCAGGACTTCGGTGTCGGTATGCGAATGAAACCGCGCCCCGTTGCGCTGCAACGACGCGCGCAGCTCCGCGTAGTTGTAGATCTCGCCGTTGAAGACGATGACGAGCTCGCGGGCCGAGTCCCACATCGGCTGCGTGCCTTCGGCGCTGAGGTCGATGATGGCCAGCCGGCGGCTGCCGAGGCCCACCCGCCCGTCCGGCGAGACCCACGTGCCGCCCGCGTCGGGGCCGCGCGGGATCATGCGGTCGGTGATCGCCTGCAGCTCTTCGCGCGCGATGGCGGGGGCGTCGTAGGCGAAGAGGGCGGTGATGCCGCACATGCGGAGGGCATTCTACGTTCACGCCTTCCGCGCGAACGCGGTGGTCGTGCCGAGGCGTGGCCGGGCCACGAAACGGAGCATGCGCTGGACGGACTTCATCGCATTCACGATTCTGCCTACGCCCTGCGTATCGCCGCGGAGTCCGAAGCGCGGCGCGGGCTCCGGCTCGACGCGGAATCCGGCGCGTTCGAGCATCGCCGCGAGCGACTCGGGGGAAAAGTAGTTGAGGTGCTCCCACGGATTGACGTCGCGCGGGAAAGTGCCGCCGCGGAGGATGGCGTTCAGCCGCGCTTCGCCGAAATCGGGGACGTTCACGGCGATCCAGCCGCGGTCAGTCAGCAACTCATGGCAGTCGTGGAGGATGGCGATGGGATCGGGGAGGTGCTCGATGACGTCGCTGAGGAGGATGGCGTCATACGGCGCGCGCAAGGCGTCTCGCGTTTGCCGCACGTGTGCGCGTGCGGTTTCGACGATGCTGCGTGGATGCGGCTCGAAGCCGTCGCACGGAATGCCCGCCGCGTTCAATGCGGCGACGACGGTGCCGTCGCCGCAGCCGTAATCGAGCATTCGGACCGCGCGCGTCTGCCCGGTCGCGTGCTTCACCAGCTTCGCCGCGAGCTCGAGTTGATGCGCGATCCATGCGGGCGTCGCCGAGGTGTAGCCGGCCGTCGCCGGGTCGATGACCTCGCCGTACAGCCTGGCCAGGAAAGTGGCGTCCGGCAGCTCCCGCGCGAAGACGAACCCGCATGTTGAGCAGCGCACGAACGAATACCGCTCGTCGCCTCGCAAGCCGAGGATCTCCAGCGCGCGAGGGGAGTACGTGTCGTTCCCGCGCACGACCGTGGCGGCGTCCATCGACGCGAGGACGCTCGCTTCGCGCGCGCCGCATTGAGGACAGGCGCGCGTCATTCCGCGCGCGCCCGCTTCTTCGGCAAATACCGCAACCCGAACAACGCCAGCAGCGCAATCGCCCCCGAGCTGTACCCGATCCACTTCGTCGCCTGCACCACCGTCATGACCGCGGCGGCCGCGAACAGCAACGTCACGAGCCAGATGGACAAGATCGCTTTGGCCACCGATCCGTAGCGCGTGACGAGGATGTGGTGGATGTGGTTGCGGTCGGCGGTGAAGACGCGGGCGAGGCGTTTGCCGAGGGGGGTGGCGGGGCCGCGGAAGCGTTGGCGCATCACGATGAGCGTGTCGATCACCGGGAGCGCCAGGGCGAGGATCGGGCCGCCGATGATGAGGGCGGTGGGGGATTTCGACGGCTTGGCGATGGATCCGGCGGCGAGGAGCAAACCGATGAACAGCGCGCCGGTATCGCCCATGAAGATCTTCGCGGGCGGTTTGTTCCACGGGTAAAAGCCGACCAGGCTTCCGGTCAGCGCGATCATGATCACGAGCGAGAAGGCGTCGTAGCGCAGGATGGCGATCACGCTGAACGCCGCGGCGATCGTGAGTGCCACGACCGTCGCCAGCGAGTCCATGCCGTCGATGAAGTTCATCGCGTTCATCACGCCGACGATCCAGAAGACCGACGCGATCGTGCCGAGGATGCCGAGGTCGAACACCTGACCGGCGAGGGAGATCTCCTCGAACTGGAAGCCGAAGGCGACGAGGATCAGCGCCGCCGCGAACTGCACGGCGAACTTCTGCGCCGCGTTCGTGCCGATCAGATCGTCGTAGACGCCGAGGCCGACCATCAGCGAGCCGGAGGCGAGGACGGCGAAGAGATACGTCAGGTTCTTCGTCACCAGCACGGCCGCCTGTTCGTTCGCGGCCATGAGCAGCAGCGGGAAGCCGAAGCCGAAGATGATGGCGATGCCGCCGAGGCGCGGGGTGGCGGTGGAATGGAGTTTCCGCTCTCCCGGCAGATCGACCAGGCCGATTGTCTGTGCGCCGCGCCTGACGATCGACGTTGCCACGTACGACGTCAAAGCACTCGACACGAACAGGAGAACGAGCGGCGCGTACAGATCGGACATCGACCCGGGCAGAGGATAACATCTACCCTCCATGCATCCACGGGTGTCCGTCCTGATCCCCGCGTACAACGCCGCCCGCTGGGTCGTCACCGCGATCGAGAGCGTGCGCGCGCAATCGTTCGACGACTGGGAGATCGTCGCCGTCGACGATTCGTCGACGGACGACACGCACGCGATCCTCGAGCGCTTCAAGGGTCCGCGCGTGAGCGTCGAGCGCAACGCGAAGAACCTCGGCATGACCGGCAACTGGAACCGCTGCCTGTCGCTCGCGAAGGGAGACCTCGTCCTCAAGCTCGACGCCGACGACGCGCTCAAGCCTCGCGCGCTCGAGCTCCTCGCCGCGCCGCTCGAAGAGACCGACGTCCTCGCCGCCGGCATCCGCAGCCTGCAGTGCGACGAGGAGCTCGAACCGTTTGACGGCATCCAGGGCGACGACGCGATGCAGCGCCACGGCATCGATCCGTATCGCGACTCGATCCACTCCGGCGACTACTGGTACGACTTCGCCGCGGTCGGCTATCAGCTCTGGTCGAGCTCCGCGTTCCTCGCGCGGCGCGCGTTCGTGCAGTCCACCGGCGGCTGGGACGAGCGCTTCGGCTGCGCCGCCGACTCGGAGCTGATGTGGCGGACGCTCGAAGCGGGACGTCCCGTCGCACATCGCGGCGCGGTCGGCGCGCTCTATCGCGTGCGTCCCGGCTCGATCAGCGACGAGTACCGTTCGCGCGGCTGGCTGACGTGGGAAGCCGTCGCGGCGAACCTCCTCAGCCTGAGCCGCGTGCGCAAACAGCGTCCGCTGCGCCGCGCGCTGCGCATGCACTACGTGCGTCAGTGGGACCGCTGGCAGTCGTCGCCGAAGACGCTGCCCGACGCGATCTGCGGGAAGCTCGACGACGTCATGCGCGCGATTCCCGAGCCGCCGCTGTCCGACCGTGTGATGACCCGCGTGAGAGATGCGGTGTCCACGGCATAGAATGCGGGCCGTAATTCGCTGAGGAGCAACGAGCAAATGGCCGAACTTCCCGGAATCGAGCGCGAGACGCTCGACGTCGATGTGGTGATCGTCGGTGCGGGTCCCGCGGGACTCGCCGCCGCGTACAAGCTCGCGGACCTGATCCGCGCGCACAACGAATCTTCGGCGGAGAAGAAACTCGAAGGCATCTCCATCGCCGTGCTCGAGAAGGGGAAGGAGATCGGCTCGCACGGCATCTCCGGCGCGGTCATGGATCCGCGCGGGATCACCGAGCTGATGCCCGACTGGCTCGACCGCGGCTGCCCCGTCGAGGCGCCGGTCAGCTCCGACGCGTTCTGGTATCTCACCGAGACGATGAACGTGGCGGCGCCGATCATGCCGCCGCCTCTCCGCAACCACGGCAACTACGTGATCTCCCTCGGCGAGATGGTCCGCTGGCTCGGACCGATCGTCGGCGAGATGGGCGTCGACCTGTTCGCCGAGTTCGCGGCCTCACGCGTGCTCGTCGAGAACGGCCGCGTGGTCGGCGTCCGCACCGGCGACAAAGGCATCGACAAGAACGGCCAGCCGAAGGCGAACTACGAGCCGGGCGTCGACGTGAAAGCGAAGGTCACGATCTTCGCGGAAGGTCCGCGCGGCACGTGCACGAAGCAGCTCGCGGGCATGTTCGATCTGTACGCCGGGAAGAATCCGCAGGTGTACTCGGTCGGCGTGAAGGAGCTCTGGCAGCTTCCCGACGATCGCTTCCCCGCGGGCTCGGTGATTCACACGCTCGGCTTCCCGCTGGACATGGACACGTTCGGCGGCGGTTTCATCTACGGGATGAAAGACCGCATCGTCGACATCGGTCTCGTGGTCGGTCTCGACTACAGGAATCCGACGACCGATCCGCACGATCTTCTGCAGCGGATGAAACTGCATCCGGCGATCAAGGAGATCCTGCAGGGGGGGAAGATGATCTCGGCCGGCGCGAAGGCGATCCCCGAGGGTGGGTATTTCTCGATGCCGAAGCTCTATGGCGACGGCTTCATGATCCTCGGCGACTCCGGCGGCTTCCTCAACGGCGCGCGCCTCAAGGGCATTCACCTCGCGATCAAGTCCGGCATCCTCGCCGCGGAGACCGCGTTCGCGGCGCTGCTCAACGACGACTTTTCGGCGAATCACCTCAAGCAGTACGACGAGCTGTTCGAAGCGTCGTGGGCGAAGGAAGAGCTGTGGAAGCAGCGCAACTTCCATCAGGCGTTCAACAACGGCCAGCTTGCGGGCATCGTGAACGCGGGCCTCGGCATCGTCACCGGCGGACGCGGCTTCGGCGTCGCGAACAAGCTCGAAGGACACGAGGGCTACGCGCGGATGGAGCGCATCAAGCGCTATTACGGATCGGACGATCCGCATCCGCCGGGGAAGGTGAAGTACGACAACTCGTACACGTTCGACAAAGTCACGAACGTCTACAACGGCGGCGTCATTCACGAAGAGAATCAGCCGGCGCATCTGCTGATTCTCGACACCGAGGTGTGCATCACGCGGTGCACGGAAGAGTATGGGAATCCCTGCTTCCACTTCTGCCCCGCGCAGGTGTACGAGCCGCAGCCGACGCCGGACGGGCGCGGACGCGTGCCGTTCCTCAACTTCACGAACTGCTTCCACTGTAAGACGTGCGACATCATGGACCCGTACCAGGTGATCACCTGGGTGCCGCCGGAGGGTGGCGGCGGGCCCGATTACAAGAAGCTGTAGGCTGCATTGCGCGCGACGCGGTACTCGATTGCAGTTCTGACGACGATCCTGGCGATCGCTCTCACGGCTGCATTTCCGGAACTGCTCGCGCCGATGCGGCTCTTCTTCCTCTGGTGCGCGATCCTCATCACGGCGATCGTCGCGGGCGTACGTCCGGCGCTGCTGTCGATCGGGCTGTCGGTGCTCGCCGCGGCATTCGTGGTCTTCGAGCCGATCGGCTCGTTCGCGGTGCACAACGGGACGGACATGCTGCGCATGGCGCTGTTCGCGTCGTTCGCGACGGCGATCACGTTCGGCGTGGGGCGCGCGTCGGCATTGAGCGAGCGCCTGAAGACGAGCGAGCAACGCTATCGCACGCTCATCGAGGCCACACCGGTCGCGCAGGCGGTGTGGACCGCGACGCCCGAGGGACGCATTCGCTGGTCCGAGCAGTGGACGGCGATCACGGGGCTGTCGCGCGAGGAGCTCGCCAGCGGCGACGGGATGCGCGTCGTGCATGCGGAGGATGCGGCGCGCACGTGGGCGCGATGGCGCGACGCGCTGGCGAATGCGACGCCGTATCAGGATGAGATTCGCGTGCGCGTGGCGAATGGAAGGTATCGGTGGTTCGCGATTCGCGCCGTGCCGATCGTCAGCGAAGCACCGGCGGAGACGCCACTGCATCCGCCCGCGGGAGGCCGGCACGCCGTCGCCGAATGGGTGGGCATCGTCGCGGACATCCACGATCGCAAGCGCCACGAGGAGAGCGCCTCCTTCATCAATCGCGCGAGCGAAGTCCTCGCCTCGTCGCTCGATCCCGCGGTCACGATGCGCACGCTCGCGCGCCTGGCCGTCCCCACCCTCGGCGACTGGTGCACCATCCATCTCGCCACCGGCGGCGGCGACTACGAACGTTTCCTCGTCGAGCACAGCGATCCCGCGAAGCTGCGCGTCATCGAGCAGCTCGATCCTCGCGTGCGTGCGGCACCGGAAGTCGATCCGATCGCGCAGGTGCTGCAGAGCGGGAAGTCGCAGCTCATCGAAGACATGGCGGCCGCGACGATCGACGCGGTGGCGGAATCGAACGAGCAGCTCGCCGTGATCCGCCAGCTCGGCTTCCGTTCCTGGATCGTCGCGCCGATGACGACCGGCGGCCGCGTCATCGGTACGCTCACCGTCGTCCACGGCGACTCCGGCCGCCGTCATTCGGAAGAAGACGTGCCGCTGATCGAAGAGCTCGCGCGCCGCTCGGCGATCGCGCTCGACAACGCGCGCCTGTACGAGGCCGCGGAGTCGGCGAATCGGGCGAAGGACGAGTTCCTGGCCACGCTGTCGCACGAGCTGCGCACGCCGCTGACGGCGATCGCGGGGTGGGCGCACATGCTCCAGGTCGGCACCACCGACAAGGCCACGACCGCGCTCGCGGTCGACACGATCGTCCGCAGCGCGAAGGCGCAGGGGGAGCTCATCGACGACCTGCTCGATCTCTCGCGCATCGTCGCGGGCACGCTGCATCTGCACGTTTTGACCGTCGACCTCGTCAAGATCGCGGAGGAAGTGCTCGTGTCCGCGCGGCCCGCGGCGGAAGCGAAAGCGTTGCGGCTCGAGCTGACGAGCGGCACGCACACACGCGTTCTCGTGCGCGGCGACGAGCGGCGCCTGCGGCAGGTCGTGTGGAACCTCGTCTCGAACGCCGTCAAGTTCACGGGAAGCGGCGGACGTGTGAGCGTCACCGCGACCGCGCATGGCTCGATGGGGCGCGTCGAAGTCTCCGACACCGGACGCGGCATCGAGCCGGAGTTCCTCCCGTACGTCTGGGATCGTTTCCGTCAGGCCGACAGCAGCTCGTCCCGCCAGCACGGCGGCCTCGGCCTCGGGCTCTCCGTGGTCCGCCACCTCGTCGATCTGCACGGCGGCACGGTGCACGCGGCGAGCAGCGGCTCCGGCCAAGGGGCAACGTTCTGGTTCGAACTGCCGCTGGCGCGATTCGACGAGGCGGCGCTGGCAGCGGTCCTCGCGGCCACGAGCGAGGAGAAACTGCTCCGCGCGCGCCGCATCCTCGTGGTCGACGACGACGATGACGCGCGCCTCGTGATCACGGCCATGCTGCGCCAGTTCGGTGCCGAAGTGGTCGCTACTTCTTCCGCGGCGCACGCGATGGCGGCGCTGGAAACGTTCGCGTTCGACGCCGTCGTGAGCGACATCGCCATGCCGGAAGAGGATGGCTACTCGCTCCTGCGCCGCATCCACGCCTCCTTGCAAATCCCGGTGATCGCCGTGACGGCCATGGCCCTGGGGCCGGAGGACCGCCGCCGCGCGCTCGGGGCAGGGTTCGCTGACTTCGTCCGCAAGCCGGTCGAGCCGAAGCAGCTCGCGCTGGCGGTGGCCGCGGCGATGCGCTGAAATTGCACCAGACGCAACCGCTGTTGCACCCGGCACGCTTTTCGTTAGAAGTCGATTCCACGAACCTCTGGCGCCCGTTGCACGTAGAGCTTGAAGAGCATGTCAACCGAACCGGTTCCTATCTCGCGCACCCTCGACAGAGTCTCGGCGCTGCAGGAGAACGTCGAGCGCGTCATCCGCGGCAAGTCCGAGGTCGTGCAGTTCTGTATCGCGGCACTGCTGGCCAAGGGACACATCCTGCTCGAGGACGTGCCCGGCGTCGGCAAGACCACGCTCGCGCACGCGCTCGCGCGGTCGCTGTCGCTGGCATTCCAGCGCGTGCAGTTCACGAGCGACCTCCTGCCGTCCGACATCGTCGGCGTGACGATCTACAACCAGGACCTGCAGGAATTCGAATTCGTCTCCGGCCCGATCTTCACGAACGTGCTGCTCGCGGACGAGATCAATCGCGCGACGCCGAAATCGCAGTCGGCGCTGCTCGAGGCGATGAGCGAAGGCACGATCACGGTCGAGAAGCGGCACATGACGCTGCCCGATCCGTTCCTCGTCATCGCCACGCAGAATCCGATCGAGCACGTGGGCACGTACCCGCTGCCGGAGTCGCAGCTCGATCGCTTCCTCATGAAGCTCACGATCGGCTATCCGAGTGCGGGCGACGAGAAGGAGCTGCTGCGCCGCGGCGGCGGGCAGGACGCGCTCGATCATCTCGAGCCGGTGCTCGACGCGGATGAAGTGCGCGAGCTGCAGGCGCGCGTGCACGACGTGCACGTGAGCGAGGCGCTGGTCGAGTATCTGATGCTGATCGTGCAGACGACCCGCACGCACGCCGACGTTGCCCTCGGCGTCTCGACGCGCGGCGCGCTCACGTACTACAAAGCCTGCCAGGCGCTGGCGATGGTGAACGGACGCGACTTCGTGATCCCGGAAGACGTGAAGCGTCTCGCGGTGCCGGTGCTGTCGCATCGCATCCTCGTGCGCGACCGGCGTCTGTCGCGCGGCGAGTTCTCACCGGAGGCGCGCTTCATCGCCAGGATCCTGAACGAGATCGCCGTGCCGCGATGAATGAACGTCTCCTCACTCTGCGCCGTGAAGACGGCGAAGAGCGGTATCCCTGGGAGTTCCAGGGCGTGGTGCGGCTCACCAAAGTGGGCATGACGTACATCCTCGCGACCGTCGTCCTCGCGGTCGCGGCGATCAACACGGGCAACAACGCGCTCTATCTCGCCGTCGCGCTGATGCTCGGCTGCCTGCTCCTCTCCGGCATCGCGTCGAAGAGCGGGCTCAAACATCTCACCATCGAGATCCGCGACATCGACGAAGCGTGGGCGGGCCGGCCTGCCGAAGGGTTGCTGCACGTGCGGAACGCTTCACGGATCTGGAACGTGCGCGACGTCATCCTCACGTCGGAAGGCCTCGCCGAGCCCGTGCTCCTGCCCGTCGTTCCGCGTCGCAGCGAGGTCGAGGCCCGCGCGTCATTTCTCTTTCTTCGTCGCGGGCTCGCGCACGTCAGCGCGATCGATTCGTACACGCGCTATCCATTCGGTTTCGTGCTGAAAAAGCGGCGCCTGCGCGTCGAGAGCGAGGTCGTCGTCTTTCCGCGGCTCACGGCGGAGGAGCCGCAGCGCGACCTGTTCCGCGCGGCCAGCGGCGACGAGAACAGCGCCAATCGTCCCGGCAGCGGCCACGACATTCATGCGTTCCGCGAGTACTCCCGCGGTGATTCGCTGCGGCAGGTGCATTGGAAAAAATCCGCGAGCCTCGGCCGCTGGATCATGAAGCAGCACGATTCGGACGTCGCGCGCTCGGTGCACGTGGTCGTCGATCCGTACAAGCCGCGGAAAGTCTCCGAGGAGGATTTCGAGGAGATGATCTCGGCGGCGGCGACGTTCATTCATCACGCGGTGCGGCGCGGACTCGACGTGACGCTGGCGCTGCCGCGCGTGACCGTGCGCGCGAAGGAGAACGAGTCCGCGGCGCCGCTGTTTCGCGCGCTCGCACTCGTCGAGGCGACGCACGAGCCGGTGCACCAATTGCTCGAGCGCGACTCGGTGCTGTTTGCAGTGAGCGGAGGGCAGCATGACGCGAAGAGCGCGTGAGGTCGAAACGCTCCTCCTGACGATGTTCGCGGCCGTGCCGCTGTATTTCACGGCGGCGATCGGCGCGATGCCGGTGCTCGTGTTCCACGTCGCGATGGCCGCGCTCGTCGTGCGCGTCGTCGCCGGACGCGGTCCGGAGCTGATCCCCGAGCGCTTCATGCGCTGGCTCGCGATCGTGTACGTGCCGTTCTACTTCGTCGACTGGAAGATGCTCGGCGGGAGCGCGATCGCCGCGTCGACGCATCTCGTGCTGTTCATCGCGTTCTACCAGCCGATCGAATCGCTGCGCCGCGACAATCAGGCGCAGCGGATGCTCACGACGGCGCTGATCTTCGTGGCCAGCCTCGCCACGTCGACCCACATTTCGATCCTGCCGTTCGTGATCGTGTTCGCGTTCTTCATGTTCCGGCAGCTCATGTACGTGAGCCATCTCGAGACGGTGCGCTCGGTGAACCACGTGTACGCGGAGTCGCCGTCCGGACGCGCGGCGGGGTTCTATCTCGCCGGTGCGATCGCGATCGGCGCGGTGTTGTTCCCGATGCTGCCGCGCGTGCGCAATCCGCTCGTGCAGGGCGGCCTCGGCTCGCTGCCCGGCGGCGCGACCGCGCTCACCGAGACGATCGATTTCAACGAGCAACGCGCGAGCAACAACGACACGACGATCGTGGCGCGCGTGTGGATGGGGCCGGAGGCGCGGCCGTTCTTCGCGCCCGTACGTCTGCGCGGCATGGTGTACGACCGCTATTCGCGCGGACGGTGGCAGCAGACGCTGCGCGGTCTCCGCGAGATGCCCTCGCAGGAAGGGATGGTCCCCCTCGGACGCCGCGCCGGCGTCGACCGCCAGGCCATCGTGCAGCAGCGCACGCTGCGCGGAAAGCTCTTCCTGCCGGTCGGCACGTACGCGGTGTCGGGACTGCAGTCGCGTCTGTACGAGGGGCCCGCGCGCGACACGTACCACACGTATCAGGACGGACCGATCAACGTGACGGTGCGGATGGCCAATCGGGTGGAGCCGCTGCGGATGACGCGCGTGGCCTCGCTGAACTATCCGGTGACGCCGGAGGTCGCGGCGCTCGCGCGCTCCATCGTCCGCAACGAAACGCGCCCCGAGCGGCAGGCGATGCTGATCGAGAATTACATGGTCCGCAATTTCCGCTACCTGCCGAATCCGGTGACGCAGGCGAAGACGCTGTCGGTCGAGGATTTTCTGCTGCGCGACCGCGTGGGGCAGTGCGAGTATTTCGCGGCCGGGATGGCGGTGCTGATGACGGCGCTCGACGTGCCGGCGCGCATCGCCGGCGGTTTTTACGGCGGCCGCCTCAATCCGCTGACGGGCTACTACACGATCCGCCGCGAGGACGCGCACGCGTGGACGGAAGTGTGGGACGGCGCGCGCTGGCTGACGTTCGATTCGACGCCGCCATCGCTGCGTCCCGGCTCGACGGACCGCATCGCGCTGAGCGATTACTTTTCGGCGATCGGCGACTCGCTTACGTTCGTCTGGGACCGCTACGTGCTCACGTTCGGACTCGGCGACCAGATCACGCTGGTCGAGGATCTGATCGACTGGAGCCGCGAGGCCGCGGCGACGCTGCGCGGGCGTTTCCGGCAGGAGGTCGCGCAGGCGACGTCGCCGCAGTTCGGGATGTGGCTGGCGATCGTGATCGGCATCGGCTTCGCGCTGATCCTGCTGATGCGCGGGCGCCGTCCGCTCGCGGACGTGCTCAGCGAGCAAATGAAGACGCGCGGAATCGAGGTCGGTCCGGCAATGACGTTCGAGGAAGCACTGCTGCAGTTGCGCGCGCAGCATCCGGACGCCGCCCGCGAGCTGGAGCCACTCGTGCGGCTGTACGAGGAGGAGCGGTTCTCGACCCGCGTCGACCGCAAACGTGCGTCGCTGCTGCGGCGGAAGCTCTCGGCGTTGCGCACGTAGGGATTACGAGCACGTAGGGAGTACGACGAAGGGCCTCCCGGCGGGGCCGACGCGGTCGGCAGCGCTGGTCGAAGCACGTGCGGTCGCGAGACGCGCACCGAACGGGTCAGGCGTGCGTTCCGGCTGGGCCAACCCTGCGCTGCCGCCCGCGGCGGCCCCGCCGGGAGGCCCCCCGTGGGCCCCCTCAGCGCACGTTCGGCAGCCGCCGCGGACTGCGCATCAGCGCCGCCATTTCGCGAACGGCCGCGTCGAGTCCGACGAGCGCCGCGCGGCTGATGATCGAGTGCCCGATGTTCAGTTCCTCGATCTCCGGGATCGTGGCGATTCCGTCGATGTTCCGGTACGTCAGTCCGTGTCCTGCGAACACCGTGAGTCCGAGCTTCTTTGCGGCTCGTGCGGCGGTTGCGACCTTGTCCAGTTCCGCGGACCAGTTCCCGCTCTTCCACGCGTCCGCGTACTTGCCCGTGTTGAGCTCGATCTTCGGCGCGCGCAGCTTGTGGCACTGCCGGATCTGCTCGAGATCGGGATCGACGAAGATCGAGACGTCGATGCGCGCGTCGAGCAGTTGCGCGATCACCTTCTCCACGTTGCCCGCATGCAACACGACGTCGAGGCCGCCTTCCGTCGTGACCTCGTCCTTGCGCTCGGGGACGAGCGTCACCTGATGCGGCTTGATCGTCTGTGCGATGCGCACCATTTCCGTCGTGCCGGCCATCTCCACGTTGAGATGCGTGGTGACGGTTTTCCGGAGCAGCTCCACGTCGCGGTCCTGGATGTGGCGGCGGTCGCCGCGCAAATGGACGGTGATGCCCTGCGCCCCCGCGAGCTCGCAGATGACGGCTGCCGCGACCGGATCCGGCTCGTCGGTCTTGCGCGCTTCGCGGATCGTGGCGATGTGATCGATGTTGACTGCCAGACGCATGACGGTAAGGTTAGCAGGTGCCGAAACGCCGTGTCCTCGTCATCGCGCTCCTGCTGATCCTCGCGATCGGCGGCGGCGCGTTCTACGTCTTCGGCCGTGCGGTCTGGTATCCGCTGCTGTTTGAGGTGCGCGGCCCGCGTACGGTTGCCGACGTCGTCGCCCGGTATGGTCCCGCCGCGCGTGCGGAACTGCGTCCGTATTTCGAGCGCGCGGGCATCGCGTATCCGCCGAAGGAGATCGCCATCCTCGTCTTCAAACGCGAGCGGCGCGTGGCGGTCTGGGTGCGCGGCAACCGCGCGTGGAAGTTCCTGCGCGCCTATCCGGTCTTCGCCGCAAGCGGAGGGGCAGGTCCGAAGCTGCGCGAAGGGGATCGGCAGGTGCCGGAGGGTGTGTATCGCATCGAGCACCTCAATCCGAACAGCAGCTATCACCTCTCGATGAAGGTGAGCTACCCGAACGCCTTCGATCGCCGGATGGCGAAGAACGACGGGCGTACGAAGCTCGGCGGCGACATCTTCATCCACGGCAAGGACGTTTCGATCGGCTGCGTAGCCCTCGGCGATCGTGCCATCGAAGAGCTCTTCACGCTGGTCGCCGAGACCGGACATGCGAAGGTGAAAGTCGTCATTGCGCCGAGCGACCTGCGCGTCCGGCGCGCGATCGTCGACGCAGGACCGCTGTGGGTCGGAGAGCTCTACCGCACCATCGTCGCGGCGCTGCGGGAGTTCCCGGTGAACCTGGAGTCGTCCAGCACGGTCGACCTCCGCGGAATGCCGAAGGCCGGCAAAGTCTTCAAGTAGCGCGCATGCTCTATCGTTTTGACAACGTCGAGAAGAGTTACGGTCCGCATGACGTCCTGAAGGGCGTCACGTGGCAGCACAACCCGGGCGAGCACGTCGGCCTCGTCGGCCGCAACGGCGCGGGCAAGACCACGCTGTTCCGCCTTCTGCTCAAGCAGGAAGAGCCGGATCGCGGGCAGATCATGCGCTCATCGGGGATGACCATCGGCCACGTCGGGCAGCATCTCGATGCCGAGCCGGGGATGTCGCTGTTCGATTTCGTGGAGACGGCGTATGCCGAGGTGCTGCGGATCGAGCGGAAGATGCGGGCGATCGAGCTGGACCTTGCGGACACGGCGCGCGGCGATCACGAGAAGCTGCTCGAAAAATACGCGGAACTGCAGCACGACTACGAACACGCGGACGGCTACACGCTGCACGCGGAAGTCGAGCGCGTGCTGACGGGCGTCGGCTTTTCCGACGAAAAAGAGTGGACGCGCCCGATCCACGAGTTCAGCGGCGGCCAGCAGAATCGGGCCATGCTCGCGCGCGTGCTGCTGACGAAAGTCGACCTGCTGCTCCTCGACGAGCCGACGAACCACCTCGACCTCAAAGGCATCGAGTTCCTCGAGGAGTTCCTGCAGGACTTCAAGGGCAGCTACCTGCTCATCTCACACGACCGCACGTTTCTCAATCGCACCGTGACGAAGATCGTCGAGCTCGCGCACGGGAAGCTCGTCGAGTATCACGGCAATTACGAGAAGTTCCTCCAGCAGCGCGCCGAGCGCATGGAGAAGATGGCCAAGGATTACGAGCGGCAGCAGGAGTTCATCGCCGAGACGCAGGATTTCATCCGCCGCAACATCGCCGGGCAGAAGACGAAGCAGGCGAAGTCGCGGCGGAAGATGCTCGACAAGATCGACGAGCTGGAGCGGCCGGAGACGGACGAAACGCTGGCGAAATTCAACCTCGACGGCGGTGCGCGCTCCGGCGCGATCGCGTTGACGGCGGATCGCCTCGCTGCCGGCTATCCGGCGAAGACGGTCGTCGAGCATTTCTCGCTGCAGGTGCGGCGCGGGGAGCGCTACGCGATCATGGGGCCGAACGGCTCCGGAAAATCGACGCTGCTCAAGACGTTCGCGGGACGTTTGTCGCCGATCTCCGGCGCGATCACGTACGGACAGAACGTGCAGGCCGGCTACTACGATCAGACGTTGGGCGACCTCAATCCGAAGGGTGCGGTCATCGACGAGATCTGGAATCTCGACACGACGCAGACCGAGGAAGAGGTGCGGTCGTATCTCGCGCAGTTCTCGTTCTTCGGCGACGACGTGTTCAAGAAGACGCGCGATCTGTCGGGAGGCGAAAAGGGACGGCTGGCGCTGGCGAAGATCGTCTTCAACGGCGGCAACCTGATGCTGCTCGACGAGCCGACGAACCATCTCGACGTCTACACGCGCGAGGCGCTCGAAGAGGCGCTGGAGAACTTCACCGGTGCGCTGATGGTCGTGTCGCACGACCGCTACTTCATCGACCGCGTGGCCGAGAACATCATCCTCGTCGAGGATGGGGCGGCCGAGGTGTACAGCGGCAATTACAGCGAGCTCGTGGCGCGGTTCAAGGAAGGAAACGCGACGCCGGTCGCCGCGCCGATCATCGTGAAAGAGGCTCCCTCCGCGCCGAAGAAAGAAGATCCGCCGCCGCGCGTGATCGTCGATCGCCATGCTGATCGCGCGGAACAGAAGCAGCGCGCGAAGCGGCTCAAGAAGATCGACGAAGAGATCGCGGCGCTGGAGGCGCGGATTGCGTCCGCGGAGTCGGAGCGCGAGCGGAATGACTTTCTGCTCTGCTCCGAGGAAGTGTTCCGGGACGGCGAACGCTCGAAGAAAATCCAGCAGCAGAATCACGACCTGAAGGCCATGATCGAGCTGCTGTACGGCAAGTGGGAAACGCTGTCGAAAGAAAAAGAAGAGCTGGAGAGCGCGGCGGTCTGATGAACGCCTCGATCCTCGCCGTCGGCTCCGAAATGCTCGGCCCCGTCCGGGTCGATACGAATTCGCTGAAGATCACGGCGGCGCTGGAGGCGTACGGCGTTTCGCTCGTGCGCAAGTCCGTCGTGGGCGATTTGCTCGCCGATCTCGTCGCCGAGATCGAGCACGCGTTCGCGCGCACGGACGTTTTGATTCTCACCGGCGGGCTCGGTCCGACCGAGGATGATCTGACGCGCGAGGCTCTGGCCGCGGCGTTCGATCTGACGATGGAAATCGACGAGTCGATCGTCGAGACCATCGCCGCGCGCTTTGCGGCGCGCGGGTGGGTGATGCCGGAGGTGAACCGGCGTCAGGCGAATGTGTTCGCCGGACAGACGACGCTGCGCAACGAGCGCGGCACCGCGCCGGGCTTTCATCTCCAGGTCGCGGGCAGGCACGTGTGGGTGTTCCCCGGCGTGCCGCACGAGCTGGAGTGGATGGTCGCGACGTATCTCACGCCGTGGCTGGAGTCCGTGAGCGGCGGCGCGCGTCGTCATCGTCGCGTTTTGAAAATCGCCGGGATGACCGAGTCCGGCGTGGAAGAGCAGCTGAAGCCGTACTACGAAAAGCATCCCGGCGAGTTGGTGACGATCCTCGCCAGCGGCGGTCAGATCGAGATCCACCTCGGCGGTTCCTCCCTCTCCGAGATCGCGTCGCGGGAAGCGGAAATCGCGGAGCTCTTCGGCGTGCGCCTCTTCGGCTTCGACGACGACACGCTCGAATCGGTCGTGGGCTCGCTGCTCAAATCGCGCGGCCAGAGCGTGTCCACCGCGGAATCGTGCACGGGCGGCTTGCTCGGCTCGCGCATCACCGACGTCTCCGGCAGCAGCGCGTATTACATGGGCGGCGGCGTCTGCTACACCGCCGCCGCGAAGACCGCGATTGCAGGAGTCGACCCCGCGCTCATTCGCGAGCACGGCGAAGTGTCCGAGGCGGTCGCGGTCGCGCTCGCAAACGGTATCCGCGAACGCTTCGCGACCACTTGGGGTGTGGGCATCACCGGCATTGCCGGCCCCACCGGCGGCACTCCGGAAAAACCGGTCGGCACCGTCCACATCGCCGTCGCCGGCCCGAACGGCCACAAACACCGCCACGTCCTGTGGCAAGGCCCGCGCACGCTGGTGAAGTGGTATTCGACGCAACAGGCGCTCGATCTCTTGCGGCGCTTCATCTTGACCGATACACACAAGTAGCCCACATTGTGTGTATGAAGCGCACGAACGTCATCGTGGACGAAGAGCTGCTGGAGAAGGCGCGGCGCGCGGCCGGCGAGAAAACGTACTCCGCCACCATCAACAAAGCGCTCGAGGACATGGTGCGCCAGCAGCAGTTCTGGGCAGCCTACGACCGGTTCGAAACGCTCGCACACGAGGGCAACTTTTTCTGGCCCGGATATTTAGAAGAAATCCGCCCGAATGCGATCGTGAAGAAGCAGCGGATGTCTGCGCACGAGAAGCGCGCGCCGCGGAAGAAGGCAGTCCGCCGTGGTTCTCGTTGATTCGAGTGTCTGGATCAAGATCGAGCACGAGCGGCTGAAGTTGCGAGAGCTCGTGTCCGCGGACGAGCGGCTGGCTACCTGCCCGATCGTGGTGCATGAAGTCCTGCGGGGGACGCGGGATCCGGAGCGGTACGACGCGGCGCGTGAGCTGCTGCTGCATGTGGCGATGTACGACGCGCCGACGCCGCTGGAGCGGTTCGAACAGGCTGCGCAGCTCTACCTGCGGTGCCGTGCCGGTGGCGTGACACCTTCATCCGGCGACTGTCTCGTCGCCGCATGTGCGATTGCGCATGATCTGCCGCTGCTGCATTTCGACAGCGGCTTTCTGCACATCGCGCGCTTCACGCCGCTGAAGCTGTTTACCCGTTCCTGAGCCGCAGCACGTTCGTGATCACGTCGTTGTACAGCACGACGATCATGAGCGTGGCCAGCACGGCAAACCCGAGTTGCTGGATGCGCTCCTTCACGCGCAACGACAGGTCGCGGCGGGCGATGCCTTCGATGAGGAGGATCATGATGTGGCCGCCGTCGAGGACGGGGATGGGGAGCAGGTTCATGACGCCGAGCTGGAGGGAGATCATGGCCATCAGGCCGACGACCGGGACCCAGCCGCGGCGGAGCATTTCGCCGGAGATGCGCGCGATGTTGATCGGGCCGCTCAGTTCCTTGACGCTGCCTTCGGGACGGAAGAGGCGGCCCAGCGCGGACATGGCCAGCTTGAGCATGCGCCAGTTTTCCTGGACGCTGTACTGGAAGGCGGGGAGGAGGCCGAGCTTGAGGAGCTTGGTCTGCGGGACGACGCCGCGCATGGCGTCTTCGGCGTCTTTCGACGGTGTGAGCGTGGCCGTGGCCGTCGCGGCGCCGCGCTGGAGGTGCACGGTGACGGGCTTGCCTTTCGCGGCGTTGACCGCGGTCGCGTATTCCGTCATGTCTTTGACGGGCTTGCCGTTCACCGCCGTGATGCGATCGCCGGCCTGCATGCCTGCAGCGGCAGCAGGAGATTCCGGTTCCACGCGCCCGACCACCGGCTCGATCATGTACGTGATGCCGGCGCGTCCGACGGGACCGAAATCACTCTCTTCGCGTTCCGGCGTCAGCGTGGTCGTGGCGCGTACGCCGTTGCGCTCGTAGACGACCGGCAGAGCGGTGCCGGAATTCATGGAGACGATCATGCGCACGTCGTCGAAGTCCTCGACGGGCTCGCCTTTGATGCTGATGATGCGATCGCCGGTCGCGAGACCCGCCTTCGCCGCTGCTTTGCCCGCGACCACTTCGCCGATGATCGGCCTGGTCACGAGCTGCTCGGTCCCGACCATCGCCAGCGCGGCGATGAACGTGATGGCGATGACGATGTTCATGAACGGGCCGGCGAAGAGGATCAGGAAGCGCTGCCACTTCGGCTTGGAGAGGAACTCGTCGGGGTTGCCGGGGACGTTTTCTTCCGGCGAATCGCCCGCCATGCGCACGTAGCCGCCCAGCGGGATGAGGGAGACCCGGTAGTCCGTGTCGCCTTTGCGGAAGCCGAAAAGGCGCTTGCCGAAGCCGAACGAGAAGACGAGCACCCGGACTTTGAAGAACTTGGCGACGAAGAAGTGACCCGATTCGTGCGCGAAGATCAGGAATCCGAGGACGAGGATGAAGGCAAAGAGATTGACGACGACGTTCTGGGCCATGGCTTCCTAGCGCCTGATAGCAACATCGGTTCCGCGAGCTTCGTTCCGCGCCCACGAATCCCATTCCAGCGCGTCCTCGACGGAGCGGATCGCACTGACGTTTCCGGCGTGCCGGTCGAGCACGCGTCTGACGATGTCTACGATTCCGGTGAAGGGAAGTTCTCCCTGCAGGAAGCGCTCGACGGCGATCTCGTTCGCAGCGTTGAGCACGGCAGGCATCGAGCCGCCGGCGCGGCAGGCCTCGTATGCGAGCGCGACCGCGGGGAAGCGGCGCGCGTCGACCTGCAGAAACTCGAGTTTGCTGATCCGGGCCAGATCGAGCCGCGCGAACGGCGCGGCCACGCGATCGGGATACAGCAGCGCGTACTGGATCGGGAACTTCATGTCCGTGGTGGAGAGCTGGGCGATGATCGAGCCGTCGACGTACTCGACCATCGAGTGCACGATCGACTGCGGGTGGATGGAGATGTCGATGCGGTCCACCGGCATGTCGAACAGATGATGCGCCTCGATGACTTCGAGGCCTTTGTTCATCATCGTGGCCGAGTCGATGGAGATTTTGTTGCCCATGCGCCACGTCGGATGCGCGAGCGCGGCTTCGATGGAGATGTCGTCGAACGTGTCGAGGTCGCGATGGAGGAACGGACCGCCGGAAGCGGTGAGGATGATGCGCTGGATTTCTTCGTGCGTCCCGCAGCGGATGGCCTGATGCACGGCGTTGTGCTCGGAGTCGACGGGGAGGATCTCGCCGCCGCATTCGCGCGCGGTGCGCGTCATGACGTCGCCCGCGGCGACGAGAACTTCCTTGTTCGCGATGCCGACGCGCTTGCCCGCGCGCAGCGCGGCGTAGACCGGCGGGATGCCGGCCGCACCGACGATCGCGGCGATGACCGCGTGCGTTTCGCCCAAGATCGCGACCTCGGTCGCGCCTTCGATGCCGGGGAGGATCTCCACGTCATTGCCGACGAGTGCGCGCAGGCGATCGACATCCGCGGCGTTGCGCACGGAGACGACGCGCGGCCGGTACTTTGCGATCTGCTGCGCGAGCAGCTCGATGTTGCCGCCGGCGGCGAGGCCGACGACGCGCAACTGGTCGGGAAAAGCGTCGACGACGGCCAGCGTGCTGCAGCCGACGCTGCCGGTACTTCCGAGGATGGAGATGTTCTTCATGATTACGCGGGCATGATGTTCAGCGAGCGGAACCCGCCGACGATCAGAGTCCAGTAGCAATACAGGATCGGGGCGGTGAAGAGGATCGAGTCGAAGCGGTCGAGGAACCCGCCGTGGCCGGGGAGGAGCGTGCCCGAGTCCTTCACGTCGGCGGAGCGTTTCCACATCGACTCCGCGAGATCGCCCACGACGCCCGCGAACGAGAGGATGCAGCCCGCGATGATCGCGTGCAGCAGCGGGAACTCGGGGAAGAACGTGAAGTGCACGACGAGGGCGGTGATGATCGACGCGCCGATGCCCCCCATGAGTCCTTCGATCGTTTTCTTCGGGCTGATGCGCGGCGAGAGCTTGTGCTTGCCGAACGTCTTCCCGACGTAATACGCGCCCGAGTCGCCGAGCCATACGACGAGGAGGAGGAAGAAGACGAGCTTCCAGCCGACGTCGAAATCGTGACGCAGGCGGATGAGCGAGCCGCTGAGCATGCCCACGTACGTCGTCGCGAGCACCGCGATGGCGCTCGACGGGAGCGAATCCTCGAGCGGTTTTTTACTGAAGACGTACGAGGCGGGGATGAGCAGCAGCGCCGCGAACATCCCGAATTCGACGGAGAGGTCCTCGATCACGAACGCCGCGATGATGACGAGCATGATCGCCACGCAGAGCGGGATCGGCACGGCGTAGCCTTTGTGGCGGCCGAGGTCGAGGAACTCGTACATCGCCAGGACGGCGATGATGGCCATGGCGATGTTGTACGCGTACGCCGGAGCCCAGCCGATCAGCCAGATCACGAGCGGCGCGAGGACGATGGCGGTGATTTCGCGGGCGAAGCGCATCGTTATGACGACGACGCCGAGTCGTCCGCTTCGACGAACATCTCGGCATCCGGCGGCTCGACTCCTCCGTAGCGCCTCTCGCGCGACTGGAAGTCGACGATCGCCTCGAACAGATGTCTCCGGCGAAAGTCGGGCCAGAGCACTTTCGTGACGTGGATCTCCGCGTACGCGATCTGCCAGAGCAGGAAGTTCGAGACGCGGAGCTCGCCGCTGGTGCGGATGAGGAGATCGGGATCGTCGACGTTGGCGGTGTAGAGGTGATCGGCGAAGAAGTCTTCGTCGATGACGGCGTCCGTCATTTCTTTCTCGCGCAGCGTGTCCATGACGCGATTGACGGCGTCGACGATCTCCGCGCGGCCGCCGTAGTTGAGCGCGATCTGGAAGAGGAGGCCGGTGTTCTCGGCCGTCTTTTCCTGCGCGTACCGCAGCTCGCGCTGCACGGAGGGGTCGAGTCCGTCGACGCGGCCGATGGGTGTGAAGCGGATGTTGTTCTCCATCAGCGTCTGCAGCTCTTTGCGGAGGTACTCCTTGAGCAGCATCATCAGCGTCGCCACTTCGTAGCGCGGACGCTTCCAGTTCTCGACCGAGAACGCGTAGAGGGTGATGACGCGAAGCTCGAGGCGCGCGGCCGTCTCGACGATCTCGCGCACCGCGGCGATGCCGGAGCGGTGGCCTTCCACGCGGGGGAGGCTGCGCGCGCGCGCCCAGCGGCCGTTGCCGTCCATGATCACGGCAATGTGCCGCGGCAGGCGCTTGAGATCGATCTTCTCGAGAAGTGTTTCTTCGATCGAGCCCGGCTCGGCAAGCTTGCGCATGTCGATCATTGAGGAGGGGATGGTATCACCGCGTTGCGCGGTTGCCAGCGCACCGGACCGGGGCGGGCGCGGGGGCGGGAGGTGGGGCGGGCGGGGGCGGGGCGGGGGATGGGGCGGGGGATGGGAGGCGGGCGCCGGGGCAGGGATGAGGGATGAAGGATGAGGGATGCGCGAGCGGCTGGGGCAAGGATGAAGGCGGAAGGATGAAGGCGGAGGCGTCCGGCGAGGTGGATGGATCTCGCGATGCGGCTCATGGTGCGTCTGGCAGGAGGAGGCGGGGGCAGGGATGAAGGATGAAGGATGAGGGATGAGGGATGCGCGAGCGGCCGAAGCAAGGAGGATGGCGGAAGGCTGAAGGCGGAGGCATCAGGCGAGGTGGATGGATCTCGCCACGCCGCTCATCCCTCATCCCTCATCCTTCATCCCTCCCGCACACGTCAGTAGCGAAGGTCCCGCAACACCAGCCCCTTTGCCGGCGCCGTCCACCGTGCTTCCGCGAACAGCTCGTTTTCGCCGAGCTTGCCGCGTCCGACCTCGATGAGAGAGCCGGTGATGCGGCGGACCATGTAGCGCAGGAAGCCGTCCGCGGTGACGGTGATGCGGATCGTCGCGGCGTCGCGGTGCACCTCGATCGCTTCGATCGTGCGCACGGTCGAGTGCACCTCCGGATCGGCCACGGTGAAGACTTTGAAATCGTGCTCGCCGACGAGGGATTGCGCGGCGCGCTGCATGGCGTCGGCGTCGAGCCGCTGCGGCACGTGCGCGTGCGTCTCGAACGCGAACGCGTCCGCGACCTCGTCGTTCCAGATGCGGTATTCGTACGTCTTCGCTTTGGCGTCGAATCGCGCGTGAAAGTCGTCTGCTACGTTCGCAGCACGCGTGATCCGCACGTCGGGAGGGAGAAGCTGATTCATCCCCAGCACGAGACCGCGCGAGGGGATGTCGAAGGGAACGTCCGCGTGCGCGTGCTGGGCAAAGGCGTGCACCCCGGCGTCCGTGCGTCCCGCGCCGTGCACGCGGATCGGCTGGCCGTAGATTTTTCCGAGCGCCTCTTCGATCACCTGCTGCACGGCTACGGCGTTGGTCTGTGTCTGCCAGCCGCCGTAGCGCGTGCCGAGGTATTGGATCGTGAGGAGAACGCGCACTACCGGTTCTGCGCGATGATCTGCTCGCGGGCGAAGCCCGTCGTGTTCGAGATCTGGTCGGCCACGCCGACGGAGATGCGGTTGAGGCCTTTCTCGATGAGCAGCTCGAGCGTGTACGTGTAGTGCTTGTTCTGGATCGTCTTCATCTGGTCCGCGGTGATGCGGATCTGGTGCGATTTGCGTGCGACGTCCGACATGTCGTTGTCGCGATTGCCGACGACGACGTAGACGTCGAAACCGCCCGCGAACTCGGTCTCGCCCTGCGGCAGCATCGTGAGCTGCGTCATCGGGATCTGGACGTCGATGGCGACGCGGAAGAGGCCATCCTCGACCGGCACCGGCGCGCCGACGCGGGCGATGATGCCGAGGTCGTTGTCCTTGACGCGGTAGAGCAGGTTGGCGATGACGCGATCGCCCATCTCGGTGTGCAGCGATTTCTCGACGAACGTCTGGCGCGCGCGGACGCGGTAGTCGCGGTTCTTCGTGCGCACGTTGAGGTAGCGCTGGCGGTCGACGCGCTCGGTGCCGGCGCGGTAGCCGATCGAGTAGTACGCCTCGAGGTCGCGGTGGATGCGCTTGAACGCGTCGGCGAAGTTGTTCGTGTTCGTCGAGGCGATGCCGCCGGTCATGTCGGCCATCATCTGCATCGATTCGATCGTATTCTGCGCCGCCGCGTGCGAGACCATCGGCGGGATGGGACGCGCGTTTTCGGCGGAGACTTCCGAGCCGCCGGTGAGGCCGGCCGCGTGGATGGTGTAGAGCGTGATGTCGTTCGCGTTCGCGGTCTTGGCGACCGACTGCACGAGGCTCGTGCCGTCGTACGTCATCCCTTCGAGGATGGTCGACGCGCCGCTCCACTGCTTCTCGCGCGCGATCTCGTCGATGAAGAGGAAGAGCTCGCGGCCGGGCTGGATGGGGAAGCCTTCGCTGGTGAGGACGAGGATCTTCTTTCCTTCCACGCCGGCGAGCGTGCCGAGGAGGGCGTTGAGCGAGGCGACGCTGTTGCGGAGGTCGTGCTCGACCGAGGAGGCGTAGGTGCGGGCGGAGGTGACGGCGTCCTCGTACGAGCGCGCGTCGCGGATGCGGTCCTCGAACTGCTTGCGCTCGCTGCGGTTGGCGATGCCCATGCCGGACTCGCGCGCGATCGTGTCGAGGATCGATTCGACCTGGGCCGCGTCGCGCGTGAACGGCACGCGCACTTTCATGCTGCGGTTGTACGTCGCGACCATCGCCTCGTCGCCGGGGCGCATGACCGTGTGGATGAACTCCTTCATCTGCGAGAACACGCGGTTGCGGTTGAACGGCGCGAGGGAGAGGTTGTCGATGTAGAAGATGATGCGGCGCTTCATCTCCTCCGACTGCACCGGGGCGGGTGCCACGGGCGCTTCGACCTTGCCGCCGACTTCGCCGGCCACGAGACCCTTGGCGCGCGGCCCCTCGACCTCGTAAAAGTTCGAGATCGTTTTCGGCGTGCCGTTCTCGAGGACCTCGAAGTCGTCCTTCGTGAGTCCGCTCACGAAGTTGCCTTTCCGGTCGGTGACGACGACGTCGACGTTGATGACGCGCACGTCGACGACGTCGACGAGCTTCGGCATCTCCGGCTCTGCATTCTGCTTCTGCTGGGCCGGCATCGGAGCAGCCAGTGTGGCCGCCACGAGCAGGGCGATGATTCGGTTCAAGGAGTCCTCCCGGAGTGTCAGAGTCGAAGAGTGGCAGAGTGTCGGAGTCGCAGAGGAGAACCGGGTCCTCTGAGGCTCTGCAACTCGGACACTTTGCCGCTCTGCGACTCTCTGTGACGATCGAAGTCCGCCCCGCGTTTCGCGCCGTGTGGCGCGCGACATGCGAGAATACGGACCAGCCGGAGGAAACCCGGCCGTAAGTCGAAAATTCCGAATGCGACCCGCAGGACAAGTGCAGTCAGGCAAACAAGATCCGCTCGGCTTCTCGAAGATGGCCGGCGGCGGAAACGACTTCGTCGTGATCGACAATCGCGGGGCCAAGATCGCCGACGCGAGCGAGCTCACGCGCCGCATCTGCACGCGGGCTCTGTCGGTCGGCGCAGACGGACTGATCCTCGTCGAGCCTTCGGCGCGGGCGACGTTCCGCATGCGCTACTACAACTCGGATGGGTCGCTGGCGGCGTTCTGCGCGAACGGCACGCGTTGCGCGGCGCGGTTCGCGTTCCTGAACGTGATCGCCGGCCGCAGGATGACGATCGAGACGGATGCGGGCATCGTCGGTGCGGAGATCAGCGAGGGCGGTCTCGTCACGCTGTCGCTGCCGGCGCCATGGGCGTTCCGCCGGCAGCGGCCGCTCGCGGTCGGCGACACGGCCGTGCGCGGGAGCTCGATCGTGGTCGGCGTGCCGCACTACGTGGTCTTCCTCCGCGACCAGGGGTTCTGGTCGCACGACATCGTCCCCCTCGGCCGAGCGATCCGCACGCATCCCGACCTCGCCGCGGACGGCGGCGCGAACGTGAACTTCGTCGTGGTCCGCGACGAGCGCTCGATCGAGGTGCGCACCTACGAGCGCGGCGTGGAAGGGGAGACGCTTTCCTGCGGCTCCGGCGTCGTGGCTTCGGCGGTGACGAGCGGTCTTTTCGGCAAAGTGCAGTCGCCGGTCTCGGTGCTGACGCGGAGCGGGATCACGCTCGAGGTGTCGTTCGAGCTGCGGGACGGGCACGCCGAGGAGGTGCGGCTGCGGGGAGACGCGCGGCTGATCTATCGCGCTACCATCACGCCCGAGACTCTCGACGGGTTCGATCCGGAGTTCGTCCGCGACCCTGAAGCGAGAGTGACGGTCTCTTAGTGAAACAGCTTTGCTGGGTCGTGGCCGCCGCGCTTTCGGCGTGGGCCTGCCATCTCGCCGTGCAGCACGCGACGCCCGTGGATCGGGCGCTGCCGCTGATCGCCGTCGCCGTGACGCTGCTCGCGGCGGTTTCGTATCCCTCGCTGATGATCGCGGTGCCGGTGTTGATCGTGGCGGAGGTGGCGCTGCCCGACGAGGGGATGCGTCTCCTCGCATTCGGTGTGGCCGTGGCGATCGTGCACTGCGGCGCGCTGGCGTCTCGCCGGCGTCCGCGCCGCCACCCCGGAGACGGTAGCGAGACGCCGGCGTTCCCCGTGTGCGTAACGGCCGTGGTTCTGCTGCGCTGGATTCCGCTCGGCTCCGTGCTCTTCGTCCGCGAGGTGCTCCTCCTCGCGCTCTGCCTCGGCATCGTCTACGCGCTCGGGCGCACGCCATTTGCGGTCGCGGTGGGCGTGCTCGTCGCGCTCTTCACGCCGGCGATGCCTCTGCGCACGCTGCTGCTCCCGGCACTCGTGCTCGTCGTCGCGTTCTTCGTGCCGAAAGTGCAGCTCGCGTGGGTTTCCTCGATGGCCGTCGGTCTGGTGATGCTGTTCTTCGCCTGGAGCGGCGTCGTCGCGCGCGCGTTTCCCTACTTTCTGCGCGACACGCGGCCGGCGCACGCGCGCTTCCTCGTCCATCAGGCGCTGCCCGCCAATGCTTCGCTGACGCTCGACGTCCCGCCGGGCACGCGCGCGCTCATCGTCTCCGGCGCCAACGTCGCGCATCTGCGCCGCGGCACGCCACTGGGGCGCATCGAGCCGGGCAACATCGACATCCGCATCGGCGACGCGTCGGACTGGGGCTACACGCGCCGCGCCGCGTTTTACGCCGCGCGCAATCCGCTGCCGCGCGATCCGGCGGGGCTGATTCGCGATTACGGCTACGAAGCCTGGCTCGACGGCGCGGGACGCGTGCCGTTGCCCGGCGCGCGCACGATCCACATCGTCGCCGACGCGGCACTGCCGCAAGGCGCGTCGCTGCAGGTCGAAGGCTTCGAGCTCGAGCGATGATCCTCGCTACCCTCCTCGGCCTCGTCGCGCTTCCGCTGCTCGCTCTGCGGCGGCGCACGCTCGTCGCGTATTGGGGTGTCGACGTCGCGACGTGGCTCCTGGCCTGGCTCCTCTGGCGTCGCCTCCCCTCCTTCGACCCCTACCTCGGCTGTGTCGTCATCGCCGTCGTGAAGCTCGCGACGTTCTCGCTGTTTCTCGCGCGCGGACGCGACGTGCGCTGGTCCGCGAATCGTGCCGCCCTCATCGCGGCCGTCGTGTACGCGCTCACGATTCCGGCGATGCTGCGCGAGCACACGGTCATCGACGGCGACGAGCCGTTCTATCTCCTCATCACCGAGTCGATCGCGCGCGACTTCGATCTCGATCTCGCCAATCAGTACCGCGAGCTCGCGCATTCCGAAGTGGGCCGCACCGATCTCGGGCCGCAGTTCGGCGATCCCACTGGTGCGAACGGCGAGCAGTACTCGCGACACGAACCGTTTCTCGCATTGCTCATGGTGCCGGGCTACGCGATCGGCGGACTGCACGGCGCGATGGCCGTCGTCGCGCTGTTCGGTGTGCTGCTCGTGCGCTCCACGATCCGCTGGATGGAAGACGAAGGCGTGAGCGACGACGCCGCACGCGCCGTCTTTCCGCTGTTCGCGTTCGCCCCGCCGGTGCTGTACTACGCCACGCGCATCTGGCCGGAAGTGCCGGCAGCGTTCTTTTTCGTCGAGGCGCTGCGCGGGGTGCGGCAGCAGAGGATGAAGCGCTGGCTGCCCGCGCTCTTCGGCCTCGTGATGCTGAAGCTGCGCTTCGTGCTCGTGGCCGTGCCGCTGGTGTTGTTTCTCTTCCGGCGCCGGCCGCGCGCGTTGATCGTCGGTGCCCTCGTCATCGCCGCACCGCTCGTCGTGGTGTGGCTCATCACCGGCAGCGCGACGAACGTGCACTCGTGGCGCGAGATTCTCCCCGCGCCCGCGCCGCGTTACGTCAAAGGCCTCTTCGGCCTGCTCACCGACGGCATGAGCGGGATCCCGTTTCAGGCACCGTTCTACCTGCTCGGCCTGTATGCGATCACGCGCTGGAAGGAAACGCCGCGTGGATTCCGCATGGGCCTCATCGCCGCGTCCCTGTACATCCTTTATCTGCTCCCGCGACCGGAATGGTTCGGCGGCTGGGCTCCGCCGCTTCGCTACCTCGTCTTCTTCATGCCCGTGCTCGCACTCGGCGCCGCGTCGGTGTGGGATCGCATCTCGCGCGGCGCGATTGCGCTCGTCAGCGCGTGGACGATCGGCCTCGTCATCCACGGCGTCGCCCATCCGTGGCGCCTGTTCCACATCGCCAATGGAGAGAACCTGATCGGCGAGTGGCTTTCGGCACGGCATCACGCCGATTTCTCGCGCCTCTTTCCCAGCTTCATCCGCGAGAATCACGCGGCGTACATCGGTGTGGTGGTCGTCGTGGCGGTCATCGTCTTCGGCGTGCGCCGCTACAAATACGATCTGGCCATCCCGCTCGCGTCGCTCGCACTGGCGGCGGGACTCGCGCACGCGAGGCAGCCGTCATCGCGCGTCGAGTTCGAGGACGCACACGTGATCCGCGAGGGGGGCGACCTCCATCCGCCGTACTACACGATGATGCGTTTCGCCCATCGCGGCGGGTGGGTCGTGCACGAGGGGAACTCGCTTTCGTTCCTGGCCCGCAAAGGCGAATGGACGCTGCACGCCATCACCGGCCTCGGCGCGACGATCGAGCTCGCGGGACACGCGTACCAGATCGCGCCGAGCGACACGTATCGCGCGATCCGCGTGACGATCCCCGAAAATGGCCGCGTGACGCTGCGCTGCCTCAGCGGCTCGGTCAACCTCGACAGGATGGATCGCGATGACTGACGCCGACGCGATCGTGCTCGACGTCGACGGCGGGTCGATGCTCGCGGAATGCCTCGACTCGCTCGAGAACCAGACCGTGCAGCCCGCGCGCACGATCGTCTTCGACAACGGCTCCCGCGTTCGCAGCCCCTTGCACACGCATCGCAGCGACCGGAACCTCGGCTTCGCCGGCGGTGCGAACGCCGCCTACGGCCTCACGACTGCTCCGTACGTCGCGCTGATCAACAATGACGTCATCCTCGCATCCGACTGGCTGGCCCACGTCCGCGATGCCCTCGACCGCGATCCTCGGCTGGCGGCAGTCCAGACGATCATCCGCCGTCCCGACGGACGCATCGACGGCGCCGGGATCGACGTCAGCGACGGGACGTTTCGCCAGATCGGCCACGGGCAGCTCGTCGGCACTCCGCTCGCCGTCGCGTGGGGCGTCTCCGCGACCGCGACGTTGTACCGCCGCACCGCTCTCGGCGACCGCATCTTCGACGAGCGCTTCTTCGCCTACTACGAAGACGTCGAGCTCTGCGCGCGTCTGCGTGCGAACGGCTGGCGCGTGGCGGTGCTGCCGGTGATCAAGGCCACGCATCGCGGCTCGCAGAGCGCGAGGGTGCTGCGCGGCCATGCGCTGCGGCTGCGCACGCGCAACCGCTATCTCGTTGCGCGCATGCACCCGGGCGTCGGCAGCATCGCGTCCCTCCTATGGGAAGATGCGCGGCTCGCGTTGCGGGGGAAGACCTCGCCGCGCGGCGTGATCGAAGGTCTATGTTCAACGTTGTAGTCCACACCCCCGACGTCGTCGGCGAGCGCATGGCCGGCCCGGGCATCCGCGCTTCGCATCTGGCCGAGGAGCTGGGGAAACACTTTCCGACGACGCTGATCGCGAAGACGGAACATCGTTCATCCTCTCCCGGCGATGACCGAAGAGCGAGCACTGCGGGGCCGATCCCCCACGGCACCCCCGCGGCCCGCGCCGCGATGCGCAACGCCTCGGTGCTGGTGGGACAGCCGGCGCGCGGCTTCGGCAAGAAAAGGCCGGGCCAGCGCATCATTTACGACCTGTTCGACCCGACCGTCCTCGAGCTGCGCGAGCTCTACGGCAACAAACCTTCGCTCCGCCAGCGCGTGCATCTCGCCGCCGAATGGTGGCGCCTCAGCGAAGCGCTCATGCGCGCGGACCTCCTCATGTGCGCCGCGCAGCGCCAACGCGATTTCTACGAACGCCTCCAATCCAGCGATACGAAATGGATCGAAGTCCCATTCGGCATCGACCTCGCCGAGACGCGCGTCTGCGCCAAGCCGAAAGACAACATCGTGGTCTGGAACGGCGGGGTGTGGGAGTGGCTCGATCCGGCCTCAGCCGTCGACGCCGTCGTGCGGCTCAACGCCGAGGGCTTGCGGGCGAAGCTGCTGTTCCTGGGGAGAGCTCGCCCGAATCGCGATCTCATCGACCGGCGCAGAGACGACCGCTTCGAAGCTCTGCTCGCTCGCGGCGGCGCACATGTGTCGGCGAATGACGAGTGGGTTCCGTATCGCGAGCGCCTCTCGTGGCTGAGGGCCGCCAAAATCGCTATCATGCTCCACCGTCGTACGGGGGAGGCTGAATACTCCATCCGCACGCGGCTGTTCGACGCGATTGCGGCGGGCGTTCCGGTGGTGGCCTCCGCGGGAGGGTTTGCGGCGGAGCTGGTGGAACGGGAGGGGCTCGGCATCGTGGTGCCGCCGGGCAGCACCGAGGGGGTCGTCGAAGCGGTGCGGCGCCTGCTCACGGACGACGAATTCCATTCCACCTGCGTAGAAAGTCTCGAGCGCATTCGGCCGCGGTTCGCGTGGGAAGTCGTGACACGCCCGCTGGTCAGCGCGATCATGCAATGGCAAACGTAATGTTCGAAGTGCAGCACGAAGCGGTCTCCGGCCGGCAAACGCGTGCGCTCGACCTGTCGATCCTCATCGTCACCTGGAACAGCGAGCGCTGGATCGACCGCTGCCTTCGCTCGATTCCGGCCGCATGCGCGGGCCTGTCGTACGAGGTCGTCGTCCACGACAACGCTTCCGGCGACGGCACACTCCGCCACCTCGGCCAGGCCACCGTCATCCGTTCTTTGTCGAACGACGGCTTCGCCGCGGGGACGAACCGCGCCTTCCGCGCCTCGAAAGGGCGCTACGTCTTTCTCCTGAATCCCGACTGCGACCTCGCCCCCGGCGCGCTGACGACGCTCTTCGAGTTCCTCGAATCGCATCCGCAGGTCGCCGCCGCGGCGCCGCTGCTCATCGACGAAGGGGGCGGCGCGCAGCGCGAGTTCCAGTTGCGCCGCTTCCCGACGCTGCGGACGCTGCTGGCCGAGGTGTTGTTGCTCGACAAGTTGTTCCCGAAGAATGGGACGACGGCGCGGTATCGCTATCGCGACATCCATCTCGACCGCCCGCAACGCATCGAACAGCCCGCGGGCGCGGCGCTGCTGCTGCGGAGGGAAGTGGTCGACGAAGTCGGCCCGCTCGACGAACAGTTCGCGCCGGCGTGGTTCGAGGACGTCGACTACTGCCGGCGCCTCGCGGCGAAAGGGCGCGAAGTGTGGGTCGTGCCGGCCGCGCGCGCGGTCCATTTCGGCGGCTCCAGTCTCGAGCACATGCCGTTCGCGCGTTTCGTCGACATCTGGTACCGCAACATGTGGCGCTACGCGCGCAAGTGGCTGCGGCCCGCGCAGGCGGAGACGCTGCGCTGGTCGATCATCACCGGCATGCTGCTGCGCTGCCTGGCGGGGCTGATCGGCTTCAAGCCGCGCGGCGTCCGGCGGTGGGACGCGTTCCGCGCGTACGCGGGCGTGCTGAGGAAGGCGTTCGACCGGTGGGAGATCTCCTCTCCGTCGTCCTCGTAACCTGGAACAGCGCGCCGTATCTGCGCCGCTGCCTCGAAGGGATCGAGGGGCAGACGCATCGCAATCGCGAGCTGATCGTCGTGGACAACGCTTCGTCCGATGAGTCCGTGGCGCTGCTTCCGTCCCACGCGCGCGTGATCCGCAACGAGAGCAATCGCGGCTTCAGCGCGGCCGTGAATCAGGCCATTGCCATCGCGCGCGGCGAGTTCGTGCTGCTCGTGAATCCCGATTGTTTTCTGACGCCGGAGTACGCGCGTCTGCTGATCGAAGCCAATGCCGGCGCCGCCACGGGATTGCTGCTGCGCGCGCATTCGCACGACATCATCCCCACCAATGCCGTCGACTCCGCGGGGATGCGCATGACCCGCACGGGACGTCATCTCGACATCGAAACGCGTCCCGCTTCACGCACCGAGGTGTTCGGCGTCTCCGGCGCCGCGGCCATGTACCGCATGGACTTTCTGCGCGACGTGGCCATTGAAGGGGAGATCTTCGACGAAGACTTTTTCGCCTATCGCGAGGACGCCGATCTCGCCTGGCGCGGCCAGCTCTTCGGCTGGAACGCGGTCTGCGAGCCGAAGGCGCTCGGCTATCACGTCCGCCGCGTGACGCCTGACGTGCGGCGCTCGCTGTCCGCCGAGATCAACATGCACGGCGTGAAGAACCGCTTCCTGCTGCGCCTGAAAAACCAAGGCGCGTACCTCGCGCTGCGCAACGCACCGTTCGAGCTCTTCCGCGATCTCCTCGTGCTGCTCGCCTCGCTCACCATCGAGCGCACGTCGCTGCCTGCATTTGCCTGGCTGTGGCGCAATCGCGCGCGCGTCCTGGCCAAGCGGCGCATCATCCAGCAGCGCCGCAAAGTCAGCGACCGCGAACTGGCGAGGTGGTTCCGTTGAGGCTCGCCATCCTCGGCACGCGCGGCGTTCCGCCGAACTACGGCGGCTTCGAGACGTTCGCCGCCGAGCTCTCCGTACGTCTCGTGCGCCGCGGGCATCACGTTTCCGTCTACTGCCGGAACGCCGATGCCCCCGATACGTGGAACGACGTGGAACGGATCGTCCTCTCGTCCGCGAGCCACAAGTATCTCGAGACCGTTTCCCACGCCGCGCTCTCTGCCGTCGATGCCTTGCGCCGAGACTTCGACGCCATCCTCGTCTGCAACGCCGCGAACGCGTTCGTCCTCCCGCTGCTGCGCGCGGCGCGCATCCCCGTGGCCATCAACGTCGACGGCATCGAGCGCAAGCGCCGCAAGTGGAACGTCCTCGGCCGCGCCGTCTACGCGATCGGCGAAGTGTTCTCCGTCAGCTTCGCCAGCGCCGTCGTCGCCGACGCGGACGTGATCGCCGACTACTACCGCGAGCAGTACGCGGCCGAGTCGGTGATCATCCCGTACGGCGCGGAGTTCCCGGAGGAGGACGACTCCGGCGTCCGCGAGCGCCTCGGCATTCGCGGCGACTACGTCCTCTACGTCAGCCGCTTCGAGCCGGAGAACAACCCGCTCGAGGTCGTGCAGGCTTACGAGAAGCTCGACACGAACGTGCCGCTGGTGATGCTCGGCAAAGGCCTCTACGCCCACGATCTCGTGGCCGCATTGCACCGCCACGCCAGCGACAGAATCCTCTTCCCCGGCGCCCTCTACGGCCCCGATTACCGGACCCTGCAGCGCAACGCGCTCATCTATATCCAGGCCACGGAAGTCGGCGGCACCCACCCCGCGCTCATCGAAGCGATGGCCTCGAACGGGGTCGTGCTCGCGCTTGGCACGCCGGAAAACCGGGAAGTCGGAGGCGACGCCGTAGGTTATTTCTCGCTCAGGCCGGAGGAGACACTCTCCGGTACACTTGCTGAATGGCTCGGGAACTCTTTGATTCGTGAGGAGTTCCGGGCTCGTGCCCGCAGCCGGGCGCAACAGCGGTACTCCTGGGAGAGGGTTACGGACGCGTACGAGCGACTTTTTGAGCGGCTGATCTAGACGTTCATCTTGTCTCTCCCGTACAACGTTCGGTAAAAGTTCACTGATGCTCAAGCAGAAGGCGCGGCTCGTAGCGCAGATCGTGTTCGGGGTCGACCTGATCCTCACGTCCGTGGCGTTTTTCGCCGCCTTCTTCATCCGTGACCTCATCCTTCCGGTCGTCGACCCCACGCACTTTCCGACCGGCCTGTTTCCTCTCACCGATTACCTGAAGATCTACCCGCTGGTCCTGATCATCTGGTCGGTCCTCTTCTTCAGCTACAACAGCTACCACTCGCACCGCACGATCCCGCTGACGAAAGAGGCGCTGACCACGATCCGCGTCGTGGCGGGCGGCAACGTGCTCCTGGCGACGCTCGCGTACCTCCTCCCGCTGCGGCAGCTCTCGCGCTCGTGGTTCGTGCTCTTCAGCGTGCTCGCCGCGGTGCTGCTCGTCGCGGAGAAGATCCTCGTCCGCGTCATCGCGCGCTGGGTGCGCTCGAAGGGTCTCAACTATCGAACCGTCCTCATCGTCGGCACCGGCCGCCGCGCCACCGAGATCGCCCGCCTCATCACCGGTCACAAGTACTGGGGCTACAAGATCCTCGGATTCGTCTCCGACGGACACCGCCTCTCGAACGGCTGGGCGCGCTATTGCATCTGGGGCAACGTCCCCGATCTGAAGCGCATCCTCGAGAATCACGAGATCGCCGAGCCGATCGACGAAGTCGTCTTCGCGGTCACGCGCAAGAAGCTCGACGAGATGAAGCAGATCTTCCTCATGTGCGAGGAGCTCGGCATCCGCACGCGCGTGGCGATGAACTTCTTCAACAACCGTGTGGCCCGTCTCGAGATCGAAGAGCTCGAAGGCGTGCCGTTCCTGACGTTCACGACCACGCCGTCGAACGAGACGCAGCTCGCGCTCAAGCGTGCGCTCGACATCGCCGTGTCGCTGCTGCTGCTCGCGATCTCGGTCCCGATGGTGGGCATCGCCGCGCTGGCGATCAAGCTTTCTTCCCCCGGCTCGATCTTCTTCAAACAAAAACGCATCGGCCTCAACGGCCGTATGTTCACGCTCTACAAGTTCCGCACGATGATCGAGGACGCGCACGCGCGCCGCGAAGAAGTCGCGCATCTGAACGAAATGAACGGGCCGGTCTTCAAGTCGAAGTCCGATCCGCGCGTGACGCCGGTCGGCCGCTGGATGCGCCGCTTCTCGCTCGACGAGCTCCCGCAGCTCTGGAACGTGCTCAAAGGCGACATGAGCCTCGTCGGACCGCGTCCGCCGATCCCGGAGGAAGTGCAGCTCTACCACCGCTGGCATCGCCGCCGCCTGTCGATGAAGCCCGGCCTCACGTGCCTCTGGCAGATCAGTGGCCGCAACAGCATCCAGGACTTCGATCACTGGATGAAGCTCGACCTGCAGTACATCGACAACTGGTCGCCGTCGCTCGATCTGAAGATTCTGCTGCGGACGATTCCGGCGGTGCTGTCGGGACGAGGGGCGTCGTGAGTTTGTTGCTGGTTGCTGGTGGATGGTCGCTTGCGGTGCGTCGCGAGCAACTAGCAACCAGTAACCAGCAACAAATAGACTTCGGCGATGCCGAAGCTCGACCCCTCCACCACCGCATTCCGCGAAGCCGCTCACCGCGCTGTCGACTGGGTCGCCGACTATCTCGAGCACATCGACTCCTACCCCGTGCTCTCGCGTGTGCAGCCGGGTGCGATCGAGCGGCAGTTCGCGTCAGCGCCGTCGTCCGAGGGGCGGTCGTACGACGAGCTGTTCGCGGAGTTCCGGGAGAAGATTCTGCCCGGCATCACGCACTGGAACCATCCCTCCTTCTTCGCCTACTTCAGCATCACCGGCTCGCAGGCCGGCATCCTCGGCGAGCTGCTCTCCGCGGCCGTCAACGCGAACGGGATGTTGTGGAAGACCTCTCCGTCGCTCACCGAGCTCGAGACGCTGGCGTTGCGCTGGCTGCGCGACGCGCTCGGACTGCCGGCGAACCTCTTCGGCATCATCAACGACACCGCGTCCATCAACGTCTTCCTCGCATTGGCCGCCGCACGTGAAGCGCTCGGCCTCGACATCCGCCGCGAAGGCATTGCCGGACGCGATCTCCCGCCGCTGAGGATCTACTGCTCCGAGCACGCCCATTCCTCCGTCGAGAAAGGCGCGCTCGCGCTCGGCTTCGGCCAGAAAGGAGTGATCAAGATCGCCGCGGACGAGCAATTCCGCATGCGTCCGGAAGCGCTCGAAGAAGCGATTGCCCGCGATCGCAGGAACGGCGCGCTGCCGTGCGCGATCGTCGCCACCGCCGGCACGACGTCCACCGCCGCGCTCGATCCCGTCCGCGCCATCGGCGCGATCGCGCAACGCGAACAGTGCTGGTTCCACGTCGACGCCGCGTACGCCGGCAGCGCGACCATCGTCCCCGAGTACCGCTTCCTCTGGGACGGCATCGAGCTCGCCGACTCCATCGTCACGAACCCGCACAAGTGGCTCTTCACGCCCATCGACTGCAGCGTCCTCTACACGCGCCGTCCGGACGTCCTGCGCGAGACGTTCTCCCTCGTTCCCGAATACCTCAAGACCACCGACACGGCCGAGATCAACTACATGGACTACGGTCTCCAGCTCGGCCGCCGCTTCCGCGCCCTCAAGCTCTGGCTCGTGCTCGAGCATTACGGCCTCGAGCATCTGCGCGCGGTGATCCGCGATCACGTCGGCTTTGCCGAGCGTCTCGCGAACGAGCTGCGCGCGCGCGAAGAGGTCGAGGTCCTCTCGCAGTCCTTCAGCGTGGTCGTCTTCCGCCTGAACGCGGGCGATGACGCGACGATGGCGCTGCTCGAGACGATGAACGCCGCGGGCACGCTCTTCGTCTCGCACACGAAACTGCGCGACCAGTACTGCATCCGCGTCGCGATCGGCAACGGCGCCACCGAGTGGCGGCACGTCGCGGCGCTGCTCAGTTTTCTGTGACGACGCGAATGACCGCGGAGCCGAACGCCTCCAGCTTCGCGTCGCCGATGCCGTAGATGCCGCGCAGCTCGTAGAGCGTCGTCGGCCGCACGCGCGCGAGCTCGCGGAGGGTCTTGTCGCTGAAGATGACGTACGGCGGGACGTTGCGCTCCTGCGCCTCGTCGCGACGCCATGCGCGCAGCGCCTGGAACAGCTCGCGATCGTATTCGCCGTCGAACACCGGCACCTTCGCCGCGCGCCTCTCCGCCGGCGCATCCTTTTTCCGCACCGCCGGCTGCCGCAGCTTCACCTCGGCGTATCCCTTCAACACCTCGCGTCCCCGCGGGCCGATGCACAGCACCGGATACTCGCCGTTCGTCTGCGCGAGAAATCCCTGCGCGATGAGCTGGTAGACCCATTCGCGCACGTCGTGCCGCGAGCAGCCTTTCAGCAGGCCGTACGTCGAGAGCTGATTGTGCTGCCGGTCGCGGATGCGGTCCGTGTCCTCGCCGCGCAGCACGCCCACGACGTGCGACACGCCGAACGATTCGCGCACCCGCACGACGCACGAGAGGATCTTCTGCGCCACGACCAGCGCGTCCTCGACTTCTTCCGTTTCGCCGAGGCAGATGTCGCAGGCATTACATGATTCGCCTGCGAACGCCTGCCCGAAATACTCGACGAGCGCGCGATGCCGGCACGCCGCGCCCGAGCAGTAGCGATCCATGTCGTTGAGATGGCGCACCGCCGACTGGATGTACGCCTCATCCGTGGACGTCTCCGTGATCATCGACTTCCACGTCATGAAATCCGCGCCCGAATAGAGCAGCACGCACTCCGCTTCCAGTCCGTCGCGGCCGGCGCGTCCCGATTCCTGCTGGTAGTGCTCGATCGACTTCGGCATCGCCGTGTGCAGCACGAAACGGACGTTCGAGCGGTCGATGCCCATGCCGAAAGCCACCGTCGCCACGACCAGATCGCACTGTTCGGTCGAGAACTTTTCCTGCGCCTCACGACGCTCGTCCTGGGTCATGCCGGCGTGATACGCCACCACGTTCTGTCCGCGCCTGCGCAGCTTCTCGGCGAGAGCGTCGACGTCCTTGCGGCGCGTGCAGTAGATGATGCCGGCCTCGCCTTTGTGGCGTTCAATGACCTCGACGACCTACTTCGATTCATCCTGCCGCGGCAGCACGCGATAGGTGAGGTTCGGCCGGTCGAAATCGCCG